>NZ_JAVBRQ010000005.1:0-133856 GCF_031547805.1 Desulfobulbus sp.
GCCGCGGATCTCGCAATAGGCTCCATGGCCGCATTTCGGACATCGAAAGCCCTGGGGCCAGCGCATGCTGAACAGGGCGGCCCGGCATTGTTTTTCGGTGCCGTATTGTGAGAGAAATTGTGGCAAACTCATTCCTTTTTGGAACTGAATGGTATTTTTGGCCATGCCGTGCTCCTTTTGGGGTGAAGGTTGGGAGCACTATGCCATAGCTGGTATGACAAATAGCGTCATGCCACCAAAAAAAATGCCGGCTGAAGTTCAGTGGTAATCAGAAACGTAAAAAGCACTGTCGAGCCAGTCTTCGGCATCATAAAAGCAGCGATGGGGTTCCGCCAGTTTTTGCTCCGAGGCGTGAAGTCGGTCAGGAAAGAGTGGGATTTGGTCTGCATAGCTTGGAACCTGAAACGGTTGCATGCGTTGACAGTATAAAACCCTCCAAAAATGCTCTGTACACCTCGAATCGACCATATCCTGACGAGGCAAGGCTGAAAACTCGAAAAACCGGTGAGGACTCAAAGTCAATGAGTCAAAATGACGAATATTGCCCTTGGGGAATCGCCTCAAGTCCGACAGGCTCCTAGGTCACCAAGACAGGTGTCTCCACCGAACAATACGCCTACGACGACTCCGGACGACGGATCAGGAAGGCGATCGGTTCGACCCCGACCGACTACCTCTATCAAGGCCCGGACATCTACGCCGAATACACCTCCAGCTTCACTACTCCGGCCGCTCTCTATACCCATGGGCCGGGATCGGACGATCCCATCCTGCGCCAGACCGGCATGGGGCCGAGTGCCGCGGTCAAGTATTACCACCAGGACGGCCTGGGCAACGTGGTTGGAACCATCGGAACCACTCAGCGAATATAGCCGGAAAATATACTGCGTTTTTGAAGCGGAAATGGAATTATTCGAGGATCGGGTGCAAATCTGGGCACCGGCAAGAGCCACTATCGCTGCAGGAGAAGGGACGATGAATGAGGTAAGAAAGGAGATCGAGGCCTTTGTCGATACCTGGGCGGAAAGCCCGGACGGCAACAAACAGGGATTTCTACGGTTGTATGGCCTGTTTGCCGGCAAGGGCGATCAGGTGGAGTTGAGTTTTCACCCCCGGCCCGGCGTGACCTACTCGCTTCGCGCCGCGGTGCCGGGGCACAATCGGCCGCTTTTTGCCATGGTCGACGTGATCGACGATCAGCCGCGTTGGCTGTCGGTCTGCTTTTTTGCCGACATGGTCGCCGATCCCGAGGAGCGGGGCGCATTTGTCCCCGGCGGGTTGCAGGGCGAGGATGCCCTGTGCTTCGATCTCGACGCCTGCGCCGCGGAGGTCCTGGACTATGTCGCTCTCCGGCTGGAAGAGGCCTACCGGGCCGCCGGCGGCAAGTAGCGCGGCTTTTTCCGATCGACGCTTCAATCGAGGCGCTTGGTACCGGTCCGGAACATCTCGCCGTAGATGGCAGGGAGTTGTTGCTCGGCCAGCGCCCTGACCACGGCCTCGACATCGTAGGCGCAGCGGTGCAGGCTGGCCGCGATCCGGCCGTTGTCCAGTTGGAGAATGGCAAAGGCGGCATCCGGCCGTCCATCCATCATCCGCCCCACCGAGCCGGGATTGATGAAATGGACCCCGCCCACCTGCCGGTGGTAGGGGGAATGGGAGTGGCCGGTGAGCACCACCTCGCAGGAACTTTCCTTTGCCAGTTCCTTAAAGCGCTTGTCCGGCGTGTCCGCGGCCAGGAATTCCTCGTGATCGGTCGGGCTGCCGTGGTACAGGCCGATGAAGGCATGGCCGAGGCGCAGGATTTTTTTCTTCTTCAATTCAAGAAGATAGTTTTTGTTTTCGGCCGTGAGCGCGGCTGCGGTACTGGTGTACATGATGCGCTTTTCCGGCTTGGATGGCTTTTTCATCGATTTGCCCTTGAGCAGCTTGACGACCCGGTCGTCGGTGTTGCCCCGGATGGAAAAAACCTGGTTGCGCCGCAGCCAGTCGAGGGTTTCGTTGGGAAAGGGCGCGTAGACCAGGGAATCGCCGCAGTTGAGAATATGGCTGCAGTGGAACGGGGCCGCCGCTTGGGCGACGGCCGCCAAAGCCGGATAGTTACCGTGGATGTCGCTGATGACGAGGATGTTCATGATCGATGTCCGGCCTCGATGGCGGTGATGGAGCGTTGATGGTTCCGGTGCGTGTTTCGGCCTACAGCAGCGGCCCCAGGAGCAGGGCGATGTTTTCCAGCACCCGCTGCCGGTAGGGGCGGGCGGCAAAGGTTGCGGCGTCGTGCTCGCGGGCCTGCTCGAGGTAGCGGCATTGCATCTCCCGCACCTGCTTGGTAAAGCCGCGGTCGTAGATCACCAGGGTCATTTCGTAGTTGAGCCAGAGACTGCGCATGTCGAGGTTGACCGACCCCAGCAGGCAGAAATTGCCGTCCACGGTGATGCTCTTGGCGTGCAGCAGGCCGCCGTGGAAGGCCATGATCCGGACTCCGGCCTGGCTCAGGGCCTCGAACCGGGAACGGCTTGCGTAGTGAACCAGCCGGGAATCGTTTTTTTCCGGGATGACGATGGTCACGGCCACCCCTCTCTGGGCCGCGGACCGCAAGGCCGCCAGGATGGCGTTGTCCGGGACGAAGTAGGGGGTGGTGAGGACCAATTCCCGTCGGGCGGCGTAAATGGCGGTGAGCAGGAGGTTGTGGATGGTGTCCTCGCCGTAGCCGGGGCCGGACGGAGCCAGCTGCACCAGGGCCTCGCCGGTCGGTTCGGCCGGGCGAATCCCGGTAATGCCCCGGTATTCGGTCGGGCTTTGGCCGCGTTCCAGCAGCCAGTCGAAGAGAAAAGCCGCGGCCAGCAATTCCACCACCGGTCCGGTGATCCGCACCATGGCATCCACCCATTCTCCCACGCCGTCATCTTGCTTGAAAAATCGGGGATCCACCAGGTTCTGGCTGCCGGTGTAGGCGATCTCGCCGTCGATCACCGCTATTTTGCGATGGTTGCGCAGGTCGATGCGGACGAACAGAGCTCGAAAGAGGCCGGCGGGCAGGGCCGCCACCACCTCGACCCCGCCTTGGCGCAATCGCCTTGCCGCCCTGCTGCGTAAAAACTGCTTGGCCCCGATGGCATCGAGCAGGACCCGGCAGGTCACTCCCCGTTGCCGTGCCGCCAGCAGGGCCGCGATCAGCTCATCTCCCCGGCCGCCTTCGTTGAGGATGTAAAATTCAAGGAAACAGCTGGACTCGGCCCGGTCGATATCCTCGATCAGCAGGCTGAAAAAACGGTCGGCGGTATCGATCAACTCCAGCCGGTTGCCGGGCATGGTCGGCATGCCGGTGGTGGTCAGGATCTGCACTTGCAGCGGCAGGCACTCGGGATCGATGCCCTTCCGGTCGGAGGCCGGAATATCCCGCAAGGCGCCGGACCATTTCCGGAGGACCGGCCGTTCCCTGGCCAACTGGGTGGCCCGGCGTTCGCCCAGGCGGTACTCGCCGAACAGCAGGTAGAGCAGGGCGCCGCCGAACGGAATCAACAGGATGACCGCCAGCCAGGCAAAGGAAACGCTGGGCGCCCGTTTGCGCATGATCACTCGCAGGGAAAAACCGATGCGAATGGCCAGGTCGGCGTGCAAAAGCCCGCTGGTCAGGCCCCAGGTCAAGGATTCCATGGTGTCGACACGCAAAGCCGGCGATTTGCGGCCGCCACTGGCCCAAAGCCCTTCGGGGGCATTGCGAAAAGAGGGGAGGGGAAAGGCAATGTTCTGCTCGTCTACGAAAATATCGGGACACCGAAATTCGGTCCTCAAATGGAGCTAAAGTGGCATCAATCCGGCCACGGGTCAAGGAAAATTACCAAATCCCGGCCATGTTCGCACTTTCCTTTTTCCGGGTATCTGGTAGAGTAACCCAAGTGTTTTTACGGATAACTTCAATTGATAACGGGATGTTTCATGCAGGTGAAAGGTTTTTTGGCGGCAGCGGTGCCAGCGGGCATCCGCTATGCCGGCCGGCTTGATTTGGGCTTGATCTTTTCGCAGACTCCAGCGGTGACCGCCGGGGCCTTCACCACCAATAAAGTCAAGGCGGCACCGGTGCAGCTCGACATGGAGCGGTTGCGCTCCGGTCTGGCCCAGGCAATTCTGGTCAACAGCGGCAACGCCAATGCCTGCACCGGCAAGGAAGGCATGGATCAGGCCCTGGCCACCGGCGCCCTGGCGGCGCGCGAACTGGGGATCGATCCGTCGCTGGTCCAGGTGGCGTCGACCGGAGTGATCGGGCAGCCGCTCCAGCTCGAACCGTTTGCCCAGGCCATGCCCGGCCTGGTGGCCGGCCTTTCGCCCGAGGGCTTCGAGCAGCTGGCCCAGGCGATCATGACCACCGATCTGGTGCCCAAGATCGCCACGGCCACGGTCGATATCGGCGGGGTCGAGGTGTCGATCCTCGGGATCGCCAAGGGCTCGGGAATGATCATGCCCGACATGGCCACCATGCTCTGTTTTGTGGTCACCGACGCCCAGATCGTCTTTCCGGTGCTCAATCGGCTGGTGAAAGCCGGTGTCGGGCAGACCTTCAACCGGATAACGGTGGACGGCGACACCTCCACCAACGACACGGTGCTGGTGATGGCCAACGGCGCTGCCGGCAACCCCTGGATCGACGAGGACAATCTCCAGGCGGCGACACTGTTCGGCGATGCCCTGAAAGGCGTGTTCAAGGAATTGGCCCTTAAAATCGTGGCCGACGGCGAAGGGGCCACCAAGCTGGTCACAATCAGGATTGCCGGGGCTCGCGACGAGGATGAGGCGTTGAACGCGGCCCAGACCATCGCCAACTCGGCCCTGGTCAAGACCGCATTCTTCGGCGAGGACGCCAACTGGGGCCGGATTATCGCCGCCCTGGGCCGGTCGGAATGCACCTTCGATCCCCAGCGGGTGGGAATCAGTTTCGATGACATTTCTCTGGTGGAGAACGGGGTGGCCTTGGGTGCGGACCGGGAGGCGGCGGCCACTGCGGTCCTCAAACAGCCCCGCTTCACCGTCACGGTGCACCTTGGCGAAGGTCTTGCCGAGGCTGAGGTGTACACCTGCGATTTTTCCTACGATTACGTCAAGATCAACGCCGATTACCGGAGCTGAAAGGACACAACATGGTCCATTCCGGCCCGGACACCTGGCTGTTGCCCGATTCGTTGCCGGTGGAAGGGCTGCTTGCCGCCCTGGCCGCCGAATTCGGGTTCGATACCGCCCCGGAATACGAGGCCACGGTGGTTTATGCCGACACGTTCGATTGGCGGCTCTATCAGCAGGGGTATCTGCTCCATTGCCATGGCAACTGCTGGACCCTGTACCACGATGACAGCAGCGAGGTGACCGTGCAGCAGGGCGGGCCGGAGTTGCATGCCGCCTGCTTTGCCCGCGATTTTCCTCCCGGAAGGCTGCGGGAGCTGCTGGCACCGGTGCTGGGCGTCCGCTGCCTGCTGCCCCTGGCCGCGGTCCATCTGCACGGCCGGCAGATTCGTCTGCTCAACCGGGATGAAAAAACCGTGGCCCGGATCGTGATCGAGACCCAGGAGCCTGTGGACGGAGAACGACGCTACCGCCTGGTACGGCTGTTCGGCCTTCGCGGCTATGGCAACGAACTGGAGACGGTCCGGAGCATTCTGGCTGCGGCCGGGGTGGCCGAGCCGGTCTCGCCCCTGGTCGGTTTCGAGGAAGGTTGCCGGGCCAAGGGACGCAGTCCCCTGGATTACAGCCCGAAGTTCAATCTTGAGTTGAACGGCGGCGAGACTGCCCGCGAGGCCATGGCCCGCATTTATCAATTCCTGCTGGAGACGATCTCCCGCAACATGCCGGGGGTTCTGGCCGATTACGATCCGGAATTCCTCCATGACCTCCGGGTCGCCATCCGCCGCACCCGTTCCGGCTTGAGCCTGGTGAAACGGGTGCTGCCGGCTCCGGTTGCCGACCGGTTCGGCCGGGTGTTCGGCCGCCTCGGCGCCTTGACCGGGCCTACCCGCGATCTGGACGTCTATCTGCTTGCCCGCGAAGACTGCCTTGGTCGACTGCCTCCTTCCTTGCGACCGGGGCTGGAGGATTATTTCGTCGGTTTGAGTCGCAACCGGCAGGTCGAGCAAAAAAAATTGGTGCGGGCCCTACGGGCCAAGAAAAACAAGGCGGTTCTTGCCGCCTGGCAACGGGCGCTGAAGCGGAGCGATCGGCAACCGGCGGACTTGGCCGGCCTGCCGGTCCGCGACTTGGCCGGCCGGATTATCCTGAAGCGGTTCAAACGGGTCGTGCGGGATGGCCGGGTGCTGGATGCCGTCACCCCCGATGCCGAGGTGCACCGCCTGCGCATCCAGTGCAAAAAACTGCGCTACGCCATGGAATTTTTCGGTTCCCTCTACCCCAAACAGGAGATGCAGGGCTTGATCCGGCACTTGAAAAAGCTGCAGGATATCCTCGGCAGCTTCAACGACCTCTCGGTGCAACAGGAGATGCTCCGCCAAACCTTGAAAAGCCTGCCCGCAGGCTCGCGGCGCAATCTCGATCAGGCGGCGGCGCTCGGCGGCCTGCTCCAGAGCCTGTTTCGGGAGCAGCAGGAACTGCGCGTCCATTTCACCGAGGCGTTCGCGCAATTCGGCGACCAGGAAACCTCGGAGCTGTTCCACGAACTGTTTGGGAAACGACAGGAGCCGGCATGAGTATCATCGCGGTCTACAACATCAAGGGCGGGGTGGGCAAGACCGCCACCTCGGTCAACCTGGCCTACCTTTCCGCGCGACAGCACGGCAAAACCCTGCTTTTGGACATGGACCCCCAGGGGTCGGCCTCCTATTACTTCCGCATCCGGGCGCCCAAAAAATTCGGGGCCAAAAAATTGCTCAAGGGCGGCCGGCATATCGAAGAGAACATCAAGGGCACCGATTATCCCGGCCTCGACATGCTGCCCGCCGATTTTTCCTACCGCAACATCGATTTAGCCCTGGATGAATGCAAGAAATCGCACAAGCGGCTGAGCAAGGTTCTGGCCCCCCTGTTGGAGGAATACGACCGGATCATTCTCGACTGCCCGCCGAACCTGACCCTGTTGTCGGAGAATATTTTTTACGCCGCCGATTACATCCTGGCACCGGTGATTCCCACCACCCTGTCCTTGCTGTCTTTGGAGCAGTTGTTTGCCTTTCTCGACGAGATCGGCCTGGAACGCGATAAGGTGGTCATTTTTTTCTCCATGGTCGAGAAGCGCAAGAAAATGCACGCGGAGATGATGCAGTCGTTGCGCGACGACAATCGGGTGCTGCGCTCCGTCATTCCCTACTCGGCGGATATCGAGCGGATGGGCATCTACCGGCAGCCGGTGGCGGCGGCCCTGCCCGCATCGGCCGCCACCGCCGCCTATGAGAGTTTATGGCATGAAATCCAAGAACTCCTTGCAATCTGATTCGCTTCGCCTGTTGATCTGTCGGCATGCCAAATCGAGCTGGCAGGATGCCAGCCTGGGCGATTTCGACCGGCCCCTGAACAAACGCGGCGAACGCGACGCCCCGGAGATGGGGCGCCGGCTGGCGCGGCGCGGCCTGCGGCCCGACCTGATCGTGACCAGCTCGGCGGTGCGCGCGCTTGCCACCGCCCTCCACTATGCCCGCCAACTCGACATCCCGCCGGAGCAGGTGCGGCGCAATCGGGCGCAATATTCCGCCTCGGTCCCGGAATTGATCGAGTTGATCCGCACGGTCGATCCCGACGTGTCCACCCTGATGCTGGTTGGCCACAACCCGGAAAGCACCGGGCTTGCCAACGTGCTGGGGGGCTTGCGGATCGACAATATCCCGACCTGCGGCATCGTGGGCCTGGCCTTTCCCCAACGCACCTGGGCCGAGATCGAGACCGGCACCGGCACGCTTCTGTTCTTCGATTATCCCAAGAAACAGGAGTGAATGGGCATGTTGGGCAAGAACAGCGCGGTGCCGGACATGGGGGCGCCGTAACGATGGCTGGCACGGATAAAACGCCGGATTGTCTGGCCTGCCGGAATTATTTTATCACCCACGACCCTCGCCAGCCTCGAGGTTGCCGGGCCTATGGCTTTAAGAGCCGGGACTTGCCGTCCCGGGTCGTCCTGGCGACTTCCGGCCTGCCATGCCGTTTTTTCACCCCCCGCCCAGCGCCTTGACGGGCAGCCTGCCCGAAGCCGGACTCGGTCAACATCTCTTGGTGGTTTTTTCTTTTGAAGCTGGTACAATTTTCCCCTTACGGTCACGGTCGTCTGTCCGCTTTTTCCGCCGTTGGCGGTGGCAGGGCGAGGCGTGCGGGGCAACAGGGAACATTTTGGCTGCGCAAGGAGCTGTCGCCACGTGAAACTGTCGGCATTTGGTGAAAAATTTTCGGCCGGCGCCGGGATTCTCTCTTTGATGGACGACCTCGGCAATGCCCTGGCCGAAGGCGGTAAGATCATGATGGGCGGCGGCAATCCCGGCCATATCCCTCAAATTCAAGCGGTGATGGCCGAGCGCCTGCGCCGGCTGAGCGGAGACGAACAGCTGCTGCGGCGCCTGATCGGCATGTACGATCCACCCAGGGGAGAGCGCGAATTCCTGCAGAACCTGGCGGCCTTGCTGCAGCGGGAGTACGGCTGGGAGTTGACCGAGGAGAACATCTGCCTGACCAACGGCAGTCAGGGCGCGTTTTTCCTGCTGTTCAACCTCCTGGCCGGGCCCATGGCCGACGGTGGCCGGCGCAAGATACTGTTGCCGATGGCGCCGGAGTATATCGGCTATGCCGATCTCGGTCTGGCGGACGATTTTTTTGTTTCGATCCGGCCGAAGATCGAAACCCTGGACGATTACCTGTTCAAGTACCGGGTCGACTTCGGGCAACTCGCCGTCACCGAGGAGATTGGGGCGATCTGCGTTTCCCGGCCGACCAACCCCACCGGCAACGTGCTCACCGACGACGAGGTCGCCGGCTTGAGCCGGTTGGCCCGCGAAAACGGCATTCCCCTGATCATCGACAGCGCCTATGGCCTGCCCTTTCCGGGAATGGTTTATGCCGACGCCACCCCGGTCTGGCACGAGGGAATGGTCCTGTGCCTGTCGCTGTCCAAGTTCGGCTTGCCCGCCGTCCGCACCGGAATCGTCATTGCCGACCGGGAACTGATTCGCCTGCTGTCGGGCGCCAATGCGGTGGTTAACCTGGCGCCAAGCAGTTTCGGTGCCATGCTGGCCAGCGACATCGTCCGCTCCGGCGAGATAATCCGCTTGAGTCGGGAAGTCGTCCAACCCTTTTACCGCCACCGGATGGAACGGGCCCTGGCCAGGATTCGGGATTGTTTTGCCGGACTCGCCTACAGGGTGCATGTTCCCGAGGGGGCCTTCTTCCTGTGGCTGTGGTTCCCCGATCTGCCGATCACCGGCCGCGAGCTGTACGAACGGTTGAAGAGACGGGGAGTGGTGGTGGTGTCCGGCGACGCCTTTTTTCCCGGTCTGCCGCCCGGCTGGCGTCATGTCGACGAATGCCTGCGCATTACCTATTCGCAGGATGAGGACGAGGCGGCCCGGGGCATCGAAATCATTGCCGAGGAACTTCGGAGCCTGCATTGATTGTCCGGTAAGGGGCAGGGTGTCGGTGATGTTGGGCACAACGAAAACGTCAAGAAGAACGCCGGAGCAACGTTCGCCCCAATTACTGCGGGGGCGGACGGCGGCGGAGCAGAGGAGAGCGCAATGCAGTGGCAATACCGCACCATTCTTTTTGAATTCACCAAGGATGGGCTGTTGGGCGACAAATATGTCGACGACGAGGAAATGGAAAAGACCCTCAACCAGATGGGTGGGCAGGGCTGGGAGTTGATCAATGTGACCCTGCTTCAGGATGGGGTGCTGGGCTTCTTGAAAAAGCCGGTCCGACAGGAACGGGCGGCCGAGGAGCCGGCGGTTGCCGCGACGCCGGCACCACCCGCGCAGCCGGTCATCCGGTCGCGCTACGCCGCATCCGCCCCGAGAATGCCCGAGCCCGCGCCGATTCCCGAACGCCTTCCCGACCCTGAGCCGGAACCGGCAATCGAGGTGGAACCGGTGCGTATTGCCGAACGGCCCCGCAAGACCGGAACGCGCGGCAACGATGCGGATTTCATCGGCGGCATCAAGATTTCCTGAGTCGCATGGACGCGTATAGCCCAACCTTCTCCGGCGCCGGGGAATGCGTCGGCATTCGAGCGGCGAGGCACTGATGGCACGCTATATCCTCAAACGGCTTCTGCTGATGATTCCGACCTTGTTCGGCATCATGCTGATCACCTTCGCGGTGACCCAATTCGTCCCCGGCGGTCCGGTCGAACGTCTGATGGCGCAGATGAGCGGATACGGCACCGGCGGCGACACCATGGGCAGCGGCCAGGGCTTGTACCAGGGCAACAAGGGGCTCGATCAGGAACGGCTGGACCAGTTGAAACAACTGTACGGTTTCGATCAGCCGCCCCTGACCAGGTTCGTGACCATGATGCGCCAATACCTGGCTTTTGATTTCGGCCAATCCTACTACCACCACATGAGTGTGGCCCAGTTGGTGATTTCCAAGCTGCCGGTGTCGATGTCGCTCGGATTGTGGAGCTTTTTCATCGTTTATTCGGTCTGCATTCCCTTGGGGATCGCCAAGGCGGTCCGCGACGGCTCCACCTTCGATGTGCTGACCAGCGCAGTGATCCTGATCGGTTACGCCATCCCCGGCTTCGTGCTGGGCATCGCCCTGATCGTACTGTTCGGCGGCGGCAGCTTCTGGAGCATCTTCCCGCTCCGGGGACTGGTTTCGGACAACTGGAACGAGTTGAGCACCATGGGCAAGGTACTGGATTACCTCTGGCACATGGTGCTGCCAGTCACTTCCTCCACGGTTGGCAGCTTGGCCGTGATGACCCTGCTGACCAAGAATTCTTTTCTCGAGGAGATCCGCAAGCAGTACGTGATCACGGCTCGGGCCAAGGGACTCGAGGAGGGGCGGATTCTCTACAAGCATGTCTTCCGTAACGCCATCATCCCGATCATCACCGGTTTTCCTGGCAGCTTCATCACTGCCTTCTTCACCGGCAGCCTGCTGATCGAAACCATTTTCTCCCTCGACGGCATGGGGCTGCTGGCCTACCAATCGGTGCTGAATCGCGATTATCCCGTGGTGTTGGGCACCCTGTATTTTTTTACCATCATCGGGTTGGTTTCCCGCCTGTTGTCCGACCTTTCCTATGTGATGGTCGATCCTCGCATCAGCTTCGAGAGCAGGCGGTAGCCTATGGGCGTGGCTACGGAGAGGGCGGCTAGTCTCGGCCGCAGGCGCTGGAGTCGGTTCAAAAGGAATCGGCGCGGCTACTATTCATTGCTTATTTTTCTGGTGCTGTTTGGCATCAGTCTCTTCGCCGAAGTGCTGAGCAACGACAAGCCCTTGCTTGTCCGGTACGAAGATCAGTACTATTGCCCGCTGTGGCGGATGTATCCGGAAACGGTCTTTGGCGGCGATTTCGAGACCGAGACCGATTACAGCGATCCGTATATTCGCGAGCGTCTGAGCGAGGGGAATAATTTTGCGATTTTTCCGCTCAATCCGCACAGCTTCAATTCGATCAACCAGAGCCTGGATCGGCCCACACCGGCACCGCCCAGCCACGACAACTATCTCGGCACCGACGACCGGGGCCGCGATGTCCTGGCCAGGTTGCTCTACGGATTTCGGCTGAGCGTCCTCTTTGGGGCAGCCCTGACCGCGGTGGGCACGCTTCTGGGCATTGCGGCAGGTGCCGTGCAAGGGTATTTCGGGGGGCGAATCGATCTGTTCTGCCAGCGATTCATTGAGCTGTGGGGTTCCATGCCCGAACTCTATCTCCTGATCATCTTTGCCTCGATCTTCAAACCGAGCATGCTGCTGCTCCTTATCCTGCTCTCGCTGTTCGGCTGGATGAGTCTGTCCGACTACGTGCGGGCCGAGTTTCTCAAGGGGCGAAACATGGAATACGTCAAGGCGGCCAAAGCCTTGGGGGTCGGCAACCTGACCATCATGTACCGGCATCTGCTCCCCAACAGCATGACGCCGGTGATCACCTTTCTCCCCTTTCGCATGTCCGCGGCGATCCTGGCTTTGACCAGTCTCGATTTCCTGGGGCTCGGGGTGCCGCCCTCGACCCCGAGCCTCGGCGAGCTGCTCGCCCAAGGTAAGGCCAATATCGAGGCCTGGTGGCTGTCGCTTTCCACCTTCGTGGTCCTGGTCGGCACCCTGGTTTTGCTGATTTTCATCGGCGAGGCTCTCAGGGAAGCCTTTGATCCCCGAAAATAAAAAATTGATTACCACGCAAATTCAGCCGATTTGATCTTGGAGAGTATTCCGCTGAAATTTCTTGAGATTTCTCCCACTGCGTTCGCCGAAACGACCAACAAAGGACGTTCGGGATAAAGATAACGCTGGCCGCATGGTTACCTCGAACGCAGAGAGTCTCGTTTGCTCGACCGGCTCTCCGGAACGTCAAGAACAGTGCCGATTGCCAGTGAACGAGCTGGCTGAGGTTCGATGGTAATCAGAAATAAAAAAGGGCCGGAAATACCGGCCCTTTTTTTATGGGAGGTGTGATGAAGTTTACTTGTGGTGCTGCATGTCGTGCTGCAGTTTGGCGAATTCCTCGCGCATATAGCTGCGGAGTTCGGAAAGCTCGAAATACAGTTCCTTGGCCGTATAGGTGTATTCCGGTTCATGTTGCTGCTCGCCGGCGGCCGGTACGACCGGCATGATCTTGCCAGCCTCCTGCATCCAGGAGGTGAAGCGGCCGATGGCCTCGGCCAGGACCTCGGCCCGGGGTTCCCCGGCTCTCAGTTGCCCGTACAGATAATTGACCAGTTTTTCGGTGGCCGCATGATCCTTGGTGGGTAGCCGAACCAGCAAGGTCAGGGTCGAATCGAGCAGTTGGACCAGCGAGTGCTGCGCCGGCGATAGATCCGCCTGCTTGAAGGCCGCGATCATGGCGGCAGATTCGGCGAGGTTGTCGCGCGAAGGCGTGCGGACCACCAGGGGCAGAAGCGCGCCGAGTGCGGCCAACTGTATTTCCTTCGATTCGGCCGCGTCCGTTGCCGGCTGTTGGTCGTCGTCGATACTGGCTTCCAGCGCCATGGTCAGTTCATCGACTTCAAGAGGTGCGGAGGCCTGTTCTTCCTCGGTAGCAAACTCGGGTCTTGCCGTTTCCATTGCGGATACCGTGGGCTGGTCGGCATCGAGATGGGCCAATACACCCGGAACAGCAATCGATTCGTCGTCCGCCAGATCGAATCCCAGTGATTCTTCCAGGGAACTGGCCAGCAGTGCATCGTCCCCAAGTTCCTCCTCGTCGTCGGCTCCGAAAAAGAGATCGAGTTTTTCCTCGATTTCATCCATGGGGGTGAAATTCAACGCCGCCATCTCCTCTTCTTCGGAAAAGCCGCCTTGTTCGCCGCTATCGGCAAGAGCGGTCTGCAGCTTGTCCGCCTCGTTGAAGAAAAGGGAGTGTTCGGTCTCTTCCACTTCCGTGGCCGTGACTTCCGCCGGCTTACTTTGTTTTTCGTCGGTAGCGGCAAAGAAGTTGTCGAGTTTGCCCTGGATTTCCAGGGTGTTGGAGTCAGCTTCCGGTTCTGCTTTGCTCAAGCTCCGTTCGAACTCGTCCTCGTCGGCGGCAAGAGCCGCGACATCGCTGAGGGAGGCGATGACCACATCGCTGTCCTCAGGTTCTGCGATCGTGGCAAGAATTTCTTCTTCCTCTTCGTCGCTATCGGTGAAGAGGCCGTCGAGTTCATTTTCGATGGCCAAGGAGCCGAGGTCCACTTCTTCCTCGACTTTGCTCAGGTCTTGATCGCCTTCGCCCTCGGCGGCAAGAGTCGTGACATCGCCGAAAGCGGCAACCAGATCGCTGTCCATTTCAATTTCTGGCGCCGAGGCAAGTACTTCGTCCTGCTCCTGCTCGGTATCGGTAAAGAAGCTGTCGAGTTCGCTTTGCATTTCCAACGAACCGAAGCCCTCTTGCTCCTCGGCTTTGCGCAAGCCCCGATCGCCTTCGGCTTCATCGGCTGGTGCTGCCACGTCGCTGAGAGCGGCAATGGTCAAGTCATCGTCCGTTTCGGGCTCTGGCACCGCAATAAGCGCTTCGTCCTGCTGCCCGTCGGCATCGGCAAAAAAACTGTCGAGTTTGCTTTGGATGTCCAGGGACCCGAAATCCGTTTCCTCGAGTCCGCCTCCAGGAACCCGGTCGGGCTCGTCTGCATCGGCGGGAATCTCGGCGTCGCTGAGGGCCGCGACCACGAAATCGCGCTCGGGCTCCTCGTCTTCCGTCAGGGCGGCCAGCGGCCTCTCTTCATCTTCAACAGCCAAAGCCAATTCTTCGGAATCAAGTGCTGAGAGCGTGACAGCCGGTTCTTCTTCATTGCCAGCTTCGGTAAAAAGAAAATCAAGCTGGTCGGCCAAGTCGTTCTGAGTGGGCAGATCAAGGGGTTCGGCACCGGCATCGAAGCCTGACGTTTCGTCGGCATCGGACAAGGCCGGGGTCAAGCCGCGTTTACTGCTGAGGTGCGATTCGATGAAATCGTCCGCCAACTCATCGTCAACCGGGTGGATGGCATCCGGAGGCAGCACTTCATCGGGATATTGTACCTCGGCGGATTCCATGGCCGGTATTGCTTCCGGAACAAACAGGGTGTCGAGTTCGGCGACCAGATCCAGATCCTCGGCCGGGGCGGTGTCAAGTTCCAACGACAGGGCAGCTGGCGCAAGGGTAGGCTCCGGTTCCGGAGCAACGGGTGGTGTCGGGGCCGGAGCGGGCACGGCTTCAGTTGAGGTAGAGGGCTCAAGCTCCTCGAAGACCTGGTCGAGCTTCTGGTCGTCGACTTCGCCTCCTGCTGGCGAGGCAATCAGTATTTTGAGATTGTTCAGGCGGTTGATCCTGTCAACGAGGATCTCCTGCATTTTCTCCTGGCTCAGTTGCTCGTCGCCGGTCTTTACAAATTCATCCAGCGCATCGTTGAACGAATGGAGAAGAATGAACGCTTCAGGATGGGAGTCGGCGCGCTCGTCGGCAATGTAATCCCCCAGAGCCTGCAACCCCTGGATGAGGACGAGCGCCGGCTTATTGTCCGTTATCTGGGACTGGAAAGCACTGATTCGCTCGTTGAACTGCCGCAGGCTTTCGTTGGTCACCTCCCAATCGAGGCTCAGAATGGCGGCTTTCAGTTGCTTGCAGGCCTCTTGGGCAGTCGTGGTCCCTGAAAGGCTGGCAGCGGCGAGGTTTGTTTCTCCGAGATGGGCGGAAACATCGGACGTTTCTGTCTCTGCTGCTTCACTTTGATTGATCTGATATTGTAAGATTTTGAATTTTCGGACATCTCCTTTTAGGAGCTGGGTAATTTCTCCACCGGTTATCTGGGTCGATGAGATAATTTTTTCAAAATTGTAGAAAAAGGTGAGGAGCAGTTTAATGGAATTGGGGTGGGCATAGGCGCCTTTGGTACGAATATAACTGCCAATCTTGCTCAATCCCTGCAGGTAAACTTCAGCGACTTTATCTCCCTGCCACATGGCTTTGAGATTGTCCAGTTCGTCTTCCAGCTCTTGAAGGATTTCGTCGTTAATTTCCCAGTCAAGCGAGAGGATAATTGATTTGAGCCTCGTCAATGGAGAAGATTCTTCGCTGGTAAATTCAAAAAGATCGACATCCTCGGTATCAAAGGATTCGTTGGCGAAAAGTGTCAAATCTTCAAAATCATCCATTGAAGAAATGTGATCAGGTTGTGATTTTTTCATAGACAGACTCTGCTGTTAGGCTTCCTCGACCGGTCCATCACATGAGCTTCTTTTGGATGGATATAACCGTAGACGAAATAATCTTCTTTAATGTCTCTGGAACGTTGTATCCCGTGAGTGCGCTTGCTTCAAAGGCAGGTACCTTGAGCTTGCTGTTGAGATCTTTTTCGAGAACAGAGGTTGGTAAAATGGGAATTCCCTGGTTCCTTAAATCAACTTTATTGTATTGAAGTACAAGTGGAATCTTGAATATGGATTCTTTATAGCTCGTCAAATTTTCATGCAGCTGATTGAGTGACCTGATGTTCTTTTCCCGCATTTGCTCTTGGGCATCAGCTACAAAGACTATGCCATCCACCCCTTTGAGCACTAATTTTCTGGTTGCATTGTATTTGACTTGGCCAGGGACGGTGTATAATTGGATTTTCAGATCATAGCCTTTGATCTGTCCCATGTTGAACGGTAGAAAGTCGAAAAACAGAGTTCGATCCCCATGTGTCTTCAAACTGACCATTTCGGATTGAATCTGCTTGGAGAACTTTCGGTTGATATATTCCAGGTTGGTTGTTTTGCCTCCACGACCTGGGCCGTAATAGACAATTTTTACCTGAACAATTTTTTCTCTGAGATTGATAAAACTCACAATTCTCTCCCGCAAAACCTGAAACTGTTCACGATTTTTCCAAACGAATACTTGTCAGCCATCGAATGGAAGACAACTAGCTGCGAGCCCAAATCTTTTTGATGCGCTCGATGGTTTCCACCACGTTGAGTCGGAGAAAGCCCAGGGAAATGCTCTTGCCGAACATGGTGATCAGCAGGAGTTCGTCGTCAATTTTGGAAAAATGGATGTTGCATTCCGAACCCTTGTGAAACAGCAGGGAAAACTCCTGCTCGCCGACGAGTTTGGCCATAGCGTCCACAGTGGCGAAGTTACCCGCCGCCAGGGCCGCAAAGGAATAGACATCGTATTTCGATGTGCCATTATCCTTGGCGGTTATGATGTTACCGGCCATGTCGATGATGATTACGCAGTCGACCCCGATTTTGATGAGCTTCTCAGTCAGGATTTCATCAATTTTTTCTAGCTGTTCCTGGCTAACAACTCCATAGTTCATATGCTACCTCGTAGACGTTCGGATAAAATGTTCAGGGGAGATGTCGTTGTCGAATTGATACAGGGAAAACAACTTTTCCGCAGAGAGCAAGAACCTTGAAAGAGTTCGTTACGAAAAAAATGAATTTTTTCAATGGGATCTTACTGCTTCTGTTCGACTGACAAAAGTATACGCCAGAAAGCTGCTTATATGAAGGGTTTTTTCTCGGCCGTTTTTTTTTTCAATCCGTTTTGATACCAAGGAGTTGTCTTACCGGAACCTTATTTTGGCCGTTCGATTCCCTTGGAGCTTTTGTATCGGTTGTTCACCGCGTAGACAAAGGCCAGGACTTCGGCGATGGTTTGATACAGTTCGGCCGGAATTTCTGCGCCGATCGGGATTTTTGCCAACAATTCAACCAGGTCGGGGTCCTCTTTAATGTGAACCCCTGCGGCGGCGGCGGCGGCGATGATTTTTTCGGCAATCAGGTTGGCCCCGCTGGCCACCACCTTCGGGGCAGTTCCTTTCTTGGGGTCATACAGTAAGGCAACCGCCCGTTTTCTTTTGCCTTGTTCTTCCGCCATTCCCTTCCGATTGCTCCTGTTTCAGGCCCTGGTGTCGATCATGCCCTCTCCTTGGGGCATGATTTTTTCCAACAGCGACTTGATGGGCTCTTGGGCACCGATCAGAAATTGAACCGATTCCAGCTTGCCGCTGGTGAGCCATTGTTCCAGTTCCTGGCGAAATTCGGCAATGAATTTGGCCTTTTCCGCATTCTCCGCTAAAAACCGTATGGCAACTCGATCTTCCTGCCGGCGAATCTCGATCTGGAGATTGCCAAGTCCCTCAAGCCGAAGATGCAGGGCTACCGAGGGATTGTCCTGGCCGGCACGTTTGTTTGCCGCCTCTGCCTCTCCGTCGCTGCGGTCGCTTTCCAGCAACGCATACCCCTGCTGCAGGAACGGAAAAGGAAGGGGGATAAAGATTAACGACTCGTTTGTCAGTCGATGTTGGACAAGTTGATAGAGT
This sequence comes from Desulfobulbus sp., assembly GCF_031547805.1. GTDB lineage: Bacteria > Desulfobacterota > Desulfobulbia > Desulfobulbales > Desulfobulbaceae > Desulfobulbus. The sequence goes on from NZ_JAVBRQ010000005.1 coordinate 17,904, forward strand.
TCGATGAGTTGCCCCAGCTGATCCGCGGCGATGCCGCCTCTGCCGACTGCTGCGCCGGCCTGTTGGGCCAGTTCGAGTAGGGCGAATTTCAGGGTATGGGTTGCCGCCTCCGGCTTGTCGCCTGCCAGCAACTGCTCCATGTTCAACCCCAGCCGGCTGTATCGTTCCCCCAAATGCTCTGCCGCACCTTGGGCGAGAAAGGGCAGGGCGTGGTCGCTTGTGGTCTGAACCATAAAAGACAGCAGTTGCTGCAGGGGGTGGTCTGCCGGCAGGGAAGCATAGGCGCGATTCAGTGAAAGCAGCTGTGTCAGCAACGCCGATTCCGAGGATTTGAGCCCTGCCAGGTTGACGAGAAACTCCAAGGCGGCACCGATTTCTTTAGGCCCGGTAGCCAGAGGTCCGGTTGACTGAGGGCCGGCCGCAATGGGTTGACCAGGTATGGACGATTGCTGGCTCACCAACTGTTGGGAGAAAAAATCGGCAAGTCGGTTGGCCGTTGCAGCGGTTTTCGGATCGAGTGAGCCTGAACGGCCGGCGTCTTGGAGTAGGGTGACAATTTCCTGCAAGCTGTTGCGGAGGCCCGGTTCAGGTGTGGCCAGGGTTTTATGGGCGAGCAGGTTGGTAAGTTGATTGATCAGGGTGGGGACGGGAAGGGGCGCAGGGGAAGCGCTGCCCGTACTCTGTCGCCCGGCAAAGAGAAGCAGTGTTTCCTGAGTCGCGGGCTTGAGCAGAGCCATCAGGGGAGGATCGTCGGCAACCGTTGCCAATTGCGGCAGTAGAAGCGGTTCCTTTCCCAGCAAGGGCAAGACATTGCCCAACCAGCGATTGGCCGGTTCGGGGCTGACGACTTGCAGCTCCATGCGCGGTGTCAGGGCAACGATCTGCAGGTTGAGTTTCTGGCCGATTTGCAGCGGGGTCGACGATTCGGCCGTCACTTGCTGACCGTTGAGGTCGAGCGTGAACAGATGGGCATCGCCCTTGGCCGTGACCATTCCCTGAAGGAACTGCCCTTGGGTGAAGGGCAAACGTTGTTGTTGCTCCCCGGTAAGCCGCGCGGAAAGAAGAGGTTTAATCTCGGTGATTAGGGTGATGGGGTCCATCAGGATTCCCCCTCTGCTGGCTTATCCGCAACCGCGGTCAACAGGGCATCCCAGGAGAAAAAGACGATGTGTCGTTGCGCACTGATGTTGTGAGGGCAAGCGGTGCACGCAAGCATAAATCCGTACGGTCGCCAGCGACTGTTCGCCCGCGGCGGGTATCAGGCAGTGTGCACATTTTCCCTGAGTTGACGCCGTTGCTCCTGCATGCAGCAGGCCATGATCATGTCCCTGGTCTTTGACGGGATGTTTTCGAAATGAAAAGCAACCTGAAACCGATTCTTGCGAATCCGGTACGATCGGACCACGTTGGCCAGACAGACGATGGGGCTGCTTTCTTCCGGCACGGTAATGACCAGTTGGATGCGCTGGGTGCTTGGCGGTTTTTCGGAAAAAATGGCCAGGACGCCACTGCCGCTCAAGTCGAGCGTGGTGCCGGTCATTTTCCAGGTATCGATCTTGGTTTCTTTGGGCCCGGCAATATAGGAGGCTTCAATTGCGGTGGCGATCGCCACTCGAAAATAATCGCGCAGGGCTTCCGGTGCGACAGGTTCCCTGGCTGTGAAACTCAGGCGGCGGTCCTTGACAATGCTGTCAAGCCGGGCAATCAGGTTAACGGTCAAACCGTTGTGGTCCACCGCCAGATTGCAGTCGGCCCCGATTTTCAGGTCGGCCGCATCCCAGGATCGGGGAGGAAAAACGAGTTCCAGGCAAGGGAACTCTTTTTTGACGAACAAGGCATTGCAGCGAATTGTTTCATCGTGAATCCCGGGAAGATCGACAATGGTGGGGGCATTGTCAGCCAATTTTTCTAGAATATCATGAATTCCTGACACGTTACGACCATATTGTCTCGTTAGGGAAGGCGCCGGGCCGCTTTTCGTTCAAGCGGTGCTGACACTTTCCAGCCGGACTCGCATACGCAGATACCTGCGCTGCAACTCAAAACAACAAGCCATGATCTTATCCTGGCTTTCTGAGTCGATTTCATCAAAATGCAAGGCAATGTGGTAAAAATGCTCCTCGATTTTTCGGCAGCGAACCACATGCCCGAGCGCCACGATCACTTCCATGTCCCTGGTGGGAAGCGTCAGCTCGATTTTCGCTCTGACCCCTTGTGCCAACGGTTCGCTGAAACTGCAAAGGAGCCCGCTGCCGCTCAAGTCGATGGTATCGCCAAGCAGCCTCCAACTGAGAGATTCCTGCGGGACTTCTTCCTGCAAAATGGCCGAAGCCGCCACTTTGGTGGACGCATCGACACGGAAATAGTTCCGGGCGTGCGTGTGGGTAATCGTCTCCCGGGCAACGAGTTCCAGGGCGGACGGCTCCTTGATCGCTTGAATCGAGGCGGCGACGATAATGGTTTGGTTGATGAAATCGAACATCACCATGCATGATCTGGTGGTGTCCACCTGATCGAACGCAAGGGTGCCGTCAGGGAAGGTGAGGGTGAAAACGGGGGGATTCACCTTGCCGTAGAAACAGTGCAGCCGTTCCTTTTCTTTCAGATTAAGAAGCGGAACAGTCGTGCGCACTGCCATGCCATCTTTGACGGAATTGAAAAAATTTATCAGTAATGACAAAACGTTACACCCTCTGAAATGCCTGTCGGCGATATTCTACCTACAATGCCATAGCCCGGTGAAAAAAGGAAGAATTATTTAAAAACAGCGGGGAAAAGAATGGAAACGCTACTGCGACAAGGAAAGGAGGGCTTGAGGGGTTGGTTCAACAAGATGAAGGTGTCAGCCGGAGGAGGAGAAGCGTTTTCCCGTTTGCGCCCCTTCGGGCTTGTACCCCTGTAACATGGTGGCACCGGTCTGCAGTGTACGCAATTCATCCAGCAGCAGGGCCATGTGGCCTCGCATCTGCGTGCGCAGCCGCTGGTTCAGCTCGTACACTTCGCTCAGCAGGGCGGTGAGTTCGGCGGCCAGCTCGCGGCTGCCGGACGATGGGTCACGCCGCAGCAGGTCAAGCGTTTCCCCGTCGTTTGCCCTGGCCGCGTCCTGCAGGCGAGTCAACTCCTCGGTAAAGGCTGAGTATTCCGCAACGCGGCTGCCTGCCTGCATGGCCTGCTCAATACGGAGCATCAGGTCCCGGATCAGCCGGTATTGGGCAACAGCGTTGTGGAGCGGGGTGTATGTGTCCATCACATGGCAACAGCCAGTGGCTGCCGGGACATGGTGGCGGGGGCATGCGCTACCCGTTTGTTGAGTGCAATGGCCTTGGTCCAGGTCATGCGCAGGTCGGTCAGCAACTGCTTACATTCCTGCAGCGGTTCGGGGGCGTTTTTCAGGTTGGCTTCCATCATCCGGCGCAGCATGTACCCGTACAGGGCGGTGAGGTTTTCCGCCAGTTCGGGGTTGTGCGAAGAGTCAAGCGTGGCGGCAAATTCAGTCACAATGGCCGAGGCGCGGTTGATGAACAGGGCACGCTGTTCCGGGTTGTGCTGTTCAACGGCCTGGATGGCCTGGGAAAGAAAGCGGATTGCGCCATCGTACAGCATCAGCATCAGCTGTTCGGGAGATGCGGAACGAATGCTGTTGGCCAGATACTGGTTGGCCTGGCCGTTTTGGGTGTAAGCGTTCATGGGTGCCTCTGGTTGTGCCGTTGCTTTATTTGTTGGTCAGCATGTTGTTCAGCATGTTCATCTGCTGGGTCAGGTAGCTGCTCTGCGCGTTGAAGCCGCTCATCAGGCTTTCCATGGCCGAAAACTGTTTTTCCAGGTTGCTTTGGCGCTTTTCCAGCCGCAGTTCCATGCTCTCTATGCGCGAGTCGATGCGCTTGATGCTGGCGTTGATGCTGGTTTTGCGTCCTTGCAGCAGGCCGGTTGCGCTGCTCGTTATCTTAAACAGATAGTCTTTGTACTGGCTGATAATGCCTTGCTGTTCGCCCGAATCGGTAAACAGGTTGACAATATCGCTCATATTGTTGTCAATCGCCTTGGTCAGTGTGTCGCTGTTGATCTTGAGGGTGCCGTCTTTCTGCGTTTCAAGGCCAAGTTGCGACAGGGTGGTGAAGGCACCCGCATTGGGCACCGACTGGGTCAGCATGCGCTGCAATTGGCGCTTGACGGAGTTGACCCCCGCATCGCCGCCCAGCACGCCGCCGCCTTTCTGCTCGCCGTTTTCCGCGGTGGTAACCGACTGGCCGCCGATAAAGCTCAAGATGTCGTTGTAGGCCTTGACAAAAGACTCGATCGAAGCCTTGATGGCCTTGGAGTCCTGGGTGACGCTCAGGTTGGTGGTCGTCCCTTCCTTGGCCTGCAGCAGGTCGAGTTTCACGCCCGGGATGCCCTCGGCGATGGTGTTCGATGCGCTGTAAATATCAATACCGTCCACACGAACATGCGCTTTTTGCGCCGTCTGGGCGGTTGTGAAGCCCCCCAGACCCTCGCCGCCGGCAAGGCCGCTGGCGTCAAGCGAAAAGGTCTGGGCGGTTTTCTGGCCGGTCAGCACCAGGCGGTATGGCGTGTTCGAGCCGTCGTTGATGATGGAGGCGGAAACCCCAAGCCCTGCTTTGTTGATGGCCTTGGCCACGTCTTCCAGCGAGTTTTCCGCGCCTTCAAGGCTGATGCCGTGCTCCTCGCCGTCAATCGTCAGCCGCAACTCGCCGCCGCCGAACTGCGTCGCCTGTTTGTCGGCCACGCCCGTGGCAGAGATGGATTTCTGCACCTGGGCCAGGGCAACGACCTCCACCTGGTAACTGGTGCCGGCAAGCGCGTCGGCGCCGACGGTGGCGGTCAGAAAGTCGGACGTGCTCTGCCCGACTGTCCGTTTGTTCAGCGTCGAGCTGTAGTTCAGATCCTTGATGGCGTCGGAAAAGGCGCGCAGGCGGCTGTCAAGTTCGGTAAAGGCCTGCAGGCGGCTGCTGTGCCACGTCTTCTCCGTGCTCATGCGGGTGATGGGCGCCCGCTCAAGCGCCATCATCTCCTTGACAATGGTGGCGGTGTCCAGGCCGCTGGAAAGGCCGCTGAATTGAATGCCCATGGGGTCTCCTCCCGGTTGGGTGCCCGGTGCTAGCTTGCCGTGTCGATAATGTTGCCCCGAAGCTCCTGTAAATGAGCGTGCAGGCGCAGCAGCTCTTCCGAGGGGATCTGCCGTATAACCTCATCGGATTCCTGGTCGACAATCTTAACGATCAGTTCTTCGGAAAGCTGGTCTTTTTCAAAACGGACGCTGTAGGCACCGTTTTCAGTGAGCGATTTAATCTGGTCCAGCAGCTCTTCCGGCTGCATACCGGAGGATTGTTCGTTGCTGTCCGGCTGCGGCGGGGGCTTGGCGCGATTAACGTCCCTGCGGTCGCGCTCCACCTGCGCCGCAGCCTGGTGGGCGACCCGGGGCGCAAGGCCCGAGGCGTTGGTGCTGATGTGGTCGATGAACATGTTCGTTGCCCTCTCTGTGCAGGCAAAAGGAAACCCGGTTCAGCCCGCCGGCTCCGCACAATGCAATGGGCACGGCAGGCGGCCCTTGTACCGGTTGCGGGTTGTGCCAGAGACAAGGGCATGCCCCGGCGCAACCCGCCCGGCAAACAAAAGCCCGCAGGGGCGGCCGGGCGGCCGTCCTCTGCGGGGCAAAGCGGTTACTGGAGCAGGCTCAGGGCCAGCTGCGGAGTCTGGTTGGCCTGGGCAAGGATGGAAACACCCGCTTGCTGCAGAATGTTCTGCTTGGTCATTTCCGAGGTTTCCTGGGCTACGTCGGCGTCCATGATCCGGCCCCGGGCGGCGCTCAGGTTTTCCGATACGTTCTGCAGGTTGGCGATGCTAGATTCGAAGCGGCTCTGCACTGCGCCAAGCTCACCACGCTTCGTGTCAACGATTTTCAGGGCATCATCCACCGCAGTTATGATCGCTTGAAACTTCGTGCCATCCGCGTCAGCGGCTGCCGCGTCTGTCAAGGTTGCTATATCGCTAGATACCTCCTTCAGGCCTCCATCGGCCTTTGCGCCTGTCATATCAGTCAGTGTAACCGTAATGGTATCCACATCGGCTGTTGTATTGGCGCCCACCTGAAAGACCATACTGCCAGTATCACCAGCGAGGATATTTTTGCCGTTGAACTGGGTCGCATTCAGGATGCGGTCGATCTCTGTGCCGAACTGCTTGATTTCATCGGAGATGGAGGTCAAGTCGTCCGCGCCGTAGGTGGCCGAGTTGGCTCCCTGGACGGACAACTCGCGCATCCGCTGCATCATATTGGTCACTTCCTGCAGGGCGCCTTCCGCGGTCTGGGCCATGGAAATGCCGTCGTTGGCGTTGCGCGCCGCCTGGTTCAGGCCACGGATCTGCGAGGTCATCCGGTCGGAAATGGCCAGTCCAGCGGCGTCGTCCTTGGCGGAGTTGATGCGCAGGCCCGAAGAAAGCCGTTGCATGGAAGTGGCCAAGGAGCTCTGGCTTTTGCCGAGGTTGCGTTGAGCGTTGAGGGAAGCGACGTTGGTGTTGATTGAAAGTGCCATGATATTCCTCCGTGAATATTGAATTGGCTTATTGTTTAGCTCGGCATCCTTGCCGAAATGGTAGGATTGCTTTTTTTCTTTTTAGTTTGGTTGTGGTGTTTTTCGGTCGTGCTGTTGGTTGCGTTCTGTCGTCGGCCTCCTTGGGTTGCGGGCTTTGTTGGCAGGCCCGGTTGTCGGCGATAACCTCGTTTACCTTACTTATCGGCCCGGGCCGCATACGGCTTTAGGAAAAAAATGCTGGTTGATTCTTTTTTCGTTCCAGGCGTCTTTGCCCCGCAATTTGCCATCCGGGGCCGGGCGGCCAGGTCGAAGCGGTCCACCGTTCAACACCTTGCGCCAGGCTCCGGGACGCAGGACCCGCTCGGCCAACCGATCAGGCTGGAAAGCAAGGCCCCCAGCGTTTCCGCCTCAACACCCCGAACGCCTGCTAGCCGAAAGGTGTGTCAATCAAGGTGACGATGGTCACGAAACACCGGACAGGGCGCTGCCGCTGGGCATGCGTTCCGTGATTTTTTAAATCTGGAGAAATAGGAGAAAGTTACAGGATGGAAAGGCAGAAGGCAAGGAAGATTGCCTTGGTCAGGCAGGACGGGCGGTTTTGCCAGTTGCCGGCGATGCCAGAATCCCTGAGGTGAATTTTTCGCAAAAAAAGAAAAGGCAGCAGAAGGTCGTGATTCTGCTGCCATGGATTGAGTGCGAACGGAAAGGGCGCGCCGTTATCCCACCTTCGGCAGCGGGGTTCGGGTGTCGTAGCGGGAATCCTCAAGGATGACCTGCATGGCCCTGTTGCTCGCCGGGGCATACAGGACGGGGCCGGAGAGGTTGAGGGTGATCTCCTTGTCCTCGGAGATGGAGACAATGGCCAGGACAAAACAGTCGTCCTGGGCGTCGATGCCCAGCTTCTGCCGCTCGTTATCGTCGGGAAGCACCAGGTAATCGAGAAAGAAGTTGGTCGGATCGGTGACGACAAAGGCGAAGTCTGGGTCGTCGACGCATTGAATCCAGAAGAGCGGCCCCTTTTTTTTGCTCGGCATCACGATGAAATTTTTCAACTGATCAAGCCCGATCAACCCCTCCGGAAAATGAAGGACATTGGACGGATCGTATGTTACCTCGCCAAAACGGGTCTGTATGGTTTTCATTTTTTCAACGTCCTGTCTGTAAGCTTGTCGATGAGGGTATCCAGGTCGGCCATATTCCAACTGGCCGAGGCATCGATATTTTCCTGGCGAATACGGTCGTAGATCTCCTCGCGGTAGATCTTCGTATCCCGGGGGGCGTCGATCCCGATCCGGATGCTGCCGCTCTTCAGTTCAATGATTTTGATCGTGATGTTGTCGCCGATGACAATGCCTTCACCGGGTTTTCTGGTCAGCACCAGCATAATCGCACCTGTGGAAAAACTCGGGACAAGAGGTCCAGGGGGAAGGGGAAGCAGAGAGGCGAACGCTTCCCGGCAAGGGGAGCAACCATCCTTGCGGAAAGCATTTTTCCCTTGTCGGGCACTATTCAGTAAACGAGCGGGAAAAGCAATCCATTTCGATTGCTTGGATCGCTCTTATAAATAGTCGAGAATCGAGAGCTGCGAAACCTTGGAGGTGACGCTCAAGGCGGCTTGGAAGGCGGTTTCCTGCTGAATGATGTTGTTGAATGCCTCGATGGCGTCCGCATCTTCGTACCGGGAGAGAATCTGTTTCAAATCGACCCGGACCTCTTCTTGATAACTTATCGTTGCATCGACCCGGTCGGCCTGGTTGCCGAGTTGGGCGCGAAGCCGTCGGTTTTGTTCAGCCGCGCCCTCGAGATCGCTCAGGCTGGTCTGCATGGCGGCCTGGTCGTTGCTGCGAAGGGCTTCCTCCGCCTGGGTGAGTTCCAGAAAGAGATCGTACCGTCCGGACTCGGTGCTGTTGTTGGCCGGGTTGGCCGGGTCCCAGGCCGAGGTACCGAAAAAAAGATCGTTGCCGGTCAGGTTGACCTGCACCAATTCACCGGGAGTCATTTCCAGTGAGGTGGCGTTCTCGTCCCCCTGATAGAGGTAGGGCCAGGTCGACGAATCGTTGGGATCGTAGAGTTGTGGGTCGTAGGCGGAATTCTGCACGAAGGGAGTCGTGTCCTGCTGGTAGCCGGCAAACAGGTACTTGCCATCCACCGTGCCGTTGGCGGCGGCGATCAATTCCTTGCGCAAGCCGGCCATCTCGTCAGCGAGCACGGTCCGGTCTTCGTCGTTGAGCGTACCATTGATGGCGTTGGTCATGATTTCCTTGGCCCGCTGCATGATGTTTTCCACATGCTTGAGATGGCCGTCGGTGGCCTGCATGGTATCGAGCGACTTGCCCATGGTGTCCAGGTACCGGTCAACATTGGACAGTTGCTTGCGGGTGTTGAACACCGGGCGGATCGCAGCGGGATCGTCGGAAGGGGCGTTGAGTTTCTTGCCGGTGACGCCGATCTTGCGTAACTCTTCCAGCTGGAGGGAGATATCGTTCAGCCTCGACCCCAGCATGCGATAGGTTGTTCCTTGCGTCGCTTTCATGGCTTAGCTCTTCATTTGAATGAGTGAATTCATCAGCTCGTCCACGGTGGAGAGAAATTTGGCCGAAGACTGGAATCCGCGCTGGAATTGGATGAGATCGATCATTTCCTCTTCCAGGGAAACCCCTGAATACCCATCCCGCAGGTTTTGGAGCTGAATGGTTGCGTCTTTGGCTCCCGACAGGGCCAAGTCGTTGCGGGCCGCCTCGATACCCACCGTGGCCACCATCTGGCTGAAAAAAGTGTCGAAGGTTTCGTTGGTGCCGTTCACCTTGCGGCTGCTTTCCAGCTGGCCGATGCGCAGGGCGTTTTCATTGTCGCCGGGGGCGGCCTCGGGATTGCCGGCGGCTGCTACCTGGGAGGAATCGGTGAGGGCGACCTTGAAATTGCGGCTGGCCTCCTGGTCCGGAGGCAGAGCGCTGATGTCGTCGAAAAAGAGGCGGCCGGTGACGCCGTCGGCACCGTAGCCGGCCACGTGTTCCGTATTCACCGCGGTGGACAGGTCGACGGCCAAGGTGTTGAGATCGTCGCGGAGGCCTTCCATGAAAACATCGCGCATCTCGAACATACCCTTGAACTTGCCGCCCATGTTGTCCAGCCCGATGTCGCGGGTGGCACCGGCGATGTTCAATTGAAGGTTGACATCCGTGCCGTTGGTGACGGTGCTGATGGTCGCGGCCGTGCCGCCTAAGACCAGGGGTTGGCCGCCGGGCAGTTGGACGCAGATCATGCCCATGTTGTCGGGATAGGTCTGCACGCCCAAGGTTTCCGAAAGATCTTTGATGATCAGGTCGCGCTGGTCACGGGCCGAGTTGGCACTCTGTCCCGAAGTCTCAACCAGATGGATGCGCTCGTTGAGTTGGGCGATTTCAGTGAGTTGCTTGTTGATGGTCGAAACACCGGCCACGATTTCGCTGTTGATGTTCTGTTCGATCGTATCCAACTCATTGGTGATGCTGGCGAATGCCCCGCCCAGTAACTGTCCTCGCTGGATCACCGCATCGCGTTCCACCTGGCCGCTTGGATTGGCGGCCAGTTGCTGCCATGCGTCGAAAAAATCGTTGATTTGGCCGGCGAGATTGCTGCCGGAGACATTGAAAATACGCTCAAGCTCCGCCAAGGAACTCGATTTTCCGGTTTCCTCGCCATAGTCGATGGTCTTGCTTTGGAGCTGGCGGTTGATGAAGACGTTGTAATCGCGGCTGACGTCGGAGACAGTCACCCCCTGGCCGATGAAAAAGTTACCGAAGTTGAGCGACGGCACATTCGACAACTGAGCAGTTTGCCGCGAATAGCCCGGCGTATTGACGTTGGCGATGTTGTTGCCGGTGATCTCAATCGATTTCTGATTGGTCAGCAGGCTAGTCTTGCCGGCATTGAGAGCGTTGAGCAAGCTGGTCATGGCGGTAACTCTTCTTCTTGTGGTCCGGGCTGCCCGGAAATCGTTTGATGCTCAGGTGGCGGATGGAGCGGTTTTACTCTGCCACCATAGCCGGCACACGGTTGCGTTATGATGTTATCGGCAGAAACGGGGGAGGAGTTTAGGCTTCGGGACGAGAAACTTGCGCGCCAACGCCCGGCCGCCGCCTGGCTGTGAGGGGGCGGGGCGAAAGAAGGCTGCGGCCGGCGGGCGCGGTTCGGCAGGGGGGAAAGAAAGGGAGGGAAAAGAAGATCAGATCCGGCCGGAGAGCAGGCGGCCGTTGATCAGGTTGTTTTGCGACAGGCCGCTCTGGCTGTAGGTGACCGGGACGGTCTTGCGGCCGAAAAATTCCATACTTTCCTGAATCCAGTTCAGGGTCGCCCGGAACAGATAGGCGTTTTTCCGGTTTTCGTGCCGGATTTCCTGGACGACTTTCTGGTCGTCGGGATGCAGTTCGGTCACACCGTTCAAGGCCCGGGTTAGGATTTCCTTCCGCTGGATATCCGCCATCATGGCCTGGATATCCAGCGCCTTGGCATGCTCGCGCTCGTCGCGGATGATGTCGCGGAGCTGCACCAGCAAACTATGAACAGTGGCCCGGTCCATGATCAACCCTCAACCAGAAAGCGCAGCAGGCTGGAAGCGACCTTGTTCAGGTCCGGCTCGTATTGGCCGCTGGCGACCTGTGCCTTGAGTTCCTGCACCCGAGCGGCGCGTTCGGCGTCGCCGGTTCTGCCGGTTTCCTGGGTCATAGCAGCTCCCTGCAGGGCCGAGGCAAAGGAAACGCCCTCTTTGCTTTCGCTCTTTCCCGTTTTCTGCGTGTCGCCGGTCTGGCCGATTCTATTGAGGCCGCCGATCTGTCCCATGCCTCGTAATCCGAAAAATTCTACAGTCATCTTGGTCACCTAAGGTAAAAGTATCAAGCTGCGGCCTTAGAGTCCGCCACCCATTTGTCCAGCTTCTGCATCACTGCGTCGTAGGTGGCGTATGAAATATCGGGCAACCAGTCGCCAAAGGCCTTTTTGGCTTCGGCAAAGCCTTTGTCGACCCCCGCCTTGATCTCGTCGATGCGGGCCGGATCGCCGCCGGCAATGCCCACGGCAAATTGAAAAATCCGCTCGGAGGTCTTTTCCACGCCGAAGTAGCCGTCATCGCTTATCAATTCCTGAGCTTGCTCGGGAGTGACGGTGGCGAGGTCGATTTCGCTGTCGCCGACGGCTATCTTGGTGTTGATGCCCTGCTCATGCAGCATGTTGGCCACCAGGCTCCGCAACATGCTGAATCTGGCTTCTTCATCGGCCGGAAGCTGGATGCCGCCGGAGTAGGTGACGGCCGTGGTGGATTCACTGCGCAGGCTGACTGTATCGGTGGTTGTCGTCTGGCCGCCGTTGTTGACGGCAACCGACGATCTGGACACATCCAAGCTGTTGCTCCGGTACGCCAGCATGGTGCCGGAGAGTTGATTCTGATTGATATTCGTTACCATGGTTCTGCCTCCGTGCAAAATGTTCGGACCGTCCTGGTCCGTCGTGTCAGGGATGAAACTTCCTGTTGACTGTCTTTTCGGCGCCTGTCGAAAAAAACTTTACCCAAAAAAAAATTCTTCAAAAAAAGAAAACGCCGATCATTTGTCCTTGGGCAGATTTTTTTCCATCTGCCGGTACATTTGGTCGGCCAGACCGAGGGATTGTTTTTGGGCAATGTCGGTGGCGATGTTCTGGTCGAACATTTCCTCGAAAATGGCGGTGGCGTTGTTCTTGGTCACCAAGCCGCCCTGGACCACGGATTTGCGCATGGCCTTGAACATGGATTGAATGAAGATCGCCTCGAAGTCCTGGCAGGTCTTTTTCAAGGCGGCCTTGTCCTTGACCGTCGGTTGTTTCGTAGCGGTTTGCGAACTCGCCTGCAGCAGCAAATTGGGGTCGATGTTGGTTGTCATGTCAGTACCTGGCGAAAGAAAAGAAGAACAAGGCGCGAAAAAGCGCGGCTACAAAATGACCAGTTCGCCCTGGAGTGCCCCGGCGGCCTTGATCGCCTGGAAAATGGCGATCAAATCGCGCGGAGTGGCGCCGATGGCATTCAATGCCCGGGCAATGTCGCCGAGGTTGACCCCCATGGGCAGCACCACCAGATTGCCGGTATCCTCGACCGCCTTGATGGTGGTCGCGGGCGTTTGGGTGGTCGTGCCCTGTGCCAGCGGATTGGGTTGGCTGACCTGGGTCGATTCGGTGATGACCAAGTTGAGGTTGCCGTGCGAAACCGCCACCGTGGCTATCCGGACATCCTGGCCCATGACGATGGTGCCGGTGCGCTCGTTGACCACGATCTTGGCCGGGCCGTCGGGCGCCACCTCGATCCCTTCGAGATCGGCGATAAAGGTGACCATGTCGCCGGGGAATTGTTTGGGCCTTGCCACCTTCACCGTGCCGGAATCGACCGGTTGCGCCGTTCCCGCGCCGAAGCGGCGGTTGATGGCTTCCACCATGCGGGCCGCGGTGGTGAAATCGGTTTCCCGCAGCTGATAGACGACATCGCCCGCGGGAGGCAGGGCGTAATCGACCGCCCGCTCGACGATCGCGCCGCCGCTCACCCGGCCCGAAGTGGCGAAATTCTTTTGCGCCTTGGCCGCCTTGCCACCAAAGGAAATGCCGCCCACCGCCAGCGGTCCCTGGGCAACGGCGTAGGTGCTGCCGTCCGGCCCCTTGAGCGGGGTCATCAGCAGGGTGCCGCCGGAAAGGCTGGAGGCGTCGCCGAGCGAGGAGACCTGGATGTCGATGGCCGATCCGGGGCGGGCAAAGGGCGGTAGTTGCGCCGTAACCATCACCGCGGCGATGTTCTTGGTCTTCATCTGTTTATAGACATCGGCGGTCAGGGCCACGCCCATCCGCTTGGTCATGTTGATGATGGCCTGCTTGGTGAAGACGGACTTGGTGATGTCGTCGCCGGTGCCGGACAAGCCGATCACCAGGCCATAGCCCATCAGTTGGTTCTCGCGCACCCCTTCGATGGTGGCGAGATCCTTGATGCGGGTGGCCTGGGCTGGCGCGGCGGTCAAACAGGCAGCGCCGATCAGCAAAAGAGCGGTGATGAGTCGATAATGCATGCTGTCTCTCCCGAAGCTCCCCGAGCTCTCAGAACGGCCAGGTGTTGTCGAAAATCCGCATCAGCCAGCCGGGCTTCTGCTTGTCGGACAGCGCCCCCTTGCCGGTGTAGGTGATTTGCGCGTTGAGAATGTTGCCCGAATCCACGGTGTTTTCGGCGGTAACGTCGTGCGGCCGGACAATGCCGGTCAGGTAGATGATCTGGTTTTCATTGTTGACGGCAACCGATTTTCCGCCCCGAATTTTCAGGTTGCCGTTGGGATACACCTGCACCACCTGGGTGGTGAGGGTGGCGGCCAGGTCCTCGGAGCGGGTGGTCTTGCCCTTGCCACTGAACTCGTTGCCGCTGTTGGCGCTGATCATGGACGAGGGATTGATGTTGGTGCTGTCCTCCACGTTTTTCTCCAAGCCGAAGAAGGTGGAGATGCCGGCGGAAATGCCGGAGTCGCGCGAGGTATCGGTGGTCGCCTCCTTGGAGGCTTTGGCCTGTTCCCTGATGATCACCGTGACGATGTCGCCCACCCGCCTGGCCTTGATATCCGACAGCCAACTGCCCTCGTCGCCGTTCCACAGAGTGCCCGGCGACTGGGGCCGGGGATTGGCCGCCACCGGCTCTTCCAGCGGCTCGTGGGCGGCGGTCACCTCCTGGGCCTGGGGGGCGCAAGCGGCCAGGCCGGCCAGCAACAGCAGGCAGCAGGCAAGTTCGCTCCAGCGGACCACCGTAGGACCGATACGGACAGGCAAGAAGGTCGATCGTTTCATCGGACTAAAACTCCACGGAAACAACGCCGGGGCCTTCGACCCGGCAATGAATCACCTTGTTTGAACTGATATTCTTGACCGCGATGGTTTCGCCCAAGCGGCCATCGGCCCTGGCCAAGCCGCTGGTGGACAGCTGCAGGGAACCCTTGCGGGCGATAATCTTGACCATTTCGCCTGCCTTGATCACCGGCGGCAGGACAATGTGCTCCGGTTTGAGGATCGTGCCCGGCGCCACCGTGCGGGCGATTTGTTTGCCGAGGATTTCCTCCTTGGCGAACAAGGGGTTTTCGACGCCGCTGACGTCCTGGCGCTGGAGCACGACATTGTCCTCGTTCACCAGGTCGCCCCGGTGCAGGGCGGAAGCCGCAGTCAATACCTCGGCAACCACTTCCAGCCGCCCCCGCAGGGTACAGTTGCCGGCCGGTTTGCCGTCGACGAACAGGGCGATGACAAAACTGGTGCTGCCGACGATGCCCGGCCGGGACGGAGTGATCTTCCAGGTGAGCGCGCCGGCCGGCAAGGTCATGGCCTCGGGGCTCCGAACCGAGGTAAATCGTATCTCCGCCTTGGGCAGGATGGAACTGTTCTCCTTGAGATAGGCCGCGATCATGGCCTGCATTTGGTCCGGAGACAAGGTCATGGCCTTGCGTTCCACCACCACGGTCTGGCTGCCCTGCCAGTCGACATCGGCCACCTCAGGCCGGTTGCGCAGGCCGTTGATCACGGTGACCACGTACAATTCCTTGGTCCTTCCCGGCGCGGGCGCCGCCGCGATCGGCAGTTGGCCGAGCGCCTCGGCGGCGCTGCCCGCGGGTTGAATGTCCGCGATATCGGCCAGGACAATCTTCTGGTCGCTCACCTCGGCACGGTCCTTGAAATGGACGGATACCTGGGCGGCCGCGGACAGCGGCGGGCAAAACAACCAGCAGGCAATCAGAAGCAAGCCGATATAACGCAACGATCAGACCATGTTGGTTACGGTTCGCATCATTTCGTCCGAGGTGGTGATCACCTTGGAGTTGATTTCAAAGGCGCGCTGCGCCGTGATCATCTGGGTCATTTCCTCGACCAGGTTGACGTTGGAATTCTCCACATAGCCCTGGAGCAGGGTGCCGATGCCGTTGGAACCCGGCGTGCCGATCAGGGCCACGCCCGAGGCTTCGGTCTCCCGGAACAGGTTCTTGCCAATGGCGATCAGGCCGGCCTCGTTGACGAAATCGGCCAGGTCGATATTGCCCAGCTCGGTCGTGGTGCTGCTGTCGCCGAGCAGGGCACTGACCACGCCGGTCTCGCTGATGGTGACATTGCGCGCATCCTCGGGAATGACGATTTCCGGCTGGATGGGATAGCCGTCGGAGGTGGTGATCCGGCCGGTGCCGTCCAGCTTGAGGTTGCCGGCCCGGGTATAGGCGGTGTTGCCGTCGGGGAGGGCGACCTGGAAGAACCCGGAGCCCTCGATGGCCACGTCGAAGGTGTTGCCGGTCTGCACGATGTCGCCTTCGGTGAAAATTTTGGTGACCGCGGCCGGTTTGACGCCCAGGCCCACCTGGATGCCGGTCGGCGATTTGGTGTCGTCGGAGGTCGGCGAACCGGGGACCTTCATGATCTGATAGAGCAGGTCCTGGAAGTCGGCCCGGCTTTTCTTGAACCCGGAGGTCGAGACGTTGGCCAGGTTGTTGGCAATGACGTCCATGTTGAGACTTTGGGCCGACATGCCCGTGGTTGATGTCCAGAGTGAGCGCATGGGGTATAAACCTCCGAGTCCGAGTCCGGCGTTGCCGCCGTTTGAGCGTTGATTTGTTGCCGGTTAACTGATCGAGCCGAGCTCGTCCTGCTTGTCGCCGATTTTCGAGTAGCTTTCCAAGACCTTGGTATGCGCTTCAAAAGCGCGCTGGGCGGCAATCATGGACGTCATTTCCTCCATCATGTTGACGTTGGAGGTTTCAAGATTGCCCTGGATCACCCGAAATCCGACCGCGGGTTGGTCGCCGCCCCGCTCCAGCTTGTAGAGGGCATGGCCGACCTTGGTCAGCTCGCTCTGCTCGGGAATGGTGAACACCTGCAGCGCGCCGCCGCTCTGTACGCCGTTGACGGAAATCGCCCCCGATTCGGCGATGACGATATCCTTGCCTTGGGAGGTGTCCAGTTGCAGGGGGGCGTTGCCGGCCCCCAGCACCAGGTGGCCTTCTTCCGTCAGCAGGGTGCCGTTGCTGTCGAGGTTGAGGTGGCCGGCGCGGGTATAAAAAATTTCGTTGCCCTTGCGCACCTTGAAGAATCCGGGCCCGTCGATGGCCACGTCCAGGGCGCGGTCAGTGGTCTGCATGCCACCCTGACCGAAATCGGTTTCGATGGTGCGGGTGCGGGCATAGTTGATCCCCTTGGTCTCGCGGGCCTGCTTGGCCCCGCTCAGCAGGGCCGAAAACCCGATACGATCCTTCTTGAACCCGTTGGTGTTGACGTTGGCCAGGTTGGAGGCGATGTTGTTCATCGCCAATTCCCTGGTCAACGCTCCGCTGACTGCGCTGTACTTTCCCGAAACCATGGTGCTCCGTTGGGTATCGATGCCGGTCGGTGGCTTTGTCTTCTTTTCGGAAATCGGCCGATGCTTCTTTACGTCAAAAAATTGTCTTTGCCGCTCAGCGGCCGATTTCGGCCATGTGGCAAAGGCTGAGCAACTGGGCGGCCTCGACGCTCGAGATCCCGAGCACGGCCGCGATCTGGGCACTGTCCATGCCCTGGGCCGCCAGTTTGGCGAGAATCCGGTATTTCTCCGGGGTCTGCCGGTCGACCTTCGCCATGGTGTCCAGCCGGGGCCGCTGGAGGCTGGTGGTCAGGCTGGCCTCCTTCAGGCTGGTGCCGAACGACTGCCTGGGCGAAAAAACGCCGCTTTCGTCTTCCAGGGCCGCATCGATCTTGCGTTGGAGCGCGAGGATTCGCTCGGCTTGCCGCTGCCGGATGATCCGCTGGCGTCTGGCCAGCACCAGGAGGAGCGACAGGCACAGGGCGGCGGCCAGGAAACTGCCCATGAAGGCGGGGGTGAGTGGCAACATGAGGGCCTCGACAAGTTTTAAGGTTCGTACAAATCCGAGTTGATCAACTTGACCCGCAGTTTCAGCAGGGCCTGGCTGTGCAGCTGGGAAACCCGACCCTCGGAGACGCTCAAGACCTCGGCGATTTCCTTCTGGGTGAGTTCCTCGTAATAATACAGGGCGATGACCAGCCGTTCCTTTTCCGAAAGCTCGTCCAGGATCTCGGCCATCAACCGGGTCATTTCCTGCTTCTCGATCAGCTCGGAAGGGGTGGGGCCGCCGACATCCTCCAGGCTATCGAGAAAGCTGCGTCCGTCCTCGGTGTGATCGAGGGTTTCGTGGAGGCTGACGCAGCCCAGATGGCTGACCTCGGCCAGCAGGGTGCGGTAATCGTCTAAGGACATGCCCATCTCGACGGCCATTTCCTCTTCCTCCGGCGAGCGGCCCAACAGCCGTTCCATTCGGAGCATGGTCTGGGTCAGCTGGTTTTGCTTGTCGCGCATCGACCGGGAAAACCAGTCGAGCTTGCGCATTTCGTCGAGAATGGCGCCGCGGACGCGGTATTCGGCAAAGGTCTTGAATTTCACTCCCTTGGTGGCGTCGAATTTATTGGCGGCGTCGATCAGGCCGACCATGGCGGCGCTGGTCATGTCCTCCTTGGTCATGAAACTCGGCACCTGGGGGGTCATGCGCTGCACCACCAATTCGACCAGGGGCATGTGCTCCCTGATCAGCTGGGAACGGTCATCAAGCGGCGGTACCGGAGGAAACATGGCAATTCTCGGGGGTTAGAGGTCAATAAGCACAATGCGGGTCATTTGGCGCCGAATTCGAGCAAGCGTTTCCAGAAAAACTGAATCGACCCCTTGGGCTCGATTGCCTGGGGCTCCTGGACCACGGTGCGGGCCAGGGCCTCGAAGGCGTGGCTGGTCCGGCTGTCGGGGAAGAGCTGCACCAGGGTCTGCTGCTTGCGGATGGCGTCCACCATCAGCCTGTCGCGGGGGATCGAACCGATGAAGTCGATGGAGATGTCCAGGTACCGGTTGGCCACCATGGTCAACTTGCGGTAGACATCCAGGGCCTCGTCCTCGTTCTTGATGAAGTTGACGATCAGGTTGAAGTGTTTCTCGTGGTACTGGTTGGAGAGCAGCTTCATCAGGGCGTAGGCATCGGTGATGGCCGTGGGTTCCGGCGTGGTCACCACCAGGATTTCCTGGGCCGCGGTATTGAAATAGGTGACGTTTTCCGAAATCCCGGCCTCGGTGTCGATGAGTACGAAGTCGAAGTCGTTGTTCATCGAGTCGAGCGCTTCCAGCAGCCGCATCTTCTGCTGAGAATCGAGCCGGGTGAATCGCTGGACCCCGGAGCCGGCCGGCAGGATCTTGATACCTTCGGGCCCGTCGACCAAAATCGATTCCAAGCCCTGTTCGCCGGAGAAAAAGTGGTTGAGGTTGTGGCTCGGGGCCAGACCGAACACCACATCGATGTTGGCCAGGCCGAGATCGGCGTCGAGAATCAGCACCCGTTTGCCCATGCGGGCGAGCAAGACGGCCAGGTTGGCCACCACGGCGGTCTTGCCGACGCCGCCCTTGCCGCTGGTGATGGAAAAGACCCGGGTCGCGGTCTGGCCGGACCTGGTCTCGGGCCGTTCCGGACTGTTCATGGCCCGCAGGGTACAGGCCTGGTCTGTGGATCGTGAGGCGTGATCAGCCATGCTTCAGGCTCCCATGGTCGTTCAGGATGAGGGCGGCGATATCCGCCGGGGCAGGCATGAGCAGATCCTCCGGAACCCTCTGGCCATTGGTGAGAAACGAGATCGGGGTGTCGTTTTTGTAGTGGATGTTGAGCAGCACGCCCAATTGGTCGCATTCGTCGATCTTGCTGAAAATGAAATTGCTGATCGGCAGGACCGAAAAGCGCCGGATCGTTTCCTCGAGTTCCCGTTCCCTGGTGGTGGCCGACAGGAGCAAATGGTTTTCGATCCCCAGTTCCGGGCGGAGAAAAGCCGCCAATTCCTGGAGATCGAGCCCGTTTTTCGGGCTGCGGCCGGCGGTGTCGATCAACACCAGGTCGGCGTCGTGAAATTTGTCCAGAGCAGCTTCCAACTCCTGGGGAGTGATTACCACCTCCAGCGGCAGCCGCATGATCTCGCCGTAAACCTTCAACTGCTCCACCGCCGCGATCCGGTAGGTGTCGATGGTGATCAGCCCGATCCGCCCGCCGTGGCGGCTGAGATAATGGGCCGCGATCTTGGCCAGGGTGGTGGTCTTGCCCACCCCGGTCGGCCCGATCAGGGCGATGCGGCGCTGCCGGGAAGGCCTGCTGTCCAGCACGCGAACCGTGCTGAACAACCGGGAGATCGCCGTCCTGAGGATGGCGGTCAGGCCGGCGCCGTCGAGCTGGCGCGCATTGTCGATGGTTTCCCTGGTGAAACGGGCCACCACCTGGGCGGTTTCCTGGTTGATGCCGTAGCCGGTGAGCAGGCCGGTCACCGGATCCATGGGAGTGGCCTGTCCGGCCGGAGCGGCAAATTCGGGCTCGACGTAGGGGCTGCGCAGGGCAGGGGCGTCCATGCCGGAAATGCGGTTGGCCAAACCCTTGACCAGGGAGCGCAGTTCGGCCAGTTCCGACTGGACCTCCTGGTCGGCCGGCTGCGGATTGCCGGTGACCTGCGGGCCGACCGGCGACACATTCCTGGGGCCGTAGGACGGCGAAGGCTGCGGTTCGGGTTCTTCCCGGCGCCACAATTCCTCGTAGGTCAGCTCGGGCTGGGGGGCCTTGCGTTCCGAGAGCCGGGCGGCGCGGGCAGGGCCGGTTGCCCTCGGCGTCCGGGAGGCCGGCTCCGCTTCCCGCCAGTTGTTGTCCACGGCGGCGGTGATTTCCATCGTCGGTTTGCCGAGCACGCCGAACGAGCCGTTGCGGATGGTGCGGGTGGAGAGGATCAGGGCATCGGGGCCCAATGCTTCCTTGACCATTTTCAGGCCAGTGGCCATGTCTTTTGCTTCAAAGACCTTAACTTGCATTGATGGTCACCGTTCCAATGGATTGAATGCGAACCTGCGAAGTGATTTCGTTGTGCGACAGCACCGCCAGGTTGGGGAAGTAGCGTTCGATCAGCCGGCGGAAATGGGGGCGGATCTGTGGCAGCACCAGCAGCGCGGGCTGCTGGCCGACCGCCTGGGTGGTGATCAGGGTGTTGAGGCTTTCCAGGATCTTTTGGGCCGTCCGCGGATCCAGGGCCAGGAAGCTGCCCCGTTCCCGGTGCTGGATGGCGGTCTGGATGGTTTCCTCCACCGCGCGGTCCAGAGTGATCACCGGCATGGTGCCGTCGGGCTGGACATAGGCGGCGGAGATCGACCGCGACAAGGCATGGCGGACATATTCCGTGAGCACGTCGGTATCCTGGGTCATGGGGGCGTAGTCGGCCATGGTTTCCAGGATCGAACGCAAATCGCGGATGGAGACGCCTTCGCGGAGCAGGTTCTGGAGCACCCGCATCACGCTGCCCAGGCTGAGCAGTTGGGGCACCAGTTCCTCGACCAGCTTGGGATAGGTCCGGGCCAGATTGTCGATCAGGGCCTGGGTTTCCTGGCGGCCGAGCAGTTCGTAGGCGTGTTTCTTGATCACCTCGCTGATGTGGGTGGCCATGACCGTGATGCAGTCGACCACGGTGTAGCCGGCGATCTGGGCGCGTTCTCGTTTATCCTCGGTGATCCAGATGGCCGGCAGGTCGAAGGCCGGTTCCCTGGTCGGCAGGCCCTTGATGGTCTCGGTGACCAGCCCCGGATCCATGGCCATGTAGTAGCCGGGCATTATCTCGGCGGTGGCGATGCCGACGCCCTTTAAGCTGATGGAGTACTGGTTCGGGTTGAGCTGGAGGTTGTCCTTGATGTGCACCGGCGGCACGATGAAGCCGCTGCTCTGGGCAAACTGTTTGCGGATCGACTGGATGCGGGTGAGCAACTCGCCGTCCTGGGCGGCGTCGACAAAGGGGATCAGGGCGTAGCCGACCTCGAATTCGATCAGGTCGACGTTGAGCATCTTCTCGTAATCCTGGTCCGGCTTGACCGTCGGTTGCGGCCGTTCGACCACGGCCTCCTCCACTTTCTTGGCGGCCTCAGCCTTGTCGAGGTTGTAGGCGGCAAGGGCCAGCAGCACGGAGATGACGATGAAGGAGAAGAACGGCAGGCCGGGAATCAGGGCAAAGGCCAGCAAGAGTGCCGACACCACCCACAAGGCCTTGCTGTGGCGGGTGAATTGGGTCTTGATTTCCGAGCCGAAATCGTTGCGGCCGGCCGAGCGGGTCACCAGCATGCCGGCGGCGGTGGAGATGATCAGGGCCGGCACCTGGGAGACCAGGCCGTCGCCCACGGTGAGGATGGTGTAGTTCTTGGCCGCCTCGGCCAGGGGCATGTCCTTCTGGAGCACCCCGATGACGAAGCCGGCGCCGATATTGATCACGGTGATGATGATGCCGGCAATGGCGTCGCCACGGACGAATTTCGAGGCACCGTCCATGGCGCCGTGGAAGTTGGCCTCGTTGGAGATTTCCTCGCGCCGCTTGCGGGCCGTGGTTTCGTCGATCAGGCCGGCGTTGAGGTCGGCGTCGATGGCCATCTGCTTGCCCGGCATGGCGTCCAGGGTGAAGCGGGCCGCGACTTCGGCGATGCGGCCCGCGCCCTTGGTGATGACCACGAAGTTGATGATCACCAGGATCACGAAAATCACCAGCCCGACCACGTAGGAGCCGCCGACCACGAATTGGCCGAAAGCCTCGATCACCGCGCCGGCCGCGTGCATGCCTTCGTTGCCGTGCAGCAGGATCAGCCGGGTGGAGGCGACGTTGAGTGACAGCCTGAACAGGGTGGTGATCAGGAGGATGGCGGGGAAGATCGAAAATTCCACCGCCTTTTCGGTGTAGAGGCTGATGATCAGGATGAGGAGGGCGATGGTGATGTTCAGCGACAGGCACAGGTCGAGGATCAACGGCGGCAGGGGGATGATCATCATCATCAGGATGCCGATCAGCCCCAGCGAGGCCATGATGTCGCTGCGCCGCAAAAGTTCGGTCGGCTTGATCCTGCTCAGCAGCGTCGCGCTTCCTGTTGCTTCCATTTATCTTCTGCCCTTCAACGAATAGACATAGGCCAGGATTTCGGCCACGGCCTTGAATAGCTCTTCGGGGATGCTCTGCCCCACTTCCACCTTCGAATGCAATAACCTTGCCACCGGCGGGTTCTCGACCAGGGGGATGCGATGCTCGCGCGCGATCTCACGAATTCTTGCCGCCACCAGTTCCTGCCCCTTGGCCAGGACCAGCGGCGCTTCCATCTGGCCGGCCTCGTACTTAATGGCCACGGCGACGTGGGTGGGGTTGGTGATGACCACATCGGCCGTGGGCACGGCGGCCATCATGCGCTTGCGGGCCATCTGCTGCTGGATGGAACGGATTTTTGACTTGATGTGGGGGTCGCCCTCGGTCTCCTTCATCTCCTCCTTCTGTTCCTGCTTGGTCATCTTCATTTTTTCCTCCATCTCCCAGCGGACGAAGGCGTAGTCGAGGAGGGCCAGCACGATCATGATCCCCACCACCTTGGCCATCACCAGGGCGGCTGTTTTGGCAAGATATAAGACGGTGCCGTCGACCGGGATGTCGATCAGCAAGAGGGCCTGGCCGAATTCGTTCTTGAGGGTTTTGTAGGAGATCCAGCCGATGAGTCCCACTTTGAGCAGCGACTTGATCACCTCCATCAGGGAGCGTTTGGAGATGAAGCGGCCCATTCCCTTAATGGGGTCGAGCTTGGTTAGGTCGGGGATCAGGGGTTGGGCGGTGAACAGCCAGCCGATCTGGGCAAAGGTGGAGAAAAAGCCGATCATCAGGGCCACGAGAAACAGCGGCCCCAACATCAGGGCCATGGCGATCCCGAGGTAATAGGCGAGTTTCATCATGGAACTGATGGTGACCGCGTACTCGCCGCTTCTTTGCCAGACCATGACCAGCATTTCCTTGAGCTCGCCCCAAAACATGGGGGCGTAGAACATCCAGAAGAGCAGCAGCACCGAGAACAGGGCCGCGGTCTGCACCTCCCTGCTCTGGGCCACCTGGCCCTTTTTCCGAAAATCATCCCGTCGTTTCGCGGACGGGGATTCGGTGCGTTCCCCACCGCTTTCTTCTTCAGCCATGGCGCGTCATCGAGTGCGGACATTCGCGCGGCGAACGTCGGTTGCCGGTCGGGATACCGCCCCACGCGGCAGCCCTGCGGGGAATGATTGCAACAAACGCACCTGAAGGCGTTGTCGCCCGTTGCGCGGGGCTTTTGTGATAATTATCCGATATGATGAATATTATTTGAGCAGATGCAGCAGGGTGAGGATGTTTTCTCCCATGGTGTCAAATTCACGGCGCAGAACCGAGAAGGTGGCGGAGAATGTCAGGCCGATGACAACAAAGGCGATGCCGATGTTGAGGGGGAAGGAGAGCATGAAGACGTTGAGTTGGGGAAAGACCCGGGCGAGGATGCCGAGCACCAGGTTGGTGAGCAGGAGCAGGGCCAGGACCGGGGCGCTGAATTTGACCCCGAGTTCGAACATGTGGCTGGCCTGGGCCATGAGATGATCGACCGCGCCGCTTGAAAAATCGAGGGGGCCCGGCGGCAGCAGGATAAAGGATTCGACGATGGCGCGGAAAAAGAAGTGGTGCATGTCCAGGGTCAGAAAGACGAGCAGGGCGAGGATATTGGCGAACTGGCTCATCAGCGAAAGCTGCTGGGAGGTCTGCGGATCGAAGATGTTGGCGGCGGAAAATCCCATCTGGTAGCCGATGACCGTGCCGCCGAAGCTCACCGCGGCAAAGATCATCTGGGTGACCAGGCCGATCAGGATGCCGATTAAGACCTCGTTGATCAAGAGCACGCCGAACCAGGTCATGGCAATCGGCGCCTGGGGCGTGTAGGGCGCCATGGCCGGGAACAGGAGCAGGGTGGTGACCACCGCCAGGCCGATCTTGATCCGCCCGGCGATCTGGTTGCCGGTAAAGGCGGGGATGGCCGTCAGCAGGGCCATGATCCTGGCGAAACAGAGCAGGAAATTCTGGAACTGCGGCAGGGGGATGAACGGCAGGTCCATACCGGCGGGAAGGGGGCTGCCGGCCCTAGCGGCCGATGGTGGCGATCTGGACGATGATACCGGAGGTGAAGGTCACCAGCAGGTCCATGATCCAGGGGCCGAAAATCAGCAGGGTGATGAAGACCGCGACGATTTTGGGGACAAAGGTCATGGTCTGTTCGTTGATCTGGGTGGCGGCCTGGAAGATGCTGATCACCAGGCCGACCACCAAGGCGACGATCAGCATCGGGGCCGAGGTCAGCAAAATGGTTTCCACCGCTTTCTTGCCGATATGGACAACGGTTTCAGGTGACATGGGAGACCTCCGCGGGCGCCGGACAGGAAAGCGCGTTCAGCCGAAACTCTTCATCAGGGAACCGACCACCAGCTGCCAACCGTCGACCAGCACGAACAACAGGAGCTTGAACGGCAGGGAAATGACGATCGGCGGCAGCATCATCATGCCCATGGACATCAGCACCGAGGCCACCAGCATGTCGATCACCAAAAACGGCACGTAGATCATGAAGCCCATCTGAAAGGAGCGCTTCAACTCCGACAGCATGAAGGCCGGAATGAGAATCGCCGAGGACACTTCTTTCTTGTCGGCCGGCTGCGGCTCCTTGGTGATGTCGATCAGCAGTTGCAGCTCGCTTTCCTGGACCTGGGAAAACATGAAGTCGCGCATGATGTCGACCGAGCGCGTCAAGGCCGCCTGCTGGGTTATTTTTTCCTGCATGTAGGGTTGCAGGGCCTGGGCGTTGATGGCGTTGAAGGTCGGGGCCATGACGAAGAAGGTGAGGAACAGGGCCAGGCCGAGCAGCACCTGGTTGGGGGGGCTGTTCTGGGTCCCCATGGCCTGGCGGACAAACCCCAGCACGATCACGATCCGGGTAAAGGCGGTGGTCATCAGGAGAATGGCCGGGGCAACCGTGAGGATGGTGAGCACCAGCAACACCTGGATCGCGGTCGAGACCTCGGCCGGGGTGCTGGCCTCCTTGATGCCCAGGGAAAGGGTGGGCAGGTTGACCGCCTGGGCCCACGCCGGGACCAGCAGCAGGAGCAGGCCGAGGCAGAAAGTGAACCGCTTCATGGCTGTTTCACGGCTGTTGCGCCAGAATGGCGGAAAAATCAGCCGGCTTGCCCGCCGGCTCGGCGGACAGGTCGGCCAGGAGATGGATGGAGTCGGCGCCGATTCCCAAGAGGTACTCCCGTCCGCGCACCTCCACCAGGGCCAGGGTTGCCTTGGGTTGCACCGGGCGCAATTCGATGACCTTGATGGCGGTGCCGCCGGCCTTGCCCAGCACCAGACGTTTTTTTGACAGGCCGTAGAGGGCGAGAATCAGGCCGACCACCACCAGCAGGGCCCAGCCGGTCCGCAGCAGGGCCGAGGCCATGTCCGGCGGAGCGGCCCAGGCCGATGCCGGCCACAGGATCAGGAGCGGGGCAAGAAACCGGGGCATGGCGGCTATCCCAGGTTTTCGATCCGGTCCGACTGGCTGACCACCTCGGTCAGCTTGATCCCGAACTTGTCACCCACCTTGACCGCCTCTCCCCGGGCGATTAGTCGGGAATTGACATAGAGGTCCAGGGGATCGCCGGCCTGCTTGTCGAGTTCGACCACGTAGCCCTCGCCCATCTGCAAAAGATCCTTGAGCAGAATCCGGGCCCGGCCGACCTCGACCGAAACCTGCAGGGGAACGCCGTAGAGAAATTCCAGCTCCCTGGCCAGGTTGCCCGGGGCGGGCTGGGGCGGCGGTTCTTCCTTGCTTTCCTTCAGCAGTTCGGCGGTTTCCTCGGGATTGAGCGGGGTGAATTGCTGCGGTTCCAGCGCATCAGGTGTTGCCATGAATGCCTCCTACTCGGTTGCTGTGGCGACCGGTGACATGAAAAGCCTTCTTGCCGTTCCGTTCTCCGGCGATGGCCTGGAAAAGGGGCTGATCCTCGATCAGGATGGTCAGGGGCTGATCGGGGTTGTACTGCAGGTCGACGATGTCGCCGGGCTGGAGGCTGAGGATTTTACGGATGGTCATGTTGACATGGCCGGAACGGGCGATCACCAAACTGTCCATGGCCAGCGCCTCGTGGGCCAATTGGCTGGCCCAGGTGTTGGCCCCCTGGGCAACGGTGACCAGGGCCTTGAACCGTTCGCGCAACGGTTCGAGGGTGGGGTAGGGGACGATCAACCGCATTTGGCCGCACAATTCGCCGGCCAGCCGGATATTGAAGCGGGTCACCAGCACCTCGGTCTCCGGCTCGACGATATTGACCAGGCGGAAATTGTTTTCCACCTTGTTCAGCAGCACCTGGATGTCGGCCACCGGCCGCATGGCGTTGGTGAGCTCGGTGCAGATGTCGAGCATGATGGTCTTCAGCAGGGAGATCTCGATGGTGGTCAGGTTGCGGTTCAAGGCCAGCGATTCGCTGGATTGGGCCGAACCGAGCATGATCTCCAGCAAGGTGAAGGCCATCAGGGTGTCGAAATGGAACAGGCAACCATGCTTCAGGGGCGAGGTGCTGTAGATGCCCACCGCGCCCTGGTTGTTGAGATCGACCAGGCTCTGCTGGAAGACGGTAGTAGCGATTTCCGCCCGCTCGACCACGAAGTTGCGCAGCATGACATTGGTCAGGCTGGTGGAGAACCGGCGGCAGAAATTGTCGAGGATGATATCCAGGTTAGGGATGCGCAACTCGCCGCTGGTCCGGATGCGTTCGTAGACCGTGAACAGGTCGAGATGCGACGCCGGCATGGCCTGGCGCGTCGGCCAGGGTTGGCTGCTTTCGATTAGATCCGTCGAGATCCTGCCGGCCTTGATGGCCGCCAGCAGTTCGGCGATCTCCTGTTTGCTGAGTATCGGCTCCACGGGGCTCACTGCACTACGAAGTCGGTCAGATAGATATTGTTGATCTTGCCGGTTTTGAGAAACGAGTTGATCTTGCTCTTCAATTCGGCCTTCACCTGGTTCTTGCCCTGGATATCCTGCAACTCCTCGAAGGTTTTGTTGCCGATGATCAGCAGGATGGTGTCGCGGATCTGGGGCATACGCCGGTTGACCTCATCCACGGTGCTGTCCTTGTCCAGCTCGAGCGAGAGCGAGGCTTTGACATAGTGGGGAGCGTCGGTGCCGATGATGTTGACGATGAATTCCTTGATCTCCACCATGGGGCCGATCTTCGCCTCCTCGGGCACCGGCTTGATCAGGGCGGCCGCCTTGCTTTCTTCCTGCTGCTTGCGGAGCATTTCCTCCTGCTTGGGTTTGTACATCAGGAAGTAGTAGCCGCCGCCGGCCAACAGGGGGACCAGGACCGCGGCCGCAATGATGATCAGCTTCTTCTTGTCGCCTTTTTTCGGCTCTTCCGCTTTTTCGGGTTTTTTCTCCGCCATGATGGGTTCCTTTCAATTGGGACCGTTCACAAAAAATGGGAACGGATTCCTAAAACGATGGTGGGGCGGGCAATGGGTTGCCGGTTGCCCTGACTGGCGCCGGGCCGAACGAGCGGATGAAAAAGGTCGAAATGTCGGCCCGGGTATCCGGCTCATCGGTGACGTTGCAAAGAAGGTGCCATGAGAGCGTACTTCCAGCTCCAAGTCAAGCACGATGTGCTCTGGGCTGTCAAGCCAAGCCGGGCAGGGAAGATGCGGCGCCTCGATTGCGGGGAGGCAGCCCGGTTGCAACGGGTTTGTCCCTGGCGAGAGCCGGTGAATGCGGCCCATCCGCAGCCGTCTTCGGGGTAAGGAAGAAGGCGTGGGCGGCAAAAAAGGAAGAAAGTAGGAGAGGGAGGGGAAAAAAAGGGGAAAACAATACGGCTCCATGACCCTGGGGGCCATGGAGCCGTGTGTCGAAATAATGACTTGTGCCGATCGCTTATCGTTTGAGGTTGATCAGCTCGCTCAGCATCTCATCCACGGTGGTGATGATCTTGGAGTTGGCCTGGAAACCGCGCTGGGTGGTGATCATGCTGACGAACTCCTGACCCATGTCGACATTGGACTGCTCCAGTGAGTTGGTGTACAGCTTGCCCAACTCCGGCCCGGGCAGGCCGACCCGGATAATGCCAACCTCGGTCGGAGCGGTGTAACGGTTGGCTCCGGCCAGTTGCAACCCCCCGGGATTCTGAAATTTTGCCAGAACCAGCTGGGAGATGTTGATTTGGCGGCCATTGGAGTAGGAGGCCACCACGATCCCCTCGTTGTTGACCGCGACGTTGGTCAACTCGCCCGCCCCATATCCGTTTTGCGACTGGCTGATGACGATGGAGTCGCTGTTATACTGGGTGCAGTCGAAATTGAAGGTGATCGTCGAGTCCAAGGCGCCGTTTCCCCACTGGATTGGGATAGGCACCGAGGTAAAAGGTATGGACGCACCGTTGCCGTCGCGATTGAGGGATTGCCCCTTTGAGTCGAATTCCATTTGGCTCTGCGCACCAGACAAGGAACCGCTAAAATTAGTATAGTTAAACCCCAAGGGATGAACCCCGGTTTCGTTGTCGACTCTGTAGGCCGCCTCCCAGGTGTTGTTGGTATCGTCGATCAGGCGCCAGTAGGCGGTGACCAGATGGGACTCTCCCAGAGAATCGTAGACCTTGGTCGAGGCGGAATAGTTGTAGGAGCTTCTGTCCGCAGGGTCGATAGCCCCTGGGCCGATTTCCGTCGAATTTTCGCTCAGGTTGGTGTTGAAGGTAACCTCGGTGGTGGGATTGGCTTCCACCAGGCCCAGGTTGTTCACCCGGATGTCTGAGGGGTCGATGGGGAGCAGTTCGGTATTGTTCACCTGGTCAAACGCCTTGCCCTGGACACGCAGTCCTTCCGGGCTGACCAGATAGCCGTCTTGGTCGAACCGGAAAGAACCGGCCCGGGTGTAGTAGGTGGTATCGTTGCCCGGTTCCTTGAGCACGAAAAAGCCAACGCCTTCGACGGCGACATCGGTGCCGGAGGAGGTGGTTTCGAAGGTGCCCTGGCTGAAGACGGAATCGACGATGGAAAGGCCGGCGCCGCGGCCTACCTGGGATACACCGCCGGAACCGAAGACGTTGCTCGACAAAAGATCGGAAAAAATGCTGCGCGCGCTCTTGTAGCCCAAGGTGCCGGTGTTGGCCAGGTTATTGCCGATGACGCTCATCGCCTGGGAATTGAGGTTGAGGCCGCTGATGCCGCTGTACATTGCACTTTGAATACCCATGATAATCTCCTGCGTGGGTTGAATAATCGATGAAAATGTTTTGTGGAAAGGCATTGGCCGAATGATGGGCCGTTTTGCCGTTCTCCTCGATTATCTCCGCGCCGTCCGTTGCTCAGAGATGAAGGTATGTTATTTGAGATCGCCAGTCCGTTGGCGTCTGGATCAGTGCCGGGGCGATGGCCGCCGGCCGCTGATCGGGGTCAACCGGATTTGCTGTCGGTCGTGTTCTGGTTTTGGCCGCTGTAGGCCCCGTGCAGGGAGGAAATATTGTATTCTCCCAGAGCGGTGACGATTTTCGCCTGGGCGCCGCTCAGGTCGATGCCGGTAACCTGGGACCGGACCAAGGGCGAGACTGAAGCGGTCGTGCCGTTCGCAGCTGTGGCGGAGATGGAAATCGAATAGTTGCCCGGAGCCATGACGTTGCCATCGCTGTCCTTGCCATCCCAGGTCAGGAAATGATTTCCTGCGGTCAGGTCGGTCGCTTTGATGGTGGCCACGGTCTGACCGGTTTTGTTTTTGATTTCCAGGCTGGCTCCAGTCACGTTGCCGTCGATCCTGTAGCCGACCTGCACCGGTTTGTCACCAAGGGCGAATTCGTTGTTCTCCACCACCACGTCCTGGCCGATCAGGCCCAGGGCCGCATACCGCTCGGAACTGTTGGTCGCGGCGGCCAGCTGGTCCATCGAGTCGTTGAGATTGAACAACTGTTCCAGTTGGCTGTACTGGGCCAATTGAGCGGTGAATTCGGTGGGATCGGACGGGTTGAGCGGATCCTGATGCTGCAACTGGGCCACCAGCAGGGTGAGGAACTGTTCCTGGCCAAGGGCGCTGGCCTTCGACTTCTGCGTCGTGGCGGTGGCGCCGGCGGTTGCGGTGGCATTGTTGGCTGTGTTGACGGTTGTCATATTCTACCTCCTGCCTCAAACGAGGACGCTGAGAGTGCTGTCGGCATCAACGTCGCCGGCAACCTCTTCAAGTTCCTGTGAAAAATCGGATGGGCCGGTGACGTGGCTGCTCGAAGAAGCAGTCTGCTGCCGCCAGGCATTGCTTTCCTGGAAGCGCTCGCCGCCGGTGTGGCCCTGGGCCGCGACCGACACCTCCACCTGATGCAGCTGCAAGCCCTGTTGTTCCAAGGCCTCCCGGAGTCGGGGCAGATGGCGGTCGATCATTTCCTGGGCCTGGGGGCTCTGGACCACGATGTGTGCCTTGATGTTATCCTGGGCCACCTTGATCTCCATTCTCAGCTCGCCCAGTTCCTCCGGATAGAGCCGAAGGGTGACCGTGCTGTTCTCAAGCTGCTTGTTGATCGAGAAATGGGCGATCATCTGGTCGACCACCGCGCTGTCGGGCACGGCCATGCCGGAGGGCAGATGCATGGTGACCGAGGAGATCGGGGTGCTGGTGGATGTTTGCTGGCCCGTGCTCTGCGGCTGGCCGGCCGCGACCAACGGGGAAGGTTCCTGGCTGGCGACCGGTTGCGTCTTCTGCGAGGCGAACTGCTCGCCGGCGGCGGGTTTCGCTGCCTCGGCGGCGGACGCCTGCTCCTGCTGCTTGGCGGTCTGCAAGGTGCTGTCGGTCTGGGTACTTTTTCCCGACTCCACCGGAGTGTCGGCGCGCTCCTTGAGCAGACGGGAGCGGATGTAGTTGCCGTCCACATCGACCGTATGATCTTCGGATGCGGTCGCGGCCGGTGCGGGAATATCGCCCTCGCCTTCTTCCTCGCCGGGCTTACCCTGGTGAATGGTGATGATCTGGCCGTACTTGTTCTGGACGATCATGGGACCACCGGGCTGGGGCTGTGCATCCGCGGCAGCGGCGTCGATCGCCTGCGGCTCGGCGTCGGCAACGCTGATGGTTATTTGCGGCTGTTGCGCGGCCTGTGTCGCCTGGCCAGCCGTCATAGCTGCGGCTGCGGCGGCACTGCCTGTCGTTTGCATGCCGGGATTGACGCCTTGGCCGGTAGGGGCCGGAGCAGCTGGCAACTCGGCGGCAGTCGGAGCGGCCAGGGCGGCGGTGCCGGCCAGCTCACCGGGCAGCTGGATCGAGGCCGGTTGAGCGGCTGTCTGCTGCATGGCCGACTGTTGATTTGCTTGCAGGGCGGCCTGGGTGGTCATTTGCACGCCCGACTGCGGCATTGTGGGCTGCGAGGCTTGTGACGCAATATTGGCGCGCAGATCGTCGCCGACACCAGCGGTCAGGCTGGCCAGCAGCCGTGCCACGGCCGATTCGCGCTGCTGTTGGCCGATGGCCAGCGGGTTGACCAGCATATTTTCCGGCGGGGCCGTGTCGGCCTGGATGGCCGGTTCCGGCTGCTGGATCGCCGTGTCGGCTTTGCCGTTGGGGCTTGCGCCAGTGGCCGGGGTGTCTTCGGCGGCGCCCTTGGCTTGGGCCGCATCGGTTTTCTTTGCCCCCTGGGCCGCATCGCGGGCCTGGCGGCCGCGTGCATGTTTCTGGTTGGTGCCGACCTGCGTGGCCGCGTCGGTGGCTTGCTGGCCGGTCGCGTTTTTCAGGTGGGAGGCGAAGAGCCCCTCGTTACCGGTGTTGGCTGATGCCGCTGGCTGTGGCGCAGAGGTCATCAGGTCAGCGGAAACGATTGCAAGTGCTGGCATGGGCATTATCGAGTATCCGTGATGGAAAAAGCGGTGGTTAATTTGGCCGCCTTGTCCCGATCCAGGTTGTTGAGAACTTTGGCGGCGGACTTGGTCTTCATTCTACCGAGGATGGAGATCGCCAGATCTTGATCCACCGTGGCCAAGGCCGCGGCGGCCTTGTCGGCGGTCATCTTTTCGTACATCTTGGCGAGTTCTCCGATCCGTTTTTGCTCCTCGACATCCTTTTGCTCCAGGAGTTTCTCAATGCGAACCCGGAGCTGGTTGAGCTGTTCGATTTTCTTATCGACCTCACCTTCCAATCTCTTTAGTTCCTTTTTCTTGTTTTCCAAGTCCTCTCGCTCTCGGGCAAAAGGCGCGCCTCCGGCCTGGAGGCTCTCCATGATCCGCCGCTCCTCCACCGAGCCGTATTGCTTATCCGGACCGGACTGGGGCGCCGGCGGCGAATCGTTTTCCGCGGCGAGCGCCGGCCACAGGAGCGAGAAGAGGATCAGGCCGGCGAGGAAGAAAAGTTTTTTCATGGGGCGCTCCGGACGGTATTGCGGACAGGGATGGCGTCGACGGCAGGGATCAGTGTTGCTTGCGTTCGTGGGAAAGCACGGCAATTTCATCCAACATGGCCAATTGTTTTTTTTCCAGGAATCTGGCGTAGGCGGCATTTTGTTGTTCCCGCAACTTCTCGATGATTTTCCTGTCCTTGCTCTTTTTCACCAGCATCTGCCTTTTTTGGGCCACGAGGGCCTGTTGTTTGCCGAGTTCGGTTTGACGCGTCTCGAGTTCCCGGCGCACCAGGTCGATCCGGGATTCAAACAGGCGCAGCCGGTCCACGGTGGTGCCCTGTTCCTGGTCGCGCCGCTGGTCGACATACAACTCCGTTAATTCCTTTTCGGTTCGCAGCAGCGCTTCCTGAAGTCGCGCCTCGATTTCCATGGCCTGATACATGGCCTGCCGCGCCGAATCCTCAAGCTGTTGGCGGTATTTGAGCACCGCATGCATGGAAAACGGCTTCATTCGCCGCCCTCATCGGCTTGATCGGTTTTCCGGCGATCGAATCCCTTGCGGCCGGCGCGCCGCCGGTCGGCAACCTGGCGGTCGCTGACCAGATCCCCCATGGCGGCAAGCGTATCCTCAAGCGTGCAGGATTCGTCGTATCCTTGGGTGAGGAAGGCGTTGATGGCATCGATGCGGGCGATGGCATAGTCGATTTTCTTGTTGCTGCCCGCGGCATAGGCGCCGATGTTGATCAGGTCTTCCGATTCCCGGTACACGGCCAGGACGCTGCGGGTCTTGCCCGCCAGCTCCCGATGCCGCTGGCCGGTGATGTCGCGCATGACGCGGCTGGTGGAGAGCATCACGTCGATGGCGGGATAGTGGTTTTTGGCGGCAATGGCGCGCGACAGAACAATATGGCCGTCCAGAATCGAGCGGACCGAATCGGCGACCGGCTCGGTCAGGTCGTCGCCGTCGACCAGCACGGTGTACAGGCCGGTGATCGAACCCTGGTCCTGGAAATTGCCGGCCCGCTCCAGCAGCTTGGGCAGGGTGGCGAACACGCTCGGGGTATAGCCCTTGGTGGTCGGCGGCTCGCCGATGGATAGACCGATCTCGCGCATGGCCATGGCAAAGCGGGTGACCGAATCCATCATCAAGAGCACGTTCTTGCCCTGCTGGCAGAAATATTCGGCAATGGCGGTGGCGACAAAGGCCCCGCGCATCCTGAGCAGCGGCGACTGATCCGAGGTGACGGCGATGATCACCGAGTGGGCCAGGCCTTCCGGCCCCAGGTCGCGCTCGATGAACTCCTTGACCTCGCGGCCGCGCTCGCCGATCAGGGCGATGACGTTGATGTCCGCTTTGGCGAATTTGGCCATCATTCCCAGCAGCACACTTTTGCCCACCCCGGATCCGGCCATGATGCCCATGCGCTGGCCGATGCCGCAGGTGAGCAGGCCGTTGATGGCCCGGATGCCGAGATCGAGCGGCTGGTGGATGGCGGCCCGGCGCATCGGGTCCGGGGGTAGGGAATACAGCGGTTTTTCATGGGGCAGGAACATGGGCGGACCCTGGTCGAGGGGGGTGCCCATGCCGTCGAGCACCCGGCCCAGCAGGGCGTCGCCGACGCTGATGGTGGCCTGTTCCTTCCTGACCAGGATGCGGCTGCCCGGACCTAAGCCGCGCAACTCGCCCAGGGGCATCAGCAGTGCCCGGTTGTTGCTGTAGCCGACAATTTCAGCCGGAATCTCAGGACCTTCCTGGAGCGGGATGATCTCGCAAAGGGAGCCGATGGAAGAGCGCGGGCAGGATCCTTCCACCACCAGGCCGACGATGCGGTGCACCTTGCCGTAGGTTCGGATGGAGGAAAAAGAGTTGAGGCGGTCGGCAAGCGATGGCATCGGATTTCAAGGCACAGGGGCCGGAAAGGTTCGAAAAAACAGGGCCGGCGGCGGCAGCGGGGCGCGTTCACGCCCCGGCCGGCGTTTCCCCGGCCGCCGCCCCGGAAGCCGGTGCGGGTTCGTCGTCGGCGGGCGGAACGAAAACAGGCTGCTGTTCGAGGAATTCCTTGGTGTTCGCCAGTTGGAGTTCGATCGAGGCGTCCACCGCGCAGGTCGGCGACTCCAACAGGCACCCGCCCCGGCTCATGCTCGGATCGGTCTTGAAGACGAGGCGCGAGAGGCCGCGAACCGAGGCGATCAATTCGGGGACCTTGGTCTCGGCAATGGCCAGATCGTCGGGATGCAGGGTCACATAGAATTCCTCGCTCTCGATGGCCTGTTCCAGGGCCGCTTCCAGAGTGGCGGCAATGACGTTGCGCGGCGTGGTCAGCTCGTGGTGCAGAATTTTTTCCGTGAGCATGATGACCAGGTTGATCAGCTCGGCGCGGTTGCGCTGGAACATGGTCTTGTGCTGGCTGTCGATTTTTTGACAACCTTCGGCAAAGGCCGAGATCGCCTGGTGCAGCTCCATTTTGAGCTGGGCCGCCACGTCGGCCATGCCACGGTTGTAGGCCTCCTGGCGGATGGCGTCGATATCGATGGCCGGCGCCGCCGGTTCCG
Source organism: Desulfobulbus sp. (assembly GCF_031547805.1). Taxonomy (GTDB): domain Bacteria; phylum Desulfobacterota; class Desulfobulbia; order Desulfobulbales; family Desulfobulbaceae; genus Desulfobulbus. The sequence continues at coordinate 53,245 of NZ_JAVBRQ010000005.1, forward strand.
GTTCCGTCACGGCCGTTGGCATCGGCTCCGGTTCCGGAACGCTTTCCGTTGCCGGTTCGTCCCAAACCTCGGACGGCAGTTCGGCAAGCTCGAAGCCGGGCTGAGTCTCCTGAATAGCGGCTTCTCCGGCAACTCCATCTTCGACAACGGCCGCCGCGGCCGGGGGGCGCTCCTCTTCCCGGGGAACGGCAATGTTGTGGCGGACCAGGGTGGTGGGGGTGAACAGGGGATCTTGCTTGAAAACCTTAGACGAACTCATCGCCGCCACCCTTGCCGCCCAACACCAGCTTGCCCTCTTCCTCGAGCTTCATGGCGATCTTGACGATGGTCTGCTGCATGGCCTCGACCTCGGAGAGTCGGACCGGGCCCATGGCGTTCAGATCGTCCTTGATCATGTCTGCGGCGCGCGAGGACATGTTGGTAAAGATCTTGGCCTTGATCTCGTCGGAGGCGGTCTTCAAGGCCAGGGTCAGGGAATCGTTGTTGACCTCGCGCAGGATCATCTGGATCGAGCGGCCGTCCAGGGCGCACAGATCCTCGAAGGTGAACATCATCTTGCGGATGTTCTCGACCATGTCCGGATCGACCTGTTCAAGGCTGTCCAGAATATCCGAATCCAGGTTGTCGGTCATGCTGTCGAGAATCTCGACTACCTTCTTCAAGCCACCGACCTGCCGCAACTCCTGGGCGCCGACCACGATGCCGATTTCCTTGCTCAGCGCCTCCTCGATCCGGTCGATCACCGACGGCGAGACCTTGTCCAAGGTGGCGATGCGGTGGATGACATCGGCCCGTTTTTCCTCGGGCAAGTGGGCGACGATCGCGCCAGCGTGCTCGGTGGTCTGGGTCGAGAGGACCAGGGCCAGGGTCTGGGGGTGTTCGCGTTCGAGCAGTTCGGCCACCATGGCGGGGTGCAACTTGGAGATGGTTTCCAGGGGGCGCGCCTCGGTGCCAGAAACAAACTGGCGCATCAGGTTGGTCTCGCGGTTCTTGCTGCCCGAGCCCGCAATCAGTTTCTTGGCGAATTCCTGGCCTTTGACCACCAGGCCGGCTTGGCTCTCGGCGGACATCTCGAACTCCTCCAGCACTCGCATCTTGATCTCGTCGGGAATGTGCTCGATGCCCGCCATGCATCGGGTGACCTTGAAGATCTCCTCGTCGGTCAATTCCCGCATCAGTTTGGTCGCCGTTTCCTCGCCAAGACAAATGAGCAGGATCGCCGCTTTTTTCAGTCCTGTCAGTTTATCTGCCGCTGCCATGGATCCCGCTCTTGTAGAAGATACCCGTTCGAACGATCAACGCCGGGCAATGGATGCCCCGCTCATCCCTGTTCATGAATCCATCCCTTGAGCACATGGGCGCTGAATACCGGATCGTTTTCCACGCCCTTGCGCACCTTCTCCAAGGCATCGACCGGCGGCGATTCCATGGCGGCCTTGTAGGCTGCCCCGCCGATCAGGACATCCGTCCCCTCCGGTTTGGGACCGCCGGCCGTCGCGCCCTTGGTCTGTTCCGCTTCCATCTGTTCCACGGTTTTGTAGTGCTGGGTGACGTCGCGATTCAAGGTCTTCATCAGCGGCCTGACCAGTAAAAAGTAGAGCACCAGGCAGCCCAGGGCAAGGAGTCCGTAGCGAACGAGCGGAATGTATTGATACACGCGGCTGCCCGCCTCGCCCTCGCCGCTACCGTCGCTGCCGTCGGCGGCGGCAAGAAATGGCATGGAGGTGACCTCGATTTTGTCGCCGCGAGCCTGGTCCAGCCCCAGAGCCGAGCCCACCATGGTTTCCAGGGCCTTGAGTTCGGCCGGCGATCGGGCTTCGGTTCGGGCCTCTTCCCCGTCCTTGGCCGGAACGGCTTTGTCGGCCACCAGCACCGAAACCGAAAGTTTGCTGATCGTGCCGATCGGATTGACCGTTTTCGACACCACCTTGCTGATTTCATAGTTGGTGGTCCGCTGCGACCGGCTGGTCGGCGACGAAGCCCCGGCGGCCTGGTTGGTGTTGCCCTCCAGGTTCGACTGGACCCCGGGGACGCCGCCAACGATTTCCGAACCCGATTTTTCCTCGTTGACCTGCTCGCTGCGAATGACCGGCTCCTCGGGATCGAAGGTCTCCTCGGTTTTCTCGGTCTTGGAAAAATCGAGGGTGGCACTGACCCGCACCATGGCGTTCTTGGCACCGAGCGACTTGTCGAGCAGGGTCTGGGCCCGGTCCTCCAGCCGCTGTTCCACCTGCATCTGAAACTCCAGCATGTCGGGGGAAATACCGCCGGCCAACCCTTTCTCGCCCAGCCGCGACAGCACGTTGCCGTTCTGGTCGATAATCGTCACGTGCTGGGGATCCAGCCCTTCGATGGAACTGGACACCAGGTGCACGATGCCTTCGATCTGGGTCTCGTTCAGCCGCTTGCCCGGCGCGAGCTTGATGATGACCGAGGCGGTGGCGGGCTGCTGCTGGTCCTTGAACAGCCGTTTCTCCGGCAGGGCAAGATGCACGCGCGCGGTTTCCACCGGGCCGAGCGAGGCGATGGTTCGCGACAATTCTCCTTGCAACGCCCTGGAATAGTTTACTTTTTGGACGAAATCGGTGAGCGCGAACGACTGTTTGTCGAAAATTTCAAAACCAACGCCGCCGCCCTGGGGCAAACCGAGCGAGGCCAGGCTCAGGCGGCTTTCATGGACGTCCTTGGCCGGGATGAGGATGTTGTGGCCGTTGTTGTCCAACTGGTAGGGGATGTTCTGGCCCTTGAGCCAGTTGATCACGGCCGAGGCGTCGGGATCGGCGAGATTGCCGTACAAGAGCTGGTATTCCGCGGTACGCGCCTGGACGATGATCAGGGCGAACATGCCCAGGGTCAGGGCGGTCACGGCCGCCAGAGCGATTTTTCGGGACAGGGGCCAGGCGACGATGGTCGCCACCAGCGCCTGCCAGCCGCTTTTCAGTTTTGAGCTCGAAGTGGCATCCGTTGGTTGTTCGGCCATGGCGATGCTTCCCTGCGTTGATGATTCCCCGAATGTGGCGGGCTGTTACGGCATAGGGCCGCGGATCACACCTGCATCCGCATGATTTCCTGGTAGGCATCGATGGCCTTGTTGCGGACCTGAACGGCAAAACGCAGCGAAATGTCCGCTTTTTCCATGGCGATCATGGCCTCGTGCAGGTTTCTCTCGCCGCCGTTATGGAGCTGTTGAATGGCCAGGTCGGCTTTCTGTTGCTGCTGGCTGGTGTTCTCCACCATGGCGCCGAGGATGTCGCCGAAGGTGGTTGCCGCCTGGCGGGTCGGAGAGGCCGCGGAGGCGGCCGGAGTGGTCAGGGGGCCGATGCCTTGAATCGCTTCCATCTGTTATCTCCCGATGTCGAGGGCTTTCATGGCCATGCGCTTGGCCGATTTGATGGTGGTGGTGTTGGCCTCGTACGAACGGGTGGCGGACATCATGTCCACGATTTCCTTGAAGACGCTGACGTTGGGCAGCGCCACGTAGCCGTCCGGCCTGGCATCCGGATGCGAGGGGTCGTAGATGAGCTGGGGCGGACTGTTGTCCTCGACGATCTTGGCGACCTTGACGCCCTCGGAATGCCGCTGGTCCTGGATCGAGGCGGAAAGGTGCCGCTGGAAGGGAACCGGCTCGGTTTGAAACACCACGGATTTCTTTTTGTAGGGCCCGCCCTCGGGGGTCGAGGTGGTTTCGGCGTTGGCCAAATTGGAGCTGATGGTGTTCAGCCGGGTTTGCTGCGCCTTCAATCCCGAGGCGGCAATGTCGAAGGTGGTGAAAATGTCCATGACAGACTCCTGTCTTGAAAGGAGAGGTGTTGCTGTGTTCTAGCAAATTATGCGCCACCATTGGCGGCGTATTTGAGTATCGACAATTTTTTGTTGAGCATGGTGACCGCGGTTTCGTACAGAATCTCGTTTTGCGAGAGTTTGACCATCTCCTGATCGACGCTGACCGTGTTTTTGTCGCCCAGTCCGGTGGTGTCCTTGGTGATGGCGATCGTGCCGTTGACCTGTTCGAGATTGCCGGGAGCCAGGGGGATGTGGCCTGGCTGGGCCGGTACCGACCGCATGCCTTTGTCGGCCATGGCGCTGCGCAACTGATCCTCGAACTGGAAGGATTTGGCCTCGTACCCCGGTGTTTCGGCGTTGGCGATATTGGAGCCGATGACCTCCTGGTTCTTGGAGCGAAGGTCAAGTACCTTCTGCAAAAGCCGCATGGTGGTGTCGAACTGTTGGATGCCAGGCATGGAAATTCTCCGTCAAAAGGTGGCGATGGCGGCCAAGGCGGCCGGCGTCAGCGTTTATCGAGTTCGAGAATGGCCGCTTCCTCGCGGGCCAGTTTGGTCCACAAGGGGTCTGTGCCTTTTTCGGCCAACTCCTTGAACAACTTAAGCGCCTGCGGCTTGTGGCCCTGGCGCAGGGCGATCTGGGCCAGGCGGTAGCGGGCCTGCTCGCTCCCATCCTGGTTGCGTTCGGTGATGCGTTCGAACAGGGGAAGGGCCTGTTCGTTCTGCCCGGCATGGAAGTACGATTCGGCCAGCGGCAGCAGCATTCCCTGTCGGTTCAGCATTTCCCGCACTTCCGGCTGGGTCAGGGTTTCGATCGCCTTTTTCCATGCCTGTTGTTCATAGTAGATCCGGCCCTTGAGCAACTCCAACGCCAGGACCTTGGGGTTTGCCTCGTCGTTCAATTGGGCAAGGGCCTTGGCCACCTGGCCGCTCTTGTAAAGCGCCAGAATCTTGGAAACGAATACGGCCGATCGATTGGCTCCTTCCGGATAGCGGGCCAGATAACGGTCGGCGTATTCCTCGACCTGCAGGTATTGGTCGGAGGCGGCCAGGGATTGAATCAGGGGCAGGTAGATCTTTTCCTGGCCGGCCTCGTCGGAAACGTCGAAAAGATACTGATAAATTTCAGCCGTTTGATCGGTCATGCCCAGCTTGTCGCAGGCCAGGGCCAAGTCGTACAGCATGCCGGTGTCGAGCCAGCCGTTGGCAAAGAGATATTTGTTCTGCTTGGCCAGTACCAGGGCCTTGACCGATTCGCCCTCCTTGACCAGTTGCTTGATCACGATGGGAAGCTGCTGGATGAGCAGGGCCGTGGTCTCGGTGCGCAGTCTGCCCGATTGAAAGCTGCGCAGCAACTGCATGCATTGGTTGACGCCCGCCTCATTGTCGCCCGACAGAACCTTCACCAGAGCCAGCTTGAATCCGCACTCCTCGCGCACGGCAATTGCCTCGGCCAGGGTCGCGCATCTGCCGTAGAGGGCCTCCGCCTCGCTGGCCGGCATCTTGTTGGCGATGAAGTCCACATCGGTCTGCTTGAGCTGGGCCAACAAACTGCCCTCGGTGCCGGGGAAGGCGTTGCTGATCTGCTGCAATTCGATCCGGGCCTTCTTGGCCGTGGCCGGAACATGGAGCTGGGCCAGGGCCAGCCGGAACAAAATGAGATCCTGCTGGGGCCGGTTGGTCAGCATGTCGGCGAGCTGCTGGTAGCGTTTGGCCGCCTCGGCATATTGGCCGGCGGCATACAGCTCGTTGGCAAAGCGGGCAAGCGACATGGGCTGGTTTTCGATCAACTGGGGCGATCGTTTGTCCAGGTCTTGATAGGCGGCCACGGCCTTGGCCATCTGGCCCGCCGCCGAAAGGAGATCGGCCTGCCGCAGCTGGCGAAGGGGGGCCAGCGCGGCGTCGTTGGCCACTGCGGGGTTGTCGAGCAGCTTTTTCGCGTCGTCGAGCCGGTTGGCCAACAGCGCCAGTTCGGCCAGCAGCAGATGGTTCGAGCCGCTCAAGGGAGAGCCTTCGTTCTTCTTCATCCAGTTGCGCAGCTCGTAGTAGGCGTCGATCACATCGCCGCGTTCAGCCTCCTGGTAAATCTGCAGCATGGAGGCCATCTCGGCCATGGGCGTGTCGGGATACTGGATCACGATCCGCTGCAGCAGGAAGTAGGGCTCCCGGTACTCACCGGCCCTGATCAGGGCCTCGGCATAGGTCAACACCAGCCGTTCTTTGAATTTTTCCGTCGGTTGCCGAACCACTTGCTCGCGGAGCAGCAGACACACCTGGAACCATTTATTTTCCCCGGCTTGCGCCAGCGTTTCTTCGGACAGCCAGTCGGTCACCGGGAGCTGCGGGGGCAGGGCGGCGGCCATGGGAAAAGGCGGCAGGTGGAACTTGGGCGCGGGAAGCACCGTCAGCGGCGATTCGTATTCGGTGAAAAACGAACGCCAGTTTTTGGCAAAAGCCGTGCTGTTGACCGGATTGGTCGGGCCCGCCGGGACCTGGGGCGCGGTCTTTCGATCCGTGTCGGTCTGTTGCGGCGGGGCGGAGAGATCCGGTTGAGAAGCGGACTGCTGGTTGCCCAGCAGAATATCGATCACCACCTGGTTGTCTCCCTTACGGCTCTCGCTGGTCACCTTTTGCGGTGGATAGCGAAAGTAAAAAGAAAGCAGCATACCGTTTGTTTCGACCCTGTTGACCAGTTTGACCATCTTGTCGTCGGTCTCCGGCTGGGAGAGAGTGGCGCTCGGGGCCACGTCCCGCAGGACCAGGTCGATCCGCCGCCCGCTGGTCGCGAGATGGTATTCCGGCACCTGGTCGAAATCGAAAACCAGGTGAAGACTGGCCGGATCGTCGTTCCGGGTGATTGCCTTGAGCAGGGCTTCGGCCCGGGCGTCGCTGCCGCAAAATTGATTGACAGCAAGCAGCAGCAAGAAGATGATGAATAAAGTGCGGCGCATGTGTGGTCACTGGGTTGGGCCTTCCACCCGCTTTATGCCGGAGGACGCCTGCTCAGTCGCAAGCAATAAGCATTCCATCCATTTCGATGGTGAAAAGGGTAGAGGCCGGGCTTTTTTTGTACGGGATGAGAAGGGGAAATGCCGGGGCAGGCCGCAACAGGAGGCCCTGAGTCATTTTTTTGGCATGGAAGGGGCGTGTGCCTGGGCCGCTCCCGAATGGAAGTTACGAAACCCACCCGACCGATTCGGTCGGCTGGGTACAACATACAGAAGGAGAGCAGGAGTGACAGAAGAAGAGTCATGGCGGCCGATCGCGGCCTTTATCGATACATCTCTGGAGATGATCGGCCGGGTGCAGCCCTTTGTCCGGGCACTGGCCGCGCAGCCCGCACGCGAGGATATCGCGCCCAAGGTCATTGACTTCGGGTTTCGATTGTTTCATTTCATCAAGGGCAAGAGCCTTGCTTTGGGCTTCGACCACCTGGCGGCACCGGCTGCGGCCATGGAGTATTTGCTTGATCAACTCCGGTCGGGTGGCATTCCGCTGACCCCGCCGCACATCGCCCTGCTGGACGAGGCCTGCGGCTTTTTTGAACGCGGCCTGGCTGTGGTGCGGGAGGAGCGGTCCGACCAAGGTCTGGCGGCGGCGGCCGCCGGGTTCGCTTCGGTGCTGCGGCAGGCCGCATTGGCGCAACACGACGCCGGCACGGGCGATGGGGCGGGTTGCGGACTGCCGGAAGAGGAACGGGAAGCGTTCTTCTGGGAAATGGAGCATCTGGTGGGCACAGCCGAACAGGAATGCGTCCTGTGGGATTTCATTGTGGTCGATCCGGGCCGGGTAACGGAGCTGTCGCGCCTGTTGTCCCGGATGAAGCAGTATTTTGCCCTTTACGGTTTTCACGATCTGGAACGCATTTGCCTGTCCATGGCCTCGACACTCAATCGGTTCGTGCAGGGCGAATGTTTTCAAACCGAATATCCGGAACGGGTGTTTTTGCGCAGTCTCGACGCAATCCGGACCGCGCTGGCCGCCTTTCCGGCCAACCAAGGCATGACCGTGGCCGATCTCGACCGTCACCTTGCTTCCCTGCAGGGCTTGATGCGCCAGCCTTTGGGCGAACTGCTGATCGAGGCGGGCTTGACGGATGCGGCCACCATCGACCAGGCCCTGGCCGCGCAGCGTTCCGACCCGGAAGGGCAATCGCGCCTGTTGGGCGAGGTTCTGGTCGACATGGGCCGGGTGACCTCGGACCAGATCGAACACGCGCTACGCGAACAGCATGATAAACGGGCCTTGGCCCTGGAAGCGGAGGATGTTTGCGATGCCGGAGGACGGGCCGCGCCGGAAAGCCCGTTGGCGGTGGCCATCGACGGCCGCAAGCTCGAACGGGTGCATTTTCTGCTCGAACAGCTGGTACCCTTGCGGCTGCCTGACCAACATCAGGAATACCTGACCGAACTGCGGGAGATCGTGCGCTCCTGGCGCCGCGACGCGCTTGCCTCCCTGGCCGGTCGGCTGCAGCGGGTGGTGCACGATCTCGCCGCCGCGAGCGGCAAGCGGGTCCGCTTCATCGTCGAGGGGATAGAAGCGCTGAAGGAAACGGGCGCGGCGGCCGTCCTGGCCGATTCCCTGTTCCATTTGTTGCGCAACAGCGTCGAGCATGGGCTGGAGATTGGCGAGGAACGCATGCATTTGGGGAAGAGAACGATCGGCAGGCTACACTTGCTGGTCCTCCGCCAAGGTGAGGAGATCTGGCTCAGTGTCGAGGATGACGGCCGGGGCTTCGACGGCGAGCGGGTGGATGCCCTGCTCGTCGGGCGCGGGCAGCTTGCCGCCGCCGACCTTGGCCGGTTGACCGACAGGGAGCGTTTTGTGCTGTTATCCAGCAAGCCGTCCCATCCTTCAGAGCAAGAGCATGAGGGGGAACAGGGCTTGATCGCCGTGCGCAGGAATCTGCGGGCCGTTGGCGGTAGTATGGATGTGATCACTCGGCCGGGCAAGGGGAGTTGCGTGACCCTGCGGGTGCCGCGCCGGTCGTGAGCCGTTGCCGAGAAAACATTGCGGTATAAAGAAGAAGACTTGATTTCGTCTTTTTTCTGCTGATAGAATGATCACGACGAGAATTCCTGCGTTGTTGGCCGGCAAGAGAAGCAGGAAAAACCATGGGTTGCCGGTGTGGTATCGAAAGAAAAAAAGGAGAAGAGAATGGCAAAAAATGTACTGCTTGTCGATGATTCCAGCACCATGCGCAAGATCATCAGTCGATCGTTGCGCCAGGCCGGGCTTGATTTCGGCGAGATCTATGAGGCCGGAGACGGTCTGGAAGCACTGACCCTGCTGGAAAGCGAGAGCGTCGACATCGTACTTAGCGATATCAACATGCCCAACATGAATGGAATCGAATTCTTGCGGGAAAAGGCCAACCGCCCGGCAATTAAGGATATTCCAGTGTTCATGATCTCTACGGAAACCGGTGACGATATCATCGGCGAAGCCAAAAGCCTGGGGGCTATCGGTGCTCTGAAGAAACCCTTTACTCCGGAAAAAGTCAACGAAGTGCTCGGGCCGCTGATTTAATTCGAGGCGATCTATGCGGCGATCATGCTTCTACCTGGACGATTCTGGAGGGGGACAGTTTGAATAGCTTTGTGGAACTCAGTGACAAGCTTATCGAATCGACGATCGAAATTTTCACCGGCATGGTGATGATGGACATTTCGTCGGCCGGCGAACCGGTGGAGAAAACCGGGACGCATAAAAAATCGATCACGGGCATGGTGGGACTTGCCGGAACCCATAAGGGCATCCTGGCCGTTCATTTACCCAATGAAGTGGCGCTGGCGGTTACCAGCAGCTTTCTGGGGGTGGACGTTGGAGAAATCAACGAAGATGTCCAGGATGCCGTCGGCGAAATCGCCAACATGCTCGGGGGCAACTTGAAGACGATCCTTTCCGACCGGGGCAGGGATATCCAGCTGTCCCTGCCATCGACCATCTTCGGCGACGAATATACCTTTTCCTCGCAGGCGGAAAGCGACTGGCTCATCCTGCCGTTTCAATCCCCCAACGGCATGTTTTATGTCGAAGTCGAACTCGAACGTTGACTCGCCTCGTCCGCCTCGCGCCAACCTTTGCCTCGGGAGGCCTGTCGTTGGAAATCGAACAGTTTCTCGTTGATGCCACCTTGGAGGTGTTTGCCTCCATAATTCCCCTCGATATTGCTCCGGAGCCGGTGGGATGCGATGCACCGGCGGTGGAACCGGACGTATCGAGCCTCATCGGCCTGGCCGGCGATCTCAAGGGGGTGCTCGCCGTTCATTGTCCCGCCTCCGTGGCGCTCGGCGTCACCTCGGCCATGCTCGGCATGGAAGTGGCCGCCCTGGACGAGGACGTCAAGGACGCCCTGGGCGAGATCGCCAACATGGTGGCCGGCGGTCTTAAGATCAGTCTGGCCGCCCTGAACAAAAAGATCGAATTGTCCATCGCCACCACCTGCATCGGAAAATCCATCCGCACCGGCGGTCTTGCCGGAGCCACCAGGGCTACGGTGATCTTTGCCACTCCGGCAGGTCGGTTCCGCATTGAACTGCGTTATATTCTCGTGTGAAGAAACAGGGTTAAGTCTTTTGTCCCGGCAGCCGAAACGTGTTTGAAGGGAAATGGTGCACGGCTTGCATAACTGGTTGGAATGGTTGCCGTGAGCACCGGGCGCCATTGCTGGCAGGGGCACGCCGTGTGCCGCGCCATGCCTGCACAAAACTGTACACAATCCTGATTGGCGGATGAATTTCGGCCTGTTTCTGCGATGAAAGCCAAAGAACGATTCGACAAAATCCTGTCCTCCTGCCGTGATCGAATCCAGGAGGAAGTCTCGGCCCTGCTTGGTAAGCCGTTCAAGCTGGGGGAGCCGGAATTCCGTCACGTGAGCAAGGAAGACCTGTTTTCCGAGCCGGGCGGCAAGGAAGTGCTGATCCGCGCCAGTCTGGAGGGGGAATTACAAGGCACCGGCTGCGTGCTGGTCGGCATCAGGGATGCCATTTATATCGGCGGCACGCTTATCATGCTGCCCGAATCGGAATTGGAGAATATTCTTTCCGAGGAGGATTATTCCGAGGAGTTGGAGGACTCCTACGGCGAGGTCGCCAATATAATCTGCGGCGCCGTCACCGTGATTCTGGAGGAGCAGTACCCCAAAAGCGTGCGCCTGGTTCGCCGGGAGCAGGAAGTCGTGGTGCCGGTCAAGGTGGAGGTCGAGTCGGAGCAACCGATCCTCGACGTCCTCTATTACCTGATGAGCACGCCTATGCAGCTCGACGGACGCGAACTCGGGCCCTTGCGCCTGGTTTTACCCGCAGTCCCTTTTGGGCTCGAGAGCTCGGCCGGCGCAAGCGCCAAGCCCGAACCCGCCGCAGCCCAGGCGGCCACCGTGAGCCGCGAAGCCAGCGCAGCGGCGGAGTCGGTCGAGGTTCTTGAACGCGTCGCCGCCGAGCAAGGGGCGGCAGAGTCGGTCGAGACGCTCCAGCGGCCGGTCGAGGAGCAGACCTCGCCGGCAGCGGCAGCCCCCGCTTCCGAGGAACGGGCGGAGCGCCTGCAGGAAGTCGAGCGGCAGAAGGAGTTGGTCGATAATCTGCTGCAGGGCGGCATGGCCAAGATGTGCGAGGAGGTGAGCGCCCTGCTCGGCGGCAGCCTCAAGGTCGTGCCCGATGGCAACGGCCCGGTTTCCAAGGGGGAATTTCTTGATCAGGCCGGTGGCAAGCAGATCATGACCCGGATGGAGATCCGGGGCGACCACCAGGGCGAAGCCTATTTGTTCGTCGAGGACAAGACCGCGATCTACCTGGGGGGCACGCTGATCATGCTGCCCGAGGTCGAGCTGGAGGAAACGGTCCGCAACGAGGATTTCGGCGACGACGCCCACGACGCCTACGGCGAGGTGACCAACATCATCGCCGGTGTCTACACCGCTCTTTTCGAAGCACAATATCACGGCAAGTTCGGGTTGGTCAAAACCTCGATGGAACAGGTCGTCCCGGTCAAGATCGACCCGGATGCGGACGAGGTGTTCCCCGCCCAGCCCTATTATCTTTCCACCGGCAAAATCCAGTACAACGATCGCGATCTGGGACGGCTGCAGCTGCTGATTCCGGCCAGCGCGCTGGCCCTGGAAGACGCGCATCTGTTAAGCGAGGCGATCGAATCTGCCGCCGCTCCCCAGCACGAAGCGCCGGCCTCCGCGCCCGCCGGCAAGCCGGCCGCGGCCAGCCGTCTACGGGAGCAGACGGAGGAGAGCCCCGATATCCTGCTGTTTACCGACGACGACGGCGAGGCGGAACGAATTGCCGAGATGCTCGCGGCCATGGGGTATGTCTGCCGCGTCCTGCATTTCAAGGATCCGGTGCACAGCGTCCTGGCCCCGAGAGTTCGGATTGTCTTTCTGATCATGCGGGAGGCAAGCGAGTTGGGATTCGGGGTGGCGATAAAAATCAGTAGCGCGGGCCTGCCGGTTCCCCTGGTGGCCGCCGGACCGGCCTGGACCAGGACCCTGGTGCTCAAGGCGGTGAAATACGGCGCCTGCGATATCCTGATCACCCCGGCTTCGTCCGACGACATCCGGGAGAAGATCGAGGTCAATCTGGTGAAGAAGGCGGCCTGATCACCTCAGTTCCTCTTCTTCATCTTCCTCCCAACTGGCAAACAGTTCTTTCTTTTTGATTTTTTCCAGCAGGGTGGTCCGCTTCAGATTCAGGAGGCGGGCCGCTTCCTTTTTGTTGCCCTGGGTCAGTTTCAAGGCCTGGACGATCAACTGGGTCTCGAAGTCGTTCACCAAGGCGTTGAAATCGATTCCCTGTTCCGGCCATGCTTCCGTGGGGGCGGGAGGTGGGGGCGCGGACGACGAAAACAGCAACAGTTGCTCGGGGCGGCTGCCGTCGTCATCCAGCCACTGCTGCGCGTTTCTCTCGCCTTCGCCGCCAATCGGGGCGGTGCGGTATTTTTCCGGCAGATCGTGATAGCGGACCATTGCCCCCCCGTGCAAGATGGTCATGTGTTGCACCAGGTTTTCCAACTCCCGGACATTGCCCCGCCAGGGCAGGTTGACGAGGGTCTGTACCGCGGCCTGCTCAAACCCCAATAGAGGATTCTTCTTGGTTTTGCCGACGAAACGGACGAAGTAGTCGATGAGCAGGGGGATGTCTTCGATCCGTTCCCGCAGGGGCGGGATGGACAGGGGGATCACGTTGAGCCGGTAGTACAGGTCCTCGCGGAATCTGCCGTCGGCCACCATCTGTTCCAGGTTGCAGTGGGTGGCGGCAATGACCCGGACATCCACCGGGATTGGTTTCAGGCCGCCGACCGGTTCGAATTCCCGCTCCTGGAGCACGCGCAGAAGTTTTGCCTGGAGCACCGGCTTCATGTCGCCGATCTCGTCGAGAAAGAGGGAGCCCCCGTTGGCGTACTCGATCCGCCCGATTTTCGGGCCGGTGGCCCCGGTGAACGCCCCCTTGGTATAGCCGAACAGTTCGCTTTCCAGGAGATCGTCGGGGATGGCGGCACAGTTGACCGGGACGAAATGATGCTCGCTCCTGGCGCTGTGAGCGTGAATCGCCTTGGCAACCAGTTCCTTGCCGGTCCCGGATTCGCCTTGGATGAGCACCGTGCTGCCTTCATCCTCGGCAAGTTTGCCGATTAGTCTGAACAGCCGTTGCATGGCGGGGCTTCGGCCGATGATTCCGTAAAATTCGTCAGAGGCCATGGCGTTCATGAGAGGTTTTGAGCTGCAAGTTGGCTGGCAATCAGGCAACCGGTGCGGTGCAACAGCTGCCTGACCATTTTCGGAAGACCGGCATCCGGACGCGGACGCGTCCCGGCGGATGCATCGGTTATTGGTCCGGTCAAGATTATGACTAGCAAAGACCGGGATGACATCACGGCGGCGGGTCTCGCCCCCGGATCGAAGGCCGAAACCTTGCCGCCGGCCTGGCGCGGGCCAAACCAGGTGGTGAGCCGGCAAGCGCTGGCAATCATTTTTTTCGAGACATCAAGCAGTCCGCCGATTTCGAATCGCATCGGGCCGCCTGAATCGCCATGGGCAACAGGATGTTTGCGCCGCAGGCATTCGGCCCAACCCGGGTGGCGCTTTGGGCGTCCGAAGCTGTTGGCGGCGTCGGATCTGCAGGTGGCTGACAGGGGGAGAGCGAGCATCATATCCCTGGTTTTTTCTCCGGGTTTCGGAAGGTTCCGTTCGGGCATGAGTTCTTCGGTACCGGGGCGACAAAAGTATGGATAGCCAAAAGTACAGTTTTTTTGCTTTCGGTACAATTTTTTGTAATGTTACCATAAGCGAATTGAGAAAGCCAAGAAACTTTCATAAAAAAGTGTCATTATCTTGACAATAATTGCGACTTATCGATTGAGGCCGGCAATGAAACCAGGAGTGGGGGCATGAAGAAAAAATGGGCATTGTTGCTCGGCTGCGCTTTGGTGGTATGGGCCGTGCAGGGCGAGGCAAGGGCGGAGGTGTGGGAAGGCGTTGTCACCCGGGTGCTCGATGGCGATTCGTTCCGGATCAAGCGGGAAAACCAGCTGGTAACCATCCGACTGTACGGCATCGACAGTCCCGAGTACGGCCAAGCCTGCTGGCGGGAGGCCAAAGAGGGTGCCACCACCCTGTTGCTGGGAAAAAAGGTCAGGGTCGAATCGATGGCAACCGATCGATACGGACGAACCGTGGCCCTGGTCGATTTCCGGGGACAACTGGTCAATGCGGAACTGGTCGGCCGCGGCCTGGCCTGGGTCTATCGCCACTACTGCACGGCCCAGCCGTTGTGCAAGCGGCTCGACGCCCTGGAGGAGGTTGCCAGGGACGGGCGCCTGGGGATTTGGCGGGAAGGACGGCCGGTCCCGCCCTGGGTGTGGAAGCGCGATAAATAGGGCGGCCGGGGTCCGGATCGTTTCCGGCCGCCATGCACCGAGTTGCAACCCGGTTCAACCGGGGGCGTTTGTCCGGATGATGGTTTCGAGTTCGTCGCGGGAAAGGGTCTCGCGCTCCAGCAGGGCAGCGGTGACGGCGTCCAGGCTGGAGCGATGTTCCATAAGCAGCTGGCGGGCCGTGTTGTAGGCGGTCTGCACCAGTTTCTTGACCTCGCCGTCGATGAGGATGGCGGTCTGTTCGCTCATGATTTGTCCGGGTTGGCCGGCCAGGGGGTTGGCGGCCTTGAAGGTGAGCGGCCCCACGGCCTCGCTCATCCCCCATTCGCAGACCATGCGCCGAGAGATGTCCGAGACCCGTTCGAGGTCGTTGCCGGCGCCGGTGGTCGTCTGGTCGAAGACGATCTCTTCGGCCACCCTGCCCCCCAGCAGGGTGGAGAGGGTGGTCATCAGATAGGCGCGATCGTGGGAGACACGCTCTTCCTCCGGTAGCTGCATGGTCAGACCCAGAGCCCGGCCCCGGGGAATGATCGTCACCTTGTGCACCGGGTCGGCCCCGGGCAGCATCCAGGCCACCAAGGCGTGGCCGGCCTCGTGACAGGCGGTGATCCGTTTTTCCCGGTCGGTGATGATCAGGCTGCGCCGCTCCGCTCCCATCAGCACCTTGTCCTTGGCCGCTTCCAAAATCGCCATGGTGATGGCCGGCTGGTTGCTCCGGGCCGTCATCAAGGCCGCCTCGTTGATCAGGCTGGCCAGTTGGGCCCCGGAAAACCCCGGCGTTCCCCTGGCGATCACCTGCCAATGCACCTGCGGATCGATCCTGGCGTTCCGGGCATGCACCTTGAGAATCTTTTCCCGGCCCCCGACATCGGGCAGGGGCACCATGACCTGGCGGTCGAACCGTCCCGGCCGCAGCAGGGCCGGGTCGAGGATGTCCTGCCGGTTGGTGGCGGCGATGACGATCACATGGTCGTTGGCGTCAAAGCCGTCCATCTCCACCAGCAACTGGTTCAGGGTCTGCTCGCGTTCGTCGTTGCCGCTTGAGCCGGCGCCGCCTGCACTGCGGTGGCGGCCCACCGCGTCGATTTCGTCGATGAAGATGATGCAGGGCGCCCGTTTTTTCCCCTCGTTGAACAAGTCGCGCACCCGCGAGGCACCGATCCCCACGTACATTTCAACGAAATTGGAACCGCTGATCGAAAAGAACGGCACCCCGGCCTCGCCGGCAATGGCCTTGGCCAGCAGGGTCTTGCCGGTGCCCGGCTCGCCGTACAGCAGCACGCCGGTGGGGATGCGGGCCCCTGCGGCAGTAAATTTTTCCGGTTTTTTGAGAAAGTCGACAAGTTCCGCCACCTCTTCCTTGGCTTCGTCGATACCGGCGACATCGTCCAGCTTGATTTTCGACTCCTCCGGATTGATCAACCGGGCCCTGCTTTTACCAAAGGCCAGGGCTCGGCCGCTCCCGCCGGACGATTGTCCCCCTCCCCGGCGAAAATAAAACAGCCACAGCAGACCGAAGAACAAAAAGGGCAGCCAGGAAAGGAGCGCGTGCAACAGCCAGGAGGGTTGCGGCGGCTCCTCCGCCAACACGGTCACATTGCCGCGCAGCAAGCGCGCAAGGGCGTCGCTGGCCGGCGGCACCACGGTCTTGGTCAGGGTTCCGTCGGAGCTGTTCCAGAGAACGGTGTTGCCGATCACGGTGACATTGGTCAGCAGGCCGCTGTCCACCTTGTGCAGGAATTCGGTGTAGGTGACGGTGTGGGCGCGTTCCGGCGCCCTTTGGCAGTAATGGACGAGCAACGAGATAGCCAGGGCGATGAGCAGCCAAATGGAGAGATTTTTGTAAAATTGCTGCATGGTTGTGCCTCCCGGCACCCGTGGTGGAGCGTGAGCGGGCCGAAGGTCTGTTCGGCCTTGGTATCCTGTCGGAAAAAATGAAACAGGGCAGGGCGGTGTTCCCTCCTGCCGCCGCGCCCTTGACGAGAAGTACCACGATTGATGGCAAAGGTAAAGCCGGGGAGCGGGCGCAAAACCCCTCCGAAATCATCGCCTCAAGAGAGCAGGCGAAGGGTGCTCGTTTTTCGAAAAAAACGAGGGCTGCCTGATCGATTGCACGAATCGTTCCAGAAATATGTTTGTGGTTTGATTGTGACCTTTCTCTTCAATCATGTGTTGTTTTTGATGATTCGAGGCGTTTGCGGGTCGCGGATGCCGTCCGCGTCGATTTCCAGCAAATGGCGCATTTTGCTTCTTAAAGGTGAAAATTTGGGATTGTTTCGCGCCTTAATGGGGAAAATTGGGCGCAAAATGCGAAATGTCGGTGCCTGAGACTGGTGATTCTGTTTTATATTCGATAAATCAGTATGATGAATGTGATATTCTTGCATTAAATCGTAAATTATTATTTCAATAATAATCGATATTTTTTTAATGGGATAAAAATGATCCTATAATTTACGATTTTTCTGACAATTGACAGGATATTTTCTTGACAGTCGGTTCGGGGCCGGATATTAAGACTCAGACAGTACGGCGCAGAGCCGGAGCGGGTTCCGGGGCACAGGGTCGTGGAGGCCGGCGAGCGGGAAGTGGATGGAAAGAACATGGGGTCGAACCGGGTGATGGCCGCCAACCGCGCCCGGAGCGAAAAAAACGTTCCGGGGCGCCGGGGCGCGGAGGTGGGTATGGAAGCGATGGTGTTTTTCGTTATCTGGTTGGGCGGGACGTTGCTGCATACGCTGTTTGATCTGAGAATCAAGCCGGTTCTTCGGTCGGCCAGGGAGGAAAGCGACGTGCCTTGATCGGGATTGTGTGGATAGGCCAGTTCGGCAAGCAATAACCAGCAGGGGCGACGGCGGTTGGGCGCGTTCGTCCCGGTACAGGAGGTAAAGGACTTATGAATGCGATGTTAGCGAAAGTTTTGCCCCAGGAAGGCGGGCTGGAAGGCAGCCATTCGGGGTTGTACAACGGGGTGATCGGCCTGTTCGGGCTTTTCACTCTGGTGGGACTCGCCTTTGGGGTGCACGCCATGTTTATCGGCCACGAGCATGCCTATGGCGTCACCCGCGAGGTGCCGTGGGGCTTGATGCTGGCGGCCTATGTCTTTTTCGTCGTCACCTCGACCGGGCTCTGCCTGGTTTCGTCCATCGGCCATGTCTTCGGCTACGATGCCTTCAAGCCGATCGCCAAACGCTCGGTATACCTGGCTATCGCCACCATCGTCTCCGGTTTTCTGGTGATCTTCTTCGAGATCGAGAACCCTTGGAGAATGGCCATCTACAACGTCATCTCGCCCAACCTCAGTTCCAATATCTGGTGGATGGGAACCCTGTACGGGGCGTATCTCTTCTTCATGCTGATCGAATTCGCCCTGCTCCAGGCCGGGAAACACAAAATCGCCGGGATGTGCGGCCTGTTGGGCGTGATTTCGGGTATAGCCGCCCACTCCAACCTCGGCGCGGTTTTCGGTCTGCTCAATGGCCGTGAATTCTGGCACGGTCCGTACATGCCGATCTACTTCATCGTTTCGGCCATGATGTCCGGTTGCGCCACGGTCATTTTCTTTCACTGGCTCGGCTACAAGATCAATGGCTGGAAAATGAGCGAGCCGCTGCAGGAATCCCTCCGGTCGGTGGCCAAGCTGGGAGCCCTGCTCTATCTCGTCATCATGTTTTTCACCACCTGGAAGTTCATCGCCGGTCTTTCCGGACATCCGCCGGGAGAATACGAGGCCTTCATGGCGCTGCTCAACGGTCCCTATGCCCATAATTTCTGGTACGGAGAGGTGGCCATGGGGTTGGCGATTCCCTTCCTGATCATCCTCGCGGTGCGCGCCAGAAACCTGACCGCCATGGCCATCGGCTCGGCGGCAAGCATCGTGGGCATCTTCGTCATGCGCTACGATTTGGTGATCATTGGCCAAATCATTCCGGGATTTCATGAACTGAATATTACCGGACAGCCCCATATCCTGCCTTACACGCCGACCCTGCACGAGTGGATGGTGACCCTGTCCGGAGTGACCTTCTGCGCTATTTTGTTCATGATGGGCGAACGGCTGTTCCGCGGCCATCTGTCCGAAGATCATTGATGGCAACGGTGTCCGGGGGATGGGCGGTTGGCGGTAGCTTGCCATCCATCCCCGGTGTCCCTCGCTGAACGGGAGGGCGGTATGGCAAGAAAAAGAACGGAAATTCGGGCGATTCGGTCCAATGTGCCGATCTACCCGATCGGGGTGGCCGCCAAACTGCTGAACGTGCATCCGCGCACTTTGCGGATTTACGAACAGGAAGAGTTGATCAAACCGGCCATGGTCGGCAACCGGCGGATGTTTTCGGCCGACGATATCCAATGGATCACCTGCCTGCGGACCTTCATCCATGAAGAGGGGATCAGCATCCCGGGCCTGAAAAAGCTGCTGGACTACATTCCCTGTTGGGAAGTGGCCGGCTGTCCCTTGGATATTCGCGAGCAATGCGCGGCCAAGGTTGACCGTGCGGTCCCGCGTACCCTGCACCAGGTCGGGGACAAGGCCGCCGCGGCCGAAGCCCTGGAGCAGGACCGGCAGAAACGCGAGCAGACCGGGCAAAAAAAAAAGCGTCAGTCTTCCGTCTGATGGACAAGAAAGCGGCGTGGCCGGCCGGGCGCACCGAAAAGGTGGTGCGTCGCTCCTGCGGCTGAGCGCGGTCGGGCATCGCCCGAACGGGCTCTATCGGGAAAGAATGGCAGGCTGAAACGACTGTGGCCATTTTAGCAACAGGTCACATCAACAAGGCGTTCCGCGATCGCGGGACGCCTTTTTTATTGTCCTTGCAAAGGCGGAGGGTCAGTCTCGGGAAGCGTTTTCATCCCGGGTCTGGCTGGCAATGCCGTATCGTTCAATTTTGCGCCGCAAGGTGTCCTTGGAGATGCCCAGTTCCCGGCAGGTGGCCATCTTCCGCCAGCGGTTGCGTTCCAGGCTCAGGAGGATGGCCTGCTTCTCGAGTTCCTCCAGGGTTTGCGGGCCCGCGCCGGAACGGGAGGAGGGAAGGGCTTCGCAGCCGGCGGCAAAGGGGTCGGGGAGATGCTGCGGCTGGATATAGCCGCCGTCGCACAGAATAAACGAATATTCGACGATATTCTCCAGTTCGCGGATATTGCCGGGGTAGTTGTAGCGCATCAACAGCGACAGGGCGGCCCCGGAGATGCCGACAATGTCCTTGCCCTGCTGGGCGCTGTACTTCTTGATGAAATGGTCGATGAGCAGGGGAATGTCTTCCTTGCGCTCCCGCAGCGGCGGCAGGATGATCTTCACCACGTTGAGCCGGTAAAACAGATCGTTGCGGAACGAACCCTCGCCAACCAGGGCCTCGAGGTCGCGGTTGGTGGCGGTGATGATGCGGACGTTGGCCTTGACCGGGACATTGGAACCCAGCGGTTCATAGACCTTTTCCTGCAACACCCGCAGCAGCTTGACCTGGACGCTGCCCGGTAAATCGCCGATCTCGTCGAGGAAAAGGGTGCCGCCCTCGGCGGCGGCGAAGCGGCCGATCTTGTCCTTGCGGGCATCGGTGAAGGCTCCGGCCTTGTAGCCGAACAGCTCCGATTCCAGCAGGGTTTCCGGCAGGGCGGCGCAATTGACGATGACAAAGGGTTTGTTGGCGCGTTCGCTGGAATTGTAGAGGGCGCGGGCGATCAATTCCTTGCCGGTGCCGGATTCGCCGAGCACGAGAACGGTACTGGGGCTGCGGGCGATCTCCGGCAGAATGCCGAACAACCGCTGCATGGCCGGGGCCTTGGAGATAATGGCGTCGAAGGTGTATTTCTGGCTCAGTTGCTGGCGCAGGGCGGTGATGGCGGTGAGGTCGCGGAAGGTTTCGACCCCGCCGACGATGTTCCCTTCGTGATCGGTGAGCGGGGCGGCGCTGATGCTGATCGGCACCTTGTCGCCGTGGTTGTTGCGAATGGTGATCGAGCGGTTGGCCACCGGCGCGCCGGTATAGAGGCTTTCGGCGATGGCGCAGTTCTTGCCGCAGATGGAAGAGTGGAAGATGTCGGAGCAGGACATGCCCACGGCCTCTTCCCTGGACCAGCCGGTGATCTCTTCGGCGGCCCGGTTGAAGGAGGTGATGTTCCAGTTGCGGTCCACGGTGAACACCCCGTCGGCGATCGAATCGAGAATCAGGCTTTCGCGGATGGAGGAGGTGTTGTCGCGGAACGTTTCGATTCCGCCGATGATGTTGCCGAAATCGTCCAGCAGCGGGGCCGAGCTGATGGTGACCGGAATCGAGTTGCCGGCCTTGCCCTTGATGAAGATGGAACGGTCGACGAACATGCTGTTGCCGTCGATGGCCTTTTGCAGCAGGCAGTCGTTGCCGCACACGCTGGAATGAAAGATGTCCCGGCATGGCTTGCCGATGACCTCGTCCTGGGTCCAACCGGTGATGGCCTCGGCCGCCCGGTTGAAGGAGGTGATGGTCCGGTTGTGGTCGACGGTGAAGACGCCGTCGGCCACCGAGGCCAGGATCAAATCGTTGTGGAGCGATTCGGAGCTGTCGTGAAAAGTCTGGATACCGCCGATCACCTGGTTGTTGAGGTCGTAGAGCGGAGAAAGGGTCAGGGACAAGGGATAGATGCGGCCATCCTTGCGGGTGGAGAAGATGGTATGGCCGACAAAGGTTTTCTCCTCCTCGATCGAATCCCTGAGCAGACACTGGTTTTCGCAGAATTCCGGCGGAAAGATTTCCTGGTAGTTCTTGCCGACCGCATCCTCGGCGGTCCATCCGGTAAGTTGTTCGGCCGCCCGGTTCAAGGTCATGATTTCCAGGGAGCGGTTGACGGTGAGCACGCCCTCGGATACCGAATCGAGCAGCAAGTGGTGGTAGAGCATTTCATTGCTGTCGTCAAGAATGACCAGGGCGCCGGCCAGAGCCCGGTCCCGGTCCCACAGCGGGGTAACCGTGGCGAGCACCTCGAGTCGCCGTTGCCCGTTCGAGCCGGCCCGCAGCACCGATTGCACCGAAACCGAGTTCTCCCAGCCGATTTGCTCGAACAGATCGGTCAGGTTGCCGGTGTTGTCTTTGAAGGCGATGATTTCGTCCATGGCTCGGCCGAACAGGTCGCCCAGGGTGCGGCCGGTGAGTTGCTCGGCGTTTTTGTTGAGGCCGATGATCCGGCAGCCGCGGTCCAGGTGAAAAAGGGCCAGGGTGTCGTGCCGCAGGTTGAGCTGGTTGACGAGATTAGCGCGCATGGTGGAGGACTCTGGGCTGAAAAAGGGGCGGGTTGAGACAGGAGCGGCGGTCAGGCGGCCCTTGCTTCGCGGGCGGGTGCGATTGTCGAGCCAGGACCGAAAAAGCGATCCGGCGGCCGTGGGCTCCGTTTGCCGATCCGCAACCGGGGCGTGTACCACCATGTATTTGAAAACTTGCTCTTCTCAAGGTTTTGGGGTATGTTCTCGTGTTGTTTTTCAAGGACAAATGAGTGACCATTCATTCGCGACCTTTCTTTTCTTTTGCTGAAACGGGGTATTGTAGCACAAGGTGCGCAAGTCGTCTTTATCACTTTTTTCTGTCGAGGGCATGGAATGAACATTAACGAGCTGGAAAAATTAACCAATGAAGGGGTGGATAATCTCCCAACCCTCGAACGCCGCACCTTTCTACGTGCCGGCCTCGCCATCACCGGATTGTTCATGGGGGGGACGGTCCTGTCGCTCACCTCCGTCCGCGATGTCGAAGCCGCGGTGAGTTCCATGCCGAAGGATGAGAAATACCCCTACAAGCCCCACTACAGCATGGTCATGCGGCAGAATCTGTGCGTTGACTGCGAACGCTGCATGGATGCCTGCGTCCGGACCAACCACGTGCCGCCCTATGGCTGGCGGACCAAGATTCTCGAACGGACCCGCAATGTCGGCCCCAAGGAAAAAGAAACAATTTTCATGCCCGTTCTCTGCAACCAGTGCAACGAACCGCCCTGCGTCCGCGTTTGCCCGACCGTGGCGACCTACAAGGACAAGACCAACGGCATCGTCATGATGGAGAGCAAGAAGTGCATCGGCTGCAAGACTTGCATGGCCGCCTGCCCCTACAATGCCCGCTATTTCAACGAAGAAACCCGGGCGGTGGACAAATGCAATTTCTGCTGGGACACCCGCCTGACCAAGGGCATGAAGGATACGGCCTGCGTCGAGGCCTGCCCCGCCAAGGTCAGGATCTTTGGCGATCTCAGCGACCCGAACAGTGAAGTGTACAAGCTCGTGCATCAACCGGAGACCACGGTGTGGGTTCTGCGACCTGAAGTCGGCGCTTTGCCCAACGTGTTTTATATGAACGTGACCTTGGATATCTAAAGGATAAAAGGAGAAGAAATATGAAAATGAAAACGCTTTTGATGGCGGCATTGTGGGTTGTTGCGGTAGCGGGTACTTCCATGGCGGCGGACAAGCAAGCCGCGCCGGCACCGGCGCCCGCCGGTAGCGCCGCCCCGGCCAAGCAGTACGAATCCTTTGGCAATACCCAAATCGTCGAGATGGAACCGGTCAAGCAGATGTTCAGCCACAAGGCCCACGTGGTGACGGCCGGCCTGACCTGCGATAGCTGCCACCCCAGCCTGTTTGAGCGCAAATGGGGGGCCGCCAAGGCCAAGGGCGATTACAACATGGCCTCGCTGGATGCCGGCAAGTATTGCGGCGCCTGCCACGACGGCAGCACCGCCTTCAACACCACCGGCCCGGAAACCTGCAAGAAATGCCATGGCAGCGACATGAAACAGCCGGATGTGATCGTGTTCAACCGGCCGGTCAAGGGCGTGGTGTTCACCCACAAGGCGCATGTCGACATGGGACTGGATTGCGCCAGCTGCCACGACAAGGCTTTTGAGATGCGCAAGGGCGCTGCCGAGGAGGAACTCGGCAAATTCAACATGCGGGCGCTCTATGCCGGTAAGTACTGCGGCGTCTGCCATAACGGCAATATCGCCTTTGCCTCCAACACCCGCTGTACGTCCTGCCACATCGGCGTCAAGGGAGTGGAGAAGATGCTCAACAAGGCGGCCGCTGCTGCCGAGGAAAAAGCGCAACACTGATCGCACCTGTTCACGGGGCGGGTCTCAGGCCCGCCCCGTTCGTTATCCCTCCCCTTGCTCTTCCCGCTTGTCGTTTTTCCTCCACTTCCCGCTGACAATTCTCTTGCCGCATCCCGCAAACATGGCGTTGCTGTCGCCCATGGGGGCCGTTTCGGGCGCATGATGCGCCCTGGATGCAAGCCTCCTCTGTAACAACTCTATTTTATTTGATTTTTTCTCTGTTCATCGTCGGTCTCGCCGGCGGTCAGTACGGCGCTGGGTCCGATCTTTTTTCGCACAGGCAGTGGTCCGTGGCCAGGGCCTCATCTTTTTCCCCGCAAAGATCAATCGGTTGACTTGCCTGCCTCCTGGTCGAAAGATCCGGGTGTGTGGGCGAATTTTGCGCCACTCCGCAATTGGGGGTCAGGATGATTTTGCGCCTTTGGCGGAGATATGTTGCCAACCGCTATTCCCGGCAAATCTTGCAAACAGCGTGTTGCCTATAATTTTTATCGCAGAAGTTCAGTGGGTTGCCTCTGATTTTCGCAACGTGGCCGCTTGTTCGGCGCAATGGCATATCCCTTGCCTTGGTCAAGGCAGCGGATACACCAACCAATGCTTCCGAACCAAGAGGTCTTTCATGAACATCGCATTGCAGCATTCCCTCACCCCGGCCGGAAATGATGGCGGTCATTTCGGGCTTTCCTGGGTCAAGGCGCACCTGGCCCAAATCATCGAATCATTCTGGTTCTGCCTCAGCTTCATTCTTTTCCTGCTGATGGGGCCGTTTTCAGCCGTTGTCGTGCTGATCGGTCTCGCTTCCCTGGCCAGTGGGGAGAAAAGGGAGCAGATGCGGGAACCGGCTCGGCTCTGATTTGCATTCAGTGAACATATTCCAAAGAACAAGGAGGTAGAAGTATGGCAAACGGATTTTCCCTGGCAACGGCTGCGGAACCGGAAGTGGCGGGGTCGATGGTCAAGTCCCTGTCGATTTTTTTCGGCCTGATGATGGCAATCGGGGTCGGTGTCGGCCTGGCCGGATTCATTGTCGGCCACGAGCACCTGTTCAACAATACCCGTGAAGTTCCGTGGGGCCTGCTGATCGCAACCTATGCCTTCTTCGCCATCACGTCCACCGGCCTGTGCCTGCTGGCCGCGATCAGCCATGTCTTCGGCGGCAACAATCTGGCTCCCTTGGCCAACAGGATGGTGTGGATCTCGCTGATCACCATCCTCAGCGCCTTCGTGGTCATCGGCATGGAAATCGAGAGTCCATGGCGGATGGCCATCTACAACGTCATTTCGCCGAACATTACCTCAAACATCTGGTGGATGGGGACATTGTACGGGCTTGCGCTCGCGTTCATCCTGCTCGAGTTCTGGCTGATCCTGACCCGGCACTTCGCCCTGGCCCTGGCCCTCGGCGTCCTTGGAGCCCTGGCCGAAGTGGCCGCCAACACCTGCCTGGGCGGTGTTTTTTCCACCCTGGCCTCCCGACCGTTCTGGTACGGGGCGCAGTTGCCGGTGTACTTCCTTGCCTGCGCCTTTCTCTCCGGCGCGGCGGCGGCCATCCTGTTCACGCACTACGCCTACCTCCTCCGCGGCCGGGACATGGAGCCCCATGTCTTCTCCGGGGTGCAGGCCGCGGGTAAAATCCTGCTGCTGATGATCATCCTGGTGACGGTCGCCACTTTCTGGCGCATGGCCTCCTTTTATGTCGGCGGTGCCGATGACGGCCGGATCGCGGCCAATGCCCTGTATTCCGGGCCCTTGTCCTTCAATTTCTGGACGCTTGAGGTGGGTGTCGGCCTGGCGGCTCCCGCCCTGCTCCTGGCAATGACCCGGATGCGAAGCGTGGGCGCGATGTCGGCCGCCGCGTTGATGAGCCTGGTCGGCATGTTCATCGCCCGGCTCGACATGGTGATCGGCGGCCAGATCGTGCCGCAGCAGTTGGGCTTCGATGGCCTGCCCGTCTATCTCAATTACGCCCCTTCCGGCTACGAATGGCTGGTGGTGCTTGCCGGCATCGGTTTGTGCGGGCTTGCGTTTCTTCAGGGGGAACGGTTTTTCGGCAAGAGTTTCACCGAGCCTGCCGCCCACTAAGGCGAGATAACCGGCGAGTCGGCGGCCAGGGAGGGCGCAAGCGCGCTCGGCCGCTGGCTTGCCTTGCGAGGATAACCATGGTTGACGAACAAAAAGCAATCTTTACGATCGGCGTTGCCGCGCAGATGCTCGGAGTGCATCCGCGCACCCTGCGCATCTACGAGGATGAAGGACTGATCGTGCCCCTGCGCAAGGGGAAATGGCGCTACTACACCATGAACGATGTCAAGTGGATCGAATGCCTGCGGGAAATGATCCACGGGCACGGGGTGTCCATCGCGGCGGTAAAGAAGCTGCTTCAGTACACGCCCTGCTGGAATATCACCGATTGCCCCTTTGACAAGCGCAAGCAGTGCACCGCCTTCATGGCCAACGGTTTGATCCCGCGCAAGATCGACAAGCAACGGGTGCGAAAGGTGCAAAACCTGGAGAGCAAGGCCGCCTGATTGTCCACCAACGGACAGGGGATTTGGCTCCGACATATCCCCCACAGGCTTGATGCCGCACTGCTTAGCACTGCTTAGCAATGGTTAGGCATGCGGCGCTGCAAGCCGGCAAGCGGTCGTCCGGATTTGATCGGGTTTGCCCACGTTATTCAAAAAGCCGATTGCCATCGAACTTCAAGCAGCTCGTTCGCCGGCAATCGGCGGTGTTTTTGGCGCTCCGGAAAGTTGGTCGAGCAAACGAGATCTCTTTCTGCGTTCGAGAGACCATGTGGTCAGCGCTATCCTTGTCCCGAACGTCCTTTGTTGGTCGTTTCGACAAACGCAGCGGGGAAAAATTTCAGGAAGTTTCAGCTGAATACCGTCCGGAATGAAATCGGCTGAACTCAGGTGGAGATCAGTTTCAAAAATGGCCATGTCGCTGGAGCGCGGTGCCGGCGGCATGGCCGTCGTTCCTCGATTTGCCCTGTATCCTCTTTCGTGGCTTGCCCCATCCAAGCGGCCCTATTCCGCGGCGGCCGCCTGTTTCCCGCCACCTTGCGGTTGAGCTCCCCGGTTGCCCAGAGCGGGAGATGCAGCATATCCCACAGCCAGCGCACTGGCACGGTGTAGCATATCCTTCATTCGTCATTCATTCGTTTTTTCAATGAGATAATCAGTTTATCCTGGGCGTGGCCGCTCGATTTCTCGTTCCATGCTGCAGCATATGCTGCACCTGCTCTCTCCGCTTGTCGGTTGCTTCAGTATTTTCTTCGATAAATCAGATAAATAATTCTTGTGTGTCAAATGGTACAGCGCGTGCAATGAGTGAAAATGTGTAACGTGCTTGACCTGCCTTACGGCTGCGGCGATCAAGGTCCGCAGCTGCGCCAACCGGTACGGAAAGGGCGGCCGGGGTCGCCTCACGCAACATAACGGTATGAAATACAAGACAATCAGCCTGCGGAAAGAAAACGGCCTGGCCATTTTGACCTTGCAGCGGCCGGAAAACCTGCATGCGCTGAACAGCCAGATGCTCGGTGAACTGGGCGCGGCCCTGGCCGATATCGAACGGGAAGAGCGGCTTGGGGGCGTCATCCTTACCGGCGGCAGCCAGTGTTTTTCCGTGGGATTCGATGTCGGCGAAATCAGCGGTTTTGCGGCGGTTGCTGATATGCGCGGTTTTTTCCGGGAGAGCCATGCCGTTTTCGAGCGCCTGGAAGAGCTGGAGAAGCCGGTCATCGCCGCCATCGCCGGCTTGTGTCTGGGAGGCGGCTGCGAGCTGGCCCTGGCCTGCGACTTGCGCATCGCCGCCGACAACGCCTCGTTCGGCCAGCCGGAAATCAAGATCGGCATGATCCCCGGCGGCGGAGCCACCCAACGGCTGCCGCGGCTGATCGGCATGACCAAGGCCATGGAGTTGCTGCTGACCGGCGATTATGTCGATGCCTCGGAGGCGGCGCGGATCGGTCTGATCAACAAGGTCGTTCCCGCAGCCTCGCTGCTTGAGGCGGCACGGGCCATGGCCAACAAAATTCTCCAGCATTCGCGTTGCGCGGTGAAGGCCGCCAAACTGGCCGTCAACGGCGGGGCGCACATGGATATCAAATCGGGCATCGCCCACGAGGCCCGTTGCCTGGATGTGCTGTTCGCAACCCATGAACAACACGAGGGAATAACGGCATTCATGGAAAAGCGAAGGCCGGTTTTCAAGCAGCCGTAAGGGCAGAAAACAGGACGCCTGCCACGGTTGGACACGGCAGAGCTTCCTTTGATCCAGCAAAAATCGAGACGGAATCGTCGTTTAAAATTGTCTTCAGGAATAAGGAGCGAAGTATGAGAGAAGCAGTGATTGTCAGCGCGGTCAGGACCCCCTTGGGCAGCTTCAACGGCACCTTGGCCACCACGGGCGCCACCAAGTTGGGCGCCCTGGTCATAGCCGAGGCCATTCGCCGGGCCGGCATTGCCAAGGAAGAGGTGAACGAGGCGATCATGGGCATGGTGCTGCCCTGCGGATACGGCCAGAATCCGGCCAAGCAGGCGGCCATCGCGGCCGGCATGCCGGACGAAGTGGAAGCGATCACCGTCAACAAGGTCTGCGGCTCCGGCTTGAAGGCGGTGATGCTGGCGGCCCAGGCGGTACAGACGGGCGATGCCGAGGTGGTGGTTGCCGGCGGTATGGAAAACATGAGCATGGCACCCTATTTCTTGAAGAAAGCGCGTTTCGGCTATCGGATGGGCGATGCCACCATGCACGATCACATGGTGCACGACGGCCTGTGGGACATCGTCAATGACTTCCACATGGGCATCTCCAACGAACTGTGCTCCGAGCGCTACCAGGTGAGCCGCGAGGATCAGGACCGGTATGCCGCCGAATCCTACCGGCGGACCTTGGCGGCCCAGGCGGCCGGCAAATTCGAGGAGGAGATCGTGCCGGTGGAGATTCCGCAGCGCAAGGGCGAGCCGAAAGTCTTCCGCCTGGACGAATGTCCCCAGGCAACCAGCTACGAGCAGTTGGCCAAGATGAAGCCGGCCTTCAAGGAAGGCGGGGTCACCACGGCCGGCAATGCCTCGATCATTTCCGACGGCGCCGCCGCCGTGGTGGTGATGAGCCGGGAAAAGGCCGAGGCCCTGGGTTGTACGATCATGGCCACTATCGGTGCCCAGGCTTCTTACGGCATCGACATGAAATACGTGCTGGTGGCCCCCATCTGGGCCGTGCCGAAATGCCTGGCCAAGGAGGGCATCGGCAAGCAAGACATTGATCTGTACGAAATCAACGAGGCGTTCAGCGGTTCGACCGTGGCTGCTCTGAAGACCCTCGAACTCGATCCGGCCAAGGTCAATGTCAATGGCGGCAGCGCGGCCCTGGGGCATCCGATCGGCGCCAGCGGTTGCCGGCTGTTGGTGACCCTGCTGCATGAAATGGTCCGCCAGGACAAAAAGCGCGGTCTGGTTTCGCTCTGCCTCGGCGGCGGGGAAGCCGTGGCCATGATCGTCAAGCGGTGATCGCGTCGCTACGATGCGCGTCTTGAAGCACGTCCTGTTGCGCGGCGCTGCGGTTGCAGCCGGCGTGCAGACAGATTGTATCCATTATTAACTGGGAGAAAAATTTCCTCCAGCCGGAATGGCGGCAGGGAAAACACAAGGGGCCTCTCATTGTTTGAGAGATTGTTTTTGCCGTCATTCCGGCGTCAAGGGGGAAAATCAAGCTACAAGGGCGTTTGCCCATGACCATTGCCGTAGGAGAATTGCTGGTGGCGGCGGGCTCGGGGGACACCAAGGCGGGCCCGCCCCATGGTGACTGGAGAAAAGAGAGAAGATTGTTCGCATCCAAAAAGGAGGAGACGTATGGCAGGTGGAGGATTGCAGCCTCGTTGGGGACAGCCCCTGACTGGCATTGTATCGTTTTGCTGTTTTTTCGTCGTGGCGATGATCACATGGTTCATTTTCAGCGATCCGCGCGGTCCGATCGGGTGGTTTCCCTATCCGTTCGTCATGTACCTCGCCATGATGATCCTGGTCGGGCTCTGGCAGCACATGTTTCTCGGCGACTGGCCGTTCCAGAACATCTCCCAGCCCTGGCGCGGCGTGGTCATGACCATCGCCAACCTGGTCATTGTCTGGTTCGTGATCGATGTTCTCTTCTACCGAGTGCTGGGAACCGGCTTCAATTTCCTCAGCTATTACGGTCTGGAAGCCGCCAATGCCGCCGGCAAGCTCCCCAAGATGGCGCCGGCCGGGGCCTCGGGCTTGCTGGCGCAGGTGGCGGTGGTCGGCTTCGTCCTGATCGGCTTTTATTCCTATCCGGTGTTCACCATCTTCTTCGCCAAGTGGCCGGTGATGCCCTCCGACCTCAAGCAACCGGGCAAGGGGCTGGCGGAAATCGGCTGGGCCTCGCTCATCACCCTCTTTTTCTACGCCGTCTTGATCGTGCCCTTTTTCGGCTCGGTGTATCCGGGCCCGGTGCTGAATCCTTCCTGGTGGACCGGGATCGGCGGCACCGGGCATGTCCACTGGGTGTTCGGCTGGTGGGAATGGGCGATCATCATCTTATTTATGACTCCCAATGTCTGGCGGATGAAGCCGTGGACCCTGATCAGCCTGCCGCAGCCCTGGAAGGGGTTGGTGTGCATGCTCGTTTCCTTTGTCGGCGCCTACGCCATTGCTTTGTTGTGCCGCCAGTTGATCCCGATGTGGGTGCCGGCCGAAACCTTCCAGCACCTGGAGGCCGCCAAGGGTGCCGCCGAAGTGCAACGGTTTCTCTGGCTCCACTCGGCCGAAATCGCGGGATTCACCCTGATCCCGTTCTTGATCTGGCATCACTATTTCGACGACATGTCACCCGGATCCAATCCCGATAGTTGGGGCGGATTTTTCTTCCGCACCATCGGGGTCGGCGTTTTTGCCGCGATCAGCTACGCGATTTTCTATTACGGCAACTTCGGCCACTGGGCCTTGGGCAACCACCACATGACCGAGCTTGCCGAACGATTTTCCCACGGCGAATCGCTGGTCTGGAACTTCTGGTGGATCATTCCCCTGCTGTGGAACGACTGGTTCTTCCACAAGTGGCCGTTCTACGTGGAGAAACATTGAAACAACACCGGAGGCGACGCTGCCGGAGCAGGCGGGGCGCACCGGCTACCGCATCTGATACCCGAAGACATCAACAGGAGGAGTTACAATGAATTTGGATTTGACCGAGGAGCAAAAGCTCATCCAGGATACTGCCCGCGATTTTGCCAAGGCCGAGTTGGAACCGGTGGCCGCCCGGCTCGACCAGGAGAAGGATCGCGAGACCCTGCTTGCCAACCTGAAAAAATTGGCGGAGCTGGGATTCATGGGGCTCAATATCAAGGAAGAGTACGGCGGCTCCGAAGCGGGGGTGGTCGCCTTCAGCGTGGCCATGACCGAGATCGCCCGGGCCTGCGCCTCGACGGCGGTGACGGTTTCGGTGAACAACATGGTCTGCGAGGTGATCCAGGCCATCGGCTCGGAAGAACAGAAAAATAACTATATCCCCAAGATCTGTTCGGGCGAATATGCGGCGGGCAGCTTTGGCCTCACCGAAAACAGCGCCGGCTCCGATCCGTCGGGCATGGTCACCACCGCGGTCAAGGACGGTGATTTCTACGTGCTCAACGGCTCCAAGATCTTCATCACCAGCGCCCCCTATGCCGGCGTCTTCGTGGTCTGGGCCGTGACCGACAAGGAAGCGCCCAAGGGCAAGGGCATCAGCTGCTTTTTGATCGAGGCCGGCACGCCCGGACTCACCATCGGCAAGGAAGAAAAGAAGATGGGGCAGCACGCCTCGGCCACCAACGAGCTGATTTTCGAGAACTGCCGCGTCCCGGCCTCGGCCATGATGGGCAAGCCCAACGACGGCTTCCGGATCGCGGTGGGCGAACTGGCCGGCGGCCGGATCGGCATCGGTTCGTTGGGCCTGGGCGTGGGATTGGCCGCCATGGACCATGCCACCCGCTATGCCAACGAGCGGATGCAGTTTAATCAGAAAATCAGCAATTTTCAGGCGATTCAGTGGATGATCGCCGATTCCTACACCGAGTTGGAAGCGGCCCGTTTGCTGCTGATGAACGCCGCCTTCCGCAAGGAGCATGGCCGCCCCTTTGCCAAGGAAGCCTCCATGGCCAAGATGTTCGCCACCGAGAGCGCCAACCGGGCCTGCTACAATGCCCTGCAGATGCTGGGCGGCTACGGCTACACCCAGGACTTCCCGATCGAACGCTACGCCCGTGATGCCCGCATCACCACCATTTACGAAGGCACCAGTGAAATTCAACGGCTGATCGTCTCCCGCGAGATTCTCCGGGGGCTTTCCGCTTAAACAGCAAGGAGAAGACCATGAGCATAAACAAGCGCATCACCCTGCAGCAGGCAGCGGAAATCGTCAAGAATGGCTCCAGCCTGACCTTTTCCGGCTTCACCATCTGGCGGCGGCCCTTTGCCATCGTCTATGAACTGATCCGCCAACGCCGCCGCGGCCTGCACCTGATCGAGGTGAACGGCGGCCCCCAGACCGAGTTTCTGGTGGGAGCCGGCTGTGTCGACATCTGGGAATCCTGCTGGGTCGGCCACGAACTCTACGGCAAATACGGCGCCAACCTGTCGCGCAAGGTCGGCAAGAAGGAAATCCTGGTCGAGGACTACAGCCACGCGGAAATGATGTTCAGGTTTGCCGCCGCCGCCCAGGGCGCGCCCTACGCGGTCACCCAGACCTCGCTCGGCACCGACATCCACAATCCTGAGTTCGACATGCTGGGACGCGCCGGCAAGCGCGACGGCAAGCGGATCGCCAAACAGAAGTACATTTTTGCCGACGATCCCTTCTTCGACGCCGGCCCCCAGGTGCTGATCCCGGCGGTGAAGATCGACGTGGCCATCCTCTGTGTCCAGCAGGTGGGCGAGGAGGGCACGGTCCGGGTGGCTGGCCAGCTCTATTCCGACCCCGAGGCCGCCCGCGCCGCCGATATCACCATTGTCATGGCCGAGGAGATCGTGCCCGAGGAATACCTCCGCCGCAATGCCGACCACAACACCATTCCCAGCTTCGAGGTCGACTATATCCTCGAGTGCCCCTTCGGCGCCCACCCGACCGGCTCGTTCGGCGGCTACGACGTCGACGGCGCCTTTCTCAAGGATTTCTACGCCCGCACCCGCACCCAGGAAGGGTTCGACGCCTTTGCCGAGGAGTGGATTTTCGGGCTCGATCACGTCGGCTATCTGGAAAAACTCGGCTGGCCGCGCATGTTGAATCTCCGGGCCAACACTGCCCTCAACTACAGACCCCGCAAATAGAAGGGAGGAGTCACGATGAGCAATTACGCATCGCCCGAAGAATACGGCCTGGCGGATCTGCTGTGCTGCGCCGCCTCGCGTGAAGTACAGGACAACGAAATCGTTTTCGCCGGCACCGGCCTGCCCATGGTGGCCATCATGCTGGCCCAGAAGACCCACGCCCCGAACTTGAAGCTGATCTTCGAGGCCGGCACCCTCGACGGTCGGCCGCCGGAGCTGCCCACCTCGGTCGGCGACGCCCGCTGCGAAACCGGCGCCTCGCGTTCATCCGGCCTGTACGACGCCTTTTCCATCGCCCAGCGCGGCTATGTCGATCTGGGCTATCTCGGCGGCGCCGAAATCGACCAGTACGGCAACGTCAACACCACCTGCATCGGCAACTATCTGGAGCCGGAACTCCGGCTCACCGGCAGCGGCGGCAATCCGGACATCAACGCCTTTGCCAGACGGACGGTCTTCATCATGGTGCACGAGAAGCGCCGTTTCGTCGAGCAGGTGAGCTACATCACCAGCCCCGGCTGGCGGGTGAAGAAATGGCCGGGCGGCGAATGGGTGCATCGCCGCGAGCTGTACGGCGCGGCCTTTCGCGGCGGCCCCTCGGCAGTGATCAGCACCGCCGGCGTGTTTCGCTTCGACGAGAACGACGGCCACATGTACCTCGATACCTGCCATCCCGGCAAGACCCCGGCCGAAATCAAGGAACTTTGCCAGTTCAACCTCGACGTTTCCCGGGTCAAGGGCGAAACCGCGCCGCCGACCAAGGAAGAGTTGCATTTCATCCACGATGTGCTCGATCCGGATCAGATCTTCATCCCCAAGGTGAAAAAAGTCTGACCGCTCGCGGAACACGCGTCAATGGGCCGGGTATCGCCACAGGCGGTATCCGGCTTTTTTTATGTCTTTCATCGTGGCCCCCGATTCCTTGACTTGGCATGAATCATTGTTTATATGATTAAAAATTCATATGAATTAAAAGGTGGCAGAGTGGTAATGGATAATTCTCTGAAAAATCCAGATTTTAGGTTTCGCGAACACGAGTTGGCCCGCATCGCGGAAGTGTTGGCACATCGACAAAGCGTGCTTTTGACCGGGATCAGACGGACCGGAAAAACTCAGGTACTCAAGGCCGTGCTGGTGCGGCATGCGGAGCAGGGCGGTTTGATCGGTTTTCTCGATGTGCAGGACTGCGTCAGCCTGCACGCCTTTTATCGGGATTTGTTGCGGCAGATGCCGAAAACGGTTTGGGACAATTTGACCGAGTTGCTGGTGGAAATGCGCGAGGTACCCGACCGTCTGCTTTCCTGGTTCCGCAACCATGTCGACAGAATCGAGGTCAATGGAGCGGAAGTGGACTTCAATCCGCCGGGCGACGACCTGCCGCGTTACTGGCAGCCGGTGGTGGAGCGGTTGCAGCAAGTGCTCAGTCAGCAGAAACATTCGGAACTTCCGGTGCTCGGCATCGACGAACTGCCGTTCATGCTGGAAAATCTGCTCAAGCGCGGGATCGATCCCAACGAATTGGCCGTCATGCTGGCCGGGCTGCGGAAACTGCGCGATGCGGGCCTGCGCCTTATCGTTGCCGGTTCGGTCAGCATGGAGAATCTGCTGACCCTCCATGCCATCCCGCATACGGTTCTGGGCGGTTTGTGGCGCGAGGTGATCCCGCCTTTCACCCGTGATGAGGCGCAGGGATATCTGCGGGATCGTCTTGCGGGCAATGCGGCTGGAGGCGGCCCGGCAACGGATACGATCCTTGAGCACTTGCCCGATTACATTCCCGAATTTCTCAATATTGCCGCGACAGCGGCCAGGAATTGCACCGACACGGCGGCCTGCGAGGCGGCCATGCGGCAAACCGCCTTGCCTGCCATCCGTCGCTCGTTTCTCACCCAATTCGACGAGCGGCTAGTCAAGAATTATCCCAATGCCGATCTGGCCATTGCCGAGCAAATCCTCGACATCGTGGCTCGTGCCGAGGCCTCGGGCTGCCGACTCGATGGCAACGCCTTGCCGCCGGGGTACCGGCAAGTCGTGCTCAAACTGCAATACGACAACTTCATCCTTGAGGGCCAGGACTTTAACTGGCTATTCAGCCTCAATCTTTTGCGGCAATGGTGGCGCGCGACCAGGGGGATGGAGCAATGAACGGCAACCGCTACATCCCCTGGTTCAATCCCCGCGAGATGGACGACCAAACGATGCGTGCCCTGAGTACCGGCCAGGATGAGCTCCTGGCCGATTTTTTCGTTGCCGTACGACACCGGCTGCGTCATCCGGGGACTGGGGTTCATTGGCTGGTCACCGGTCCGCGCGGGGCGGGCAAATCCTTTTTTCTCCGTTTGGTGCAATCCTGTTTTTTTCAGGAACTGGACAAGACGGCCCGGTTTGTGCTGCTCCCGGAAGAACATAGCAACATTGCCGCTCCCCATGAACTGCTCCGGGAAATCGAGCGGATGCTCTCTGCCCGACGCGGGGATATCGGCCTGCCGTCTGCCTGGCGCGTCAAGGACGAGGAGGCGGAGTGGACCGGGGCGCTACGCGACCTGCTGGCTGCCTGGTCCGGTCCGCTGTTGGTGGTCGGGGTGGAAAACTTCGATCAACTGATGCAGCAGGCCTTTGCCGACGAGGTCGGGAATGCCCGGTTGCGCAGCCTCCTGGCCAACGAACCGCGGCTGATGTTCCTGGCGACCTCCGTGCAGGGCGAATTTGACGAGCAATATGACAACCGATTTTTTCGCCAGTTCGAACACCGCCATATCCTCAGGTGGGACGAGGCGGCCCATCGCCTTTACCTCGGGCGACGGGCTGAACTGCAAGGAAAAGAGCCCACTTCACATCAGTTGGCCCGGATTGAGGCCTACAGCCGCTATACCGGTGGTAACGCGCGGGTGGCGGCCGTGTTGGCGAGCGCTATCCTCGACGAGCAAGACCCCTTGCTCGCCAGTGCCGATCTGAGCGCCACCCTGGACCGGATGACCGATTATTACCGGGCCTTGTTCGAGCGTATCCCGCCCATGACCCGCAAACTCTTCGATGCCCTGATCCGGGGGGGGGAGCCCTGTTCACAGACCGAACTCGCCGAACGGGTCGGGGCTCGGCAGAGCGATATTTCCCGCGCCTTTGCCTGGCTGATCGAGTACGGCTATGTCCGGGAAGAACGGCAGCCGGGCAGCAAGAAAGGGCGCTATCTGGTGGCGGACCGCCTTTTTGTCCAGTTCTACCGCATGCGCTACCTGCAACCCGGTCAACGGACCCAATTGGCCCTGCTGACCGATCTGCTGACCGACATCATCGAGTTTGCCGACAAATGGCGTTATGCCGAACGCTACTTCATCGCCGGTCATGAACACGAGGCCCGCACCATGGTGGCATTGGCTTGTCGGGAACGGAGTGTCGATATCGATTTGCTGCCGTCGGAAACCGGGGAAACCGCCCACTTAGTTAAAATGGGGCAGGGGTGGGAGATTTGGGATGCCATCGCGGGTGCAAGCGATCCCGAGCAGATCTTTCAGGAAATTCTGCGCTGCTTCCCCGACGATGCCAGTTTGCGGCAAGCCTACGAAGAGGCGCGGGCACTTGCCCTGGCTAATGTAGAGGATATGCGGGGGGTGCAACTGATTCCTCTGCTGGAGAATAGTCAGCTTTTTTGTCCGGCGGAAATATATTGGTTTTTGACCCAGATGCTGAGAGGCACAAAATCAAAGGGGAGCACATGGCACCAACTCATCGATGCGCTCGAAGATGAGTGTGAAAATGCAGAAGAAGAGGAAAATGACCATGAGCGGCATGAACTCGGACGGCGTTTCCCCTTGGCTGCCTCTCTGCAAGCAGTGATAAAAAGAGGATTTTTTGACTGTATCCCCGCCCCTGAGCAAGCCATCCACTGGGCTGTGCGGGCGGCGGTCCTCTGGTCCCAACACCAGCAACCAAATGCGACTAAGGAGTCTTTGCTGATTTGTTTTACCCTGCTGGAGGAACTGAAGCGCAGGCCTTACCGTCCTGAGGCAATTTTGGCGAGTCTCGCGCTGCTTGAGGCCCCGGCAATATTGCTGTCAGCTGGTCAATCGGCTCTATGGGCGTGGTACAAGGGACTCTGCTTTCAAAAATTATTTAGATTCAGCGAAGCACTCGACGCCTTTGACAGCACTCGGCAATATTTCTTGGAAACGCAAGAACCAAAAATAGCTGCGTTGGCTCTGGAGCAAATGGCGGAGTGCCATGGGGGCATGGGCCGATTTGTCTCAGCCATCGATGACCATCGCCAGGCCCGTATGGAACGCCTTAACCTGGAGCAACCGGAGTTTGCTGCCTGGAATCTAGGCCAGATGGCCCGTCATACAGTCAGACTGCACTCGCTTGCCGCGGCCTGGGAGCTGCTCGATCAACACCAGCCCGACCGATCGGAACACCGCATTGTGGCTTGGCAACAACAGGGAGACGCAATCCAGGATTGTGTCGAACAACAAGGAGTTGCCCAAGCCTTTGCCCTGGGCCGGGCCTTGCTGGAAGGGGTGGCAGCCCGGCCGCAGTACCCGGCCGAAATGGCAGTGCGGGCCTTGTGGATCGACATGATCGTCAAAGGCGTGCCGTTTCCGCTGCTGCGCGATCTGCTGGCCGAGGTAGGCTGCATCTTTGCAGACGATCATTCCGATGTCCCCTTGCTCTGCCCGGTTTTGATCGCCTGGCTCGACGACCTGGAAAGCCTTCCTGCCGAACGCGGTAAGCGTCGACAGGCGCTCGATCCGGATCTTGCCACCACCTTTGCAGCTTTGGAAAAACATCTTGATCCCGAAACCAAGGCCCGTTTGCATCTTGACCAGAAAGGGACCGAACAGGAATAAAGGCGATCGGAAAATCGTTCAATCGTTCATGCCAGGCGCAAAAGAAACAGGCCGGAACCGCGGGCAGCGGTTCCGGCCTGTTGTCTTTCGAATTGAATGATTGAGTCTTACCAGCCGCGCATCAGGTAATCGTGGATGGAGTCGGCGGCCTTGCGGCCCGCGCCCATGGCGAGGATGACCGTGGCCGCGCCGGTGACGATATCGCCGCCTGCCCAGACACCGCGCATGAAGGTCTTGCCGGTGGCCGAATCGGCCTCGATATTGCCGCGTCGATTGAGCTTGATCTCCGGCTCGGAACTGGTCAGCAGGGGGTTGGCCCCGGAGCCCACGGCAATGATGGCCAGGTCGCAGTCCATGGTGAAGTCCGCGTCCGCAAGCGGAACCGGCCGGCGGCGTCCGGAGGCGTCCGGCTCGCCCAGGGTCATCTTTTCGCAGGTGACCGAGGTCAGGCGGCCTTCGTTGTTGCCGTCGAACCGGAGCGGGTTGGAGAGCAGCAGAAACTCGACGCCTTCCTGCTCGGCATGATGGGATTCTTCCACCCGGGCCGGCATCTCGTCGCGCGAGCGGCGATAGACGATCTTCACCGATTCCGCGCCCATGCGGAGCGCGGTGCGGGCCGAGTCCATGGCCACGTTGCCGCCGCCTACCACCACCACGTTTTTGCCCGGAACCAGCGGGGTGTCGTAGAGCGGATCGTAAGCCTTCATCAGGTTGGCCCGGGTCAGGTATTCGTTGGCGGAATAGACCCCGATCAAATTTTCACCGGGCACGTTCAAAAAGCGGGGAAGACCGGCGCCGACACCGACAAAGACCGCGTCGTAGCCCTCGTCCAACAGTTCGCTCACGTCCACCGCTCGGCCGACCACGGTATTGCAGACGATCTCCACCCCGAGTTTTTCCAGGGTGTTGACTTCCGATTCGACGATTGCCTTGGGCAGGCGAAATTCGGGAATGCCGTAAATCAACACGCCGCCGGGTTTATGGAAGGCTTCGAACAGGGTGACCGCATGGCCCTTGAGCACCAGGTCGCCGGCCACGGTCAGGCCGGAGGGGCCGCTGCCCACCACCGCGACCCGTTTGCCGGTGGGCGGTTGCTTGGCCGGCAGAGAGCCGTCGCCATGGGCCCGTTCCCAGTCGGCGAGAAAACGCTCCAGGTTGCCGATGGCCACGGGCTTGCCTTTCTTGCCCAGCACGCACTGGCCCTCGCATTGAATCTCTTGGGGGCAAACCCGGCCGCACACCGCTGGCAGACCGTTCTTTTCCCAAATAATCCGGATACCTTCGGCAAACTGGCCCTGGGCAATGGCCCGGATGAACCGAGGGATGGGCACGGCCACCGGACAGCCCTCCATGCATTTGGGAATCTTGCACTGGATGCAGCGGGAGGCCTCGGCCTGGGCCATCTCTTCGGTGTAGCCGAGGGGTACTTCCAAAAAGTTGCTCCGGCGCACCTCGGCCGGTTGTTCGGGCATGGAATGCCGATCTTTGGGTGTTTTCTGCGTTTCCTGCATGGCAATATTCTCCGGCGGCCTTACGCCTGCTTTTCCAATTGTTGTACTTGCGCTTCCATCCGGCAGCGATGCGCTTCCATGGCCTCGGTTTCCGCGGCCTTGTAGGCGTTCAGGCGCTGGGCAAGACCGTTGAAATCGACCTTGTGACCGTCGAATTCCGGACCGTCGACGCAGGCGAATTTGACCTCGCCGCCCACGGTGACGCGGCAGCCGCCGCACATGCCGGTGCCGTCGACCATGACCGGGTTCAGGCTCACCAGGGTGTGGATACCCTCGGAGCGGGTCAGCTCGCTGACGGCCCGCATCATGGGGACCGGGCCGATGGCCACCACCAGGTTCGGCCGGTCGGTGGCCATGAGCTCTTTCAGGGCATCGGTGACGAATCCCTTGCGGCCGGTCGAGCCGTCGTCGCTCATGGCGATCAGGTTATCGGACAGGGCGTCCATCCGGTCCTTGAGGATCAGGAAGTTTTCACTGCGCGCGCCCAGGATGGTGGTGACCCGGTTGCCCGCCTTCTTCATGGCCCGGGCAATGGGATGGAGCACGGCGATGCCGGTGCCGCCGCCCACGCAAACCACATGGCCGACCTGTTCGATGTCGGTCGGTCGGCCGAGGGGACCGATCAGGTCCATGTAGGCGTCACCTTCATTGAGCGTGGCGAAAATGGCCGTGGATTTGCCGACGACCATGAAGATCACCGACACCGTGCCGGTTTCGGGGTTGGTGTCCGCCATGGTCAGGGGAATGCGTTCCCCGGTTTCCGTGGCCTTCAAGATGATGAACTGGCCAGGTTTTGCCTTGCGGGCGACCCTGGGAGCTTCGATTTCGTGAAGAATCACCGAAGACGGAACCAGTTCCTCTTTTCGAACGATTTTGAACATGGGTGCTCCTGAAACAATATGGTTAATCTTTCCTGGACGACAGAAAGGGCAATGGATCTTGGAAAACTTTTGAAAACAAGATGTTGCCCGAAGAAAACGCGGCCCGGCGACCGATCGATCGCACAAGGCTGGGCGTTGACCGGTGCTTCCCTCTTATAAACTCAGGAACTCGGGAAAGCAAGATTTTGTGCGAAGAATTGACCTGCCCGAATATCGCGAAAACACATGAAGAATTCGCTTACGGCCCAGGGATGCGCCGCGGGCCGGTTTTTGGGGCGAACATGGTTTCTCTGGTGCCGGCAAGTGCTTTGTGGTAAGCAGTCTCCAGTTTGCCAACGCACTGCGGCAACACGCTTGTTTAAAGATAGATTCGGGAGTCGCGAAGAATGATGAAACGTTGTGTGCTCTGCATCCTGTTCGTGCTGTTGATGGTCCCCTGCGTCCAGGCCGCCGCGCGGGCCCAGGTCAAAACCCTTGCCCAGGATCCCTATGCCTCCGCTCTGCTGGTCGAGGCCGACAGCGGCAAGGTGCTGTTCGAAGCCAATGCCGACGCCAAACTGTATCCCGCCAGCGTGCTCAAGCTGATGGATCTCTATGTGATCCTGCAACGTATCGAACAGGGAGCCCTGCGGCTGGACGAGATGGTGCAGGTGACGACGGAAGCGGCCAAGACCGGCGGCTCCCAGGTGTATCTCGATCCCAAGGAGCAGTTTTCGGTGGACGATTTGCTCTATGCCCTGATGGTGCAGTCCGCCAACGATGCCGCCGTTGCCCTGGCCACGCATATCGCCGGTTCCAAAGAGGGGTTTGTGGCCCTGATGAACCAGAAGGCCCAGGAATTGGGCATGAAAAACACAAAATTTCATTCAGTGCATGGCCTGCCGCCCTCCGAAGGTCAGGAACCAGATGTGACCACGGCCCGCGATCTTGTCATTCTCTGCCGCGCCCTGGCCAAGATGCCCGATGCCCTGAAGTACACCGGCACCCAGAGCAAGGGATTCCGGGAAGATAAATTCATGATGTACAACCACAACAAATTGCTCGGCCAGGTGGTGGGCTGCGACGGATTCAAGACCGGGTACTACCAGGCTGCCGGTTTTTCGATCGCCGCGACCGCCCTGCGGGGAGGAGTGCGGATGATTGCGGTGGTCATGGGCAGCAAGGACCGCAAGGTCCGGGATGCCAAGGCCACCGAGTTGCTCAACAAAGGCTTCACCATCATTCCGCCCAGGCCGGAACTGGCCGGGGCCGCAGCGCCGCCGAAACCCGCTGCCACCAGCCAGCCGCAGCCAGCCGCCGGCGCCGTGACCTTTGCCACGCCCGCCGTCGGCGACCCTGCCGCTCCGGCGACGCAGGAAACCCCGGCGGAACAAACCTCCAATGACGGCGGTGACAGCGGCTGGGGCAAATTCTTCATCGGCCTGGGAATCGGGTTCATCCTCTTCCTGGCCCTGTTCGGCGCAGCCGTGGTGATGATGAAACGCCGGACCGGCAGCGTTCGATCCAGGTATCGTCACCGCGACTGATTGTTTCGTTGTTCTTTATGCCAGGCCCCTTTCGCCCCAAAGCGGAAGGGGCTTTTTTTATTTCTGATTACCATCGAACTTCAGCCAAGCTCGTTTGCCGGCAATCGGCGGTGTCCTGACACTTCGGAGAGCCGGTCGATCAAACGAGATCTCTCTCTGCGTTCGAGATGACCCTGTGGCCAGCGTTATCCTTGTCTCGAACGTCCTTTGCTGGTCGTTTCGACGAACGCAGTGAGGAGAAATCTCAAGAAATTTCAGCAGAATACCCTCCAGGATGCAATCGGCTGCATTTGAGCGGTAATCAGTTGTTTGTTTGGGGAAAAGATTCTGGTGCACGTGGGAAACAGACTTATTGTAAGGGGAAAAAGAATTGTTCTCAAGTTGATATTGAGGAGGCCATCATGTTTTCCTGGCGCACTTTTTTTCGGCTCATCGGTTGCCCGGCAGCGGGCTGGGCATGGGCAATCGATTCGCAGGCAGGAGGGGAGGCCGGATCGCGACAATCCGGGGAAGAAGAGGGAAGACGGGAAACGGCCCTGTTCGCCGGAGGCTGCTTCTGGTGCATGGAGACACCTTTTGCACGGCTCGGCGGCGTGGTGGCGGTCGAGTCGGGTTATGGCGGCGGTAACACGGCCAATCCGAGCTACGAGAATTACGCGGCCGGCGGCCATATCGAGGTGGTCCGGGTGGTGTACGACCCCGACCTGGTCAGCTATCGGCAGTTGCTCGCCACCTTCTGGCGTCAGATCGACCCAACCGATGCCGGCGGCCAGTTCGTCGACCGGGGCCATGCCTACACCTCGGCCATCTTTTATTATTCCGAGGAGCAGCGGCTCCAGGCAGAGGCCTCAAAATAGGAGTTGGCGGCACGCGGCGTCTTCGACAAGCCGCTGGTCACACCCATCCTGCCCGCGAAGGCATTCTATCCGGCCGAAGCCTACCACCAGGGATTTTCCGAAAAAAATCCGTTGCGCTACATGTACTATCGTCAAGGCTCCGGCCGTGACGACTTCCTGCGCCGGACCTGGCAGGAGGCCGGCAACGGCCGGGAACATCCGGCGGCAAGCCAGCACCGGCGGTTGACGCCGCTGCAGCACGAAGTCACTCGGAACAACGGCACCGAACCGCCCTTTGTCAATGCCTACTGGGACAACAAGCAGGAGGGTGTCTATGTCGACGTCGTTTCCGGCGAACCCCTGTTTTCCTCGACCGACAAGTACGATTCCGGCACCGGCTGGCCCAGCTTCACCAAGCCCTTATTGGCGGAAAACATTGTTGAAAAGTCGGACTGGAGCCTCCTGACCCGCCGCACCGAGGTGCGCAGCAAGGGTGGTGATTCCCATCTCGGCCATCTGTTTCCCGATGGTCCGGGCCCCACCGGACTGCGTTACTGCATCAATTCCGCGGCCCTCCGCTTTGTGCCCAGGGAGCAGCTGGAGGCGGAGGGGTTGGGCCGGTTCAATCGCCTGTTCGAGTGATCCGCCCCGACCCGTCTGAAGCGGCAAGACCGCCGGTATCCTGCCGGGGCTATTTACCCTCGAGGAGGGCGCGGCTGCGCTTGACCGCGCACAGGTCGCCGCACATGGTGCAGACCTCTTGATCAAGCGGCTGCGACGAGGCGCGGTAGGCGCGCGCTTTTTCCGGATCCAGGGCCAGGTCGAACATCCTGTTCCAATCCAGGTCCTTGCGGGCCTGGCTCATGGCGTTATCCCAATCCATGGCGCCGGGGATGCCCTTGGCGATGTCGGCGGCGTGGGCGGCGATGCGCGAGGCGATGATGCCCTCCTTCATGTCGTCCGCGTCCGGCAGCCGCAGGTGCTCGGCCGGGGTGACATAGCACAGGAAATCGGCGCCCGAGGCAGCGGCCAGGGCACCGCCGATGGCCGAGGTGATGTGGTCGTAGCCCGGGGCCACGTCGGTGACGATCGGTCCGAGCACGTAGAACGGCGCTCCGTGGCAGAGCTTTTTCTCCAGTTGCATGTTGGCCACCACCTCGTTGAGCGGCACGTGGCCCGGCCCCTCGATCATCACCTGCACCTCGGCCTGCCAACAGCGTTTGGTCAGTTCGCCCAGGACGATCAGTTCCTGGATCTGGGCCGCGTCGGTGGCGTCGCGCAGGCAGCCGGGACGCAGGCCGTCGCCCAGGCTGAGGGTGACGTCGTATTGCCGGCACAGATCGAGCAGCCGGTCGAAATGTTCGTAAAAGGGATTTTCCCGGTCATTGGTGATCATCCAGTCCAGAAGCAGCGAGCCACCCCGGCTGACCACGTGGGTGAGGCGGGGATTGGCGCGCAGCCGCTCCACTGCGGTCCGGGTCAGGCCGGCATGGATGGTCATGAAGTCGACCCCGTCTTCGGCGTGGATGCGGACCACGTCGAAGAAATCATCCACCGAGATGTTGGCCACGGCCTTGCCGTACCGGGCCACGGCGTCGTACACCGGTACCGTGCCGATCATCACCGGGCTGATCTCCACGGTGCGGCGGCGGAAGGCGCGGGTATCGCCGAAGGTGCTGAGATCCATGATCGCATCCGCCTTGAGTTCGATCGAACGGCGCACCTTGTTCAATTCGGCCTCGACGTTGCAGCAGTCCTCGGACACCCCGAGGTTGACGTTGATCTTGGTGGTGAGGCCGGTACCGATGCCCTTGGCGACCAGGCTTTTATGCTCGCGATTGGCCGGGATGACGATCCGTCCTTCGGCGATCCGGGCCAACAGGTCGGATTCGTGGATTTTTTCGTCGGCAAGCACCTGCCGCATTTGCGGGGTAAGATCGCCCCGGCGGGCAGCGGTCATCTGGGTGGCGTGTTGCATGTCGGTTCTCCTTGGATGGATGCTAAGCGTTGATGGAAGCGAGGCAGGCCGCTTGCAGCCGCCGGACCGTGGCGGCGATGTCGGCGGCGCCGACGATTTCGGTGACCAGGCAGACCGTGGCGGCGCCCCGCGCCATCACCTGGCCGAGGTTGTGCTCCTTGATGCCGCCAATGGCCACGAAGGGCAGGGGACAGGTGCACGCCACATGGTCCAGGTATTCGAGGCCCACCGGGGCGCAGACGTCTTCCTTGGTCTGGGTGCTGAAAATCGGCCCGACCCC
The DNA here is from genome assembly GCF_031547805.1 of Desulfobulbus sp. Classification (GTDB taxonomy): domain Bacteria; phylum Desulfobacterota; class Desulfobulbia; order Desulfobulbales; family Desulfobulbaceae; genus Desulfobulbus. The sequence continues at coordinate 98,147 of NZ_JAVBRQ010000005.1, forward strand.
GATGTAGTCGGCACCGGCCGCGACCGCGGCGGCGGCCTGCGCCGGTTCGTGGGTGGAAAGCCCGATCAGTTTGTCGGGGCCGATCAGCCGCCGGACCTCGGGCACCGGAAAATCGTCCTGGCCGACATGCACGCCATCGGCATCGACCAGCAGGGCGAGATCCGGATAGTCGTTGATAATGAACAGCACGCCGGCCTCGCGAGTCAGAGCCCGGATCGCCCGGCACTCGGCGAGCATCTCGGCGAAGCTTTTGGCCGGCCTCTTTTCCCGGTACTGGATCAGGCGGATGCCGCCGGCGATCATCTCGCGCGCCACCTCGATATTGGTGCGGCCGGCGGAAAATTTTTCGGCGGTGATGCCGTAGACACCGGCGGGGAATGTGGGTTTAGCTGAGGGAAAGGTCATGGGCCATACCTCGATAATGCAGGACGATCGCGCTCATGTGATTGGCGATTGTACCCACTTTGTGGGCAAAAAGCGGGGCTTCGTCGCAGTCGGTGGCGAAATCGCCGACAATGAAGCTGGAGCCGATGCGCCGCGTACGGATGGAAACCAGGTCGCTGCCGGCAATGCCGCAGGCCGAGACCACGATTCGGTCCGCGCCCAGGAGCTCCAGCAACATTTTCTTGTCTTCCCGGCCATCGAAGCCTTCGACGACCAGGTCGCAGTCCGCGAAGATCGAACGGCAATTGGCGGGCCCGATCTTCGCGGTCACGGCCTCGATTTGGAGCTCGGGCCGGATGCGGCGCAGGTTGTGCGCCAGGGCCTCGGTCTTGAGCTGGCCGATCTGGTCGGCAAAATAAAACTGGCGGTTTAAGTTGGAGGCATCCACCCGGTCGAAGTCGACGATTTTCAGCGGGCCGATGCCGCTGCGCACCAGGTTGACCGCCACGTTGGAGCCGATGCCGCCTACGCCGGCGATGCCTGTCTTGACGGTCATCCGATCAGATCCCAATCCTTGTAGACCGGCTGATAGCCCCGGGCCACGATGGCTGCGGCCACCTCGTCGACGCTGCGGTCGTCAGTGATCTCGAACTGGGGCGTCTGCTCCACCCGGATTTCGGTGTAGCCGCCGACCCCGGTGCTGGAACCGGCGGAATAGCGGGTGGCGCCCAACGGCAGGATGCGGTCGCGAAAGACGGCGCTCTCGCGGGTGGAAATGGTCAATCCGGCCCGGGGCAGGAAAATGCGCAGCGCGGTCATGAATTGGACGAAGGTTTTGTCGTTCACATGGAAATCGGGGAGGAAATTGCCTTCGGCAGCGTTGAAGCGCGGCAGGGAAATTGCCACCTCGGTCTCCAGATAGGTGTTTTCCAGATAGCGGGCATGCAGGCCGGTGAAGAACATCTCGCGGCGCGGTTCGGCCAGGCCGAGCAGGGGGCCGATGTTGACCGCCCGCATGCCGCCCTGGGCGGCCCGCTCCGGGGCGTTGAGCCGCCAGTGGTAATCCCTTTTCCGGCCGGCCGGATGGACCCGCTTGTACACCGCCTGGTCGTAGGTTTCCTGAAACAGGGTCATCCCGTCGACCCCGGCCTGCCGGAGCCGTTGATACTCCTCCACCTCCAGTGGATAGACCTCGATGGCCACCGAGGCGAAATACCGTTTCAACAGGCGGGCCGCCTCCTCCAGGTATTCCATGGGCGTGAACCGCGGGGCCTCGCCGGTGAGGAACAGAATGTGCTGCATGCCGGTGGCGGCGATGGCGCGGGCCTCGGTCTCGATTTCCTCCAGGCTGAGCTTGCGGCGCAGGATCGGGTTGTTGTGATTGAAGCCGCAATAGGCGCAGTGGTTGGTGCAGTGGTTGGAGATGTAGAGCGGAATGAACATCTGGATGGTGCGGCCGAAATGTTGGACGGTCAGTTGATGCGCCCTGCGGGCCATGGCTTCCAGATGGCCCGCGGCCTTGGGGCTGAGCAGGGTGAGGTAATCCATGGCGCCGGGTTTGTCCTTGGCCAGGGCGCGTTCGACGTCGGCATCGGTTACTTGCGCCAAAAACCGATCGGAGTCGAATTCCCGGTAATGGTCGACGGTTGCGAAAAAAGACATGGGCTGCTCCTTTACTCTCCTGGCTTAATCGTCGAGGAAGCCGGTGAGCGGCGACGAGGCGCGGGCCAGGGACGATTCCTCGGCCAGGCGGGCAAGATAGGCCATCCGTCCCGCCCTGACCGCCAGATCGAATGCCCGGCCCATGGTTTCGGGATCGGCGGCGGTGGCGATGGCGGTGTTGACCAGCACGGCGTCGGCCCCCATTTCCATGGCGGCCGCGGCTTGGGACGGCCGGCCGATGCCGGCATCGACCACGACGGGCACCTCGCAGTTTTCGATCAGCAGTTCGATCAACGGTTTGGTTTCCAGCCCCCGGTTGGTGCCGATGGGCGCGCCCAGCGGCATCACCGCCGCCGCGCCGGCGTTTTCCAGGCGCTTGGCCAGCGGCAGGTCGGGCAAGACATAGGGCAGGACCGCGAACCCTTCCTTGGCCAGGATCTCGGTGGCCTTCAGCGTCTCCCAATTATCCGGCATCAGGTATTTCATGTCGGTGATCACCTCGATCTTGATGAAGTCGCCGCAGCCGGCCTCGCGGGCGATGCGGGCGATGCGCACCGCCTGTTCGGCGGTTCGCGCCCCCGAGGTGTTGGGCAGCAGGGTCACTTCCTTGGGAATATACGCAAGAATATTTTCCTGCTTCGCCTGGGCGTCGATCCGCCGCAAGGCCACGGTGATCATCTGCGAGCCGCTGGCGGCCAGCATCTTGGGGATTTGGGCATTGGCGGCAAACTTGCCGGTTCCGGTGAACAGGCGGCTGGTGAAACGCACGCCTCCCAGTTGCAATGCATCATCGGTCGTCATGAATCAGCCTCCACCGACAAAACTCAATAATTCCAGCCTATCGCCGGCCTGGAGCCGGGTCTGTGGCCATTGTTCTTGCTTGATGATCCGTTGGTTCAGTTCCACCACCAGCGCGCCGGCGGCCAATCCTTTTTCCGCCACCAACTCGGCGACAGTGCGGGCCGGAACCGTTTCTTGCACTCCGTTGACCACGATGTCCATATCGTTTTATCCCCAAAAAAAAAGCCGCCTGCCTTCGAAGGGGAAGGGCAAGCGGCTTGCAGGCCGGAAATCCGGATGGTCCCGGATAATCGTTGTCTTGTCCGCTTCCCTTCGCCGGTATTAACCGGATCAGGTTCATAGGGTTGGATGGTTTCCTCTCAGCAGGATTGCACCCCTAGCGATGGGCTTGTTTATAAGCGAGAGACGCTGGTTTGTCAACCGTCCGGTGGGAAGGCTATGCGGCCTGGAAAATGACGACGCGGATAGGAAGGTTAAAAAGCTGCGGCTGAGATCGGCGCGTCGCCCTGACGGTAAAATTTATGCGAACCGTAACGGCCGATGTAGGCCTTGCCCGCAACCCATCCCGGGGCAACGTCGATATGATGGTAGAAGGTCGAACCTTTGGTGAAATCCGGCGTGGTCATCGCCTTGAGGGCCATGCGCAGGCTTTCTTGGAGGGGATTGATCTCCAGGGGGGCGTAGCTTTTTTTCTGGAAGGTCCAGCTGAACTGATTGGGGGCCAGAATGACGTCGGCGAGGCTTTTGTTTTCTTCTATGGCACGGTTGAGGGTGACATGGGCAACGGCGAGTTGGCCGATTTCCGGCTCGCCGCGAGATTCGTGATAGATATTGAGACTGAGCCAGAACAGGCTCTCGACAAAACCGATGGGCATAACGACTATTCGACCGCCTCTACGGCCCGGATGGTCGGAAGTTCGCTTTTGACGAACTTCTCGATTCCCTCCTTCAGGGTAATACGAGACATGGGGCACCCTTGGCAGGCTCCGGTGAGCCGGACTTTGAGCACCTGATCCGAACCGATGCCGACGAACTCGACGTCGCCGCCATCCCGCTGCAAGGTCGGGCGGATTTGATCCAGTATTTTTTTAACGGTTTCTTGCAATTGTTGCATAAAAAACTCCTTGGTCCGATAGCACAACCGCCATTGGAATGAGCGCGATTATATCAGCATTGGGATGATCAGACAAGAAAACAATCCCAATATTTTGTCATCAATATCATAACTATTTGAAATAAATTAGAAAAATATGATATTTATTTGCATTGTCCGCTGTGGCGGCAATTAGTTTTCTAATTTATTGTTTTTTCGATTTTTTATATGGAAATTGCAGTGGATGGAATGATTACAATTTGCCAGGGAGACACCGAGCGGGAACCCTGATTATTACTGGATTTGTGCTTGCAAACATGCCTTGGCAAACCCGTCACCGGGGGATTGTCGCCTGAGTCGATTTTTAGGTGACGCTGAATCATGGTCGATTTTCAGGGACCGGTGCCGCCGTGCCGACCGATTCGGCTGAGGTTTCCGGCCGTCATCGTCAGCAAGCCTGTCGTCTATGGCAGACGCGAAATCGGTCGGTCGGCTGGCTGTCGATATGAAGCGTGCGCTTGCCTGTGGCACAGGATTTCCTGGGGACAAGATCTGTTTAGCTCTTTGTGCAGGTAAAATTTGTCAGTGGTTTTTCTTTTTGATATCATTGGCTAATTCATATGATGAGTCAAACGCGGTTCCCATGGTTCTTGCCCGCGAAAACACGCCTTCTCGAACGGTTGGAGGTGTGCTTGTGCCGTGGGCGGCAATCGATTTCCCCGCTCGCGGGGAGTAAACCGCGCTGCAGGATTTCGGAGGCCGACGGCTGGTAAGAAACGACCCGCCCAAGGCGGTCTGCCGAATCATAGCAAGAAAAATCGGAAAGAATTTTTGTCGTTTTCATAATTGAAGGTGCACTCATGAAGCTACGCTCGTTGTTGTTAATGTCTTTTGTCGGTATTTGTCTGGGGATATCTGTTTTGTTTGCCGCTTCGCAATACCTTGCCGCCAAGGCCGATTACAGCAAAGAACTTCGGGACAAACTGGAACTGATCGTTAAGCTGGCTTTGCTGGGAGTCGATGCCGACCTGCACAAAACATTGCAGGATCAGGCCGATGAGGGTTCGAAGAACTATTTGAAAATCCACGATGTGCTGCAGAAAGTTCGCCTGAGCGACGATGATATCAGCTCGGTCTACACCATGAGGAAAAACCATGCGACCGGGGCCGTGGTGTTTGTGGTGGATGCCAATGACAGTAAGGACGAAATGGCTCACCTGGGCGAGCAGTACGACGATGTGACCCCTGCCCAGGGAAAATCGCTCAGCTCGCATTCGGGTGTTGTTGTCGAGGATGATTTTTACACGGACAAATGGGGGACGTTTCTTTCAGCGTACGCTCCCATTGTGCTGAGTGATGGCGGAACCGACGGCATTGTCTGTGTCGATGTGTCGGTGAAAAAGCACGATGAAAAAATGCGGGAATTGCTGATCAAGGAAATCGGTATCTGCTTGCTGACCACGTTCATGGGGTCTGTGATCGCCTATTTTGTTGCCTGTAAAATTACCAACCCGATCAATCGGGTCATTACCGGGATCAAGAATGTTTCCAATGGAGATTTGACCATTCGCCTGCGCGATGAAAAAATTCATGAACTGGAAGAGCTGGTCCGGCTATTCAATGGCTTTATCGAAAAAGTGCAGGATTTTGTCAGGATAATCACCGAACACTCCGCCGAAGCCGGTAAGGAGGCAACCCAGTTGACCGGCATCTCGGGCCGCATGACGGTCAAGACCACCGAGACGCTGAATTCAAACCGGAACGTTGCCGAGGCTGCGGAAAAGATGTGCGCCAATCTCAGCGCGATTGCCACCACCATGGAGCAGTCGACCGCCAACACCGCCATGGTCGCAAGCGCGACCGAGGAAATGTCGGCAACCATCGGCCAGATCGCCCAAAACGCCATCGACGCCAACACCACCTCCCAGGAAGCTGTGCAGCAGGCGAAAAATGCCGGCGAGAGAATGGCGGTGCTGGGCGAGGCCGCCTTGGCCATCGGCAAAGTGACCGAAACCATCACCGAGATTTCCGAACAGACCAACTTACTGGCGCTCAACGCCACCATCGAAGCGGCGCGGGCCGGGGAGGCGGGGAAGGGATTTGCGGTTGTTGCCAATGAGATCAAGGAATTGGCCAAGCAAACCGCGGGTGCGACCCAGGATATTAAAAATCAGATTGCCGGCATTCAAGGGGTCACAGCTGCTGCCGGGCAAGAGATCGACACCATTTCGTCCATCATCGACAACGTCAACACTATCGTTTCCGCGATTGCCGATTCCGTGAGCGAACAGTCAACGGTCACGCAGGATATTGCCAGCAATATCGCCCAAACATCGCATGGGTTGCGCGAAGTCAGCGCCAATGTCAACCAGAGTACCGCCGTGGCCGCTCGCATTGCCCAGGATATTGCCACGATCAATGAGTCGAGCGACGATATCTCAACCAGCAGTGTGCAAGTGAAGGACAGCGCTGAGACCCTCGGTGGAATGGCCGTTGAACTCAACGACATCGCAAAGATTTTCAAAATTCATCGCTGAGAGCGCGGCAATGTGCGGCAAGCTCGCTACGATTTGCAGCCTTTTCTTTGGAATACACTTGTGGAGGCCCGGAAATTCTTGAGGACCATGGCCGGGCTCGCTCGATCTCTTCCCGGTTGCACACATTTTTTTCACGGCACATCGAACGGTGCTGTTTTCGGCGGCAGGGATGGCCAATCCAGGCCGGTTTGGGATGGGGCGCCAACGTGCCAACGGCAGACGTCTTGAACGCGGGATAAAGAAAACCCCTTTGGCTCAAGAGGGAAAGGCAGCCAAAGGGGATAAGGAGAAAAGCCACATGAAAAAGGCTTACCTTGAATGTAGGTCGATCAACCTCGTGGCACAAGGGGCTTTTGCGCAAAAATGGTATTTATTCTCATTTTCTTGACAAAGAAAACCCCTTTGGCACAGGGGGAAAGTGCCAAAGGGGAAAAGGAGACAGCCAACGGATTTGGCTAATACTGATCTTAGGTCAGCCCTCGCCGCGATACAAGGGGGTGGGCCAAAAAAAATCTTAAATACGTATTTTTTAAGGTGAGGTTCTGCGAAAAAGCCGTGCCTGGATGAATCGGCAGCCAATCGCCGGTTCGACAGCCGTAAATACAGCAAAAAGAAACCCCCTTTGGCACAAGGGGGAATGGCAACCAAAGGGGGGAGGAGAAGAGCCACATGTTCATGGGCTTGACTTGAATGTAGATCGACCGGGTTTGTGGCACAAGGGGGCTTGTGTGAAAAAATGAATTTTATTTGCATTTCACATTGTTGGAGAAGTAAAAAAATCGGAGTATCAGGAGGACCCGTACGAACGGGGCAAGTTTTCAGGCAGCGGCTTGGTGAAGAAAAAGCCGGAGGCGAGGGGAAAGAGGCCGGGAAATGAATATTCGGTTCGTCCCGTGAGCAAACCTGTCAGCGGAAGGTTTTCTTCCTGCTTTTCTTCCTGCCAAAGGAGGATGACGTGAAACGACGACCATCCAACTTCAGGCAAAGGGCTTTATTTTTTTACTGAGGCAACCGATAAACTTCAGGCAACTATCTTTTTTTTTTATTGAATTTCGGACACACTGTGCGCTAAAGGTGACTTTGACGGGGTGTTTTCCCCTCTCTCTACCTTCCTCAAGTCAGGCGTGAAGCGCTGTACAAAAGATGCCGGGCAAGCAGCATGGCCCTCTCAAGGGGAGTGCCATGTCCGGTTCCACAACCACCAAGGGAGATTGTATGCGTAAGACCGCTACCAAGTCGGATTCCATGGAACAAGTCCGCGAACTGCTGTTGGGCACCCAGATGAAAGATGTGGAAAACCGGTTCCAGCGTTTGGAAGAACGTTTCCAGCGTGATCTCTCCGACCTCAGGGATTCTGTCAAGAATCGCATTGAGTCCTTGGAGAGCTTTATGAAGAGTGAATCCGCTTCCTTTCTGCATCGCTTGCGCGAGGAACAGGAAGAGCGGGGCGCAGCGCTTAAAAACGAGCAACGGGAAAGATTGGATGCCCTCAAGACCGAGAAAAGCGAACGCCAGGAGGCTTTGAAAAACGAGCAGCGCGAACGCAGCGAAGGTCTTGCCCAGGTGATGCGCGACCTGACCACACTGTTGCAGGAGCAGGAGCGGAAACTCAAGGCCCTGTCTGGAACCCTGGACACCACGGAACGGGAACTGAGACAGCTCTTGCTGTCTGAAAACGCCAGACTTTCCGACAAGGTGGAGCAAAAGTACAAAGACGCCTTGAACGTTTTGACCAATACCGCCGGCCAAATCCGCCACGACATGGCCACCCGCTCCCAAGTTTCCAGCCTTTTGACCGAGATGGCGGTGAAACTGAGCGGCCAGTGGACCGACGCGCCGCCGATTGCCATGGTTTCGGAAACGATCGAAGAGGATAGCAGCGAGGAATACTCTGAGTCGTCAGAATGACGGATACCCTGAACGCTTCTCCGTCCCCTCCGGGGGATGGAGAAGTGGAAAGTCTCCATTCCGTCCTCCCGCCGGAGGCCCGGACGGTCGAGGACTGCCCCTCCTTGTCCGTGGAATCGTCTTGTTCTGCTCCGAAAAGCGACGTTACGGACATACCCGCCATGGCGGAAAAATCCAATGTTTCTTTCATCGAAGAACAGGCACCGCCCGCGCGTGAAGGCGAGGCGCCTTCCATCTCCCCGGACTTGTGGAACGACCTTCCCGAGATTCCGAACGACGAGGAACTGCACCGGTTGCGCGAACTGCTGTTTCAGCGCGAACTGGCCATCATCCAGCGTCTGAAAGACAGTCTCAACGATCCGCGCCAGAACGCCAAGCGGGTAAGCGAGGTGGTCGCCGAAGCCCTGCTTCTGCGCGGCGACGACAACCGCCTGAATACCGCGCTGGAACCTGCGGTGAATGCCATCCTCAAAACCTCGCTCAATCGGCACCAGTCCGATTTCGTGGGGGTGCTCTTCCCCTTGATGGGGCCGTCCATTCGTAAATCCATTGCCGAAACCTTCCGCTCCATGCTGGAAGGCTTCAGCAAAAGCCTGGAGATGTCCTTTTCCTGGAAAGGCTTGCGCTGGCGAATGGAAGCCCTGCGCACGGGCAAACCGTTCAGTGAAATCGTGCTGTTGCACACCCTTGCCTATCGGGTGGAACAGCTTTTTTTCATTCACAGCGAAACCGGGCTGGTCTTGTCGCACCTGACCAACGAAGGGGTGGGAACGCAAGACGCGGATATGGTTTCGGCCATGCTGACCGCCATCCAGGATTTTGTCCGCGACTGTTTTGCCAGCGGCTCCGAAGGTGAGTTGGAATCTTTGCATCTGGGAGATTTCACCATCATCATCGAAAAATATTCCAAGGCGTATTTGGCCTGCGTTTTGCGCGGCACGCCGCCATCCAATTTTCGGGAAGGCCTGCGCGCCACCCTGGAAACCATGCTCATCGAATTTGCCGAGCCCCTGGAATCCTTTTCGGGGGACACCGCTCCTTTTACCGGTGCCACCCGGCACCTCGAACCCTTTCTCGTCACCCGCTATCAAGAGGAAGGCCAGAAACTTCCCTGGTGGGGCAAGGCCCTGCCGTTGCTGGCGGTTTTGATCCTTGCCGGGGGGATTGGCACTTTTTGGTACCACGCCCGCGAACTCAGGCAGCAGCAGGCGGCCCATATGTCGCTCATGCAATCGGGGCTCGACTTTTTGCGCAAAGAGCCCGGTCTCACCTTGACCCATGTCAGCCAGGACACGGACGGGCCTTGGGAGGTCATGCTTCTCAAGGACGACCTAGCGAAAACGCCCGGTGACGTGCTGCAGGCACAGGGTTTTCGGCCGGATGCCTTTATCTTCAACACAATTCCCTACATTTCTTACGATCCTTCCATTGTCGCCAGAAGGGTGAAAAACGCCATTGATCTTCCGTCAACAGTGACTATGGATTTCAGCCAAGGTATGCTGACGTTCACCGGTACCGCCCCTCTGGCCTGGATTGCCGGGGCCAAGGAGACGGCCCGCACGCTGCCGGGGGTCAAGCAGGTGGATATGAGCGGGGTAAAAGATCCGCTGCTGGACCGCATCACCGCCATGATCAAATCGATTGAAAGCGCCGATATCGAATTTCCCCTGGGGAAGGCCATTCCGGTGGCAACGGATATCCCCAAGCTTGCGTCGGCGGTGGATACGCTGGTAGAGTTGGAGAAACTTGTCAGCGGCATAGGATTCACCCTCAGCCTGACCATCTATGGCCACGCGGATGCCACCGGGCTGGAGACGAGGAATTACGAAATCAGCCAGGACCGGACGCGCACGGTCGCAGCCATGCTGTACGCCAGGGGTTCCAGCATTCCCATCGCCATGTACGGCATGGGTTCGCAATATCCCAAGGGGGAAAAGCCAAACGGGCAGGTTGCTTCTGTGCCCAAGGAGGATCAGGCGAGCCGACGGATCGAACTACGGGTGCATATCGCCCGGCCGGCCACCTCGGGAGTCGATATTTTTACGCGGTAATCTTCCGGCGGGAGAGAGGATTGCCAAAACAAGCAGTATCCCTTCGTTGTTTATCTGCATCCATTACTTTTTTAATATGTGCCATGCGGCACAGTCGTGCCGTTGTATCATGATCAACAAAAAAATTTGTATGCTCGGTGCGTTTTCCGTGGGTAAAACATCCCTGGTGGCGCAGTATGTACACTCTGTTTTTTCCGACAAATACCTTTCCACGGTAGGGGTGAAAATCAGCAAGAAAACAATTGCTGTCGATGATGGTCAAGAAGTAACGCTGGTCTTGTGGGATATGGAAGGCCGAGATATTTTCACGAATGTCAATGTCGGATATCTTCGGGGAGCTATGGGATTTTTTGTGGTTGCCGATGGAACGCGGGCGGAAACCTTGGACACGGCGCTGGAACTGCGCTCCTTGGTGCTCGACCAGGTGGGCGAGGTTCCCAACGCCCTTTTGGTCAACAAGGCGGATTTGGCCGATCAGTGGGAACTCACAGAAAGTACGCTGAACCAGGCCAAGGCCGAAGGAATCCCTGTGTTCCACACCAGTGCCAAGACCGGCCAGTCGGTGGAAGAGGCATTCAGGACGCTGGCCGAAGCAATGTTGATGAAGGCGGGGAGAAACGTTTGAGGACCATGGAACATCTTGCCATGCAGGTTCTGTGCGCGCTCGATATCGCCTTGCTCAGACGGGTAGATGCGAAACAATACGAATTTTTTGGCCAGGCGCCTCCATTTTACGACGACCTTTTCCCGCCTTCGCGGGAAGGGCATTGCGTGAAGCCGTGGGAGCACTCCAGCATGCTGGAGATCTTTTTCGAGGATGCGGAAACCTTTTTCATCGATCGGGAAGCGGGAATCTTTTCCTCGGGCATTTGGCAGGAAGAAGGGAAGACCGGGGACGAGTCCGCTCTCATTGCCATGGCGCAGACTTTTGGCGGCGAACAGATCGTCATCATCCGCCTGCTCCAGGATGACTTTAATGAGCGGTCGGTGATCTTGGGCAAGGCCCGCGCCCAACTGCTGGAAAATCGTGCCCTGTCGCGCAGCCTGGAGGTATACAAGGAAAAATCCCAGCTCGACGGCCTGACCATGCTGTTGAACCGGACCGCGTTCATGGACTCCTTGCCTGCGGAAATTCGCAAGGCCGAATCCACAAGCCATCCTCTTCCGGCCATCATGCTCGATATCGACAACTTCAAGGTCATCAACGACACCTTGGGGCACGTCACCGGCGACCGGGTATTGCGGGCACTGGGCCGGATACTGCGGGCCAGCCTGCGCCGGGGCGATATCGTGGCGCGTTACGGCGGGGAGGAGTTTATCATTCTCCTGCCGGCCTGCGAGTTGCGCAAAGCCCTCACCATTGCCGAGAAACTCCGGAAAACCATAGAAGACCACGTGGTGGACGATGCCCCGGGATTCACCGTGAGCATGGGGTGCAGCCTCCATCAGGCGGGCGAAACGCCGGACAGCTTCATCCAGCGGGTGGATATGGCCCTGTACGAGGCCAAGCGCAGCGGCAAGAACCGGGTGTGCATGCGCTGAGGGTCGACAAAAAAAGCACTTAACCGTTGCGGGCCAAGTGCTTGATTTTATGGAGCCGATAACCGGACTTGAACCGGTGACCTACTGATTACGAATCAGCCGCTCTACCAAACTGAGCTATATCGGCATTGTGCTGGGAGGGATTGTTGAGAGGTACAATTTGAGGTTCCTTGATGTAGCAGTTTTATGGTAGAGTGTCAAGATTATGAATGGATCTTTCATCTTGCGCGCCATACTTCTGCTGGCCCTGGCCGGCTGCCGGACCGAAGACCCCAAGCCTCCCCCCCCATCTCCACGAACCACCGCTGCCATTGAGACGACCTCGCCGGCCAAAATTGGCTGCGCGGGGTGCCATGCCGAGGTGCAACTCGATGCGGCGCACCAACTGGCCTGCACCTCCTGCCATGGCGGACAGGACCACGAAGGCCAGGTCGACAAGGCCCACGCGGGGTTGATCGCCCGTCCGAGCCATCCTAGCCGGATGGCCCAGGCCTGCGGCAGCTGTCATCCCGGCCAGGTCCGTGCCGCCGCCGCTTCGAGCCATTTTACCCTGTCTGGCCTGATCAACACGGTGCGCAAACACTTCGGCGCCCAGGACCGCCTGGAGCAGCCCGCCGACATTCCCGCAGCCGACCCTGCGTCCGGGACGCTTGCCCTGGCGGACGACATGCTGCGCCGCCGCTGTCTTCGTTGCCATGTGTATTCAAGGGGCGATACTTACGATGCCGTCACCCATGGGACCGGTTGTGCCGCCTGCCATCTGGCCTTTGCCAAGGGTAAGCTGGCCTCGCACGCCTTTGTCCTGCCCACGGACAAGCAATGCCTGAGCTGCCACTACGGCAACCGGGTGGGCAGTGACTATTACGGCCGTTTCGAACACGATTTCAACTGGGAGTACCGCACTCCCTATTCCTCGCAAACCAGCCTGAACACCGCTCCGCGCCCGTCCGGGGTGGAATGGCACGATCTTGCGCCCGACGTCCATCGGCAGCGCGGCATCGTTTGTATCGATTGCCACCGACACAGCGGCCACGACCGCCAGGAACCACGGATCACCTGTATCGCCTGCCACGATTGGCGGCCCGGCCAGCCGGCCCCCGGCCTCGATACGTTGTCGGTGCGCGGCCGGGCGCTGGTGCTCACCGGGTGGGCGGATGGCAAGGAGCACGCGGTGCCGTTGCTCCGAAACCCGGCGCACCGGCAATACGGCGCGCGGGTTGCCTGCCAGGTCTGCCACGGACAGTGGGGCTTCAACGACGCACCCACCTATCTGCTGCTGTCCAACCGCCACGAATACGAACCGTGGGAGCGGCTGGTCGTCCAAGGAAGTTCCGAGGTCGAGGCCCTGCTGGAGCATAATCTCCACTATTCGGACGAAAAACCCCTGACCATGCGCGACGGCCTGACCGGCGAACCGCGGCCGGGCATCTGGTACCTGGGGTACGGGCAGCGCCGCTGGGAGCAGATGATCGTGCGCAAGGATACGGACGGCAAGATCAAGGTCTTCCGCCCCTATCTCGATCTGCATCTGTCCATGATCAAAGCCGACGGGCAGGTGCCGTTCGACAACATCGTCGGCAAGAATTCCGGTTTGCTGCCGTACACTCCGCATACCACCGGTCCGGCCGGGCTTTTTTTCCTGAACCGGTTCCGCCATCTCCTGTCCGCCGAAGAGAAATGACCTTGCTCACCGTTTTATCCCGTTCCCTTCGCCTTGTTCATCTCCTTGCGCTCATCCTCGTGGTGGGGCTGGCTTTCGGTTGCGCCTCCAAGGCGCCGGGAACCCGTGGAGGAGGCGAAACTCCCTCCAAGTCGGGCAAGAAAAGAAGCAAAACTCCGGCCACCCAGCGGCCGTATGTGATCAACGGCACCACCTATTACCCCATTCCTTCGGCCATCGGTTATGTCGAGCAAGGCATTGCCTCGTGGTACGGCGAACCGTTCCACGGCAAGAAGACGTCCAACGGCGAAACCTACAATATGTACGGCGACACGGCGGCCCACAAAACGTTGCCCATGAACACCATCCTGCTGGTGAAGAACCTGGAGAACGGGCGTTCGACGATCGTGCGGATCAACGACCGAGGGCCGTTTGTCCAAGAGCGGATCATTGACCTGACCTTAACCAAGGCCAAGGAACTCGACATTGTCGGCAAGGGGACCGCCAGGGTGGAAATTCTGGCCATGGAAACGCAGCCACCGGGACAGGAGCAACTGATTGCCACCGCACCGGCCAAGCCGCCGGCCGAAACCGGCAAGCCGCCGGCAGGATCGGACAAGCCGCAGCCGCAGCCTCCGCCGGCCAAGGCGCCGCCGATTCCGGATTTCGACAAGGGGAATTTCTACGTGCAGGTGGGGGCCTTCGTCAAGATCGAGAACGCCCGCACCCTGGCCAAGGCCTTTGCCAAGCGGGGACGCGACGTCGTGATTCAGCAGTATCCGGCCGCGGGCATGAATCTCTATCGGGTAATGATTTTTGCCAGCAATTCGCTGGCCAAGGCCAAAGTGTACGAGAAGGAGCTGGAGGCTGAAGGGTTCCGCTACGCCTTACTGCTGGCCCGTTAGACAGCGAGCTTCTAAGGCGCGGACCGCGGCGGCGAACCGGCGGATAAGGCCGTGGTTTTTCTGGCCGGGCGCATCCTCGAGGCCGGAGTTGGCATCCACGCCGTACGGCCGGACCCGCGCCAGGGCCTCGTCGATGTTGTCCATATCGAGGCCGCCGGCCAGCAGAAACGGGCGGGTGAGACCGAGCCGGTCGATCAGTGCCCAATCAAAGGTTTGCCCGGTGCCGCCGACCGCATCTTTTTGATAGGTATCAAGAAGAAAGCCGTGGACCACATCGCGGTAGGGCGCCACCTCGGCGGCCGTGGTTTGCCCGCCGACGCGGATGGCCTTGAGCAGCTTGCAGGGTGCGGCCAGGACGGCCAGCTCGCGGCAATAGGCGGGCGATTCCGCGCCGTGCAGTTGAACGATGCCGATGCCGCATTCCCGGACGATTGCAGCCACCCGCTCCGGCTGCTCGTCGACAAAAACTCCCACCGCATCGACCAGGGGCGGCAGCTGGGCGATGATCGCCCTGGCCGTCTCGGGCGTGACCATCCGGGGACTTTTCCTAGAAAAAATAAACCCCAGGCCGTCGACCCCGGCCTCGACCGCACACAGCGCGTCCGCCAGGCGGGTCATGCCGCAGATCTTGATCCGCACCCGGCCAACGGCGTTCATTTTCCGAGGAACTCCCGCAACAACCGATCCTGCTTGCCGGCCCGCATCAGGCTCTCGCCGATCAGGGCCGCCTTGACCCCGGCCGCCTGCAGGCGTTGCATGTCGGCTGCCAGGGCAATCCCCGATTCGCTGACCACCGGAATTGTTCGCGGCACCTTGGGCAGCAGGCGAAAGGTGATTTCGAGGCTGACCGAGAAATCTTTGAGATTGCGATTGTTGATTCCGATCAGCCGGCTTCCGGCGGCAAGCGCGTCCTCCAATTCCCGTTCGTCGTGTACCTCGACCAGCACGTCCATCCCCAGGGCCTCGGCCTGGAGACGGAAATCGCGCAACTGCTCCGGGACCAGGATGGCGGCGATCAGGAGAATGGCATCGGCGCCGACTGCCTTGGCTTCCTCGATCTGGAGCGGGTCGATGATGAAGTCCTTGCGCAGCACCGGCAAGTCGACCGCCTCGCGCACTTGAGGGATATAGGACAACGCTCCCTGGAAGAAATCGACATCGGTGAGCACCGAGAGGCAATGGGCGCCTCCGTCCCGGTAGTTGCGGGCAATGCGCACCGGGTCGAAATCGGGCTGGATGACCCCTTTCGAAGGGGAGGCCTTCTTGGCCTCGGCGATGATGGCCACGCCCGGCGCTTCGGTCAGGGCCCGGATGAAGCCGCGCGGAGGTGGAACGGGCCGGTCGGCGACCGGCAGGCCGCGCCGTTTGAGGGCCGCCACTTCCTCGTATTTTCTGGCGACAATGGTATCGAGGATCATTTGCTTCCCCTGCTGAAACGAACCAATTCTTCCAGTTTGGCCAGGGCCGCCCCGGAGTGGATGATTTCCCTGGCCAGGGAGATACCGGCCGCGATGGTTTCGCTCTGGCCGGCGGCCATAAGGGCGGTGCCGGCATTGAGCAGGACCATGTCCAGCTTGGCGCCGGCCTCGCCGCCCAAAACGGATCGAACCTGGGCCGCCGATTCCGCCGCGTTCCTGCCGCCGCGGATGGCCGCCATGTTCGCGGTCCGCAGCCCGACTTCTTCCGGGGTCAACGTCGAGGCGGTCACGGTGCCCAGGTGGCCGTCGGCCAGATGGGTGGTACCGGTGACGGTCATTTCATCCAGATTGCCTTCGCCCCAGACGATCACCGCCCGTTTCATGCCCAGCCGCACCAATACCTCGGCCAGGACCGTGGTCAATTCGCGGGAAAACACGCCGGTGAGCTGCACATTGGCGCCGGCCGGATTGGTCATCGGGCCGAGGATGTTGAACAGGGTACGGATGCCGATCTCGCGGCGCGGACCGACGGAGTATTTCCAGGCGCTGTGCAGCATGGGGGCGAAGAGAAAACCGATGCCCACTTCGCGCACGCAGGCCGCCACTTTCTCGGGCCGCATGTTCAGATCGACGCCGAGCGCTTCCAGGACATCGGCGCTGCCGCAACGGGAAGACACCGCCCGGTTGCCGTGCTTGGCCATCGGCACGCCGGCCGCGGCCACCACGAAACTGGTGGTGGTCGACACGTTGAAACTGCCGGAACCGTCGCCGCCGGTGCCGACGATATCCATCAACACCTCGCCGGCCCCGGTGTCGACGCCGGTGTCGACGAAGGTGGCTTTCTGCCGAATCACCCTGACCGCGCCGACAATCTCGTCGATGGTCTCCCCCTTCATCCGCAGCGCGGTGATGAAGGCGCCGATCTGAGCGTCGGAAGCCTCGCCGCTCATGATCTCCTGCATCACAAAGATCATCTCTGGTTCGCTCAAATGCTCCAGCGCAACCACCTTGGCGATCGCTTCTCTAATCATGCATCACCTCTTTGCCGCGGTCGGGATTATGCCGGGGCACGGAGCAGTTGCTCGTAGTCCGGCCGGAGGAAGTTGTGCAGCAGAGTGCTGCCCGGTCCGGTCATGATCGATTCGGGATGGAATTGGACGCCCTCGATCGGCAAGGTGGCGTGCCTGAGCCCCATCAGCTCGCCCTGATCGGTATGGGCAATGGCCGCCAGGCAGTCGGGCAGCGGTTCCTCCACCACCAGGGAGTGATAGCGCATGGCGTCGAAGGGGACCGGCAGTCCGGTGAACACGCCGCGGCCGTCATGGTGGACCGGGCTGGTCTTGCCGTGCATCAGGCGGGTGGCGCGGATCACCTTGCCCCCGAAAGTCTCGCCGATCGACTGGTGCCCCAGGCACACCCCCAGCACCGGGATGCGGCCGGCGAAGTGGAGGATCGAAGCCATGGAGATGCCGGCCTCCCTGGGCGTGCACGGGCCGGGAGAGATGAGCAGCCGCGTCGGGTTGAGCGATTCGATCCCGCTGATCGTGATGGCGTCGTTGCGGAACACCTTGATCTCCGGAGGCTGCCATCCCGAAGGCGCTCCGAGCGGGGCGGTGGCCAAGGTTTGCACGATGTTGTAGGTGAAGGAATCGTAGTTATCGATGATGACGATCACGGCTCAAAACCCCTTTTCAGCCAGTTCCAGGGCCCGGCGCAGTCCCATGGCCTTGTTGATGGTTTCCTCGTACTCTTTTTTCGGGTCGGAATCGGCCACGATGCCGGCTCCGGCCTGGATCCACACATCCTGGCCCTTGAGGACAAAGGTGCGGATGGCGATGCAGAAATCCATGTTGCCGGAGAAGCCGAAATAGCCGACCGCGCCGGCATAGGGCCCACGGCGGCCGGCCTCGAGTTCGTCGACGATCTCCATGGCCCGGATCTTGGGCGCGCCGCTCACCGTGCCGGCCGGAAAGCAGGCCGCCATCACGTCGAACTGGTCCAGGCCGGGCCGGAGCTTGCCGTGCACCCCGGAAACGATATGCATCACATGGCTGTAGCGCTCGATCATCAGCAGGTCGCGAACCGTCACCGAGCCGGATGCCGCCACCCGGCCGACGTCGTTGCGGCCAAGGTCGACTAGCATCAGGTGTTCGGCCCGTTCCTTGGGGTCGGCGAGCAACTCCTGCTCCAAGGCCCGGTCTTCGTCCTGGGTGGCCCCCCGCTTTCTGGTGCCGGCAATGGGCCGCAACTCGATGTCGCCGTCTTCCAGCCGCACCAGGATTTCCGGCGAGGAACCGATCAACAGCATGTCCCCCTGGCGAAGGTAAAACAGGTAGGGGCTGGGATTGATGTGGCGCAGGGCCCGGTACAGGGCAAAGGGCTTGACCTGCAGCTCGGTGTGAAAGCGTTGCGACAGCACCACCTGGATGATGTCGCCGGCGAGAATGTATTCCTTGGCCCGCTCGACCATGGCGGCAAAGCTTGCCTCGTTCATGTTGGCGGTGAAACGGTGCGGCTCGACGGGCTGGTCCTGGGCGACGAACTGCTGGGGAATCGGTTGGGCGAGCCGTTCGACGATGTCGTCGATCCGCCGGCAGGCGGCGTGGTAAAGGCGCGAGGTATCGGCGCCGCCCTTGTTCCACACGTTGCAGACCACGGTCAAGGTTTGCTGGATCGCGTCATGGATCAGGACGATCCGCGGCACCATGAAGGAGGAATCCGGCAGATCGAGTGGCGGATGCCGGTCGGAGATCTTTTCCATGAACCGCACCATGTCGTAGCCGAGAAAGCCGACGGCGCCGCCGTAAAACCGGGGCAATCCCGGCGCGTTGCTGACCGTGAACGAGGCGAGCAGCTGCCGCAATTGGTCCAGGGGATTGACACCCAGGCGTTCGTCGCCACCCACGGTCAGGCCGGGGTATTCGATGCGCACCGTGCCGCCACTGCTGGTGAAGGTGAGGAGCGGATCGAGGCCAATAAAGGAATAGCGGCCCCATTTTTCGCCGCCTTCCATGGATTCGAACAGAAAGGCGTGGGGATCGGCACCGGCCACCTTGGCGAAAATGGTGAGTGGGGTGTCGAGATCGGCGACGATGGTCCGGTGCACCGGTACAAGATCGAACGATCGGATCATGTCGGTGAAAGCGCGCGGTTCGGGGAAATACATGAATACAACCTATGACTTCAGTGGCGGGGATCAGGCGGTCCGGGGTGGTATGCGGTTTTCCGGCAAGCCCCTTGGAACAGCAACAACCGGGATTATCGCGGCATCATGCCGGCACAGTTCGGACATCCCGGCCCTTCGCAGGCCGCCGCATCAGACGGAACCCCATCCGAAAGCAACAAAAAAGGCCATGGAGCACGCTGTGTGCCCATGGCCTTAAAGACTACCAAGACTACCAGATGCAGAGGAGTAACGCTTCCACCTTAGGCAAGGGGCTGCATCTTGTTGACCCTTTTGCTCAAGCGGGAAACCTTGCGGGCAGCGGTCTTCTTGTGAATGGAACCCTTGGTGGAGGTCTTGTAAATCACCGGAATGGCAGCCTGCAGAGCGGCTTTGGCTTGTTCCTCGGAACCGGCGGCAAGAGCTTCTTCCACCTGGCGGATGGCGGTTTTCATCGCCGACTTGTTCATCCGGTTGCGCAAACGGCGCATCTTCGATTGACGATCTCTCTTCTCTGCAGACTTATGATTGGCCATGAGAATTCCTAACTCCTTATAAAAGCATCAATGATGAACGAATGAAATGTAAGCTTTGCTGTATACAGAAAATGCCGGCGGATGTCAAGCGTCCTCGCGAGCAAATAGCTGTTATTTTGCATCCGCTGGTTGGCCGGGCGATCTTGTCTTGCGGGTGGCGAAAGAAGGGCTGCCTCGGCCGTTCGACCGGCGTATTTGGCGGAAAATGGGAAAACATTTGGCTGTCTCTGCTCCGGGCCAGGTGATGCGACCACATTTGTTCGCGAGCCAGACGGCGGCCCGGCGGATGCGCGTGCCGCTGTGTCGAGCGGGAAATAATTGTCGGGCGGATTTCGTAATACCTTGCGCCGCCGGACGATTGGTGTATATTTGCCTCTCGCTTATCATGACATTTTCTTTTGTGGACGGGTAGCTCAGCTGGATAGAGTGTTGGCCTCCGAAGCCAAAGGTCGCGGGTTCGAATCCCGCCTCGTCTACCATCAGCAAATAAGCCCCCTTGGGACGTATGTTCCGAGGGGGCTTTTTCCGTTTCCGCCCCCAGCTCCTGGCCGCTTGAACGCGTAGACCAGCGCCGGCAAAACGAAAGGCCCTCTTGGGACGTTACCACGTTCCGGGAGGGCCTTTTTGTTTTATTTGGCGCTGGCGCTGCCCCGGATCGGGGAGGTGGCCGGCAAGGTATTCATCGAGCTCGGAGGTTTCATGGGCTGAGCAATTGAGCCGTAGAAAACAAAAAGGTCTCAGTGGTCGCCACCACTGAGACCTTCCGGAAGTCTTGAGACTTCTGTGTTCAGAATTAATGCTGAACACAGAACACCCGGAAAAAACGGGGTGTCAAGAAGATAGGGAAGTTTTTTGTTTTCTCCGGTCCGGGGGAAATTGAGTGAGTGACCACCGGCAAAGCCGGTGGCTTGAAAGATTGTTAACCGCTCAAAGCGGTATGTTCAACAGATTTTCTGACCACCATTCGGTGGTCGACTATCTGAATAGTTGCAGGGTATCTTGAAAATTAGATGCAGTAATTTGTAACGAATTCATCTCTCAACTTGTTGATTTATCGATAATATGCTATTGTTTCCATCGTTTTAAAGAACCTTGCCACCCTATGACCCGATGGAGAGCCGCCATGATTCAGCCCGGTTTTTTTGATCTGCAGGACCGATTACACAAAATCGACAAAAACGGAGACCCGCTGACCAAGATCAAACAAGCCGTGGACTGGGATATGTTTCGTCCGGCGCTCGAAAAGGCTCGTGACAAGGGCCGACAGTCCAATGTGGGGCCGAAGGGGTACGATGTCATCTTGCTGTTCAAGATTCTCATCCTGCAGTCGTTGTACAATCTGTCGGATGATGCGATCGAATTTCAAATTCTCGACCGGCACTCTTTTGGCCGCTTTCTCGATCTGCACATCAGCCAGAAGGTGCCTGATCCCAGCGAGCGGGGAATTTGCTGTTGCGCACGATCGGCATAGCCCGGGCTCGGGTCAAGATTGGCTTGCGCAACTTGGCGTACAACATTGACCGGATGGGGATGCTTCTGGCTACCAACAGGTGAAGTGCGTCCAGAGAGCGGCAACATGGCAAAAAAACGCCATTGAGCGCAGAAAGAGGCACCGCTAAGGCCCAAAACCGATCGAATTACAAGCCAGAAGAGCATGATCTTTGCGAAAAATTTCCCGGTGGATGCTGACGAGGCTTACTGAGCTAAATTTCAAGATTCCCATATGGACCACGTCATATGAACAAAATACTCCGTGGAAGCGAGTCACTATTGCCATGACCTGCCTACCCGGACGTTGTGACAACTCAACTAGATTTCCACGCATAAGCATGCCAAAACGCCGTCTGGACCACCCCGTAAACTCACCCATCTGTACGCATTGGCGTACAGATGGGTATTGAACGCCTATAGCGTTTCCGCAATGGGAAAAAGAATCAGCTGTCGGGGTGTTCCAGTCCGTAGCGCTTGATCTTGCGCCATAAGGATACCCGGTCGATGCCGAGGATTTTCACCGCCGCCGACCGGTTGCCCTCCACCTCGTCGAGGACCTCCAGGATATAGCGTTTTTCGTGTTCCTCCAGGGTGGGCCAGTCCTGCCGCTGCTCGCGGACCGCGACCCCGTCGCTGTCGCCGAAGGCGGCGGCGATGTGCCGGGCCTCGATGGGTTCGCCGTCGCAGGCGATCAGCATCCGCTGGGCGATGTTTTCCAGTTCCCTGATATTGCCGGGATACTCGTAGAACATCAGCCGCCGTTCCGCCTCGGACGACAGTTGGGGCACGGTTCTGCCCGGTCGGACGTGCTTGGCGAGGAAATGGCGCATCAGCACGGGGATGTCGTCCTTGCGCTCGGCCAGGGAGGGCACGTTGATGGTCAGCACGTCGAGCCGGTAATACAAATCGGAGCGGAAAGTGCCGGCCTCGACCTCGCGCTTGAGATCCTTGTTGGTGGCGGCCAGCACCCGGAAATCGACCGCGACCTCCTCGGTGCCGCCCACCCGGATCAGGGTTCGTTCCTGGAGCACGCGCAGCAGCTTCACCTGCATCGACAGCGGCAGCTCGCCCACTTCGTCGAAGAAAACCGTGCCGCCGGCCGCCGTTTCCAATAGGCCTTTTTTGGCCTTGCCGGCCCCGGTGAAGGCCCCCCGCTCGTAGCCGAACAATTCGCTTGCGATCAACTCCTCGGTGAAGACGCCGCAGTTGAAGGCTACGAACCGTTTCCTGGCCCTGGGGCTGCATTCGTGGATGGTCCGGGCCACCAATTCCTTGCCGGTGCCGGTTTCCCCCTGGATCAGCACGTTGCAGTCCAGCTGCGACACCTGATTGATGGTCTCCCGCAGGGCCTGCATCTTGGGGCTTTGGCCCACGATCCGTCCGGTGCCCTTGCCGACGTCGACCTGTTCGCGCAGGGTCTGGATTTCCCGCCGCAGCAGGCCTTTTTCCAGAGCCTTGTCGACGATCACCCGCAATTCGTTGATTTTAAACGGCTTGGCCACGTAATGGTAGGCGCCCTTACGCATGGCCTCGACCGCGGTGTCGACGCTGGCATGACCGGTGATCATCACCACCTCGGCCGCGGGCCACAGTCGCTTGGCCTCCTCCAAAACCGCCATGCCGTCGATGCCCTGCATGCGCAGATCGGTCAGGACCAGGTCCACCTCTTCCTTGCGCAAGAGTGCCAGGGCCTCCTGGCCGTTCGCGGCCACCCGGACCGCATGGCCATCCTTGACGATGATGTGGGCCAGGTTGTCGCGGGCGATGGGCTCGTCGTCGACCACCAGGATTGTGCGCTTGTGCATCGTGCTTGCTCAGTGTTCCTTGCTGCCGGGATAGGGAAGACGGATGCAAAAGGATGTACCCCGGCCCGGAACGCTTTGCACGGTAATATTGCCCCGGTGCTGCTGAACGATCCCGTAGACCACCGACAGGCCGAGGCCGGTGCCCTGGCCCTCCTCCTTGGTGGTGAAGAAGGGATCGAAGACCTTGGCCAGGTTTTTTTCCAGGATGCCCTGGCCGGTGTCGCGGATCTCGATAACCGCCTCCTGGGCCGCCATGGCGACGGTGGCGGCGATGACGATCTCGCCCCGGCGCTCGATGGCCTGGGCCGCGTTGATGATCAGGTTGATGAAGACTTCCTGCATCCGCTGCACGTCCATGGCCAGCACCAAGTCGCCGGGAATGCGGATCGAAACGGCGATGTCCGGCGGCACCTGGCTCTTGGCCAGCAGGGCCGCCTTGTGGGCGACGTCGGCCAGCGGGGCCTGACGGAGGGCAAAGTCCTGGCTGCGGGCGAATTCGAGCAGACTCTTGACCACGTCCCGAGCTCGCAGGGTTTCCTGGTCGATGTTGCGCAGCATTCGCTTGAGCAGGGGCGTGTCGCCGGAGTCGAACTCGTCGATGGCGATCTGGCAGGAGGTCGAGATGTTGTTGAGCGGGTTGTTCAACTGGTGGGCCACCCCGGCGGTCAGGGTGCCCAGGGAGGAGAGCTTTTCCGCCTGGATCAGCTGGTCCTGGCGTCGCTCGAGTTCCTGGACCATGATATTGCAGGCCTCCATCACCTGCTGGATCTCGTCCTTGCTGTTGATGACCTCGATCCGCCGGAACCGGCCCTGGGCAATGGCCTCGGTGGCCCGCTTGACCGCGGCCAACGGTTTGAACACAAAGTTGACGATCAAGAAGGAAAGGGCGATGCCGATGCAGATGGCCACCGACGACCAGATCACCAGCTGTTCCCGCAGCAGGGTAATCATGGAGTGGATCAGCTTCTTCTCGTTGTTGACGATATCATCGCTTATTTCCGATATTTTCTTGCCGTACAGCCGGATCTCCCCCGTGGCCTGGCCGTATTTTTCCGGATCGGTCTTTTTCAGGGCGAGCAGCTCGTAGATTTTTTTGGTGTACACCCCCATGTTGGTGTCGAGTTCCTTCAGTTTCGGGGTGATGGCCAACTCCCCGTCGTGCCCGAGGATCGCGTCGCTGATCTCCGAGGTCTTCTGGATCATGGTGATGGTGTCGTAGAGCGAATCCTCGCTGCCGTAGAGAAAGTAGTTTTTTTCGTATCGCCTCGATTCCAGGATATTGTTGTGGATGTTGTAGGTCAGCTCCAGAATGCCGGTCTTCTCCTCGGTTGCCACCAGGTCGTTATAGGAAACGACCCCCATGATGGTCACCGAGGCAATGTAGAAGAACAGGACCAGGGTGATCTTGGCAATCATCCCGAAGCGAAGGAATTTTTTCATGGCAATCAACCTCGTCGCGGTCGTCGGCCCGCTCCCTGCCGTTTGCCGGGCGCCTGCCCGTGCCGTTTTCTGCCGTCCCGATGTTCAAGCATGCTCCATGCCAGGGCTTTCGGCGCAATGGTGCAAGGCGCGGCGGCAGCCTCGAGGCGCTCAATACATCCGGTGGCGGAACAGCCAGGTGGCGAGCGACAGGGTCGCGAAGGCAATGAGCGACATCGGCCATAGCTCGTTCCAGAAATATTCCATGCCGGCGCCTTCCAAAAAAACACGGCGGACAATGACCAGGAAATATCGCATGGGGTCGAGATAGGTCAGGGTCTGCATGAAATTCGGCATGTTGGCGATGGGAGTGGAAAAACCGGAGAGGGTGACCGCCGGGACGATGAACAGAAAGGAGCCCAACAGGGCCTGCTGGAGGGTGTTGGAGAAGGAGGAGATCATCAGGCCGATGCCGATGATCGACAGCACGTAGATGACCAGGGCCGGCAACAGGGTGAGCATGTTGCCGACCAGGGGCACCCGGAACCAGTAGACCGCCACCGCCACGATGAGCACGGCCTCGCCGACCCCGACAATCAGGCCGGGCATGGCCTTGCCGATCAGGATTTCCCAGGGACGGAGCGGGGTGACCAGCAGCTGGTCGAAGGTACCGGCCTCGCGCTCGCGGGCCACCGACAGGGCCGTGACCACCAGGGTGACGATCATCGCCAGCAGGGCCACGATCCCGGGAACGATGAACCAGCGGCTCTCCAGGTTGGGGTTGAACCAGGCCCGCACCGCAAGCCGCGCCGGCAGGGGCGAGCCGGTGGTCTGTTCGATGCGCTCCTGGTTGAAGTCGGTGACGATGGTGCGAACGTAGTTGAGCGCCAGCATGGCGGTGTTGGAGTTGCGGCCGTCGATCAGCACCTGGACCGGGCAGCCCTCGCCCTTGGCAACCTCGGCCGAGCACTGCTGGCCGACATGGAGCACCAGCAGGGCGCCCTTGCGGTCGATCAGCGGCTTGATTTCCGCCTCCGCCCGCAGATAGCCGACCACCTCGAAGGCCGGCGAGCGCTCGAACCGGCCGACCAGATCGCGGGAAAAAGCGCCGCCGTCCTCGTTGTAGATGGCCAAGCGCGCGTGCTCCAGGTCGAAGGTGGCGGCATAGCCGAAGATCAGCAGTTGGAGGATTGGCGGCACGATCACCGCCATCCGGCTTTTCTTGTCCCGGAACAGGGCGAGGAATTCCTTGACGATCAGGGCGAAAAGACGGGAACTCACGGCAATGCCTATTCGAGCCGCTTCCTGGTCCGGCGGTGGACCAGGCCGTGGAAAAAGAGGCCCATCGCCGCCAGGGCGGCCGCGTTGGGCAGGATGACGCTCCAGACGTCGCCGACCAGGAACAGGGTCTGGAGAATGGCCACATAGTAGCGGGCGGCGATCAGGTGGGTCACGCCCTGGATGACGGCGGGCATGGACTGGATGTCGAAAATGAAGCCCGAGAGGATGAAGGCCGGGAGAAAGGTGCTGACCATGGCCACCAGGGCCGCCACGAACTGCGACTTGAAGACCGTGGAAATGAAAAAGCCCATGCCCAGGGCCACCCAGAGAAACAGGGCCGAGACCGCGAACAGCAGCCAGAGCGAGCCGCGCACCGGCACGTGGAACAGGGTTTCGGCCATGATCAGGGAGAGCACCAGGCCGCCCATGCCGAGAACGAAATAGGGGATCAGTTTGCCCAGCAGGATCTCGTTGACCGAAATCCGGGTCACCAGCAGCGATTCCATGGTGCCACGCTCCCATTCGCGGGCGATCACCAGGGCGGTGAGCAGGGCGCCGATCAGGGTCATGATCACCGCCAGGATGCCCGGCACCAGGAAGTCGGTGGAACGCACCTGGGGGTTGAACCAGATGCGTTGCTCCAGCTGCACCGGCGAGCGCAGGGTCCTGCCTGCCTTTTCCGCCTGCTGCTCCAGCCAGCCGAACCAGATGCCCTGGACATAGCCGTCGATCAGGCGGGCGGTGTTGGCGTCGACCCCGTTGATCAGCACCCCGATGGGCGGCGATTGCTTGCTCAGGTAATCGGCCGCGAAATTCTGGCGCAGCCAGATAATGCCGTCGACGGTCGACGCCCGCAGGGCACTTTCCGCCTCCTGGATCGACGGCAGATGGACCGGGGCGAAATAGGGCGAATGCTCGAAGCCCCCGGCAAAGCTGAGCGAGGCGCTGTCTGGCTGTTCGATCACCAGGCCCATCCGGATGTTGGTGGCGTCCAGAGAAACCCCGTAGCCGAAGATGAAGAGCAGTAGCAGGGGGAGGAAAAAGGCGATGGCGATGCTGGAGGGGTCGCGGACGACCTGCAGCCATTCCTTGCGGACGATGCCCTTGAGGCGGAGCAGCGGTCCCGGTTTCATGACGCGACCTCTGCCGGTTGACGATGCCGCAGCAGGCCGATGAAGGCGTCTTCCATGGAGGCCTCGCTCCCCGCGCCGCCGCCGTGGCGCTCCTTCATCTCCTCGGGCGTGCCCTCGGCCAGTACCCGACCATCGGCCATGATGACCAGGCGGTCGCAGTATTCGGCTTCCTCCATGAAATGGGTGGTGACCAGCACGGTGACGCCCTGGTCGGCCAGACTGTTGATCTGGGCCCAGAAGTCGCGGCGGGCCAGGGGATCGACCCCGGAGGTGGGCTCGTCGAGGAACAGCACCTCGGGCTCGTGCATCAGGGCCACGGCCAGGGCCAGGCGCTGCCTGAACCCGAGCGGCAGATCTTGGCTTTCGCTGGCCGCATAGGGTTCGAGGTCGAAGGTGGCAAGCGCCCAGTCGATCTGGCGGCGGCGGCGGGCGCCGTGCAGCCCGTAGGCACTGCTGAAGAAACGAAGATTCTGCCGCACGGTCAGGTTGCCGTACAGGGAGAATTTTTGCGCCATGTAGCCGATGCGGCCACGGGCTGCGGCCGCGGCGGTGCGCAGGTTCAGCCCGGCCACGGTGCAGGTGCCGCTGGTGATGGGCAAGAGGCCGCAGAGCATGCGGAAGGTGGTGGTCTTGCCGGCGCCGTTGGCCCCCAGCAGGCCGAAGATTTCGCCGGGCCGTACCCGGAAGCTGACCCGATCGACCGCGAAGAAAGAGCCGAATCGGCGCACCAGGTTGTCGACGGCGATCACGTCGCCGCCATTGGTCCGGCGGTCGATCCCGCCCAGGGCGATCCGGTTGTTTTCCCCATCGGTGGCCGCGTCCTTGAGGGTGGCTACGAAATAATCCTCGAACCGGGGCGGCACCGGCAGGGTTTCGGCCCCCGCAGGATTGGACAGGGCGGCCAGGGCCGGGGGATTGCCATCGCGGCCGACCGCCCGCACCGAGGTGCCCAGGACCAGGGCGTCGAGGATCGCCGGGTCGCGGCTCAGCTCGCGTTGCAGGGTGCGCTTGGCAAGCGCCGGGGCCCGGACGAGCCAGGTGCGGCCGCTCATTTGCCGGCTGAAGGCCTGGGGCTCGTCGTGGCCGAGGATGCGGCCGCAATGGATGAGCACCACCTCGGCGCAGCGTTCGGCCTCGTCGAGATAGGCGGTGCTGAGCAGCACGCTCATGCCCTCGGCCTCGACCAGGTGATAGACGATCTGCCACAGCTCCCGCCGGGAAACCGGGTCCACGCCCACGGTGGGCTCGTCGAGCAACAGCAGCTTCGGCGGCCGCACCAGGGTGCAGACCAGGCCCAGCTTCTGCTTCATGCCGCCGGAAAGCCGCCCGGCAAGCCGTCCCTGGAATTCCTCCAGCCCGGCCATGGCCAGAAGCTGCCGGTAGCGTCCACGGCGCTCCTTGGCCGGCACACCCTGGAGATCGGCATAGAGATCGAGGTTTTCCCGCACGCTCAAGTCCTCGTACAGGCCGAACCGCTGGGGCATGTAGCCGATCTGCGCCTGGACCGCCAGCGGATCGCGGACCACGTCCACGCCCAAAACCTGCACGGTTCCTCGGTCAGGGAGCAACAATCCGGCGCACAGCCGCATCAGGGTGGTCTTGCCGGCTGCGTCCGGTCCGATCAGGCCGGTGACCCTGCCGGGCCGGATGGCGCAGCTCACCTCGTTTAAGGCCGCGATCTGCTTTTTTTCCACCACAAAACCCTTGTCCACCCGATCGAGCGCCAGCACCGGCTCGGGCGGGGGGGCGGCACTGGCGAGCGGCGGGTTGGCGGTGGCTGGAAGGTGGACCATGGCAAGGGATGGCAATGCTGTGCGGCGGACAGAGGCGAACCGGCGCGCCGCTTGATCGATCAAGTTTGCGGCATCATACCACAGCACCGGGGCATTGCACCCACCTTTGCACGGCCACGGCCGGGATTCTTCGCCGTCAATCGGCGCCCATCCGCAAGATAGCGCTTCGTTTTTTTGGACGGATACGGTAAGTTTGGCTGCATTGCCGCCGAGCGTTTTCCGGTTTTCCCGGCCTTGATTGCCCGTTCCGCCACCAGGTACCATGGACAGCGATTCGCCCATCACTATCATTACCGCATCGGAATTCCTCCGCCACGACACCGGCGGCAGCGACCACCCCGAGGCACCCGAACGGATGCTGGCGATCACCGACCGGCTCGCCGAGGGCTACCTGGCCAACCGCATCCACCACCTGCCGCCCCGGCCGGCCGAGCGCGAACAGTTGATGGCCTTCCACACCGAGGACTGGTTGTTCCGCTTCGAGGAATCGGTGCTGAGCGGACGCACCTATATCGACCACCCCGACAACCAGGTGGGCTACGATTCCTATGAAATCGCCACCTTGTCCGCCGGGTCGGGATTGGTGGGCGTCGATCTGGCCGAGGCGGAGCCCGGCGGGATCGTGTTCTGCCAGACCCGCCCGCCGGGGCACCACGCCGAGCCCAACCAGCCCTACGGCTTCTGCTTCTTCAACAACTGCGTGATCGCGGCCCGCTACTGGCAACGGCAGTATGGGCGGCGCCGGGTCTGCGTGTTCGACTTCGACGCCCACCACGGCAACGGCATTCAGACCGCTTTCGAGGAAGAGGCCGATACCAGCTACATCTCCATCCACGAGCACCCCAGTTTTAGCTATCCGGGCACGGGTTGGGCCGAGGAACGGGGGATCGGCGCCGGCAAGGGCACCATCCTCAACCTGCCGTTGCCGCCGGGGGCGGGCGAGGAGCAGGTGCTGCGGGTTCTGCCGAAAATACGCCAATTTTTACAAGAGATTCGGCCCGATGCCCTGATCGTCGGCGCCGGTTTCGACGCCCATCGCGACGACGACATGTCCGGGCTGGCCTTCACGGTCGAGCTGTATCGGAAACTGGGCGTCTTTGTCCGTGAAATAGCCGAGGAATTCACCCAGAACCGGGTGGTGTCCATCCTGGAGGGCGGGTACAACCTGCGCCGGTTGGGCAGCTGCGTCGAAGCATATCTGCTGGGGCTGGCGGAGCGGGACGCATGAAGGCAAGCAGCCTGCAAGCAGAGACGATCATGGGAGGACCGCCATGTTTATTCGTTACCATATGACCCCCTCGCCGATCACGGTCACGCCGGAGACGACCGTGGCCGAGGCGATGGACGTAGCGCAGCAGAAAAATATCCGCCATCTCCTGGTGGTGGACGACCGGGGCGAGCTCCAGGGCATCCTTTCCGACCGGGACCTGCGCTCGGCCCGGCCGTCGTCCGTGGCCCGCAGCCGGGAACGGCACCGGGTCGAAGAGCAGGTCAACAACACGCCGGTAAGCGTGCTCATGACCCGCGACTGCCTGACCCTTAACCCCAACGCCACCCTCGACGACGCCTTGCTCCTCTTCCAATATCGCAAGATCGGCGCCCTGCCGGTGGTGAGCGACGAGGACAAGGTGGTCGGCATCTTCACCACCGCCGACCTGATGAACGCCTACCGCAGCCTGTTCGGCCTGGGCGAGAAGGGATCGGTGCTGATCTCGATCGAGGACGTCGACGATCCCCAGGCCATGTCCCGGCTGGCGCGGGTGATGGAGGAAAAGCAGGTTTCCTTCACCCGCCTGGTGCGGACGGACGGCGGCGACAAGCGCCGGGCCATGATTTATCTCCGTATCAACACCTATAATATCCGGGCCGTGCACAAGGCGCTCGAGGCCGCCGGCTTCACCATCCACGTCCCCGAAGAATTCAAGGAATAGAGACTGCTATGCTGGAAAAGCTGTTTACGCCCAGGTCGATCGCCCTGATCGGCGCCTCCCGGACCGAGGGCAAGGTCGGCTATTACACCATGTGCAATTTGGTGCAGAGCGGATTTGCCGGGCCGATCGTGCCGGTCAACCCGGCCGGAGGCGAGCTTTTCGGGCTCAAGGTCTATCCCCGGCTGGCGGATTATCCGGATCCGGTGGATCTGGTGATGGTGGCGGTGCCGGCGGACCAGGTCCTGGCCGCGGCCCAGGAAGCGGTGCGCAAGAAGGCCGGAGCCTTGGTGGTCGTGGCCTCGGGTTTCAAGGAATCCGGTCGCCAGGGCCGGATCATCGAGGTGGAACTGATCGAGATCTGCCGCAAGGGCGGGGTGCGGCTGCTCGGGCCCAACTGCTTGGGGGTGATCAACACCAAGATCAACCTCAACGCCTCTTTTTCCAAACGCTCGCCCCAGGCCGGGCAGTTGGCCATCCTTTCCCAGTCCGGCGCCCTGTGCACCGCCATGATGGACATTGCCGACGAACGGGAGCTTGGAGTGTCCAAGGCGGTGTCCATCGGCAACAAGGCCGACATCACCGAGGTCGACATTCTCGCCGCCCTGGCCCATGACGAGGAGACTCGGGTGATCGTCGGCTACCTCGAGGATATCAGCGACGGCGACAAGTTCGTCAAGGCGGCCGAGGAGGCGAGTGCGCACAAGCCGGTGGTGATCCTCAAGGCCGGGACCACCGTGGCCGGTGTCAAGGCCGCGGCCAACCATACCGGCGTGCTGGCCGGCAAGGATACCGCCTACGGCGCCGCCTTCAAGCGGGCGGGCATCTGCCGGGCCGACAGCTTCGAAGCCCTGTTCGATTACGCCACCGCGCTGGCCCTGCAGCCGACCCCCAAGGGCGACCGGGTGCTGATCATCACCAATTCGGGCGGTTCTTGTACCATGGCCGCCGACGCGGTGGAAAAGGCGGGCATGAGCGTCACCCCTCTGAGCGACCGGCTGGCCGCCCAGCTCCGCGAACAACTGCCATCCGCCGCCTTCATCGACAATCCCATCGACATCTCCGCCGCCGCCGAACCCCGCCACTACGCCGCCGCCATCGACATCGCCGCCGCCGACCCGGACATCGATTCGATCCTGGTGGTGCTGGCGCCCCAGTACATGACCGAGCCGGCGGCCACGGTGCGGGCGATCGTGGCCCATCTCGACGACAATACTCCGGTAATTGCCTCCTTTCTCGGCGGCAGCGACATCATGCCCTCGCGCAAGGAATTGGCCGCGGCGGGGCTGCCCTTCTACGAATCGCCGGAACGGGCGGTCGGCGCCCTCAAGACCATGCACGAGTACGGGGTCTGGAAGAACCGGCCGGCTCGCCATGTGGTCCGCTTTCCGGTCAACCGGCGACGGGTCGAACGGATCATCACCCGGCGGCAGCGGACCAACCGCCTGCGGCTGGGCGAGGTCAAGTCCAAGGACATCCTCAAGGCCTACGGCTTCCGCGTGCCGCCGGGACGCCTCACCACCAGCCCGGAGGAGGCGATGGAAATCGCCCGCTTCATTGGGTTTCCGGTGGCGCTCAAGATCATTTCGCCGTCGATCGTCCACAAGTCGGACCTCGGCGGGGTGCGGCTCAACCTGGGTTCCGCCCAGGAGGTGGCCGACGCCTTCGACCTGATGATGCTGCGTATCAACAAACACGCGCCCAACGCCATCATCGGTGGCATTTACGTCGAGAAAATGGCGGAAAAGGGGCTGGAGGTGATCATCGGCATGACCCGCGATCCCCAGTTCGGGCCGATGCTGATGTTCGGCCTCGGCGGCATCTTCGTCGAGGTGATGAAGGACGTCACCTTCCACCTGGCGCCGATCACCGAGAACGAGGCCGTGCAAATGCTCAAATCGACCCGCTCCTACGAATTGCTCCAGGGCAAGCGCGGGGTCAAGGAGGTCGATCTCCAGGCCATTGCCGTGGCCATGCAGCGCATCAGCCAGCTGACCACCGATTTTCCCCAGATCCTCGACCTGGAAATCAACCCGCTGATCGTCGGCGAGGTCGGCAACGAGCCGGTGGTGGTCGATGCCAGCATGACCTTCGCGCCGCTCCCCGAAGAGCATTGAGCCGCGTCCCGGCGCATTGTCCGTTGTTTTGAAGAGGAAAGACCCATGGAATACGTGAAGGATTGG
This sequence comes from Desulfobulbus sp., assembly GCF_031547805.1. Taxonomy (GTDB): domain Bacteria; phylum Desulfobacterota; class Desulfobulbia; order Desulfobulbales; family Desulfobulbaceae; genus Desulfobulbus. Next base: position 130,840 of record NZ_JAVBRQ010000005.1, read on the forward strand.
CAGGAAATCTATAACGACATGATTGCCACCCCGGCCCAGGCGCTGAGCCATCTCAAGTCCGGGCACCGGGTGTTCATCGGCACCGGCTGCGGCGCCCCGCAGGAGCTGATCGCGGCCATGACCGGCCGGGCCCGTTCGGTGTCCAATGTCGAGATCATCCAGCTGATCACCAAGGGCGACGCCCCCTATGCCGACAAGAAGATGTCGGACAGCTTCGCCATCAACGCCTTTTTCATCAGCTCCAACATCCGCGACGTCATCCAGGAGGGATTCGGCGACTACACCCCGATTCTCCTGTCCGACGTGCCCGGCCTGTTCAACTCGGGCAGCCTGCCGATCGATATCGCTTTGATTCAAGTGACGCCGCCCAACTGCTACGGCCAGGTGAGTCTCGGTATTTCGGTGGACATCACCCGCAGCGCCATCGACAACGCCTCCCTGGTGATCGCCGAGGTCAACCCCAACATGCCCTGGACCCACGGCGACACCCGGATCGACATCCACGACCTCGACATCCTGGTGCCGGTGGACCGCCCCATCCTCGAGCGGGAATTGCAGATTCCCAACGAGATTAGCCGCAAGATCTCCCAGACCGCCGCCGCCCTGATCCCCAACGGTTCGACCATCGAGTTGGGGCTGGGACGAGTGCCGGGTTACGGCCGCATTCCCCAGGCGGTGATGGAATTTCTCAAGGATCGCAAGGACATCGGCTTCCACACCGAAATGATTTCCGACTCGATCATTCCTCTGATCGAGGCCGGTGCCGTGACCGGGGCGATGAAGTCGATCGACAAGGGCAAAATCACCGCCAGCTTCTGCATGGGCACCAAGAAGCTCTACGATTACATCGACGACAACCCGCTGTTCAGCTTCCGGCCCACCGAATATATCAACGACGCCAATGTCATCGGCAAGCACAAGCGGATGGTGGCGGTCAACATGGCTCTGGAAATCGACCTCACCGGCCAGGTCTGCTCCGACTCAGTGGGCGGCCGTTTCTACTCTGGCATCGGCGGCCAGATCGACTTTAACCGCGGCGCCGCCCATTCGGAATCGGGCCGGGCGATCATCACTCTGCCGTCGCTCAACCGCGAGGGCACCGAATCGCGGATCGTCTGCACTCTGCAACCCGGCTCCGGGGTGACCATCAACCGGGCCAGCGTCCACTACGTGGTCACCGAATACGGGGTGGCCTATTTGCACGGCAAGTCGATCCAGGAGCGGGTCATGGCCCTGATCTCCATCGCCCATCCCGACTTCCGGGAAAAACTGTTCCGGGAAGCGGTGGAGGCCAAGTACCTCCGGCCCAACCTGGCCCGCTTCGCCAACCGCTTCCTGGCGCCGGTGGAGGAGTCGGTTCGGACCAACTATCTCATGCAGGACGGCACCGAGGTCACTTATCGTTCGATCAAGCCCACCGACGAACCGCACATGCGCGACCTGATCTACAATCTCAGCCAGGAGACCATCTATTACCGGTTCATGAGCCACCAGCAGCGGTTCACGCCCCGCCAGATCCAGGATTTCGTCTACATCGACCACCGCCGGGACGTGGCCCTGGTGGGCACCATCCCCGAGGCTCACGGCGAGCAGATCATTGCGGTCGGCACCTATTATCTCAATGAAAAGACCAACATGGCTGAGGTGGCCTTCGTGGTCCGCGACGGTTGGCAAAACAAGGGCCTGGGCACCTTCGTCTTCCAGCACCTGACCAAGATCGCCAAACGCAACGGCATTGCCGGCTTCACCGCCGAGGTGCTGCGCGAGAACGAGCGCATGCAGGCGGTGTTCAACCACTCCAATCTCAAGGTGCAAAGCCGGTTGGAGGAAGGGGTTTACAGTTTTGTGATGGAATTCTAGCGGGACCGGCAACACCTCCTGTTTCGTCGAAAGCCCTCGGACTTTTCACGACTAAGAGGAGAAAAACCAAACCGTATGGAGTGAGAATTCGAGCAAGAGCGGCAAGTCTCTCGTCTTCGAGTCAGGGATTTGTGATGTATCGTTTCGTTACGTACGAAGAACCCCGGTTGCTCCAAGCCAACTCGTCGAAATTGCGTTATGGCGAGAGGCTTCTCGCTGTTCCGAAATAAAAAAAACGCCGTTTCCGCTGCGCTGCCGGACCAACCCAAGCAATAAACAGATCAAGGCACAGGATTTGGTTGAGAAAAGATCTTGCTCAGCCTTGTCGTTTGAACAGGATCTTGACAGAATCGCATGCAGGCAATCTTAGAAAAAATAGTAGAATTTATCTTTTGGCTGATATTTACCGTGATCCTGTATTGGACAGGATATTACGTTTGGTCAGCGATCACCTTTGGTTATTCGGCAAGATTGGCGAATCGATTGATTGAGAGGTCTGTCTTTCGCTCGGTAATAGTTGAGTATATTTTTATGATCACTGGTTTTTCTTTTTATTTGTTTGTCTTCCATTATGGAAATAAATTGTATGACAAATTCGGTGCGTGATAACCGATGCGATTTTGCAGACACCCTTCGGAACGATAATAAGAGCGATAATAAATAAGGGATCTGAATGGTTATTTGCACTCTATGGACATAACAAAAATACCGTTCAACAAATTTATCGAAATCATCGAATCGGATACCGAAGGCCATGTGCTTGAGCTTGAATTAAGGGATTGCGTGAAAAATCACTTGGGTACGTTTCACGCTAGTGCCCAGTTCGCTCTTGCTGAAGCATGCAGTGGTTTGGCGCTGCAAAAACATTTCCCGCACCTGGAAAATTCGGTTGTTCCTGTGTTGAGGAAATCGGATGTTAAATTTAAAACTGATTACCATCAAATCTCAGCTTGCTTCAGGAGGTGTTGCGGGATGGGTTGGGTTCGCAGAGCCACATGAATCAGCCGATTCCCCATAGTGTGCAATTGGAACCGCCGATTGAAGCGATAGCAGAATTCGGCAAGGTACCGGGGCAAGTGTTTGTCGCTGATGGCGTGATAGGTGCCACGCAGGGAATTCTTCACATTGCCGAGCACGGTGTTGAGCCATTGGAACAC
>NZ_JAVBRQ010000018.1:0-100518 GCF_031547805.1 Desulfobulbus sp.
CCGGAGGATTTTCCTGTTTCATTGTGCGCTTCCTCGGCCCGCATCGGCCATTCCTTGAGCCTCGGCAATGGGGATCTTGCCGTTGTACGGGCAGAGGATCCTTGTCTTGCAGATGCGGCGGCCACTGCTTACTGCAATATGTTGCGGGAACCTGCGGACGCGGAGCTGGCCGCAAAACAGGCGGAAAAAATCTGGAAAAATTTGCGGGGGAAAGAAAAGGGAATCGAAGGCCTTTTCGTGCAATGCGGGGAGGGCATGGCCGTATGGGGGCGCATGGAACTTACCCCGCTTTACTGGCCTTGAAATACCGGACTATCGCGTGACATTCTCACGCTGTACAGAAGTGCGGAGAATATCCTTGATTTCGGACCATTATTTTCTCTAAGGTGGAAATATGGCATATCAACCGGTCTCTTCGCCCTTACCTGCCGCCACATTACGCACTCTGCCCTGGATTGTGGCTATCGCCTTTTTCATGCAGATGCTGGACAGCACCATTCTCAATACGGCCATCCCCACCATTGCCAAAAGTTTGCATGCCAGCCCCTTGCGGATGCAATCGGTGGTGATCGCCTACCTGATCACCGTGGCCATGTTGATTCCCACTTCCGGCTGGCTGGCCGACCGTTTCGGCACCAAGCGGGTTTTCATTGCCGCCATTGCGGTGTTCTGCCTGGGGTCGTTTTTGTGCGTCATCTCCACTACCTTGAAGCAAATGGTGCTCAGCCGTATTGTCCAGGGGGTGGGCGGCGCGCTCATGGCCCCGGTCGGGCGGTTGATCGTCCTGCGGGTCTTTCCCCGGCATCAATTGGTCCAGGTACTGAGTTTGATCACCATCCCCGGGATGATCGGCCCCCTGTTGGGACCCGCGGTGGGCGGCATCCTGGTGGAATATGTGAGCTGGCACTGGATTTTTCTCATCAATTTGCCGGTGGGGCTGGTGGGCGGCCTCCTGGCGATGAAATATCTGCCCGAGCCCGAAGACACCCGAAGCGATCCTTTCGACTGGCTGGGATTTTTCCTGTTCGGTGCCGCGATGGCAGCCATCACCGTGGCAATCGAGGGGATGGGCGAGTTGGAGATTGCCTGGCCGCTCACCTTAAGCGTGTTGGCGGGCGGTTTGGCGAGTTTGGGCGGCTATTGTTTGCATGCCTGGCGCGCGGCACATCCCCTGTTCGCCCTGACCGTCTTTAGAATCCGTACGTTCAGCGTGGGTATTGCCGGCAATTTTTTCGCCCGGCTGGGCAGCGGAGCCATGCCGTTTCTTCTGCCCCTGCTGCTCCAGGTGGCTTTGGGATTTTCCCCTGCGGTGGCCGGACTGACCATGATTCCCAGTTCGCTGTGCGCCATATTCAGCAAATTGATCGTGCCGGGCATGATCCGGCGATTCGGTTTTCGCAGCATCCTGGTGGTCAATACCGTGTGTCTGGGCGGCTTCATCGCCTCGTTCGCCACCATTGGCGCCGACACCCCCTACTGGCTGATCATTCTCCACCTGGTACTGTTCGGGGCGGTCAATTCCATCCAGTTCACGGCCATGAACACGGTCACGCTTATCGATCTGCCGGCCGAACACGCAGCCGGCGGCAACAGCATTCTCTCGGTGGTGATGCAGATCGCCATCAGCTTCGGGGTCTCGTTCTCCGCGCTGATGCTGAGCCTGCTGGTGGGACCGGTGGACGCTGCCCACAGCCGGAACCCGGAAGTGCTGGCGGCCTTTCAAACCACCTTCATGCTGGTGGGTGGCGGCTCGATCCTGGCCACCTGGATCTTCTATCTGCTGCCCAAAAAAATGGCCGCCCCCTCTCCGCCCGTCGAAGTGTCCCAACCCCATTGAGCTGGAGTGTTCAGGGGGTGTTCTCCCCGGGTTTACGGGTTGTTGAACACGCCTAAAAGCCTGTCGGACTTGACGCCATTACCCAAGGGCAATATTCGTCATTTTGACTCATTGACTTTGAATCCTCACCGGTTTTTCGAATTTTCAGCCTTGCCTCGTCAGGATATGGTCGATTCGAGGTGTGCAGAGCATTTTTGGAAGGTTTTATACTGTCAACGCATGCAACCGTTTCAGGTTCCAAGCCATGCAGACCAAATCCCACTTTTTCCTGACCGACTTCACGCCTCGGAGCAAAAGTGCATCTTCAATTTTTTCTTGCGCCGGTTTCTTTAACGAAGAACACGACAGGTAAAGCCAGGGCTAACATAATCGGAATCGGTAGAGTGGCGAGACCGAAGCTCTCCACACTCAATACATTGCCCGAGGCATCCAAGGCGTAGGCTTTGATCAGCCAGCCGATCAGGCTGGAAAGCAAGGCCCCCATGGTAAAGTTCAGAGCGTTGATCACTCCGGATGAAGTCCCCGCGTATTCCGGCGGATTGGCTTCCTTGATGGCTGCATAGGCCACCATGGCTGATCCGGAAAAAATGCCGTAAGTAAACATGATCGCGGCCAGGGCAGCGTGTGGCACTGTGGCTAGATCGGTGACCCGAGTATAGACCGACATGCACAGGAGCAAGATGATGCTGGGGATGATCACCAGCTTACGCGAACCGATATAATCACTGAGCCAGCCCATAAGGGGTGCGCCTACTACCCAGCCCAGAGGCAGCAGAGTGACCAGAGAGGATCCGAACGTGCTGAAATGATACACTTTATGGAAAAATGTCATGCCCAAAGCCATGTCGCCCACAGTGGTGGGCGCGAACATGGCCCCGGCCACGAAGCCCAGCAGCCAGCTTTGCGGATTACTGAGCACGGCCTTCAGGGGGGCAACAAAGGCAACGCCTTCGCCTTCGCCAGGGCGTTGACGGGGCATTATCAGAAAAATAGCCACCGTGAAGACCAAGCCAATGCCTCCGAGAATCAGACTGATCTGACTGAAGTCCCAACCCTGAAAGGCGGCGAAATCAGCCAGAGGCTTGCCGCCCAGCGAACCGCCGGACATGCCGAAGGATTGGGCCGCGCCCGTGGCCAGAGCCAAGACGGCCACGGGCAAGTATTTAGCCGCGATGAATGCGCAGGCCACAAAGGCAAAGGCGCAACCTGCTCCTTGGACGATGCGTCCGGCGGCGACGATTTCGTAGTAATCCGAAGCCATCATGAGTGAGCCCGTACCAATGAATAAGGCGCCAAAGGGGAGAGCACGTCGTACGCCGAATTTATCCAGAATGGGACCGGTAAGGAGGCAGCCGGCGCCGTAGGTGTACATCAGCGCCCCCACCATGCCCGAAGCAGTGCCTAAATCAATGCCCAGAGAAGACTGGATCTCCGGGAGAAAGGTTCCCGGGACCGTTCGGATAACGTACTGATACAAGTAGAAAATGGAGGCGACAATAAATGCGGTCAGGGCTCCAGCTGTAATGCTGCTTGGAGGGCTAATCTTCATGGTTTGCGACATGGGGCACCTCGTTGGTTATAGTCTGGAGTTTGAAGTTTCATCCCGTCAGCCTGAGGTAGATTCCCAGGACCGCTGGAAGTAAGGAGATAATAAACATTCCTGGGATGGCGGAAAAGTGCCTGGTTTATCCTGGATGTCATGACAGATCGATTGCTCGTGCCGTATTGCGAACTCAGCCAATTTTCCAGCAACGGCTCAATCTCGCTGAAGTTCGTCGATGATCGGATAAAAAAAAGCAGCAAGCGTTAGCTTGCTGCTTTGTTGGTTAGCCGTTGCCGACCTGCTGGGCGTTTTCACGCCTCGGCGGCAGTTGCCGGAGGCTCTGTTGAGCCACCCAGAGGGGAGTTGTGCGTCGTCGGTCCTCACGGGCAGTTCATTGCATTATCCCCACACCCCGTGTCGCAATCGTTTTGTTTTACATGGTCCCCGCGGTTTTGAGCGAGTCGAGCCAGAATGCATCCAAAGCACGGAGAAATGCAATCCTGGTGTGCTCAAACTCCTGCATCAGGGCAATGGCCTGTTGGCGATCGTCCTTTTGCATGGCCTGAACAATCATCAGGCCGTAGTCATGAATCTTTTTATGTTGGGCCACCACTTCCGCACGATGAGCGCTCCCGTGCAGTGCCTCGCCTTCCGGTCCGAACAACCATTTGCCGAAGGCGCAGTCGCGATCCGAGGCAACGTTTTCCATGCTGGCCTGCTTGCGGCCGTAAACAATCTCCACCAAACGGGACCGCCACTGCATGTGGGCGGTACGGACGTTCGCCAGATCGAAGCCGGGGGGCGAGGTCTTGAATTGGGCGACAACGTCTTTCAGATTTGAAGAAAAATCAATCACCTCATACATTTGGGCATTCACTTCCGAGGATAGAATATTCATGTGGCGGGTATTTTGGTTTACCTCGGAGATATCGGAAGAAATGTCACCCGCGATGGCCGTGGCCTCGGCAACATTGCGGGTCGCATCCTGAATTCCTCCCGATGCCTGGTGCAGGTTGGCGGTGATCTCGGCGCTCCTCTGCGACTGGCTTTCCACCGAGGTCGCAATCATGTCGACAATTCCGTTGACTTCCTTGATGACCGCCACAATTTTGCCGATTTCGTTGACCGTGTCGTTGGTGGTGCTTTGGATCAACTCGATCTTGTTTTTGATTTCCCCGGTGGCCTGGGCCGTTTGTTTGGCCAGTTCCTTGATCTCGTTGGCCACGACCGCGAAACCCTTGCCGGCTTCCCCGGCGCGGGCCGCCTCGATGGTGGCGTTGAGCGCCAGCAAATTGGTTTGTTCGGAAATCTCGGTAATCACTTCGGTGACCTTGCCAATCTCGCTGACCACGTTGCCTAATCGATCGATGCGTTCGGTGGCGCCGCCCGCCTCGGAAGACGCTTTGTCGATGATGCCTCGCGCGTTCTCCGAATTTGCGGCAATTTCCCTGGCTGTGGCGGACATTTCTTCCATGGCCGCCGCCACCGTATTGACGCTGGCGGACGCCTGGTCACTGGCAGCGGCGACAGAATTCATGGTATTGTTCATGAATCCGGCGCTTTGAACCACTCCTTCCGATCGGGTCGAGGAAGAGGCCGCGCTGTCCACCATTTGTTTGACAAAGGCGTCGAGATCGGTGGTGGACAGTTGCAGTCCCCGGGCCCGCGAATTGATTTGGCCGACAATGAGCTCCATTTTGTCGAGAAAGGCGTTGAACCAATGGGCCAATTCGCCGACCTCGTCTTTTTGCGCGATCAGCAGCCGTTTGGTCAGGTCTCCTTCTCCCTGGGCGATGTCCCGCAGGCCTTCGGCGGCTTTCTTGATGGGGGAGACGATGAAGGAGGCGCCGAAGATCATGACCAGTGCTGCGACAACAAGCGAGATCGCCCCGATCAGGATGATCTTGCTGCGCAGGGCGGTGACCTCGGCCAAAAATTCCTGCTCGCTTTCGGTGATGACGACCCGCCAGTTGGTGTTCGGCACCGGTGCGAATCCCGCAATCATCTGGCTACCTTCATAGAGGTATTGCTGAACGCCGGTTTGTCCCGAGGAGACCAGGGTCATCAGGTCGCGCATGCTCGCAACCGAAGAGAGATTCAGTTTCAACACCTGGTCTTCCTGGGGATGGGCGACGACGAGCCCCTGCTCGTTCACCATAAGCGCATAGCCTGTTTTCCCCAGCTTGAAATCGGCAATCAGGTAGGTCAACCGGGTCGCTTTGAGCGAAAGCCCGAAAATGCCGCCAAAGGATCCATCCGCCAGCATGATGGGCGCGGCGATAACGCAAATCAGCTCGCCGGTCGCCTTGGAACGCACAATGTCGCCTGCAGCCGCCTTGCCGCTCTGCCGGATTTTTTTGAAGTAATCCCGGTCCGCCACATTGGTGCCCTTGTATTCGGTGCCGTTTTCCAACTCACCGGTATAGAGGTTGCCGGCCTGGTCCGTGACGAAAATGCCGAGATACCCGGCCCCGAGCAGTTGATACTTGGCTTTCATCTCCTGGCGCAGGGCACGGATCGCGTCGCCTGCGTCCTGCGCGCCGGCCTTGTGCACCTCGTTGGCCGTCTTCTTGACCAGATAATCGGAGGCCATGGCCGAGGCGGTTTTCATCTCGCTGGTCAGCAGGCTTTCAAGGCGGGTGGCAAGACCGCGGGCCAGGACTTCCTCGCTTTGCGAGGTTAGGGAAACCAGCGCCAGGGACACATCCCTGATCACCAGCGTGCCATTGATGAGCAGAAGCAAGATGAGCACAAGGCATCCCGCGCCCAGCAATTTGAAACGAATCGACGTAAACCGCATATTGATGATATCTCCGTGAAATAGGGGTTGTTGTCTGGAGCACCGACCACCGGCCCGATGGCAAGGATGGCGCTTGTCCGTGCATTCCCATTTTTGAGCACGTTGCATTTCGTTTTTGTAAATCTTATATCAAAAACAAAAAGGGAGACCCAAGGAAAATTACTCAATCAATCCCTGACTTGCTGGCTTGGATCCGTTTTCTCGGTTTGTTTTTTATGTATTTTTGTGTAGCGGGAATGGTGTTGTAATTAAGTGAAATTGTGTAAAAAATCTTTTTGAATGTCGAGGGGAATGTCAGGGACGATTTTTTTTTCGATTCGGCTTGCAAGGAGAGTGGGGAGCGGCCAGTTCGACGGCAAGGGACAGGGTACATGTGGCGTCGAATCGTGCCAAAGGTCTTCCTGCGGTCCGATGGGAATCCGACAGTGCCGGATGAACTTGGTGCTACAATGTATTATTTGTATCGGTCAAACAATTGCGGAATTCAGGAAGACGGGAGAGGAGGGGCCAAGGTGCCGGCAGCAAAGGTAAGGGATGGAGGATTCCGACACGCAGACAGGGCGCGCTTTGGTTCGTAACCAGCTTAAATCGCCATAAAAAATACTGGGAGGCGTAAAATGTATCTGTTCTTTTTTAACACCGCCTGCTATGCTGCCGCTTCGGCAATCTTCCGTTATCTTGACACAACTGCACCTGGGGAAACTTTGCCTTGCGAAAAGGCATGAGGATTGCCTTTTTCAAGATCATACGAAGTCGTTGCAGCGTACCATGGGATCTATGTTCGTTGGAGAGCGTGTCGGATGAGAAGGCTCACGCAATACCAGGATGAATTCTGGCCGCGCCGAGCGTGGCCCCGCAGTGCCGGCCGAAAAAAAGTGGCTGTTTTCGCAGGCACCCGCCCCGAGGCGATCAAGGTCGCGCCGGTTGTCTCGCTGCTCCGAGCCCATCCGGAATGCTTTGAGGTTTCGCTCTGTTCCACCGGCCAACACCGGGAAATGCTGGCCCAAACTTTCGCCGATTTCGGCCTGACGCCCGACTTCCGTTTCGATGTCATGGCCCCCAACCAGGGACTGAGCGCGCTCAGTTCCATGCTGTTTCATCAGGTGGGCGGATTTTTGGCAACGCATCGGCCGGATGTCGTCCTGGTGCAGGGCGATACCACCACGGTGCAGGTGACCGCCCTGGCCGCTTTTTACGCCTCCATTCCAGTGGGACACATCGAAGCCGGGCTGCGTACCTGGGACATCGGCAACCCCTTTCCCGAAGAGCTGAACCGCCGCATTACCGGCTTGGTCAGCCGTTGGCATTTCGCGCCGACCGAGCTTGCCCGCAACAATCTGCTGCAGGACAAGGTGCCGGCGGACCGCATCGTCGTGACCGGCAACACGGTGGTTGACGCCCTGCTGCTGACTCTGGATGCCGTCCGCCGAAATCCGCCGCCCCTGTCGGATCGGGTGGAGGAGGCCATTGCCCGGCAACGGGATATCATCCTGGTCACCGGGCACAAAAGGGAAATCTTTGGCCAGGGAATCCGTAACATCTGCCAGGCCTTGAACCTGATCGCCAATGTGCTGCCGGAGGCCCGGATCATTTACCCCGTGCATCTCAATCCCAATGTGCGGGGGCCCATGTTCGAGCTGCTGCGGCATGCACCCAATGTCTATTTGGAAGACCCGCTGCCGCATAAGGCCTTTGTTCGGCTTATGGCGGCGAGTAAACTGATCCTCAGCGATTCCGGCGGCATTCAGGAAGAAGGTCCCACCCTCGGCAAACCGGTGCTGATCATGCGCAACGTCACCGAGCGACCCGAAGGCGTGGAAGCGGGCGCCAACATGCTGGTGGGTATCGAACCGGAAAGCATCGTCCGCCATACCGTGCGCCTGATGCAAAACGAATCCGTCTACGCCGCCATGAGTTCCCGTCCCAATCCCTATGGCGACGGCAGCGCATCCGAGCGCATCGTCGACAAGCTGCGCAGCGACATGATGTGCGTTTCGCGCCAATCCGAAGCGGCCGGCTGATCCTGCCCCAGAACCGGCCTCCCCCAAGGTTTGCGCGGAGGCAAGGGCAAGATGCTTGCCAAAAAAACTCAAGTAAAAATGATGATAAAAATAAGTTTTACTTACTTTTGGCTTGATTTTTACAATTTTCGAGGGTAGTGTAGTAACCAATCCCATAAGTGGATAACCTGTCCCCTTTGCCGTGTGCTCCCCCTTACCCGGCAAAGGGGCTTTTCTTTTTCAGCCCACCAAAAGCCCGCGCCGGTAGCCCACAAAAGTGGCTGTTTGCCGGCAAGCGGGGCCTTTTCTCTTCTTATCCGATCAACTGAGGTAGTCTGGAAAAAGTGGACACCAATCTGATAATCGCGGCAGGTGAATCACGGCTGAACCGGTGAATAGCGAACGGTAACGCGTGGCTTCCGTAACCGCACAGATTCTTGACTCGTGCGTTCTTGGCCGTCATCCGCTATCATGTCTTGGCAAATCGTATGTGTTCCTGTTCCTTCTTCCCCCCAAGGCAACCATGAACATACTTCTTTTCAACGGCAGCCCTCGGAAACGCGGCAACACCGACCTGTTACTGGAGCGCATCGAAGCGGTCATCCACCGCTCCGGCTACAAGGCCGAACAAATCGATCTGCCCCGACTGGACATCCATCCCTGCACCGGCTGCGGCCACTGCGAAACCGAAGGGGTGTGCATCTTTAAGGACGACATGACCCCGCTTTACGACAAGATCGAGGCCGCCCACCGGATCGTCATCGGCTCGCCCATCTATTTCTTCGGGGTCACGGCCCAGGCCAAGGCTTTCATCGACCGGTGCCAGGTGCTGTGGAGCCGCAAATACCTGCTCGGCGAAATCAAGCCGGAGCGCGAATACCGGCACGGCTACATGGTCAGCGTTGCCGCCGCCGACAGTGACAAGATTTTCGAGGGCGCCCGCCGGACCATTCGCTACGCCTTCGATGCCATGGAATTCACCTTCAGCGGCGAATTACTGGCCCGAGGCGTGGACGGCAAGGGCGCGGTGGCCGACAAAGCCGAGCTCCTGGCCGAGGCCGAGCAGTTGGCCGCAACCATTTGCCAGAAACCTTGAACGCGCCATGAACAGACGTATCCGGACCGGCGGCTCCGTGCTCGCCGCATGCCTGTTGCCGTTGCTCTTAACAACAGGACTGGCCCTGCCGGCAACGGGCCGAGGCGTTTTGCCCGAACTGGCCGCCAGTTACCGCTTTCTGGTCAGCGACCGCCAGGACGGCGGCATCCTGTACACCGCCGGCGCCGGCGATCTGCGCGGCCAGCGCCTGCCCTTGAGTTTTCATGACAGTGCCGCCTACTGGGGTCGACACGTCTGCTCGACGGCCGACTGCGCGGTGACCGACCGCTACGATCCGCTGGCCTTTACCCTGCTGCCGCAAAAAACACCCGGCGGCGATCTCCAGACCGAACGGGTCAACACCCACAACGGCAGCAACATCTACGATGCCGCGACCTGGCAGATTGCGGTGATGCTCGGCCACCGGCTTAATCGACTGCCGCTGGCCGATGGCCAGGATGCCTATGGCCTGGTGAACGCCCAAAACCGGCTGTTGGCGGCCGGCCATTACGGCGACAGCCGCCATCCCTCGCCCCTGCAGACCCGCGCCCGCTCGGTCGGATCGGTGTTCGTCTACAACCAGCAGCGCATCACCGAGGCCGCGCATGCCTACAGTTTCCGCATGCTCCCGCGGGATTGGCTCTCGCGCGATCCCTTTGCCGGCACCCCCTATGCGCGTTTCATCACCGCCGCGGACCTGCCGGCCGGCAACCCCGACTATCGACCCGGCGTGATCAGTTGGACCGACTGGAAACCGATCACCGGCGAAAACGCCTGGGCCTTTCTCATCGGTCCGCTCCAGGCCGCCCATCTCCACTTTGTCCATGGCCGCGACAACGGCTATGTCCCCTTCCGCGAACAGGCCCTGACCAATGCCCTGGCAGTGCTGCCCGCCTTTGCCGCCATGCAAGCGCCGCTGGGCGGCGTGTATTACGCCCCGGCCGGCACGGTGGCCAACCAAGGAGATGAATTGGTCGATCCATCGTTCGTCTCGGTGGAAAACACCTTTTCCGTCTACGCCGGCCTGCGTATTCTCGAAGCCACTCTGACAACTACATTGGAACGGGACGGCACCCTTGCGCCAGCCGACAAGAACGCCATTGCCGACGGGCTTCACCTGTGCCGATCCATGCTCCATGGCGGCCGGCTCGCCCCCGGGCGCACCACCGAGGGCCTGCTCTCATTTCTGAAAAAGTATGCCTGGCAGGATGGCGCATTTGTTCAGGGTGGCCTGCTGGATAAGGCTGGCGCTTCGCGCCGGTGGCTGCCCAACTTGTCGCCCAAGGCGGTCGATGTCAACACCTGGGGCATTGCCGCCCTGGAGCCGACGGTGGTTGACGATTGGTTCGGATTTGGTGCCAGCTTCAATACCTGGCAACAGGTCAAACGCTGGGGCGGCTACGGCACGGACACCATCATCCGGGGGGTGGGATTTTCCGACCAAGACGGCAACGGCCTCGGCCCGGACGAACGCTATCGCCAGGGAGTGCTGTCCGGAGAATGGACGGCCGGGGCCATTACCATGGTCCGGGCCATGATCGCCCACTACCAAGCCATCGACCGCTCTTCTCCCCAGGCACCGCAGGCCGGCCGCATGGCCGGCATCCTCCGCCAGGACGAACAGGCCATGCTGAGCGCCATGAACACCCTGCGGGTCGACAACTATGCATCAGCCGGTTTTCCAGGAACTCCCGAGCAATACGACCAACTGTTCACTCTCTCCACCAAGCCGTACCTGTACGCCAGCAAGCGTTATCTCATCCCCTTTGGCTGGTACGCCAATCCCATTCCCAGCACCTGCGCCACCGCCTGGATGGTGATGGTGGCCAACCGCTACAATCCGTTTCTGCCCGGCGGCGGCCTCCGGTAATCCACCGGACGACATCCCTGGCCGCCGATACTGCGGCAGCACAGGACCTTACAGCCATTTTTTCCGCTTGAACAGATAGATAAGAAATACCGGCAGCGCAATGAAAAAAATCCACAGCGCCGGATAGGCCCAGCGCCAGTGCAACTCCGGCATGTAGTCGAAATTCATGCCGTACACTCCGGCGATGAAGGTCAGGGGGATGAAGATGGAGGCAAAAAGGGTCAGCACCTTCATGATCTCGTTCATGCGGTTGCTGACGCTGGAAAGATAGATATCCAGCATGCCGTTGAGCAGGTCGCGGAGGGAATCGGTGGTGTCGATCACCCGCAGGGTATGATCGAATACATCGCGAAAATAGGGCAGATTCCTTTCCTGGATCAGTGGGCTTTCACTCCGTTGGAGGGCGAGCAGCATCTCGCGTAGCGGCGCGATCGCCTTGCGGACCAGCACCATCTCGCGCCTGAGCAATTGGATGATGGCAAAGGTTTTGGGCTGCGCCCGGTGCAAGAGATCGCTCTCCGCGGTCTCGATCGCATCCTCCATGGTGTCGGCAAGGACAAAATAATTATCCACCACCGTGTCCAAAATCGTGTAGGCGAGATAATCGAGCCCCAGGGTGCGAATGCGCCCCTTGGCCCCTGATAGTCGTAGCTTGACGGCGTTGAACAGGTCGTCGGCCGTTTCCCTGAAGGTGAAGAGCACATCGGCGAACAAGAGGAAAGAAACCTGCTCGTGGCGGACTTTCAGCGCCCGGCCGCTGCGCAGGACTTTCACCACCGCAAACAGATAGTCGTCGAATTCCTCGAATTTCGGGCGTTGATGGGTGTTGAGGATATCCTCCAGCACCAAGGGATGGACATTGAAATGGCGGCCGATGGCCTCGATCAGATCGATCATGTCCAGTCCCTCGCAGTGCACCCAGAGCGAGGCGCCCTGGCCGCGATGCCGCAGGATATCGTCCAGGCCAATGACCGGAAAAGTCTCGAATTGATCGGCGGTGTAGCGATACAGAGTGACGCGGCCGGCCGTGGTCGGGGCTGGGCCCACATGTACCAGGGTGCCGGGCGGCAGGCCTGTTTTCTCGGACGGGTTGGTGAGGGAATCGGCCATGGGCATCTTCTCCGGAGCCGGAAAGCGAGTCAGGAACAGGGGCGGGAGGTCAAAAGGCGGCATTCGATCAGTTCGGCGATTTCGCGGCTTTGATCAAGCCGAAAACAATGCTCGCCCGCCAAGGGCGGATCGGAGGCCACGGCTATCACCCCCGCAACCAGGTCGCGGAGCAGCGGTGCCTGAGCGTCCCGGCGCACCTCGATTTTCAGCACCTCGGCATGCTTGAATCCCTCGGCCAGCACGATATCCGCTTCCGGAAAAAGCCGTTCGGCCAGTTCCGGCAGGTCGCAGGTCAGGGGCTGGCGTCGCACGATCAATTGATCCGGTGCCACCAGCGCCACCCCCTCGGCCCCGGCCTCCTTGTAGCGGGAGGTATCGGAGCCGGGCCGGTCAAAAACAATGCCGCTTTCCTTGGTCGACTTGATCACCGCCACCGTATGGCCCCTGGCCCGAAGATGGCTCACAACCTGGCGGGCAAGCGTTGTTTTTCCGGAATTGTGCCATCCAATGAAGGCGATGAGCGGCGGCATGGACCTTCTCCTGAAAAATGCGGGCAGGCAAATTTTCTTTTGCAAAAAATGCCTTCCAAGATGATGGGATTGTTATTATAAATTTATATTAAAACAACAAGTTAAATCTTGTGTTTTGCCGTTCCCTGTTGCGGAGACCGCCGCAAGATTGAGCGGTTGCAGCGTATCCGATATCACGCGCCCGCCGGCCGTAACCGGCGGCGCCGTCGTTTTCTTTATCCAGGAGGAACAGCTATGCGTATCCAAACCCTGACGAAAATCGGAGCGGTCTTGGTGATCCTGGCGGCAGTGCTGGTGGTGGGTGCGGTCGTGGCCGTCAAGTCGATCAACCTCGACCAGATCAAGGAGGTGCTCACCACCCAGGTGAAAACCGCCACCGGCCGGACGCTCGCCATTTCAGGCCCGCTGGAATTGCACCTCGGCCTGGTGCCCAGCGTGGCGGCCAAGGGCATCACCCTTTCCAATCCAGCGGGCGCGACCCGGCCGGAGATGGTCAAGATCGGCGGCTTTGAAATGGAAATGGCCCTGCTCCCCTTGCTGAAAAAGGAGATCGTGGTCAACCGCCTGATTCTGTCGTCGCCCGATATCCTGGTCGAGACCGAGACCAAGGGACCGGGCAATCTCGATTTCACCGTGCCGGCCCAGCCGGGCGAAGCCAAGCCGGCCGAGCAAAAGCAGGAGCAAAAGCAGCCGCCCAGCGGCGAGGGCGCGTTCCGGTTCACGATCAACGAGCTAAAAATGACCAACGGGGTTGTCGCCTGGTATGACCGCGACACCAAGAAGACCGAAACGGTTAAGGTTCAGGAACTGACCCTGCAGCCGGACCGGGCCGGCGGCGAGTCGTTGGCGGTGCGGCTGCTGGCAGAGGTGCTCGGCCATAATCTGGAGTTGAAGGGCACCATCGGCGGACCGCAGGCCATACTCGGCAACAAGCCCTGGCCACTCAAGCTTACGGCTCAACTGCCGGGGGCCACGGCGCAGGTCGAGGGCGCTGTCGCCAATCTCGCGGCCTTCAGCGGCATCAATCTGAAAGCAACCGTCCAGGGCGCGGAATTGGCCGAGGTTCTGCGGCTGGCCAAGCTCAACCAACCGCATCTGCCCGCGAGCATCGGCCCCTTCAAGGTGGCGGCCCAGTTGCAGGACAACGGCAAGCGGTTTGACCTGACCAACGTGGCGGTCGAGGTCGGCCAGGCCGGGCTGGTTCTGGTCAGCGCCACCGGCACGGTCAAGGACCTGGCCGGCGCCCTTGCCGTGGATATGCCGGTGACGATCGCCAGCGATAATCCGGCGGCCGCGGCTCAACTGGCCGGTGCCGATTATGCCGGCAAGGGTCCGCTCAAACTGGCCGGCCATCTGCAAGGCGGCGGCAGCGCCTGGAAGATGGTCGATCTCAAGATAACGGCCGGCAGCAGCGACCTGGGCGGCGATTTGGGCGTGCAACTGGCCGGCCGGCCGAAGATTGTTGGCAAGCTGTCGGCCAACACCATCAATGTCGGTGATTTCGTGTCTGCCTCGACGCCCGGCAGTGTTCCGGGAAAAGCGCCGGAAGCCGCCACCAAAGCCAAAAGCGACGGCCGGGTCTTTCCCAACGACCCGCTGCCGGTGGCCGCCCTGCGGTCGGTGGATGCCGACCTCTCCCTCCAGATCGGCAAACTGATCCACGACACCCTCCAACTGACCGATGTGGCCGCGACCATTCAGCTGAACAACGGCAATCTGGCGATCAAGCCCTTGCGGCTGGGATTGGCCGGCGGTACCATCGAGGGCGAGGTTGTCCTCGATGCCTCGGGCAAAACCCCGACCACCGCCCTGCGGCTGAACGGCCGCCAGGTCGAACTGGGCAAGCTCGATGCCAAGGGACCGATTGTCGGCGGCAAGAGTGACATCAAGGCGGATTTGAAGAGCAGCGGCGACACGGTTCGCGCCCTCATGGCCTCGGCCACCGGCGAGACCAGCGTCAGTGTCGGCGAGGGGCGGCTGCGGAACAAGGCGGTGGATGTGGCTGCCGGCGACCTGCTCTTCCAGGTGCTGGGGGCCATCAATCCCTTTGCCAAGAAAGAGGATGCCACCCAGATGGAGTGCGCGGCGGTCCGGTTTGTCATCCGCGACGGCGTGGCCACCGCCAACAAGGGCATCGCCCTACGCACCGGTCAGGTGGATGTGGTGGGCTCGGGCACGGTCGATCTCCGTTCGGAAAAACTCGATCTCGGCATCAAACCCCAGCCGCGCGGCGGGGTGGGGCTCTCCCTGTCCACCCCCTTGGCCGGTCTGGTCCGGGTCGGCGGCACCATCGCCAAACCGTCGATCGGCATCGATGCGGCCGGCACCCTGAAAACCGCGGCCTCGGTCGGCGCGGGTCTCGCCACCGGCGGCCTGTCGACGGTCGGTGAAATGCTGATCGACAAGGCATCCGCCGACGAGGATCCCTGCCGGACCGCCCTTGGCCAGGCTCCGCAGGGACAGAGTAAAACGAAAACCGAATCCCGGCCGAAACAGGAAAGCCCGGGCAGCTTGCTCAAGGGGATGTTTGGCCGATAACCGTTGCGGTTGACGGCATGACGCAACCAGCCCGGTCTTAGCCAGTGCCGGGCCGGTTGGCGCCATATCGTCTTTTTGCCTGAGACGGCCTGGCCGGAGCAGGCGGACTCTCACCACAAAGAGGTTTAGATGATGCGACCACGATGTTTGCTGTTCCTGTTGCTGTTCCTCAGTGCCCTCCCCTTGGACGCCCGCGCCGACCTCAACATCTTTCTCGGCGACCTCAATAATCGGGCCGCGGCTTCTCCCCTGGACTACAACACCCGGCTGGGCAGCCAGTTCGGCATTCCCCAGCCCCAGGTAAGCTCCCTGATGCGTTCCGTGGCCTCCCCGGCCGACGCCTTCATGATCCTGCAACTCGCCCAGATGCTGGGTCTTTCGCACGACCGGGTGCTGAATGTCTACAACTCCAACCGGGGCAAGGGATGGGGCGTGATCGCCAAGGATCTGGGAATCAAACCGGGGTCGCCGCAATTCCACGCCCTCAAGGACGGCCGGTTCAACTTCACCGGGGTGCCGCCGCGCGGCATCGGCCCCGGACCAGGACCCGATTATCATGGCCCCGGCCAAAAAGGACAGGGCAAGAAGCATGAGCAGGACGGTCCCGGCAACTGGCCGAATTTCGATGATTCCGGTTCCGGCAAGGGCAAGGGAAAAGGCAAGGGCCACAACAAATAGGCAATCAGCAGCATCTCGTCGCCATGTCCACCACCGCCGCGCCATCGCCGGCAGCCGCCACCTCCTTGGAAAGGTCGGCCTTGCTGGTCGCCACCCTGACCTCCTTTCTGGGGCCGTTCATGATCTCCTCGGTCAACGTGGCCCTGCCGGCGATCCAGGCCGATCTGGACCTGACCGCCGTCCAGTTGAGCTGGGTCGCCACCTCCTACCTGCTGGCGGTGGCGGTGGTGTTGCTGCCGGCGGGCAAGATCGCCGATATCCACGGTCGCAAGAAGGTGTTCACCGCCGGCCTGGCGGTCTACACCCTGGCATCCACCATGGCGGCCTTTGCCGACAGCGCGGCCGGGCTTCTGGTCTTTCGGGCCTGCCAGGGGATCGGTGCCGGGCTGTTCGTCACCACCGGCATGGCGATTCTGACCTCCATCTTTCCGCCCCACAAAAGAGGCCGGGCCATCGGCATCTACGTGGCCGCCGTCTATGTCGGCCTGTCGGTCGGCCCTTTTGCCGGCGGCGCGCTGATTCAGCAGTTCGGCTGGCGCTCCATCTTCCTGGTCATGCTACCGCTCGGCATCGGCGCCATCGCCATCACCTTGACCTTTCTCCGGGGGGAATGGGCCGACGGACCCGGCCAGCGGCTCGACGTCGCCGGCAGCCTGATCTACTCCGTCGCCATCCTGGCCCTGGTCTACGGGGCATCGATCCTGCCGTCCACGAGCGGCGCAGCCCTGGCCGCCGCCGGCCTAGCCGGGCTGGTGCTCTTTTTCCGCCAGCAGCAGCGAACAGCGCATCCCCTGTTCGAAGTCGCCCTGTTCACCGCCAACCGGACCTTTGCCTTTTCCAGCCTCGCCGCCCTGCTCAACTATTCCTCCACCTTTGCGGTCACCTTGCTCATGAGCCTGTATCTGCAATACCTCAAGGGCATGCCGCCCCGGAACGCCGGCATGCTGCTCATGGTCCAGCCGATGGTGATGGCGCTCTTCTCGCCGGTGGCCGGCCGGCTTTCCGACCGCATCGAACCGCGCCTGCTGGCCAGCACCGGCATGGCAATCACCGTGGTGGGGATGCTGGTCTTCAGCCGCTTGCATCCCGACAGCGGCCTGGTGGGAATCGGCTGCAACCTGGTGCTGATCGGTTTCGGCTTCGCCCTGTTTTCCTCGCCGAACATGAGCGCGATCATGGGCTCGGTGGCCAAGGAGCATTACGGCCTTGCCTCGGGGGTAGTGGCCACCATGCGGCTGATGGGCCAGATGATGAGCATGGCCATTGCCATGGTGGTGCTCTCCCTGCTGGTGGGCCACGAAACCATCGGGCCTGCGAATTTCGACCGGTTTTTACAAAGCATCCGGACCGTGTTCCTCATTTCGGCCCTGCTCTGCTCGACCGGCGTCTTTTTCTCCCTCGGCCGCGGCCGCCTCAGGCAACCGTGAGTACCGGCATCAACCACCTTTCCCCCCGCACACCGCAATGAACAAAGTCGACTGGAAACCGGGCACCACCCTGTACCCCCTGCCGGCGGTCATGGTCAGCCTGGGCGAAACCCCCGAGGAATACAACATCATCACCATCGCCTGGACCGGCATCCTCTGTTCCGATCCGCCGCTCTGCTATATTTCGGTCCGGCCGGAACGCCATTCCCATGCCATCCTGACCCGCACCCGGGAATTCGTCATCAACCTCACCACCCGAAAACTGGCGCGGGCCACCGACTGGTGCGGCGTGCGCTCCGGAAGACAGTACCGTAAATTCGAAGAGATGCGTCTGACACCCGGACCGGCGGCCAAGGTCAAAGCGCCGATCGTCGTCGAGGCGCCGATCAATATCGAGTGCCGGGTCTTCGACATCAGGCCTCTGGGCACCCACGACATGTTCCTGGCCGAGGTGGTCAACGTCAAGGCCGATCAGCAGTACATCGATCCCCGCACCGGGGCCTTCGACCTGGCCGGGGCGGAACCGATCGCCTTTGCCCACGGCAAGTACTTCACCCTGGGGCGTGCGATCGGCAAATTCGGTTTTTCCGTCGAAAAAAAGCGGCCACGGAACAATTCGGGCCCAGGGGCAGCCGCAACCGGGAAGAAAAAGAGCGGGTGAGCCGAGGTCGTGGCCGTGGCTATGCCGCGCCGGGCACTTCGATTTTCCAATGCGGCATATCGTGCAACTGCTCGGCTCCAACACTTTTGCCGGTGAAAAGCCTGGTTACCGCGCAACAGGTTCGAGTGTGGAGGGTGGGGGTCTGGCAGAAGAAAAACCCGCCCCGGGCCAGCGAGAGCGGCACAATGAGCTGATCGGCGAGATAGCGGTCGGCATTGCCCCAATATTCGCGGTAATAGGCCAGGCGGGCGCAGATTTCCTCGGCAGCCTTGCGGGCACTTGTCCTGCTGGTGCCGCCGTGGGCGCTGAGCACGCGCGTTCCCGTGGCCTGGACGCCATGCCACACAATCACGTTGCCGGGGCCGTCGGCATCGGCAACGTGTTCGATACGAGGCCAGCCGCCGTGCAGATACTCGCGGGCATGTTGCCTCAGTCCTTCCGTATCGCCCGGAAAAAATCCGCCCCACAACGACGCCACAATCCGCTCGGCTTCGTATTCGGCCAGGCCGTCCGGCAGATTGGCCGCCAGGATGCGAAAGCGCCACGGAACGCTGGTTGCCGGATGATCGATTTCCCACTCCAGCCGTTGGGGCTCGGGTGCAGGCAGAATCTCCACCGTCATGCTGCCACCGCCGGCCCCGAAGCCATGACGGTCAAGGCGGACCTTCAGCCTCGGACCAAGTCGTGCCAGAATGGGCAGCAGGGTTTCGGCGAAAAATTCATAGGTCGGGGCATTGGCCGTGTGGGTGGCGCCGCGAACGGTTACCCGGCTCGGACCGGAAGCCACGAGCAGGGGCGGCAGCACGGCCTGCAATACCAGGGTGCAACTGCCCGCACCCCGGATATCGAACAGATACTCGCCCGGTTGCACCGGACCCGGCTCAAAACTGAGGCAATCGGAGTCGATCCGAACCCCTGAGCATTTGGCCCGGCAAAGAGCGGCCACGGCGTTGACGGCGCAGAGATGTTGCTTTCTGAGTCCCGGCTTGCGGCGGGACCTCCTGATTCCGACGATGGAAAACGGTTTGCCCAGCCCGGCGGACAAGGCCAGGGCCGACCGCAATACCTGGCCGCCGCCCTCCCCCATTCCCCCGTCGATATGGATGTGCTCGGTGCGCACAGGCTCACCCTGGGGCGGCGACGCCATTGCGCCAGGGCCGAACCACAGCAAGCCTTGTCCTGTTCATGCCGGGCAAGTGGGCGTGGATCGCGGAAGGACAAGACAGGCCCGCAGCCCCGACCGCAAAGCGATTTTGGCCTTTTGTCATTTATCGCAGGTGAATTTTTTGGGATCGCCGGTTTTGGTCAGGCAGGCAACCACCGCCTCCTGGACCTCCTGGCCAAGATTGCCCCGCTGCCCCATGGTGGCGACAATGGCCTTCCAGTTGGCGTCGGGCTGGTCCAGCTTGGCACAGACCTGCTGCAAGCCGTGGCAACGGGCACAGTTGGTCTGCAGGGTTTGCGGACAAGCCTGCGGGTTGTCCCGATCGGCACCGAACGCTGTTCCTCCCAAGGCAAACAGGGTGGCGGCGGCAATGAGCAGATGGTTGTTCATGGGTGTCCTCCTTGCGGGTTGAAGGGATGCGCTTTTTGACAACTGCAGCGGATGGGGGCGGAACCGCCCCAAACGGGACGGCTGAAAACGATGCGGACATAAACCGACGAGCACAAGCCCGGCACAATCCGCAACGGCCCGGTTGGCCTAGAGATAGCGTTCAAGGATCCGGCCCTGCTCGACCTGTTCGGTCAACTCCTCCATATCGGCGGCGAGCTGCGCGACCAGCGCCGCCAGGTGCCGCACCGCCGGGTCGTCTTCGCCCAGCCGATGCCGGGTGTCGGCCAACAGCGTCCGGCCTTGATCGAGCCACGTTTCCAGATCGATCAACAACCTTTGCCGCCCCTGCTGTTTTTCCTGCTCGGCACTGAGGACCGGCATCAGCCGCTGAATGGAGATTTCGACCAGCAGATCGCGCGGCAAACCGTGCACCTTGGCGACATAATCGAGGGCAAGCAGCGAGCTGCGGCTGACGACATAGGTCTTTTGTTGCCGCTGCGCCTGTACGGGCCGGTAGCTGGCTGCTCCCGAGGCGAGCCGTTCGAGAATGGTCCGATCCTCGACCAACTGGTCGAAGAGCGATTTTTGCTTGAGCCCCAGCTGGCTGGCAACCACGCTGAGCAGTTCGATCACCGGCTGCGGCAGCTTGAACGTTGCCCTAACCGACTGCCTGCCCCGGAGCATCTCGGCCGACAACCCGGCCATCGACTCGTTGTTCTGTTCACATTGATCCGTTTTCCCGCTCATGGTCCCCTCCGGATTGCGCCCGGCCTCTTCTATTACCAACACCCTATCACTTGCATTTAGTAATGCAAGCAAAAGATTACCAAAGACGTTGACACGCCTTCCATGAGGATTACAGTTTTACTCAGCGAACAACACGGCGTATTGCCGTGCCAATCACAATAGCAGAACAAGGCGTCAGCAAGGAGGGAACGAACGATGACACGTTGGCAAGACATTCACGGTATGTTGGGAGCCATGGACCTGTTCCGCAATCAGATGAACAGCCTGTTCAACGAATTCGACCGCAGCCACGGCTATGGCCAGAGCTGGGAGATTGCGGAAACCTCTCCCCGGACCAATTTGAGCGACACCGGCGACAATCTGGAGTTGATCGCCGAGTTGCCGGGCGTCAACCGGGAGGAGCTTACGGTAAAGATTCAGGGCAATTACCTTGAAATCAGCGGCTCGCGCCGGGCGGATGCGCCGGAGGGCTACACCGTGCATCGGGCCGAGCGGCCGGCCGCCACTTTTTCCCGCAGTTTCACCCTGCCGTACGAGGTGGACGCCGCCAAGGTGACGGCAACGCTCAAGGACGGGTTGTTGACCATGACCCTGCCCAAATCCGAGGCTGCCAAACCCCGGCAAATCAGCATTCAATAACGTCCGCGATCCGCACGAACGAACAGGAGGAGCCTTTATGAACGAGAATCAAGTTGTTGCCCGCAAGGAACAGCCGGCCGAATTGGTGCGGCAATTGCCCGTGATCGCACCGGCGGTGGATATCTTGGAAAACGAAAGCGAAATTTTGCTCCACGCCGATCTGCCCGGGGTGCTCAGGGACGACATCGCCATCCATATCGACAACGGCAAGATGACCCTGTCGGGCACCAGGCGCCTACGAATGACCGGCGCCGCGACCTGGCGGGAGTTCGCCGAGGTCGAATTCCGCCGTACTTTCGCGGTGCCGCAGAGCATCGATGTCGACAAGATTCATGCCGATCTGAAGGACGGCGTGTTGCGGCTGCATTTGCCCAAGTCCGAATCGGCCAAGCCCCGTCAGATCGAAATCACCGCCGGTTGAGCTGCCGCGCTCGGCGCGTACGCCGGTGCAACGTCCGTAACGCGTACCAGGAGGAACTCGTATGGAACTGAGAAAACTTGCGCCTTGGAACTGGTTCAACAAAGAGGAAGAAATCGACCACGATGTACCGGTCAAGCATCACGGTAAAAGCGGGTACGGGGCCGATCGCTACTACGACCCCACCTTTCCCATCCACCGCGACATCGACCGGCTGTTCGACCGCTTCTTCCGCGGCTTCGCGCCGGCGGACCGGGGGTTCTTCGGCCGTTCCTCCTTGGGCGAGGGGCTGCTCTTGAAACCCAGGGCCGATTTGAGCGCCACCGATGCGGAATACCAGTTGACCGTCGAAATCCCGGGCGTTGCCGACAAAGACGTGTCAATCGACATCAGCAACGGCACCATGACGGTCAAGGGAGAAAAAAGACAGGAAAAAGAAGAGAAAGAAAAAAACTACTACCGGATCGAGCGGAGCTACGGTTCGTTCCAGCGGGTGCTTTCGCTCCCCGAGGATGTCGACCAGGAGGGGATCAAGGCCCATTTCAACAACGGCGTACTGACCATTACCATGCCCCGCAAGGCCACGGCCAAGGGGGCGGTAAAGCAGATCGAAATCTCCTCTGCCGATTGAGTGCCTTTACCTTTTCCCTGGTTCGGGCTCAACGGCCGTGTGGCCGTTGAGCCTTTTTGTTGTCGACAAAACCGCCGCTGCCCCGCAGGCCGTCTCTATATCCGCCAGCTTCATGGCCTCGGCATGGCATGAACGAACAAGTGCCTTGCATGTGCCTACAGGTTGTTGAGCTGCTCCAGCAATTCACCCATGACGGCCAGCTTTTCCCTGGCCACGGCCACCGAATTGTTCCGGCCGTCCACCTCCATGTCGGCGGCCAGCCACCGGATGCCATCCAGGCCAAGGCTCGCCGACGAGCCTTTCAGGCTGTGGGCGGCCCGGACCACCGCCTCGGCGTTGCCATCCGCCACTGCCCGTTGCAACTGAAGATAATCGTCGGCCGAGGAAGTGCGAAACAGGGTCAGCAATTCTTCCAGAAGTTCCTCGTCACCGGCTGTCTGCTCCAGGGCAAATGCCTTATTCCACTGTATGTCGGCCATCCAGCCTCCATTTTTTGTTATCGTTTTTGATAAAAGTCCGCGGCAGCCTCCTGCACCGCAGCGAATGCGATCTTGCCTTCCCGAATACACCGGAGCCGATCCCGTTCCAAGCCGACCAGGGTCGATCCGCAACCGCCGGGAGTGAGCCCGCCATCGACGATCAGATCGATTTCGTCGGCAAAGGTCCTGGCCACCTCCCGGGCCGATATCGACGCCGGAAAACCGGTGATATTGGCACTGGTGGCGGTCACCGGGCCACCGAAGGCGGCGATGAGGGCCGCCGCCGTCTCGTGGGGCGATTGACGCACGCCGACGGTGTGGGTGTCTCCGGTCAGCTGCGTCGGCAGCGCAGGCAGTGCCGGGCAAACCAAGGTCAGCGGGCCGGGCCAGAAGCGCTTGATCAATCGACGATAGACCATCGGCAGCGGGCCGGTCAACCGCGGTAACTGTTCGCAGCCGGAGACCAGGACCAGAATCGGCAGATGGCGCGGCCGCCGCTTGATGGCGAACAACCGGTCAAGGGCCCGCCGATTGAAAGGGTCAACCGCCAAGCCGTAATAGGTCTCGGTCGGAAAGGCGACCACTCCGCCCGCCCGCAGCAGGTTGGCGGCATGGACCAGCCCTTCCCGGTCGGCGGCGACAGGCCAGTTCACCCGTTCAAGGCCTTGTTCTTGGCCGCAACCTCATCGGCCATCTTCCGGGCGTGCTGCTCCAGCCGCTCCTGCAGGCCGCTGTCGCCGAGCGCCAGGATGCGCACCGCCAGTACCGCCGCATTTTTGGCCCCGGCCTTGCCGATGCCCATGGTGGCGACCGGGATGCCGGGCGGC
This sequence comes from Desulfobulbus sp., assembly GCF_031547805.1. Classification (GTDB taxonomy): domain Bacteria; phylum Desulfobacterota; class Desulfobulbia; order Desulfobulbales; family Desulfobulbaceae; genus Desulfobulbus. Next base: position 23,387 of record NZ_JAVBRQ010000018.1, read on the forward strand.
ATCTGCACCGTGGACAGCAAGGCATCCAAACCGTTTAACGACGACGCATCCAACGGCACCCCGATGACGGGCAAGGTGGTATGGGCCGCCAGGACGCCGGCCAGGTGCGCGGCCATGCCCGCACCGGCGATGATCAACCGAAGACCGCGATCCCGAGCTGTTTTGGCATAGGTGCAGGCCTGCTCCGGGGTTCGATGGGCCGAGGTGATGCGCATTTCGAACTCGATGCCGACCGATTGCAGGAAATCGGCCGCGGCCTGCATCACCGGCAAATCCGAATCGCTGCCCATGACGATTCCCACCTGTGGCCGTCGGCTCGCCTCCAGCCGCGACAGCGCCCGATGGCCGATGTCTTGGCGATAATAGCATCCAGGCCAGGTAATCTCTTTGGCCGCGGCATAGGCTCGGTCGATGGCCTCGCGTATGCTGCCGCCCGTGGCCGTCACCCCCAGCACCCGGCCGCCGTTGGTCACGACCTGTCGTCCTTTCATGGCGGTACCGGCATGGAAGACCTCGACACCTTCCACCTGGGCCGCCGCCTGCAGACCGTCGATTACCTTGCCGGTTGCATACTTGCCGGGATAGCCTTCCGATGCCAACACCACGCAAACCGTCGGCCGTGGATCGATCTCCATGCGCACCCGATCAAGCGTTCCGTCGATGCATGCCTCGAAAATCTCGATCAAATCGCTTTGCAGCCGCATCAGCAGGGGTTGGCATTCGGGATCGCCGAAGCGGCAGTTGAATTCAAGCACGTTGATCCGGTCGCCGTCGATCATCAGACCGGCATAGAGCACACCTTTGTAGGGACGGCCTTCCGCCGCCATGCCGCGAACCGTCGGCAGCATCACCTCCTCCATCACCCGCGCGGCCAATGCGTCGGTGATCACCGGGGCCGGTGAATAGGCGCCCATCCCGCCGGTATTCGGGCCCTTGTCGCCGTCGAAGACGGCCTTGTGGTCCTGGGACGAAGGCAGGGGCAGCACGGTTGCACCGTCGGTAAAAGCGAGAAAGGAGGCCTCTTCGCCCTGAAGGAACTCCTCGACCACCACCAGGTTGCCGGCGGTGCCAAAGGCCTTCTCCTTCATGATCAGGTCGACCGCCTGGTCGGCCTCCTCGAGAGTTGCGGCAATGATCACCCCCTTGCCGGCGGCGAGTCCATCGGCCTTGATCACGCACGGCACACCGATGGTACGAATGAATTTCTTCGCCGCCCCCCGCTTGGCAAAGGTTTCGTAGCGGGCACTCGCTATCCCGTATTTCTTGAGAAAATCCTTGGTGAAAACCTTGCTGCCCTCGAGCACGGCGCCCTGTTGGTCAGGCCCGAAAATCCGCAGCCCGTTTTGACGAAAGAGGTCGACAATGCCCTTGGTCAGCGGCTCCTCGGGACCGACCACCGTCAGATCGATCCGTTCCTTCAAGGCAAATTCCAGCAGTGCGTCGATATCGCCGGCGCCAATATCCAGGCACCGAGCCAGGGCTTTGATGCCCGCGTTGCCGGGCGCGCAAAAAATCGCCTCCACCTTTGGGGATTGCTTCAGCTTCCAAACCAAGGCATGCTCGCGGCCGCCTCCCCCGATCACCAACACCTTCATGCTCTCCTCCTTGTTGCCTTGATGAATCCTTATCCTTCACTTTCTAATAAATCGGCCCAAGTCCCGTCCAGCAAAATTATCGGCCGCCTCACGGCCTTCCTCCCGTGCCCCGGAACAAGATATAGGCATTTTTCTTGACAATTTACCCGGTATACTGGTAGTTTCGGAATGAGGATTCATTCATTTTCTCGGCAATTGTCAGTCGCAACATATTAAATGAAATCAACGGACAAACATAGGAAGATCATCCGCGCCGCCACCAAGGTTTTCGCCAAGAAAGGCTTCTTCAACGCCCGGATCTCCGATATAGCCAAGGAAGCCAAGGTGGCCGATGGCACCATCTACCTTTACTTCAATAACAAATTCGACATTCTCCTTTCTGTTTTCGAACAGGAGATCGGCAAGCTGATCGAACATGTCAACCTGCTTCTGGAAAAGGAAGCCAGCGCCAAAACCAAGCTCGAGATCTTCATCACCAACCATCTCGAAGAGATGAAGAAAAACCGCTATCTCTCCGAAGTCATTCACATTGAGCTGCGCCAGACCACCAAGATCATCCGCGAATACAGGAAAAACACCTTCAACGAATACCTGAAGATCATTGCCTCGATCATCGAAGAAGGGCAGGCGGATGGAACCTTCCGCCCGGATATCAAACCGGACATCGCCCAACAGGTCGTGTTCGGCGCCTTGGATGAAATCTCCATATGCTGGCATACGGACAGCAACTGCCCCTACACGCCGGCCCAGGTGAGCGCCCAGCTGACCAGCCTGTTCCAGACCGGTTTACTGACACCGACGCCCTGAGCCCCTTCTTGCCCGCTCCGGCCTGGGCGATCATCCGTCTCTCCGGCCGGAGATTCCTTACATCAACGCCTTGGCTGCGGCCTAGCGAATGGTTGAGGCCTCGATGGCGATAATCTCGAATTCGCGTATCCCTCCGGGGGTCTTGGTCTTCACCTCGTCGCCCACTTCTTTGCCGAGCAGCGCCCTGCCCAAAGGCGAGAAGACCGAAATCGAGCCCTTTTTCACGTCCGCTTCCTCGGGCCCGAGCAGTTGATAGGTGGCCTCGGTTTCGGTGATCAGATCCATCAGGGTGACAACGGTGCCGAAAACGGCCCGGTTGGTGGAAACCTTGGAGCAGTCGATGAGCTCGACCCGGCTGATTTTATCCTTCAACTCGAGGATTCTCCCCTCGACCAGGCTTTGCCGCTCCTTGGCCGCATGGTATTCGGCGTTCTCGCTGAGATCGCCATGCGCCCGCGCCACTTCGATCGCCTTGACGATTTCAGGGCGCTCCACCCGTTCTAGCCGTTCCAGCTCGTCCCGAAGTTGCTGGTTTCCAGTCAAGGACATCGGGATACGTTCCACCATTGCTCATCCTCCCTTGGATGTTGTAAGTGCTGACAAGAAGAAAGCGTTGGGGATATTCCCAACGCTTTCCGGTACCACTTCTGATTATTAAAGGTTCGATCGTACGGTGCGGACCGTCCGGGCGCCGGTGCAGCGGCGCTCACGCGGCCCTATTAGCCGGCACGATAAAATCTTTTGATCGTCTCAACTACATAAACCAGTTGTTCGTCGACCAATTCGGGAAAAATGGGCAGGGCCAGGGAATTGGCCGCCGCCTGCTGCGCCACCGGGAAGGACTGCTGTTTGTAGTGTTCCGGACGGAGGCATTCCTGCTGATGCAGGCAAAGGGGATAGTAAATCTCGCATCCCACGGAATGCTCCTGGAGATATTGCCGCAGCTTGTCGCGTTCGGAGACAAGAATGACGAACTGGTTGTAAATGTGATGGTTGTGCGAATCGGCCCCTGGCAGGTCGGCATACACCGCCTGGGGCAGGGTCACTTGCCCGCCGACCAGCCCTGTATCGCGGAAGAGCTGGCGGTATCGGTCTGCATTCCGGCGTCTTGCCGCGTGCCAGTTGTCGAGATGGTCCAATTTGACCGCCAAAACCGCAGCCTGGATCGGATCGAGCCGGAAATTGCCGCCCACCCGCGAATGGTAATATTTCGGTTCGGCGCCGTGATTGCGATTGGAGAGCACGACTTCGGCAAAATGGCGATCAGAGGTGGTCAACATGCCGCCATCGCCGATACCGCCGAGATTTTTGCTGGGAAAAAAGGAAAAACAGCCACACAATCCCATTGATCCGGCCCGGTGCCAGGTCACGGCGCCGTTCTCTTCGTACGGACATTCGGCACCGATGGCCTGGGCGGCATCCTCGATCACCGGAACGCCATATTCGGCGGCCAAGGCCGTGATCCGCCGCATGTCGGCGCATTGACCATACAGGTGAACCGGAATGATTGCCTTGATCTTGCCTCCGTTCTTGCGGTCGGCCGCCAGCGCTTCCGCCACCTGCTCGGGATCGATGTTGAAGCTCGCGGGCTCGATATCGACGAACAGCGGTTGCGCTCCGACCCGCAGAATCGTGCCCATGGTGGCAAAAAAGGTGTAAGGGGTTGTCAGCACCAGGTCGCCCGGGCCTATTTCCAGCGACATCAGCGCCGCCAGCAGGGCATCGGTGCCGGAACTCAAGCCCACGCCATGCTCGGTGCCGCAATACTGGGCGATCTTCTGTTCCAGGCCGGTGACCTCGGGCCCAAGGATATACCCGGTGGAGTCAACGACCCGGGTGACGGCTTCGATAATCTGAGGACGCAGGGCGGCCAATTGCGGTTTCAAATCAAGTAACGGTACTTTCATGGGGTGAAAACAAGCTGATAAGGGGGAAGAAAATAGGAGAAAAGCGAAGCGGTCAGGAAAGCTGATTGTCTGGTCCGGCTGCGAGGATCACTCCGTCGCCGCTGAGAAAATCCTGGATGTCAGGCATTTCTTTCTCGAACTGTTTCCGCAATTTTTTCAGTAAATTAGCCTCTATCTGCCGGACACGTTCCCGGGAGATGTTGAACTCGTCGGCAATGGTTTGCAGCGTTTTGGGCTCGTCGCTCAACAACCTAGTGGTGAGGATGACCTGTTCCTTGTCGTTGAGCCGCGTGCTGAGATCGGCCAGAATAGCTGCCAGACGTTCGCGCATTTCCTGGCTGGCGACCATTTCCTCGATGCCCGGTCCATCGTGGGGCAGGAAATTTTTTTGTTCATCCTCGGAATCGCTGCGCACCGGAGCTTCCAGGGAGACGTCCCAGTTGTCCATGCGCTGCCCCATCTCGATCACTTCGCTCTCTTTGACATTCAGCCGTTCGGCCAACAACTTGACCTCGGGCTTGAATCCTTGCGATTCAAGGAATTTCTTTTCCTTGTTCAGGCTGAAGAAGAGCTTGCGTTGGGCCTGGGTGGTGCCGATCTTGACCAGCCGCCAGTTGTCCATGATGAACTTGAGGATATAGGCGCGGATCCAGTAGGCGGCATAATAGGAAAATTTGACCCCGCGATAGGGATCGAATTTCTTGGTCGCCTGGACCAAGCCCACATTCCCCTCCTGGATGAGGTCCATGAAGTTCTGCATCCAGTACTTCTGGAAATCCATGGCCACCTTGACCACCAGGCGGAGATTCGAGGAGACCAGCCGATAAGCGGCGTCGGGATCGCCGGTTTCCTGGAAGCGCATGGCCAGCGCTTCGGTTTCCTCCCGGCTGAGCAGCTCATACTGGCTGATCTCCTGGAGGTAGCGGTGCAGGGCCGGGTTGCTGAGCGCCGGCAAATTGTCGTCCTGACTGGTCAGCATCAGGGCGTGCTGCGGCTGCTCGTCAAACTCCAAATTGTCGTTTTCGCTCTGATCGCTCATGATTTTTGCCTACCGTAAGAAAACGCAACCCTGCAAGGAGAAAGGACTCGCATGCAGGGTTTTTCGGTACCAGCCTACCCGAAAACAAAAAAAAAAACACATGAATAAGTCAGGAATTGGGTGAAGAGTTTTTTTTTGTGGCAATTTATGCTAAGGATAGCGGCTTCAACCCACCCTTTCAGGCCTCATGATGTTTACGCTCCCCATGGATAAAATAAGAAATTTCAGTATAATAGCCCATATCGACCATGGCAAGTCCACCCTCGCCGACCGGATGATTCAGCTCTGCGACATCGTCACCGACCGGGAATTCAAGGACCAAATTCTCGATACCATGGACATCGAGCGGGAGCGCGGCATCACCATCAAGTCGCAGACCATCTGCCTGCCCTTTGTCGCCGAGGATGGCGCGACCTATACCCTGAATCTGGTCGACACCCCCGGCCACGTGGATTTCAGCTACGAGGTTTCCCGCGCCCTTGCCTCATGCGAAGGCGCCCTGCTGCTGATCGACGCGGCCCAGGGGATCGAAGCCCAGACCCTGGCCAATCTCTATCTGGCCATGGAGAACGACCTGGAAGTCATCCCGGTGATCAACAAGATCGATTTGCCGGCGGCCGAACCGGAAAAGGTCGCCGCCCAGATCGAGGAAGATCTGGGGCTTGACGGCGACACCGTCCAGATGTGTTCCGCCAAGACCGGCCAGGGCGTACGCGAGTTGCTCAATGCCGTGGCCCGGCTGCTGCCGCCCCCCAAGGGCGATCCGGGCAAGCCGCTGGAAGCGTTGATCTTCGATGCCCAATACGACCCCTATCGCGGCACGGTCATCTCGGTCCGGATTATCAACGGCACGATCAAAACCGGCGACCAGATCGTGTTCATGTCCAACGGCGCCGAGTACCGGGTCGAGGAACTGGGCATTTTCCGCCTGCGCCGCGAGCCGCGGCCGCAACTTTCCGCCGGCGAGGTCGGCTACATCGTCGCCGGGGTAAAAACCGTCTCCGATACCCGGCCCGGCGACACCGTCACCCTCAAGGAGCGTCCCTGCCCGGCCCCCCTGCCCGGCTTCAAGGAGGTGCAACAGGTCGTTTTCTCCTCGCTGTACCCGATCTCCACCGACGAGTACGAGGACCTGGCCGCCGCCTTGGAAAAACTGAAACTCAACGACGCCGCCCTCACCTTCCAGAAGGACTCCTCGGCGGCGCTCGGCTTCGGCTTTCGCTGCGGGTTCCTCGGCCTACTCCACCTCGAAGTGGTCCAGGAACGGTTGGAGCGCGAGTTCGACATCAACCTGATCCTGACCGTGCCCACGGTCAAATACAAATTCTATCTCCAGAACAAGACCATGCTCGAGGTCGACAACCCCTCTTATTTCCCCGACCCCAGCACCATCGCCCGGGTCGAGGAGCCCTTTATCAAGGCGACCATCCACATCCCGGAACGGTACATGGGCGTGGTCATGACCCTGTGCATGGAACGGCGGGGCGAAAACACCAAATACCACTACCCCATGCCCGGCCGCATCGAGTTCATCTGCGAGCTGCCGCTGGCCGAGGTGATCTACGATTTTTACGACAGGCTCAAGTCGGTGACCCAAGGCTACGGCTCGTTCGACTACGAACTGATCGACTACCGCCCCAGCGACCTGATCAAGCTCGACATCCTGGTGAACGGCGAGCAGGTCGATGCCCTCTCCCAACTCACCCATAGGAACAAGGCCAGGGAACGCGGCCTGAAGGCCTGCGAGCGGCTGAAAGAGGAGATCCCCCGCCAGATGTTCAAGATCGCCATCCAGGCGGCCATCGGCAGCACCATCGTTGCCCGGGAGACCATCTCGGCCCTGCGCAAGGACGTTACCGCCAAATGTTATGGCGGCGACATCTCCCGCAAGCGGAAATTATTGGAAAAACAGAAGGAAGGGAAGAAGCGGATGAAGACCGTGGGCAATGTCGACATTCCCCAGCGAGCCTTTCTCGCGGTGCTTAAATCGGATCAATAGCCGGCGAGGTTCCGGCATAACGTGCGGCGTAGGCCCCTTGGACAAAGGTGGCCAGCCGCTGGCGCAGGGCCTCCACCCCCAGCCCGGTCCGGGCGGAAAACAAGAGGCGCTCGCCGGCGTTCAAGGTCAGGCCGGCATCCAGGGCGGCGGCGTTTTTTTCCTGCTGGTTGCGGGACAGCTTGTCCGCCTTGGTGTAGATCGGCAGCATGGGCTTGCCCAGATAACGCAGCCAGTCGATCAGTTCGCGGTCCAAGGTCTTGAGTTCATGCCGCAGATCGATGATCACCACCACGCAGGCCAGGGTGGTCCGGGTTTCGATGTAGTCGGTGATCAGGCCCCGCCATTCCTGCCGCACTTGCTGCGACACCCGGGCAAAGCCGTATCCGGGCAGATCGACCAGATACAGGCACTCATCCACCAAAAAATAGTTGAGACTTTGGGTCTTGCCCGGCTTGGCGCTGGTCTTGACCAGATTGGTGCGGCCGACCAGCCGGTTGATCAGGCTCGACTTGCCGACGTTGGAACGGCCGGCAAAGGCGATTTCCGCATGCTCCGGCGGCGGCAGTTGCCGGCTGGCATGGGCTGAGAGGAGAAACTGCGTCTTGTTGAACTCCATGTTCTTCTCCTCTAAGCCCGCGGGCAGCCGCTTGCCGTTCAGATGACCTTGTTCAGGGAATACTCGATGATGCCTTCCGCGCCGGCCTTCTTCAGTTTCGGCACCAAATCGCGCACCTGATGTTGGGAGATGACCGTCTCCACCGAAAACCACTCCTGCTTGTACAGTTGGGCCACGGTCGGGGCATTTAGGCTGGGCAGCATGGTAATCACCGAGTCCAGCTGTTCCTTGGCAACGTTCATCTTCAGGCCGACGATCCGGTCCGCCCGCAGGGCGCCCCGCAGCAGCATGGCGATGTTTTCAATCTTCTCGCGTTTCCACGGATCGGCCATGGCGGCTTTGCTGGCGATCAGCTGGGTATTGGATTGCATCAGTTCGTGGATGACCCGCAAGCCGTGGGCCCGGATGGTCGATTCGGTCTCGGTGACCTCGACGATGGCGTCGGCCAGGCCGGACACCGCCTTGGCTTCGGTCGCGCCCCAGGAAAAGGTGATCTCCACCGCCAGCCCGCGCTGTTCGAAAAATTTACGGGTGACGTTCACCAACTCGGTGGAGATGCGCTTGCCGTCCAGCTGTTCGACCCTGGTGATATTCGAATCGCCGGGCACGGCGATCACCCAGCGGGTGGGCTTCCTGCTGACCTTTGAATACACCAGGTCGGCGACGATTTCGACATCCGACTCGTTCTCCAGGGTCCAGTCCTTGCCGGTGATACCGGCGTCGAGCATGCCGGATTCCACATAGCGCGACATCTCCTGCGGCCGGCAGATCGAGCAGGACAACTCGGGATCGTCGACTTCGGGGAAATAGTTGCGCGAGGCCAGTTTGATCTGCCAGCCCGACTTGGCGAACAAGGCGATGGTGGCGTCTTCCAGGCTGCCTTTCGGAATACCCAATTTCAACAAATTCATATTGTTACCTGTTCAATCAATGGTTCGTCTTACATGGATCGCGAAGCTGTCATTTGGTGCCGTACACCGCGGCCGGATCAAAAACGCGCTCCTGTTCGCACACGGTCAGGCTGTCGCCCTCCACCTTGCGGTAAAAGCAGCTGCGGTATCCGGTATGGCACGCCGCGCCGCCCAACTGCTCGACTTTGTACACCACCGTGTCCTGGTCGCAATCAACCAGGATCTCCTTGATGAGCTGCACGTTGCCGGAGGTTTCGCCTTTCAGCCACAGGCTGGAGCGGGAGCGGCTCCAATAATGGGCCTTGCCGGTTGCCAGGGTTTTTTCCCAGGCCAGACGGTTGATGTAGGCCAGCATGAGCACTTCGCCCGTCTCGAAATCCTGGACAACGGCGGGCAAAAGACCATCGGCAGCCTTGGCAAAATTCAGTTCAATCATGGTGTTCCTGTGCAAGCAAGAATGAAGCCCTGGGCACGGGGTGGCGTTTCCTGCCCCGTTTTTGGCATGGCATATGTGGGGTTTGCACATTTATGCCTTCACAGCCGCTTTGTCAAGTCTTCATCATCTTACCGGGATTCTTGTCAAACGGTTGCGCAGCGACTATAGTGGCCCCACTTTTTTTAAATAACGTCTCATCCGCGAGGATTGTTTCCATGTGCCCTGTCCAGCTTTTTGATGTCGTCTCGGTCAGCTATACCGCCACCCTGCCATCCGGAGAAGTTATCGATGCCAGTCCGGAAGGCAAGCCGCTCACCCTGGCCATCGGCTCGGGCCGGATTCTCAGGGCAGTCGAAGCATCCTTGCTGGGCATGGAACCCGGACAAACCAAGACCGTGCACATCCAACCCGAGGATGCCTTCGGCCCCTATCATCAGGGGCTGGTGCAGGAAGTCCCCCGCAAGGTTTTCGCCGGCCGTATCGATCCCGCGCCCGGCATGGTTCTCTCGCTCAACCTGGAAAAAGAAGGCGCCAACCACCAGGTTCCGGCCACGGTCCTTGCCGCCGGCAAGGAATCGGTGACAATCGACTACAACCATCCCCTGGCCGGAAGAGTCGTTACCTACACTGTGACCCTGCACGCCATCGGGAACTGACCCCGCTTTTTTTAGTCCTTCCCTCCGCCCCCCTCCCCTGACGCGGGCAAAGGCGCTTCGTCTTTTTCCGTCGCCTGTTTTTCCGTGCCGACGGAACTCGAGCCGGATCTGCGTTCATTCCTTCACTCTTGCCGCCCCCACCATCCAAAAATCTCTGTACAATCACTTTCGGACACGTACAATACTTTTGAGTCCAGTATTCCCAATGGTTTCAAGGCAAAAACAACCAGGGATCGCTTCGGGCCGAACACACTTTCATTGCTGTAAGGGAGCACGGATATGTCTATCGAAGATGATGAAATATTACAAGGATTTGTAGAAGAATCCCTTGAACATTTGGCCGATATCGAAAACGATCTGCTCGCCATCGAGGAAGGCGGCGCCGACATCGATGTCGAACTGGTCAACAAGGTTTTCCGGGCGGCCCATTCCATCAAAGGAGGTGCCGGCTTCATGGGCCTGACCGTCATTCAGGATCTGGCGCATGCCGCGGAAAATGTGCTGGGACTGATTCGCAGCGGCAAGCTGGTCCCCACCCCCAATATCGTCAATGTCCTGCTTCTGGCCGCCGATGAGCTGCAAAATTTGATCGAGGATGTCGGCAACAGCAACACGGTCGATATCACCAGCCACACCACGGCCTTGAATACGATCTTCGAAGGCGGCGAAGCCCCGGTTGCAGCCGCCAAAAAAGCTCCCCAGCCGGAACGCGCCGCACCGGCACCCGCCAAGCCGAACGAAATCGCGCCGCCGGCACCGGAGGCGGTTGAGGAAGTCCAGGCGGAAGCGCCGGCCGAAGTCGAGGAGGAAGCGGAAACGATGGACGAGCACGACGTCGAGGCCGAGCACGAAACAGACCACGAAAGTGATCAGGAGGCGGTCGCCTCGGAGGCCACGGCCGGAACGAAAACACGCCGTTCCTCCGGCGGCGCGCAAAAGACGGATACCACCATCCGGGTGACGGTCAGCCTGCTCGACCAGCTGATGAACCTGGCAGGCGAGCTGGTGCTTTCCCGCAACCAGCTCCTGCAGACCATCACTTCCGGCGATGTGCGCAATGCCGAGGCCGTGGGCCAACGCATCGATCTGGTAACCTCGGAGCTCCAGGAAGCCATCATGCTCACCCGCATGCAGCCCATCGGCAACGTGTTCAACAAATTTCCGCGGGTGGTCCGCGATCTCTCCAAAAAACTTGGCAAGCAGATCGACCTGACCATTGTCGGCAAGGACGTCGAACTCGACAAGACCATCATCGAGGCGATCAACGATCCGCTCACCCATCTCATCCGCAATTCCGTCGACCACGGCGTCGAGACGCCCAGCGATCGCCTCAAGAAAGGAAAGGATGCCAAGGGGTTGATCGTCCTGAAGGCATACCATGCCGCCGGCCAGGTGGTGATCGAGATCAGCGACGACGGCAAGGGCCTGGATGGCGAGGTGATCGCGGAAGCGGCGGTCAAGAAAGGGTTAATCACCGCCGATCAGGCCAAGGTCATGTCGGAAAAGGAACGGATCAACCTCATCTTGCTTCCCGGTTTTTCCACGGCCAAAAAAGTCACCGACGTTTCCGGCCGGGGCGTGGGCATGGACGTGGTCAAGACCAATCTCGACCAATTGGGCGGTTCCATCGAAATGGACTCCGAGGTCGGCAAGAGCACGACCATCAGCATCAAGCTGCCCCTGACACTGGCCATTATTCCTTGCCAGATCGTCATGACCGACGGCGAGCGCTACGCCATCCCCCAGGTGAACCTGGAGGAGTTGCTCCGCATTCCGGCGGCCAAGGTCGTGGAACGGGTGGAACGGGTCGGCGATGCCGAAGTGGTGCGTCTGCGCGGCAATCTATTGCCGCTGATCCGCATGTCCGACGTTTTCGGCATCACTCCCACCTACTACGATCCGGTCCAGGACGAAACCCTGCCCGATCAACGCCAGAACATTGCCGACCGAAGATCCAAATCCAGCCCGCTTTTCCGGGACGAGAACGCGCCCGTTGCCGAGCCGAAAGTTCACGCCGGCCAGGACCGCTCGGTTGCAGAGCGGCGCCAGAGTGCCTCCAGCGCGCTGAACATTGTGGTGGTCTCGACCGGAGCCATGAAATACGGCCTGATCGTCGACCGGCTACACGATTCCGAGGAAATCGTCATCAAGCCGCTGGGGCGCCATTTGCAACAGTGCCAGGGGTACGCTGGCGCCACCATCATGGGGGATGGCCGCATCGCCTTGATTCTCGATGTTTCCAACATCGCCCGGATGGCCGGACTCACCTCGCTCGACGGCTCCGAACGGGCGGCCGAACTCGCCGACGCCGCCAAGGAAGCGATCACAAAATCCCGCGACAAGCAATCGCTACTCACCTTTTCCAGTTCGATCCACGAGCATTTCGGGGTGCCGCTCAATCAAGTGGAACGGGTGGAAAAAATCAAGCGCAAGGATATCGAGGAAGTGGGCGGCCGGCGGGTCATGCAATACCGTGGCGGCAGCCTGCCCCTGATCAGCATCGACGAGGTGGCCTCGGTCATGCCGCTGGACGACCGGGACGATTTGCTGGTCATCGTGTTCCATCTGGCCGGCAAAGATGTCGGCCTGCTGGCCATCGGCCCCATCGACGCCATTGAGATCAGCGCCGACATCGACGACATTACCCTCAGGCAACAGGGGATCATGGGCTCGGCCATTATCGGCGGCCGCACGACCATGCTGGTCGATATCTTCGAAATCATGAAAATTTCCAACCCGCAGTGGTTCGAGGACCATGCCGCCTACGCCGAAATACAGATCGACGAGGCCCAGGCACCGACCATCCTGATCGTCGAAGACTCGAATTTCTTCCGCCATCAGGTCAAGGGATACATGGAGGAGGCTGGCTTTAACGTGGTCGAGGCCGAGGACGGCCTGGTTGCCTGGAATATCCTTGGACAGCAGGGCGATGAAATCACCATGGTGGTGACCGACATCGAGATGCCCAACATGGACGGCTTCATCCTGACCGAAAAAATCAAGGGCGACAAACGATTTGCGCATCTGCCGGTCATCGCCCTGACCACCCTGGCGGCGGACGAGGACATTGCCCGCGGCAAGGCGGTCGGAGTGGATGAATACCACATCAAGCTGGACAAGGAACGATTGATGGCAAGTGTGCACCGGTACGCCAAGGAAGCAATGGCCGCCTGAACAGTGCCCGAATTCCCTCAAACCGTACAACAGATCACCGTCAGGCAAACCGCGCTTGCCACCGGTGTAATCAGGAACAGGGTCGATTCCATCCAGGATTCCACCGATGCAACGGTGCGGCAAATTCAACAGATCACCCGGGTAATCGACGAAATCAACTCCATCGTCGGGGCAATCTTCACCGAGGTGGGCGAGCAGTCGGCCACCACCAATGAAATTGCCGGGAACATCAACCAAGCCTCCAGCGGCATACTTGAGGTCACCGAAAACGTGGCCCAGGTCTCTGCGGTATCGGGGAGCGTGGCCCAGGATATCGCCGAGGTCAGCCATTCTTCCGATTCGATTTCCCAGGAGAGCGCCAGGGTCAAGTCGAACGCGACCGAACTGGCCGCCATGGCGGAGCAGTTACAGCAACTCGTGCAGCATTTCAAGGTCTGACAGCCCGGATCGCTGCTGCGCTTACGGATATTTTTTCAAGCAAGTTGGAGAAACGCATGGCTGAATCAAGCAAAGAGACGAAAACCACCATTGAACTTGCCACCTTTTATGTGGGTCACGCCCTGTGCGGCATGGATATCCTCAAGATCCAGGAAATCAATAAGCTCATGGAAATGACCAAGGTGCCCCAAGCGCCGGACTACATGGTCGGCATTCTCAATCTGCGGGGCCAGATTGTCACCATCATCGACCTCGGCCAGAAACTCGGGCTGGGCCGAGTGGAAATCAGCAGCGATTCACGCAATATCATCATCAATGCCCCGGGAGAACATGTCGGCCTGCTGGTTTCGAAAATCAGCGACGTCATCATGGCCGATCCGGACCGGATCGAACCCGCCCCCGCCAACATGAGCGGTGTCCAGGGTTCCTTTTTCACCGGTGTCTACAAAACCGAAAACAAACTGATCGGGATTCTCGACGTCAAAGAGGTGCTTCGCCTCGAATCGGACAATCTCGGCCGGGGACTTGAGCGTTAATTTTTCTCTCCACCGATCCATATCATCGCTTCCCTTACCCTTCCCGTACATGTTCAGCAAAAAAATCAAAGTATTAGTGGTCGACGACACCATCGTGTACCGTAAGGCCGTCAGCGATATCCTGGCCGAAATGCCCGGGGTGGAGGTGGTGGGCGTCGCCCATAACGGTAAAATCGCGGTGGCGAAAATTCAGAACCTCAAGCCCGATCTGCTCACCCTCGATATCGAGATGCCGGAAATGAACGGGATCGAGGTGCTGCAGTATCTGCAACAGCATGCCCCCCAGGTTTCGGCCATCATGGTGTCTACCCTGACCAGCGAAGGCGGCGACATGACCATGCGGGCTCTGGAACTGGGGGCCTACGACTTCATCCTCAAGCCCAACACCACCAACATCAACGACAGCAAGCAGCACCTTCGCACCCTGCTCACTCCATTGATCAAGGCCTTCCAAACCGGACGGACTGCCATCGGCACCATGCAGGACGAAAGCCGCGCCGCCGTGCCCCGCAAGCCACTGGCAGGGGGATTGCGACCGCAAACCGACAGTGCGGCCGCTGCCAGGGCAAGAATGGGCGTGCCGGCAGCCTCTTTGGCTCGGCGCCAAGGGAAATCGGAAATCGTAGCCATCGGCATTTCCACCGGGGGTCCCAATGCCCTGGCCCGGATGATGCCCATGCTGCCCGGCGATCTCGGGGTGCCGATTGTCATTGTGCAGCATATGCCGGCGGTGTTCACCAAATCCCTGGCGAACAGCCTCGACGCTAAATGCGCCCTTACCGTAAAGGAGGCGCAAGACAGCGAAATTTTGCAAGCAAATGTTGCATATATCGCACCCGGTGGTAAACAGATGAAATTGGTCGCCTCTGCGGACGGAACCAATCGCCAGATCAAAATCACCAACGATCCCCCTGAAAATTCATGCCGGCCATCTGCCGATTATCTCTTTCGTTCGGTGGCGGATTACTATGTGGGGCGGACCACGGCGGTGATCATGACCGGTATGGGATCGGATGGCACCAAGGGGCTGCAGGTCCTCAAGCAAAAGGGAGCGCTTGTTATTGGCCAGGACGAGGCAACCTGCGTTGTCTATGGCATGCCCAAGGTTCCGGCCGAGTTGGGGCTGACTGATGTGGTTGCGCCGCTGGACAGAATCGCTGCTGAGATTATGAAGTCGGTGAAATAAAGGATTTCTGAAAACGACGGACCTCATGCTGAAAATACTTTCGGAAGAAATCAAGCTCATCACCAAATATATATACGATATTTCAGGAATATATTTGGACGAGAGCAAGAAGTACCTCCTGGAAACCCGGTTAAATGCCATCGCCGATGAGCAGGGATGCGTCAGCTATCAGGATCTGTATAAAAAATCCAAAACAGATGCCACCAAGGCCATCGAGCGGAAAATTATCGATGCCATCTCCACCAACGAAACCCTCTTTTTTCGTGACACCGGACCCTTTCAACTGCTGCAGCATAAAATTTTTCCCGAACTGATTGATGCCCGTGCTGCGAAAGCCTCCTCCCTCAAAACCAATCTGAAGGTATGGAGCGCCGCCAGTTCCACCGGCCAGGAGTTGTACTCGGTGGCGATCGTGCTCCAGGAATTGCTGGGCGATCTGTCCAAATATTCCATCAAACTCCTGGGCACCGATATTTCCGATGCGGTCATTGCCCAGGCCAGCAGCGGAAAATTCAATAAATTCGAGATAGAACGCGGATTGTCCCGGGACAAGCTGACCAAATATTTCACTCCATCCGGTCAAACCTGGAAAATCAACGACCTGACCCGCTCCATGGTCAAATTCCAGAAATTCAACCTGATGCAGCCGTTCACCGGTTTGGGCAAATTCGATGTCGTCCTCTGCCGGAATGTGGCCATCTATTTCACCCTGGAAGACCGGAAAAAACTCTTCAATAAAATAGCCGATATTCTTGAACCTGACGGTTATCTGCTCATCGGTTCAACCGAATCCCTCACCGGAATCTGCCCGCGGTTCATTCCCAAACGGCATCTTCGGTCGATATTTTATCAGTTGCACTGATCTCCGAACCGCCCGCAATTGATCAAGGTACGCTTATGAACACAATGACCATTCTTGTTGCCGATGACGATCCGGTAATCCGCAATCTCTTTGAACGCCGGTTGGAAAATGCGGGCTACGAAGTGACCGTAGCCGTTGACGGTACCGAAGCGGCCCGACTGCTCGATGCCACCGTTTTCGACGTGGTAATCACCGATCTGGTCATGCCCGGACAGATCGGCGGCATCGAATTGCTGAAAATTGCCAAGGAAAAAAGCGTCGAGATCGACGTCATTGTCATCACGGCCCATTCCTCGATCGATACGGCGGTCGACGCCATGAAGAAAGGGGCCGTCGACTACCTCGAAAAACCGATTAACTTTGACGAATTGTTTCTTCGGCTGGACAAGATCGCCGAGGTCAAGGCCATGCTGAAAAACGCCGACGACCTCCGGGAAGCGATGAACGTCACCGAGCTTTCGGCGGCGCAAACCATCCAGGATCTGGAGATCGTCAACGGCAACCTGCGCAATCTGCTCGACCGCCTGGACGCAACCCTCAGCGACTCGCGCACTGCGGAACATGGACGGATCGAGCAGGCCCTGCGCCTGCTTGCAACGCGCTGACCGACATGGAACATCCGCCGGAGCAGGAGAGCTGCTCGGTCTCCGCCCGCCTGGAACGACTGGTCGCCACTCTGCGCGGCCCCGGCGGCTGTCCCTGGGATATCAAGCAGACGCCGCTTTCCTTGAAGAAATGCCTGCTGGAAGAATGCCAGGAACTGGCCGAGGCCATCGACAGCGGCGATGAGCGGGCCGTCTGCGAGGAAATGGGGGATATGTATTTCATCCTGGCCATGCTGGCCGCGATGTACAGCGAGCAAAACCGTTTTACCGCCGATGATGCCATCGAGGGCCTCATCGCCAAGATGGTCCGGCGCCATCCCCATGTTTTTGGCGACACCCCAATCACCGACGAGCAGGCGCTGCGAGAGCAATGGCGGCGCATCAAGGAACAGGAAAAGCGCCCGGTCAAGCCTTCTCTCTCCTAACCTGCTTTTCTCTTGACATTTCCCGCCATTCTCTACTATTTTAATCGTTTCATCTTACCCAACCTTCTCGCTCTCACCGTCAGGATAGAAGCGAGGGCCAATCAGACCACGAGGAGGAATCATGCGTCATTACGAAACCACGTATATTCTGCGCCCGAATCTGGGCGAGGATCAATGCACCGAAATCATCGATCGCACCAATGCCATCGTCACCAACGACGGCGGCGCGATCATCTGCCTGGATCGATGGGGAGTCAAGCGACTTGCCTACGAAATCAACCGGGAGATTCAGGGCTATTATGTCTACATGAACTATGCCGCTCCCGGCAAGACGGTTGACGAAATCGAGCGTATCTTCAGAATTGATGACCGGGTTCTCCGTTACCTGACGGTCAAGCTGGGTGACAATATGAATGCCGAGGCCATTGAGGCCGAAAAGCAGCATATCGCGGAAAAAGCCGCAGCCCGCGCCAAGGCGCAATCCGAAAATTCGGAAGGCGACGATTTTGATGGCGAGCCTCTGGAAGAGGAAGCCACAGAAGAATAATTCGCCGTTACGTGCTCAGTTTAACGCAAGGAGTTCCGCATATGTCTCAGCAGAAAAAAGTGTTTTCCCGCCGCCGTGTCTGCCGTTTTTGTACCGACAAGGAAATTGTCATTGATTACAAGGACGCGAAAACCCTGAAAAATTTTGTCACCGAACGGGGCAAGATCGTGCCTCGCCGGATTTACGGCACCTGTGCCAAGCACCAACGGCAGTTGACCGAAGCGGTCAAGAGAGCCCGTCAGCTGGCCTTGCTGCCCTACATGGGAAACACCCAGTTTTAACGCTTTTTCCAAGGGATGGATGGTTTCGGGACCGGGCGGCAGTCGTTCTCCTTGCCACCCGGCCAACTTTTGCTCTTGATTGTCCTGTTTTTTCTGCCTGCCGCGGTACCCTCCGTGCTGGGGTGGTTGACAGGGTTCTTGGCGACCCCCGTGTTCATCCCGCTCGCCATGCACGGCGCCACGAGAGGTTTGAGACTCGTGGCCATAGGCTTGGTTGTGGCGGGCGTGGGTGCGCTCTTGGTGCAGCAGAGCGAAATGTTTGTTTTCTCCCTGACCCTGGCGCCTCTGGGGGTTGCGCTCTTCTGTAGCGCGCGAGCCGGAGATTCGGCCGCAAAGAGCGGCGGCAAAGGTTTGGCAGCGCTCGGCATCACCTGGCTTCTGTTTTGGGCGATATACGGGATGTTGGCCGGGATCAACCCCTACGACCTGCTGCTCAAAGTGCTCGATCTCGGCTTGGCCCAGACTTTGGAATTGACCAAGTCCAAGGATGCCGGCCTTTCTCCGGAAATGATTCTGGGATTGACCGAGGCAACGGCCGCCATGCGGGAAACCATCCCCCGTATTCTTCCCGGTCTGCTGACGGTGATGGTCCTGTTCACCGTGTGGTTGAACATGGTGCTTATCAACAGCCTGTGTGGCCGGTTGACCGGCGTCGCCCCATGGGGGGCATACGCGGTTTGGCGCCTGCCCGACCATCTGGTCTGGCTCCCCATCGGGGCCATTGGCGTTGCGCTGTTCGGCCAGGATTCCCTGCAGAATGTTGGCAACTGGCTGGTAATGATCTCGGGTGCGCTCTATTTCTTCCAGGGGTTGGCCGTGCTCATTGCCCTGTTCGAACGGTGGCGCCTGCCCCCGTTCGTGCGAATGATTTTGTACTTTCTCGTCTTCCTGCAGACGTACGGCCTGATGCTGGTTGCCGTGCTGGGCTTGGTCGATGTCTGGTGCAACTTCAGAAAAACAAAAGAAACCAATGCATGACGACCGAGCGATTTTCTCGACATCAAGCTTCGCCCGGCTCGTTTGACCACTGCAATACAAGATACCACAAAGAGGGTCTGATCCATGGAAATCATCTTGAAAGAAACCATTGAAACACTGGGCCAGGAAGGTGAGGTCGTCAAGGTTAAGCCCGGCTATGCCCGCAATTTTCTCATTCCCAAACAAAAGGCGGTGCTCGTCACCAAGGCATCCCTGGCACAGCTGGAGAAGGAGAAACAGGCTATCGCCGCCCGTTTGGCCGAACAAAAAAAGCAGGCCGAAGGTCTGGCCGCGCAGCTGGCAGACAAGGTCGTCACACTGAGCAAGCGAGTTGGTGAGGAAAATCGTCTGTTCGGCTCGGTCACCAACAACGACATCGCCCTGGCCCTGCAGGAAGCCGGCATCATCGTGGACAAGAAAACCGTGATCCTGTCGGAACCGATCAAAACGATCGGCGAATTTGCCGTGACGATCAAGACCGGCTACCAGACCACCGCTTCCATCCAGGTCCAGGTCGTTCCTGAATCCATCGGCGATGCCCAGTAAGGAGCCCTCGCGGCTCACGCTCTGCCTGCGGATGCAATCCCGGCCGATGAATTGAGAAGCGCCTGCTCGTTTTTACCGCGTTTAATCCATTGCATCCATACCGGGCAACCCGGCTCAAGTGCCTTTTCTGCTTACAGAAAAGGCACTTGCATTTTTTCGACGTGCCATTCCCCGGCCAGACAGGTATAGTTGCGGCGAAATACGTTTTCAACCCCCTTGATGCGCGCCACATAAAACTCCATGCAACAGACCGTTCCCGCTGTCGTCACGCTTTCCAGCAAAATGATTCCTCCGCAAAACATCGAGGCGGAACAGACGGTTCTCGGAACGATTCTCCTGCAGGACAAGGCCCTGTTGCATGTGGTCGAGGTGCTTGCGCCCGATGACTTCTACCGCGACGCCCACAAGACGATCTATACCGCCATGCTCGCCTTGTTCGAAAGGCGGGAACCCCACGACCTGATCACGGTCACCAGTCTGCTGAGCGACCAAAACAAGCTGGAAGAGATCGGCGGAGCCTCCTATCTCGCCGCCCTGACCGACATCATCCCCTTTACCGGTACCCTGGGACACCATGCCCAGATCATCCGGAAAAAGTCGATTCTCCGCCGCCTGATCCAGACCGCCTCCGAGGTGGCGGCCCGCTGCTTCGATTCCCAGGACGATATCGAAACCCTGGTCGACCAGGCGGAAAAAACCATCTTCGAAATCGCCCATTCCAACAAGGGCATGGGATTTCAACCCATGTCGGCGGTGGTGCCGCGGGCCTTCGACCGGATCACCAAGCTGTTCGACCGGCAGGAGCACATCACCGGCGTGGCCACCGGCTACGAAGAGTTGGACCGGATGACCGCCGGCCTGCAGCCATCTGAAATGATCATCCTTGCCGCCCGTCCCTCCATGGGCAAGACCGCCCTGGCGATGAACATCGTTCAGCATGCCGCCCTGATCGGCAAGATCCCGGTGGCGGTGTTCAGCCTGGAAATGTCCACCGAATCCCTGGCGCTGCGCATGCTGTGCTCCCTGGGGCGGATCGATTCCCAACGCATCCGCACCGGCAAGCTCCACGAAAACGACTGGCCGAAACTGACCCGCGCCACCGGCATGTTGTCCGACGCCCCCATCTTCATCGACGACACCGCCGGCCTGACCGTCCTGGAAATGCGGGCCAAGGCCAGGCGGCTCAAGTCCGAGCACAACCTCGGCCTGATCGTGGTCGACTATCTCCAATTGATGCAGGGCAAGAGTAGCGCGGAAAACCGCGCCCAGGAAATATCCGACATCTCCCGCTCGCTCAAGGCCATGGCCAAGGAACTGGACGTGCCGGTCCTGGCCCTTTCCCAGCTCAACCGCAGCCTGGAAAACCGCACCGACAAGCGGCCGCAACTCGCCGACCTGCGCGAATCGGGCGCCATCGAGCAGGACGCCGACGTCATCGTGTTCATCTATCGCGACGAGGTGTACAACCGGGCCGAGGACAACCCGAACCGCGGCCTGGCCGAGGTCATCATCGGCAAGCAGCGCAACGGCCCGACCGGCGTGATCAAGCTGACCTTTCTCGGCGAATACACCACCTTTGAAAACTATACCGGCCGCCTGCCCGCCATCGATTTCGCGCCCGAGCCACCCGCTGACTTCGACATTCACTGAGCCACAAGGATCTTATGCAACCCACCCCACCAACCAACGACCGCTACGATTTCAAGACCATCGAACAGCGCTGGCAGCACCGCTGGGAAAAGGAAAAGACCTGGAAAGCCAGCCATCGTTCCGACCGCCCCAAATACTACGTGCTGGAGATGTTCCCCTATCCCTCCGGCCGCATCCACATGGGCCATGTGCGCAACTATTCCATCGGCGACGTCATTGCCCGTTACAAGCGCATGCAAGGGTTCAATGTTCTCCATCCCATGGGTTGGGACGCCTTTGGCCTGCCCGCCGAGAATGCGGCGATGAAACGCGGCATCCATCCCGCCGCCTGGACCTACGACAACATCGACTACATGCGCGGCCAACTCAAGGCCATGGGGCTCAGCTACGACTGGGAGCGCGAACTGGCTACCTGCCGCCCCGACTACTACCGCTGGGAGCAGCGGCTTTTCCTCGAAATGTTGGCAAAGGGGCTGATTTACCGCAAGGAGACTACGGTCAACTGGTGCGACGACTGCCAGACCGTGCTCGCCCGCGAACAGGTGATCGACGGCGCCTGCTGGCGCTGCGACCAGCCGGTTCTGCCCAAGACCATGCACGGTTGGTTTTTCAAGATAACCAGCTATGCCGAGGAACTACTGGCCGACCTGGACCAGCTCACCGGCTGGCCGGAAAAGGTGGTCACCATGCAGCGCAACTGGATCGGCAAGTCCACCGGTCTGTCCTGCCGGTTCCAGGTCGAGAACAGTGATCAGGCGATCGCCATCTTCACCACCCGGCCGGACACCATCTTCGGCGTCACCTTCATGTCGCTGGCCGTGGAACACCCCATGATCGACATGCTGGTCCATGGCAAACCACAGGAAGAGGAGGTCCGAACCTTTGTGCTTGAGACCGTGCTCGCCAAGCAACGGGCCGGCCTTGACCAGGAACTCGACAAGCGGGGCGTGTTCACCGGCAGTTACTGCATCAACCCCTTCACCAACGAGCGGATTCCGATCTACGTCGCCAACTTCGTGCTGATGGAATACGGAACCGGGGCGGTGATGGCCGTTCCGGCCCACGATCAGCGGGATTTCGAATTTGCCCGCGCTTACGATCTGCCCATCCGGGTGGTCGTGCAGCCGGATGGCGCCCCCCTCGATCCGGCCACCATGGCCGAAGCGGCCGAGGGACCGGGGCAGTTGGTGCATTCCGGCCAGTTTACCGGCATGGAATCGATTGCCGCCCAGCAAGCGATCATCGCCGAGGCCCAGCAACGGCAATTCGGCGCGCCCCATGTGACCTACCGGCTGCGCGACTGGGGAATATCCCGCCAGCGCTACTGGGGCGCCCCCATTCCGGTGATCCACTGCGACAGCTGCGGCATCGTGCCGGTGCCCGAATCCGACCTGCCCATCCTGTTGCCCGGTGCAAACGAGCCAGCGGGCACTCACAGCCCCCTGCACCAGCAGCCCGATTTCATTGCCACCACCTGCCCCGGCTGCGGCCGGCAAGCCCGGCGGGAAACCGACACCCTCGACACCTTTGTCGAATCGTCCTGGTATTTTGCCCGCTATACCAGCCCCGGCCTCGACAACACCCCCATCGACAAAGAGGCGGCCGCCTATTGGCTGCCGGTCGACCAGTACATCGGCGGCGTCGAACACGCCATCCTTCATCTGCTCTACGCCCGGTTCTTCACCAAGATGCTGCGCGATCTCGGTTACTTGACGGTGGACGAGCCTTTCACCAACCTGCTCACCCAGGGGATGGTCATCAAGGATGGGGCCAAGATGTCCAAATCAAAGGGCAACGTGGTCGATCCCAACGACCTGATCGAGCAGTACGGCGCCGATACGGTCCGACTGTTTTCCCTGTTTGCCGCCCCGCCGGAGCGGGATTTGGAATGGAACGCCCAGGGGGTGGAAGGGGCCTCGCGCTTTCTCAACCGGGTCTTCCGGATGGTGATGAACCAGCGCGCCTGTTTCGACCAAACCGCCGCCGTCGATCTGACCGGGCTCAACGCCGCATCCCGGGCTCTGCACCGAAAGACCCACCAGACCATCAAACGGGTGACCGAGTCGATCGAAAGCAATTTCCACTTCAATACCGCCATTTCCGGGATCATGGAACTGGTCAACCTGGTGGCCGCACCGGCCGACGAACCCCTTGACGCCGCGGTGCTGCGCGAGTCCCTGGAAACCATCCTCACCCTGCTCTTTCCCATGGCGCCCCATTTTTGCGAGGAATTGTGGCAGGCAACCGGCCATGGTCAGCCCCTGAACGATGCCGCCTGGCCGGCCTTCAATGCGGAGGCGGCCAAGGAAGACGAGATCACCATCGTCGTCCAGGTCAACGGCAAGGTGCGGGGCAAACTGCTGGTCGCCGCCGATGCCGACGAGGCCGCCCTGCAGCAACTAGCCCTGGACGAAGAGAAGATCGCCAAGATGCTCGCCGGGCAAAAACCGAAAAAAATCATCGTGGTACCGAGAAAACTGGTCAATATCGTCTTGTGACGTGACGGCCGCCGTCGCTATGCTCTCGCCACCGTTGCCATGCTGATGAACACAAGGAGTATCATGCTGAACCGCGCTTTTTGGGATTGGAAATTGCTGCTGCTGGCCGCGCTCCTGTTGGGCGGCTGCGGCTACACGTTTCCCCATGTGTACGAAGGACAGCCCCATGCCATCTACATGCCGACCTGGCAGAACCGGACCAACAAGCTGGGGCTCGACATGAAGATCTACCAGTCCCTTGGCCGCTGGTTCCAAAAATCTTCTTCCGTCTCCATAACCAAGGAAAAGGCCGGGGCCGATCTGATCCTGACCGGCGAGATCCTGTCCATCGATCTGCCCAGTGTGAGTTGGAACACCGTCTCCGAAGTCACCGGCACCAAGGTCAACCTCATCGTCCGCTACGCCCTCAAGGACAAGGCGACCGGCAAGATGTTGTGGGAAGTGCGGGACAAGCTGTACTCGGCCGACTACTCGATGTCGACGGTCAGCTCGGCCGCGGACGAACAGGCCCTGACCAAGATCATCGACGATCTCTCCGAGGACATCTATGTCGGCGCCCTCAAAAAAATTCGCAAGCAGCAGCTCCAGCAGCAAACTCAACAACAGGCCCAGCAACAAACCAGTTCCCCGCCTGTTAAAACGCTGGAAGTATTTCCCCAGCACCAGACTCAGCAACAGCCCCAGCCGCAAACTCAGCCGCAGACCGCTGCGCCCTGAAATCTGTTCACTGCCACCGCGCCCCTGAGATCGCTTCCAAGGCGCGGTGGCCTGTTTTTTCTTCCCTATGCCGCTGACTTCTCCACCGAATTTTCCTCCCCTGGCCATCGGCCCGCTCCACCTTCCCTCCTCCCTGATCCTGGCCCCCCTGGCCGGCTACAGCGATCTGCCCTTCCGGCTTCTCTGTCGAGAATTTGGAGCGGCGCTCTGCGTCTCCGAGATGGTCAGTTGTCATGGCTTGATCTTCGATCAGCAGAAAACCCACGAACTGCTGCTCACCGTGCCCGAGGAGCGGCCGTTCACGGTCCAACTGTTCGGCAGCGACCCCGAAATCATGGCCCGGGCAACAGCCATCGTCACCGAGCTGCCGGTGGACCTGATCGACATCAACATGGGGTGTCCGGTGCGAAAGGTGGTCAAAAAAGGATGCGGCGCGGCCCTGATGAAGGAACCTGGCCGGGCCGAGGCCATCATTCGGGCGGTGTGCGCCCATTCCACCCTGCCGGTGACGGTTAAATTCCGCAGCGGCTGGAACAACGAGCACATCATTGCCCCGGCATTTGCGTCCATGGCCGAGAATGCCGGGGCGGCGGCGGTGGTCGTCCACGGCCGCACCTGGGCCCAGGGATTTGGCGGCAAGGCGGATTGGGGCGTGATCCGGGCCGTGAAAAATACGGTCTCGATTCCGGTGATCGGCAACGGCGATGTCCTCACCCGGGCCGACGGTCTGGCCATGCTCGCGGCCACGGGGTGCGACGGAGTGATGGTCGGCCGGGGGGCGCTCGCCAACCCGTGGCTGTTCGGGCCGGATGACCGCCCGATTTCGCTGGCCGGACGGATACCGCTCATCCAGCGCTATCTGCAATTGGCGCAACGGTTTCTTCCGCTGCCCAAGGTGCTGTTCAAGGTGAAGAATCAGACGGCCAAACTGCTCACCGGAGTAAGCGGCGCGGCCCGCATGCGGCAGGCGCTCTATGCCTGCGACCGCATTGAGGAGATCGTGGCGGTGCTGCTTGCGCAACAGGCCACCGAAGAAGGGTAGGATTTATTTGTCCGACTGTTCCCGCCGTTCCGGAACGATTTGCTTCGGTTCCGACATTTTTTCCACCTGCCGATACAGCTCCAGCGACAGGGCTTGCGCCCGGTTCAGTTCCTCCCAGGACATGTTCATCATCAAATTGTTGCGGTTGACCGCAGCCCCCGCATTGCCGCGGCTGGCGGCCAGGGAATACCAGGCATAACCCTTGGCCTTGTCGGTATCGGTGCCGGTGCCGGTGGCGTACATCAGGCCGGTGTTGGCCTGGGCCATGGCATCTCCCTGGAAAGCTGCCTTTTCGTAGAGTTCCAGGGCCTTTTTGTAATCGCGCTCGCCCCCGAGCCCGTTGTAGTACAGGTAGGCAAGATCGTTCTGGGCGGCGAGATTGCCTTGGGCCGCGGCCTTGGCCAGCCACTTTTTTGCTTCCAGATAGTTCTGCGGCACCGTGCTACCCCGCAGATACATGGCGCCGATAATGGCCAGGGACTCGGGCGACACCTTGCCCTGCTCCGCCGCCGCCAGCAGCCATTTGAAACCGTTGCGCTTGTCCGGATCGGTCCCCTGCCCCTGATACAGCATGCCGCCGGCCACGAACTGGGCCTCGGCGTCGCCCCGCTCCGCCGCCTGGAGGTACAGTTGCAGGGCCAGGGTGTAGTTGACCGGCTGGTTCACCCCGTAATAGGCGCGATAGGCCTCGGCCTTGAGACGGCGGGCGGTCTCGTCCCCGGTCTTGTTCTGGGCACCGCACGGCCCGGCCAGTGCCAGGAAATACACCGCCATGGTCATCAGTTGCAGCACGGTCCGAACGATCGCTCGGCGATTGAATAAAGACGGCACGGAGCTCCTCCTGGCGAGGGTTTGTTGTTCTTCGTCCGCACCTGGCGCACGGGGCATGGAGTTCGTTTACCCTCATGGGAGGGAATATTCAAGAAGAAGCGGACGGCGCTTGCGCGGCCGACGTGGGGTCAACTGGTCAGGGTCCGGTAGATTTCCGACATCCGCGCCGGCAGCCGCTGGATCTTGTCGATGAAGATGTAGTTGACCTCGCCGTACATGTGCGCCATGTATTCGTGCGCCTGGCGGTCGATGGTGATGCAGAAGGGATGGACGCCCTTGGCCTTGGCCTCAAGGAGGGCATGGCGGGTGTCCTCGATGGCGTAATCGCCCTTGTAGTCGTCGTAATCCTCGGGTTTGCCGTCGGACAGCACGATCAGCAGGCGAATCTTGGCCTCCACCCGGGCAAAAAGCGAAGTCATGTGCCGAATGGCCGGGGCCATGCGGGTGTATTCGCGCGGGCCGATGGCACTGATCCGTTGCCGGACTGTCTTGCTGTAGCGCTCGTCGATCCGCTTGACCGGGAAAATCTCGCAGCGCAGCCGCCGCATCCCGGAAAAACCGTAAATGGCATAGCGGTCGTCCAACACTTCCATGGCCTCGCAGATCAGGACCAGAGCCTCCTTGATCGACTGGCCGACCCAGCCGGAAGTGGAATTGGACATGTCCACCAGAAAGGTGACGGCAATGTCGCGATGGTCCCGCGTCAGGCGGATGAAGAGCCGCTCCGAGGGGGGAAGGCCGGCGGCGATGTCGATCCGGGATTCCACCAGGGCATCGATATCGATATCGTTGCCTTCGCGCTGGCGGCGGACGAACCGTTCGCCGGTCTGCAGCAGCTCGAACTGATGGCGCAGGCGGCGGATCTGGCCCCGGTATTTTTTCAGGGTCTGCTCGATAAAGGCGTTCTGGATCGGCGGCAGTTCCTTTTCGCTGACCACACACCACTTTTTCCGAAACCCCTTGCGCCGGTAATCCCATTCATCGTACACCACCGGCTCGGCCATTTCCCCGCCTTTGCCGCCGCCGGCATGCGGGCTGCGGGCAATGGCCGAACCCGCCCGGCCCTCGGTGGCGCCGACCGTTTCCTGGACCGCCTGGGTCGGGCCGTGCTCCTGGGAGGGTTTGCCGGACGGCTCCGGCATCTCGTTGATGGTTATCTGCTGGGCCTGGGACTGCATGAACGGGGTCAACTGGTCCCAGGCGCGTTCCATCTCCATGATCAGGGCGGCATCGTACCCCTGTCCCTCGCCTCCGCCGGAATGGACGTCGGTATCGGCCTGCTTGGGCACCGCGGGCAAGGACATAGAGGCGGCCTGCATCATCCGCAATTCCTTGTCCATTCGCTGTTTCATGCCCAGGTTGCGCATTTCCTGCAACCTGAAGATGCCCTGAAAGATCAAGGGCCGGGTGGTTGCCAGGTCTTCTTCCGGCGGCAACAGCGCCATCATCTCCCGCACCGCCTCCAAACTGGCCGCATTGTCTCCGGTCAATCCTGCGCCATGACGCATCAGGGCCATGGCCCGGTCCATGAAAGGAGAATGATCGGCAGCGGGCCATTGGCCGCGTAGCAGCCCCCGCTGCAGCAAGTCCAGCGCATTGGGTTCGGGCGCCTCGTCGCCGGACAGGGGCAAACGGGGCAGCAACGGCGCCAGTGCCCGCATCAAGCCCGGCAGCTCCTGCCGCAAGAATCCCAGCACCCGGCCGGTTTCCAGTAGGTGGAACAGCCGGCGGGCATGATCCGGCTGCGAAAATTCCGAAAAAAAACAGTCGAGGGGATGGGCACTTTTACGGTGCAGGGCAAGAAACCGAGGCTCGGTGAAAACCCCGGCCGCGAGGCTGGCCCACTGGAAGGAAACCATCAGTTTGTAGAGGAGAAAATTCTCCTCCTGTTCGGCAAATACCCCGACTTCGCCGGGTAGGAAGATGGCCTCCGAATCGGTGGCGGCCTCGGCGGCGGCAATCAAGTGCAGCTCGCGGCCGGCCAGGCCGTTGACATAGGGCTGCAGTCGGGAGCGAACATCGGTCAGGCGCAGGCAGCCCTGGCCGCGCAGCGGCCGGGCGAATTGCTGGTCGACATCGGCCATGAACAGCTGGGCGCCGTGCAGGCCGCCGATTTCATAGCGATCGAGCAGAGTATGCACCCACAGGGAAAGTTCATCCAGCGCCAAATAGCAAAGAGCCGGGCCGGCGGCGGAGAGATAGGCGAAACACAAGGCATGCGACACCGGCCAGATAGCCGGAATTTGAGCAAAAATCTCGTCGACGCAGGCAGCCTCGCTTTCGGCTAGCGGGCCGAGCGCATCTTCCACGTCCCATTCGTTGGGCAAGCTGGGCGCCACCAGCAAATAGAATTTCTCCTTGAGCCGTTCGAGATCCATATCCATCAAAACAGCGAACTGACCATCTCGTCCAGGGCGGCCAGCAATTCCCGATCATCGGTGAGCGCCTCGCTGATCGAGGCCCGGCAGGCCGCCTTGACCGGAATGCCCCGGCCGATCAGCTTGCCGGTCTGGATGAGCAGCCGGGTCGAGGCCCCTTCGGCCAAGCCCGAATCCTTGAGTCCGCGGGTCATCACTGCCAGCTTGACCAGCGACTTGGCCAATTCCGGCGCAAGCCGCCCCTCCCGGCAGACGATCTCCACTTCCTTCTCCGCAGCCGGATAGTCGAAGGACAGGGCCACGAATCGCTGCCGGGTCGAGGCCTTGAGGTCCTTGAGCACGCTCTGGTAGCCGGGGTTGTAGGACACCGCCAGCATGAATTCGGGCGGGGCGGTCAACAATTCCCCCCGCTTCTCGATGGGCAACTGGCGGCGGTCGTCGGCCAGGGGATGGATGACCACGGTGGTATCCTTGCGCGCCTCGACGATTTCGTCCAAATAGCAGATGGCCCCGGCCCTGACCGCCATGGTCAACGGCCCGTCGGTCCAGACCGCTTCGCCGGCGCGGATCAAATAGCGGCCCACCAGGTCGGAAGTGGAAAGATCGTCGTGGCAGGAGACCGTGACCAGGGGGCGCTGCAGTCGCCAGGCCAGATACTGCATGAACCGGGTCTTGCCGCAGCCGGTCGGCCCCTTGAGCAGAAGCGGCGTGCCATCGCGGTACGCGGCCTCGGCAATGGCCAACTCGTCGCCGATAGGCAAATAGTAGGGTTCCTGTTCGATCCTGAATTCGTCGATGCGCATCTGTCGTCCGGCCATGGCTCGTTGCTCCCTGTGAGAAATTTCCTTCAATAATAAGAATGGGGTCCGTTATTGACAACCTGCGCTTTACCAGGCGATTTCATTTGGTTATTGCGCGATGTCCGGGCCATGAGTACAGTGCTTTGGCAAGCATCCGGTCTTTTCGGCCCCGCCCCATCCATCCCGCAACCCGGCCTTATCCATGTGCATCGATCTCCACACCCACTCCATTTACTCCGACGGCAGTTGCACCCCGGCGGAACTGATTGCCTTGGCGGTGGCCAACGGTCTGCAGGGGCTGGCCCTGACCGACCACGACACCGTCGAGGGGGTCGAGGAGATCCGCCACCTGGGCATTGAGGCTGGAATTGCGGTTATTTCCGGAGTGGAGATCAGCACCAGCCTGCACGAACGCACCATCCACATCCTGGGCTATGGCATCGATCCGGCCAACGCCGAGTTGCTGAATTGGCTGGTTCCGCTCCAGGAAGGGCGGGAGCGGCGCAACGCCGTCATCATCCAGAAACTGCAGAACCTGGGGATCGACATTACCGCCGAGGAAGTCCGGGAGCTTTCCCGTTGCGGTCAGACCGGCCGGCCGCACATTGCCCGGCTGTTGATGGCCAAGGGGGTGGTGGACAGCTTCGACGCGGCCTTCCGCCGCTATCTCGGCCGCCACCGGCCCGCCTGGGAAGGGCGGTTCAGCTATTCCGCCGTCGAAACCATCGGCATGATCCATCGGGCCGGCGGCCTAGCCGTCCTGGCCCATCCGGGGCAGATCGATCCGGCGATGTCCGCCCAGCCGGCCCTGGTCCGCGAGCTGACCCGCCGCGGTCTCGACGGCCTGGAATTGCACTATCCGACCCACAGCCGTAGGATGAAG
The DNA here is from genome assembly GCF_031547805.1 of Desulfobulbus sp. Classification (GTDB taxonomy): domain Bacteria; phylum Desulfobacterota; class Desulfobulbia; order Desulfobulbales; family Desulfobulbaceae; genus Desulfobulbus. The sequence goes on from NZ_JAVBRQ010000018.1 coordinate 53,730, forward strand.
AAACACCTCAAGGCGCTGGCGGTCGAACTCGGACTCTTGATGACCGGAGGCAGCGATTTCCACGGCAACACCCGGCCCGTCCACCGTCTTGCCGGCAAGAACCTGGGGTTTTGCCCGCCCTGCTCCATCCTCGAGCAACTCACCGCCCGCCTGGCCGGGCCGCATCATTAACCTTTCTTCTCGCTCAAGTCGCCATGCATACCATTCTCATTGTCGATGACGAACCCAATTACCAGATCATTCTGGCCGAGATTCTCAGGGACGAAGGCTACGAGGTCTTCACCGCCGACAGCGGCATTGCCGGCCTGCCCATCGTGTACAGCACCGACCTGGACTTGGTGGTGTCGGACATGAAGATGCCCGGCATGGACGGCATCGAATTCCTGTCGAAAATCAAGGAGCACAACCGCGAGCTGCCCGTGATCCTCATCACCGCCTACGCCGAGGTGGAAAAGGCGGTCGAGGCCATGCGGCTGGGCGCCTTCACCTATCTGGCCAAGCCCTTTTCCAACCAGCAGCTGCTGGCCAGCGTGACCAAGGCGGTCGAGCATTACGGCCTGATCCGTGAAATCAGGCGGTTGCGGGACGAGGCCACCCCGCGTTCCGGCTTCGGCGGCATGATCGGCAAGAGCGCGCCGATGCGGGCGGTCTACCAGTTGATCGAGAAGGTGGCGCCCACCCCCTCCTCGGTGCTGATCACTGGGGAATCGGGCACCGGCAAGGAGCTGGTCGCTCGGGCCATCCACAACCTGAGCCCGCGCAAGGACGCGCCGTTCATCTCGGTCAACTGCGCCGCCCTGTCCGAACATCTGTTGGAGAGCGAACTCTTCGGCCACGAAAAAGGCGCCTTCACCGATGCGGTGGCCATGCGCAAGGGCCGGTTCGAGTTGGCCGATTCCGGCACCCTCTTTCTCGACGAGATCGGGGAGATGCCGCCCCAGCTCCAGGCCAAACTGTTGCGCGTGCTTCAGGAAAAATGCTTCGAGCGGGTCGGGGGGTCGGTCACCCAGCAGGTCGATGTCCGCATTCTGGCCGCCACCAACAAGGATCTCAAGGACGAGGTCGAAAAGGGGCATTTCCGGGAAGACCTCTACTACCGGCTCAATGTGATCCACATCCATCTGGCGCCGCTGCGCGAACGGGTGGACGACATTCCGGCTCTGGTCACCCACTTCATCGAAAAAAACAGCCAAAATCTGGGGAAATCGCTCGATATCTCACCCGAAGCCCTGCGGCTTTTGGTCAGCCTGCCGTGGGAAGGCAATGTACGGGAGCTGGAAAACACCATCGAGCGGGCCGCCATTCTCTGTAACGGCGACCGGATCGAGCCCGAGGACGTCCATCCCGATTCCATGGAATTGGCCAGCGCCCACGAATGGAGCACGAGCCTCGAGATCAGCCAGTTCATTCCGGAACATCTCAGCCTGGCCGAGGTGCTGAACGGCATCGAGGAGAAGCTGGTGCGCAAGGCCCTGGAGGACAATTTCTACGTCCAGGCCCGGGCCGCCGAACAGCTGGGGATCACCAAGAGCCTGCTCCAGTACAAGATGAAGAAATACAACGTGCAGCGGCGCAAGCGGTAAGTCCGGAACTCAGGCGCCAGGACGGCCCGGAGGGGTCAGCAATACTTACAGACCTTCTCCGGCAGGGGCACGTCGACGCTTGCCCCGCCCCAGTTGAGTTTGTTGCGCAGGATGTTGAAGTAGCTCTTCCACGGCGAACTGATGATCAACAGCGGCTTGGAGGCCTTTTTCACCAGCAGGTAGTCGTTTTCGGTGATGGTCCATTGCAGCTCGCCGTCGACGATCACCTTAACCTGGCCGGCCGGGGCCAGCAGCTGGGTGGTGACTTTCTGGCGGGAGCCGAGCAGCACCGGCCGCGATTCGAGCATGAAGGGGCAGATCGGGGTGAGGACGATGGCCTCCAGTTCGGCATGGACCACCGGCCCTCCGGCGGAAAGGTTGTAGGCCGTCGATCCGGTGGGGGTCGACATGATCAGCCCGTCGGCCCGGTAGGTGGTGACATATTCCCTGCCCGCCCAGCACCGCAGCCGGATCATGGCCTCAGTGCTTTTCTTGACGATGACCACCTCGTTCAGGGCGTGGACCGAGGTGCTCTTCTTGCCGGTCATCCCGTTCACATAGGCGGCAGTCAGCATGATCCGCTTTTCCATGCGGACGTTTTCCTCGACCAGCAGCGTCTCCAGGGCATGATATCGCTCATCGGCGGCCACCTCGGTGAGAAAGCCCAGGTGCCCCAGGTGAACGCCCAGAACGGGCAACTGATAGCGGCTGGCCTTTTCCGCCACGTGGAGCAGGGTGCCGTCGCCGCCGAGCACGATCAAAAGATCCATCCCCGGTTCGATGCCGTTCAGTTCCGCCCTGATTCCGCGCCGATTGAACCAGGCAATCATCTCCCGGCCGATCTGCTCCACCTCGGGGCTGTCCGGCCGGGTGACCACTCCCGCATACTCGATCTTCATCCGCCCAAGGCCCTCGACCGTTCGGTTGCCGCCACCACCGCGTCCATGATCGTCCCCCTCAAGGCCCCCTTTTCCAGCACCCGCAGGCCGGCAATGGTGGTGCCGCCGGGCGAGGTGACCCTGCCCTTGAGAATGGCCGGATGTTCGCCGCTTTCCAGGGCAAGCCGGGCCGAACCGAGCACGGTTTGCACGGTCAGCTGTTCGGCCACGGGCCGGGGCAGGCCGGCCAGCACTCCGGCGTCGACCATGGCCTCGATGAAGGCGAACACATAGCCCGGACCGCTGCCGCTCAAGCCGGTCACCGCATCGAGCAGGTGCTCCGGTACCTCGACGCAGGTTCCCACCGCGGAAAAAAGGGCCATGGCGATCTTTCGGTCGCGGTCGGTAACCAGGTCGTTGGGGCTGAAGGCGGCGGCACCGGCCAGCACCAAGGCCGGGGTATTGGGCATCACCCGGATCAACCGGACCGGCACGGCGAACGCCTCGGCCAGACCTTGCAGAGTGACCCCGGCCATGATCGAAAAAACCAGGTGCCGCTGGTCGACCAAGGGTCGGTAGGCGGCCAGCACCGTCGCGGCCAACTGCGGCTTGACCGCCAGGACCAGGATCTCGCTTTTCTGGCAAAGTTCCGCCGGATCCTGGGTGCAGGCAATGCCGTACTCTTTTGCGAGATACTCGCGGCGAGCCGGCATCGGTTCGGCGATGGTTATCTGTTCCGGTGCGGCCAGGCCGGCGGCCAGAATGCCGCGGACCATGGCCTCGGCCATTTGGCCGCCGCCGACAAAGCCAATGTTGGCAAGGGGAAGTGTCGCGCCCATGTTCGTTTTCTTGAACCGTTCCGATTGATGAAAAAAGAAGAAAGATGAAATGACCGCGTCATTATACGCGGCTTGACCACGAGCGACAACCGTTGTCCTTGTCGGTGCCGCTGACGGCAAAAAAAAACCGCCGGCAAAACCGGCGGTTTTTTACAGCGGGCCAATCCCTTGTTCCGATATCCGCCTCCGACTCAGACGGCGCAGGCCGGCCGGGTGGTCATCACCTCGCCCGCCGGAGCGAAGAAAGGGGCGAAACGGCGACCCGAATTCCTGGCGGACTGCACCTTGTGGCGGCACAGGGAAGCGCCCCGCTGCTTGAAGGTCACGTATTCCCAGGACTGGGGATTGTCGATGACCGCCTGCATGAAGGCGCGGTGCAGGCCATGGCCGGACCGGTCGGCAATCACGTGGCCGAGCACCGGCGAGCCGAGCAGAGTCATGTCGCCGATGACGTCAAGCACCTTGTGGCGGATGAATTCGTCGTCAAAGCGCAGGCCGTCCTCGTTGAGGATCGAGCGCCGGTTCCAGTGGATGGCGATCACGTTATCCAGGGTGCCGCCCAGGGCCAGACCGTTTTGCCAGAGCTGCTCCACCTGCTCGACAAAGCCGAAGGTGCGGGCCCGGGCAATTTCCTTGCCAAACCGCTCCGGCGTCACTTCCACCGAGTAGCGCTGCTCGCTGATCAGGGCGTCGTCGAACTGAATCCGGGCGGAAACCTTGTAACCGTCGTAGGGCTCGATCCGGATCGATTTGTTGCCGTCGGCAAGGCTGATCGGCCGGGTGATCCGCAGCATCTTGCGCAGGGAATGCTGCCGGCTCAGACCGGCGGTCTTCAGCAGGCGGACGAACGGTCCGGCGCTGCCGTCCATGATCGGCACCTCGTGGGAATCGAGGTCGATCACCGCATTGTCGACACCGCATCCCCGCAACGCCGCCAACAGATGCTCGGTGGTGGAAACGGTGCACGAACCTTCGCCGATGGTGGTGGCTAAAGTAGTGCTGACCACCCGCTCCACCCGCGCCGGGATGACGGGGCGGCCGGAGATGTCGGAACGGAGGAACTGGATGCCGGTGTTCGCCGGGGCCGGATTGATGGTCAGATTGACGGTCCGGCCGGTATGGAGGCCAACGCCGCAGCAACTGACCGGGCGTTGAAGGGTATATTGATACGGCTCTATTTGAGGTGCCATGTTGAGTGCCTATGACAAGCGAGTAAACGGAAAAAGTAAAATTTTTTAAACCACATGCAACAATCAAACCACCTGAATCAACAGGCCTCTCGTAGGGAGAATTCTGTATTTTTTGTATGAAAAATCAAAAGGATAAAATCTTGACATTTCTTTAAAGTCGCCGATGCCACTCACCGTAAATCTGTGGCAAAAAACACACAAATTGCATAATCCAGTGAAAATGTGGCCGATTCGACACAAAGACCAGGCCGGCTTCAACGCCGCGCCTTCCGTGATTCGAGGTGTTCGAGCATGGTCCGGGCAAAATCCTCATCGGCTGCCACCCGCATGCGCAAGCCGTACAGGGGTAAAGGCAGCTGCGCCGCCCTGCCGGCCAGCTTGACCAGATCTTTTTCCGTGGTCAACAGCCACTGGGCTCCTGATTTTCGCGCCAGGGTGAGCAGCCGATCCAGCTGCGCCTCGCCGTAGCGCTGATGGTCGGACAAACCAAGGAAACCGGCCGGGGCAAAGCCCTGATCGGTCAGGGTCTGCCGGAACAACTCGGGGTGGGCGATGCCGCAGAAGCCGAAGCAGGGTGCGCCTTGAAGCGGACCGGCATTGGCCGGGACGATCATGCCGGAGGAGGCGACCTCCACCAGGCCTTCCATCTGCAAGCCGGCAAAGGCGATCGGGGTATCCGGAAATTTCGAGCGGAGCAGCTCGGCGAACCGTTCGGCCCGTTCTCGGTTGGCCTCGTGCACCCCGGTCATGACAAAGCCGGTGGCGCGGCGCAGGGCGGCCACCGGCTCCCGCAGGTCGCCGCCGGGAAAAACCCGGGAGTTGCCGGCCAGGCGATCGGTGTTGAACAGCACCAGGTCGATGTCGCGGACGATCGGCAGATGCTGGAAGCCATCGTCGAGCAGCAGCACGTCGGCCCCCATCTCCAGGGCGCGGCGGGCCGGCAGCCTGCGGACGATGCCGGTCAGCACCGGCACGCCGGGCAGGGTTTCGGCCAACAGCCGCGGTTCGTCGCCGGCGGCATGGGCATTGAGCAGCAGGTTGCTGCCGTCGGATACCAAATTCACCTTGCCCCTGGCCGCGCCGCCGTAGCCGCGGCTGACAATGGCGGGCCGGAAGCCATGCTCCTGAAACAGGCGGGCCAGGTACTGCACCATCGGCGTCTTACCGGTGCCACCCATGGTCAGGTTGCCGACACTGACCACCGGCACCTCGAACCGGTAGGAGGGCAGCATTCCCCGCCGGTAGAGCGATTCGCGCAGGCGCATGGCCAGACTGTACAGGGGGGAGAAAGGACGGCCGAAGGTAAAAAACAACGAGTTCGTTTCCATGGCGGACACGCCGGCCGGGCAACGGGGCGTGGGACCTGCCGCCGCTTCGATCCGGTCATTTTTAGTGCAAAAAAAAAAGAATACGGTATGAAAAAGGCACAGTAGAGCATTCCCGCCGCTTTTGCAATTCAATCCCCAAACGAGGCTGCCATCGTGTCGCATGCGCAATTTTTTCTTGTCGGACTCGCAGCGCTGGCCTTTTCGGCCTGCGTCGCCGGGACATCATGGGCCTCCGAACCCATCAAGATAGGATTTGCCGGCTCCCTCAGCGGCGATTTGGCGCCCTATGGCCTGCCGCCCCTGAAGGCGGTCCAGCTGGTGGTCAAGGAGATCAACGCCAAGGGCGGCATCCAGGGCAGGCCGGTGGAACTGCTGGTCGAGGACGACGCCTGCAAACCGGAACTGGCCACCAACAGCGCCACCAAGCTGGTCGCCGGCGGGGTCAGGGCGGTAATCGGCCATATCTGCTCCGGACCCACCAAGGCGGCCCTGCCGATCTATCAAGCCGCCAAGGTACTGGTCATCTCGCCTTCGGCAACCAGTTCCCTGCTCAACCGGGACGGCGAATATCCGTTCTTTTTCCGGACCATTGCCGCCGACGACGTCCAGGCCGCGGCCCAGGTCGACTTTGCCCTGCACACCCTCAAGGCCGGCAAGATCGCGGTGCTCCACGACAAGGGCGACTATGGCAAGGGCCTGGCCGAGTTTGCCAAGGCCCTGATCGAGCGTTCCGGCACGGCGCAGGTGGTGCTGTTTGAAGGCATCACTCCCGGCGCGGTCGATTACTCGGCCGTGGTCCAGAAGATCAAGCGCTCGGGAGCCGAAGCGGTCCTTTTCGGCGGCTACCACCCCGAGGCCTCGAAGCTCGTCGGCCAGATGCGGCAGAAACGGCTGGCCATCCCCTTTGTCTCCGACGACGGCGTCAAGAACGACACCTTCATCAAGGTGGCCGGCAAGGATGCCGAAGGCGTGTATGCCACCGGCCCGGCCGATGCCTCCAACAATCCGGTCACCAAGGCCTATCGGGAACAATTCAGGCAGGCCGAGGGCAGCGATCCGGGCGCCTTCTTCGACAATGCCGTGGCCGCGGCCCTGGCCCTGACCAACGCCCTTGCCAAGGCGGGCTCCACCGACCCGGAAGCGGTGGCGCGCATTCTCCGCAGCGAGGAGGTGGCCACGCCCTTCGGCCCCATCAAGTTCGGCGCCAAGGGCGAGCCGGTCGGCATCGGGGTCACCTTGTACCAGGCCCGCGACGGGCAATTCGTCCAGGTCCGATGACTCCGGGGCACGGACAGGCAACGGGCGCCTCGTCGCGCCCGGCCCGCCGCACGGACTGACCCGCTCGGAGCGCTTCTGTGGAGTACTTCCTCGAGCTCTTGTTCAGCGGCCTGACCAGGGGGGCGATCTACGCCCTGATCGCCCTGGGCTACACCATGGTCTACGGCATCATCGGCCTGATCAACTTCGCCCACGGCGAAATGTACATGATCGGCGCCTTCACCGCCCTGATCGTTTCCTCGGTGCTGTCGATCTACGGCCTGCCCCTGCCGGCCATTCTCATCCTGGCCGCCCTGGCGGCCGCCATCTGGGCCGGGGCCTACGGTTTCACCGTCGAACGGCTGGCCTACCGGCCCCTGCGCGGCGCCCCCCGGCTCGCGCCCCTGATCTCCGCCATCGGCATGTCCATCTTCCTGCAGAATTACGTCCTGCTGGCCCAAACCTCGGATTTCGTCCCCTTTCCCTCGCTGGTGCCGGAATTCGCCTTTCTCGAACCCTACGGCGCCATCGTCGATTCCTCCGGCCTGACCATCCTGGCAGTCTCGGCCCTGGTGATGACGGCGCTGACCCTGCTGATCAAGTTCACCCGGACCGGCAAGGCCATGCGCGCCACGGCCCAGGACCGGAAAATGGCCTTGCTGATCGGCATCAATGTCGACCGGATCATCTCCCTTACCTTTGTCACCGGCTCGGCCCTGGCGGCCGTCGGCGGCTTGCTGATCGCCTCCCATATCGGCCAGATCAACTTCGCCATCGGCTTCATCGCCGGCATCAAGGCCTTTACCGCCGCGGTGCTGGGCGGCATCGGCTCCATCCCCGGCGCGGTGCTGGGCAGCTTTGTCCTCGGCCTGACCGAAGCCTTTGCCACCGGCTATGTTTCCAGCGACTACGAGGACGTGTTCGCCTTTTCCCTGCTGGTGCTGATCCTCATCTTCCGACCCGCCGGTCTGCTGGGCAAGGCCGCGGCGGAAAAGGTGTGAGGCGCGACCATGAAGAGCCTGCCCATGCCCACCGGCAAAGATATCCGCCATGCCCTGCTCACCGGCCTCTGGTTCATGTTCCTCACCTTTCCCTTGCTGGTGATCAAGGTCGATCCGACCGAGCAAACCGTGACCTGGCGCTGGGCTAATCTGCTGTGGGTGGGCGGCGCCAGCGCGGCCGTTGCCCTGACTTGCCGGCTGCTCGCCGCCCACCGGGCCGCCAGAGCGGAACGCCTGCGCCGGATGCCGGACCAGGCCTCCCCGCACTTCCCCAAGCCGCCGCTATTGTTCCGGCCGGAGCGCCTGTTGCCGCTTAGCGCCATTGCCATGCTGTTTTTCCTGGCCTTTCCCCTGGTGTTCTCCACCTATCAGGTCAACATCATGACCACGGCCCTGATGTACGTGATCTTGGGGCTGGGGCTGAACATCGTGGTTGGGTTCGCGGGCCTGCTCGATCTCGGCTACGTGGCCTTTTACGCGGTGGGGGCCTATGCCTACGGCCTGCTCCACCTCCATTTCGACCTGGGCTTCTGGGTTGCGCTGCCCATCGGCGGCCTGCTGGGGGCGCTGTTCGGCATCCTGCTCGGCTTTCCGGTGCTGCGGCTGCGGGGCGATTACCTGGCCATCGTCACCCTGGGATTCGGCGAGATCATCCGCCTGATCCTGGAGAACTGGGGCGCCTTTTCCCAGGGGCCGAGCGGCATTGCCGACATCCCCCGGCCGGGCTTGTTCGGCCTCGACATGACCCTGGACCAATCCCTGATCTACCAGTACTATCTCACCATTGCCATGGCGCTGGCGACCGTCTTCGTGGTCAATCGCCTGCGCCACTCGCGCATCGGCCGGGCCTGGTTCGCCCTGCGCGAGGATGAAATCGCCTGCCAGGCCATGGGCATCGACAAGACCGCCATCAAGCTGACCGCCTTTGCCCTGGGAGCGGCCTGGGCCGGAATGGCCGGGGTACTGTTCGCCGCCAAGACCACCTTCATCAATCCGGCCAGCTTCACCTTCCTGGAATCGGCGATCATTCTCTGCATCGTGGTGCTGGGCGGCATGGGATCGATCACCGGGGTGGTGCTCGCCGCCCTGATTCTCATGCTGCTGCCCGAATATCTGCGTGCCCTGGCCGAATACCGCATGCTGGTGTTCGGGGCCGTGTTGGTGATCATGATGATCGTCCGTCCACGCGGTCTCATGTCGCCGCCGCGTCAAACGTACTCACCCAGCCGCTAATTTGTGGCATTATTGACACACTCATGCATCCTTTGCTCATTGTCAGCGGCCTGACCATGGATTTCGGCGGCATCCGCGCCCTGGACCAGGTGGATCTGCGTATTCTTCCAGGCGAAATCGTGGCCTTGATCGGCCCCAACGGCGCCGGCAAGACCACCTTGTTCAACTGCCTGACTGGAATGTACCGCCCCACCGGCGGCCAGGTGCTGCTGAACCCGCCGGGGCGGACGCAACGACGGCTGCACGGCCTGCCGCCCCACCGGATCACTGCGGCGGGGCTGTCGCGCACCTTCCAAAATATCCGTCTTTTCCCCAACATGACCGTGCTGGAGAACGTGATGGTCGGCCGCCACTGCCGCACGACCGCCAAGCTGTTCGGGGCCATCTTTCGGCCGGCGGCCACGGTGCGCGAGGAAAGGGAAACCGTTGGCATGTGCCTTGCTTTGCTTGACCGGATCGGGTTGAGCGATCAAGCCGACGAGTTGGCCCCAAACCTCCCGTACGGCGCCCAGCGCCGGCTGGAAATCGCCCGGGCCCTGGCCACCGATCCCCAACTGCTTTTGCTCGACGAGCCGGCGGCTGGCATGAACCCGCAGGAAACCGCGGAGTTGGAAGCCTTGATTGCCTCCATCCGGGACGACGGCCGGTCCATCTTGCTGATCGAACACGACATGAAACTGGTGATGCGCCTGTCCGACCACATCTTTGCCATGGATTACGGCCGCCTGATCGCCGAAGGCACGCCCGACGAGGTGCGGTGCCACCCGGCGGTGATCCGGGCCTACCTGGGCGAGGAGGCAACCGATGCTTGAATTGTGCGGGATCGACGCCGCCTACGGCAGCATCCAGGCGCTGCACCGGGTCAGCCTTCGGGTCGAGCAAGGGGAAATCGTCACCCTGATCGGCGCCAACGGCGCCGGCAAAACCACCACCCTGATGGCCATCAGCGGCCTGGTGCCGCCCCATCGGGGCGAAATCCTGTTTGCGGGCAGAACGATCACCGGCCTGGCGCCAGAGGTCCTGGTCCGGCTCGGAATCTGCCAGGTGCCCGAGGGCCGTCACATCTTTCCCGACTTGAGCGTGGCGGAAAATCTCGACCTGGGGGCCTTTCTTCGCCGGGACCGGCGACAGGTGGCCGCGGATCGGGAACAGGTATACCGCCTGTTTCCGGTCTTGCAGCAACGGCGCCGCCAACCTGGGGGTACCCTCTCCGGCGGCGAGCAACAGATGCTGGCCATTTCCAGAGCGCTGATGGCCAGGCCCCGGCTGCTGCTGCTCGACGAGCCTTCCATGGGCCTGGCACCGCTCATGACCAAGCATCTGTTCGAGATCATTGTTGCAATCAACAAGGAACAGCACACCACCATCCTGTTGGTGGAACAGAACGCCAACCTGGCCCTGCAGGTGGCGGATCGGGGATATGTCCTGGAGAACGGGCGTATCGTCATGCACGACACGGCCGAGGCGCTTCGCCGCACCCCTGCCGTTCAAAGCGCCTACCTCGGCATCTGAGCGCACCGCTTGCCCGAGGGAACGCACCAGCCAAAAGGAAACAGCCAAACATGAAGAAAGTTGTTAAAGTTGGAGTTATAGGTGTTGGATATTTGGGACGTTTTCATGCCCAGAAATATGCGGCCATGGCCGATGTCGAACTGGTGGGCGTGGCCGATACCGACCCGGAGCGGGCTCGGCAAATCGCCGATGAATGCGCCACCCGGCCCTATGCCGATTACCATGAGCTGCTCACCCAGGTCGACGCGGTATCGGTGGTGGTGCCGACCAGCCTGCATCACGAGGTGGCCAAGGCCTGCCTGCTGCAGCGGGTCGACGTCCTGGTGGAAAAGCCCATCACCACCACCCTGACCGAGGCCGACGACCTGATCCGGCTGGCCCGCGACCGGCAATGCATCCTCCAGGTGGGGCATTTGGAGCGCTTCAATCCGGCGGTGCTGGCCATGCAGCCCCTGCTCACCCACCCGCTGTTCATTGAGGCACACCGCATCTCGGTGTTCAAGGAACGGGGCACGGATGTGGATGTGGTGCTCGACCTGATGATCCACGACATCGACATCGTGCTGTCTATCGTCAAGTCGCCGATCGTCTCGATCCTCACCGCCGGCACCCCGGTCATCACCCACCTGACCGACATCGCCAACGCCCGCCTGATCTTTGCCAACGGCTGTACCGCCAATATCACGGTGAGCCGCATATCCATGGAAACCATGCGGCGGATGCGGATCTTTCAACCCGGCCAATATCTGTCGGTGGATTTCGGCCGCAAGGAAATCATGGAGGTGCGGTTACAGCCGGGCCGGGACGGCGGCACGCCGGTGCCGGAAATCAACAAGTCGGCCTTCCAGGACCAGGATGCCCTTGAGCTGGAACTCTGCGATTTCATGGACCATGTTCGCGAACGCAGCGAACCGGCGGTCAGCGGCGAAGAGGGCCGCCGCGCCCTGGACGTGGCCCTGCAGGTGATCGCCCAAATCCACGGCAACCGCGAGCGGATCGAGCAGATCCTCCGGGACGAGGGCCACGCCAACCTGTTGCCCTACCTCAAGCCCCATTGATCCCGGTGGCTGCCTTGCAAGAGCATGAACAGGGGCGCGAGGTCATGATCGTGGCCGGCGAGGCCTCGGGCGATCTGCACGGCGCCCGCCTGGTCCAGGCCATGCTGGCCCTTGATCCGCGGCTGCGCTTCTGCGGCATGGGCGGCAGGGAATTGCAGGCCGCGGGCGTGGAACTGCTGGCCGACGCCGCCAAACTGGCAGTGGTGGGCGCGGTGGAGGTGCTCGGCCATTTGGGTGACATCTTGCGCGCCCGCCGTGCCCTGCTCGAGCGCATGCGCACCCACCGCCCCGATCTGTTGATTCTGATCGACTACCCGGACTTCAATTTCCTGCTGGCCAGGAAGGCCAAAAAGCTCGGCATCCCGATCTTTTATTACATCAGTCCCCAAATCTGGGCCTGGCGCAGCGGCCGGGTCCGCACCATCAAGCGCCTGGTCGACCGCATGGCGGTGATTCTTCCCTTTGAACCCGCCTTTTACGCCCGCCATGGCGTGGAGGTCGATTTTGTCGGCCATCCGCTGCTCGATTCGGTCAAGCCCGGACTCTCGCCCGAGGCATTCAGAAGCCGGCACGGCATCGAGCCCGATCGGCCCTTGATCGGGCTGTTGCCCGGCAGCCGGCGCAAGGAAATCGCCACCCTGCTGCCGGTTTTTTTGGCCGCGGCAGGCCTGATCGGCCAGGAACTGCCCCGGGCCACCTTTCTGCTGCCCCTGGCGCCGACCGTCAACCGCGACCTGCTCGACCAACACGGCCTGGCCACCTGGCAGGAGCGCCTCGACATCCGGGTGATCGACGAGGATCGGTACGCGATGATGGCGGCCTGCGACGCGGCGATGGCGGCCTCGGGCACGGTGGTGCTGGAACTGGGCATTCTGGGCGTGCCGACCGTGGCCGCCTACCGAATGAGCCCCCGCACCTACTGGCTGGGGCGCTTGTTGATCCGGGGCCTGCGTTTTTTTTCCCTGGTCAACCTGATCGCCGAACGCGAGGTCATCCCCGAACTCCTGCAGGACGCGGCCAGTCCCGAACGCCTTGCCCAGGCTACCCTGGCCATGCTGCAGGATGACGAAAAACGGCAGGCGATACTGGCCGGGCTGGCCGAGGTCCGCAGCCGCCTGGGCGGGCCGGGCGCCTCGCAGCGGACAGCCGTGGCTGCCTTGGATTTGCTCGAAACGCGGAGAATGTCCCGTGGATGACCTCGAACCGGTGCCCCTGCCCATCGACGGCACCCTGGATTTGCACGCCTTCCATCCGGCGGATATCAAGACGCTCGTTCCGGACTACCTGGAGGAATGCCAACGGCTCGGCATCCTGCGGGTGCGCATCGTTCACGGCAAGGGAACCGGCACTTTGCGGCGGACAGTGCACGCCCTGCTCGGTCGGTTGGAAATGGTGGCCGAATTCCGTCTGGCCGACGAAACCGGCGGTTCCTGGGGAGCTACGTTGGTGACGCTTCGGGGGCGGGAGCCATCGGCTCGATAAGTCCATGCTCGGCGGCCAGGCGGCGTACCTGGCGCATGAAGGTGGAGGGCAGCGGCAGTTCGCGGTTTTCCTGAAGAATGCCGAGGGCCTTGGCCATCAGCAGGGTGGGAATGGAATGGATGCCTTCCTGGTTGTCGCAGATGGTCTTCATCCGCAGGGTATCGGTGAGTAAAGGTAAAAGCGGGGCGCAGGTAACGGCCAACTCCCGCAACTCCCGTTCGACCAGTTCGCGGTTGGCGGCGCCAAAGGCGGCCACCGCCGCGTCCGCAGGCAGGGTGCCGAACAGGTTGTTGATCACCGCCCCGGCCAGCATCGTATGCTCCGGGTCGGGTCGGTCGACATACCGGTCGTGGATGCTTTGCCGCAGGGTCTTGAACAGCAGCATCTGCATGGTGACGATCGCCTCCCGCATCACCGGGATGACCTTGTTGTCGATCAGGGGTTTGTCCCCTTCCGGAGAAAGATTGCTCATAACACCACCTTGACGGCCGGATCGTCGGCAAATTGCCGATACAGGCGCAGTCGTTCGGCTTCGTCGGCGACCGTGGTTTCCACGACCACGCTCAGATAACGGCCGCCGGCGCTGACGTTGCCGTCGGCAATCGCGCAGGCCGCCAAGTCCACCACCCGGCCGATGGCCGCGACCACGGCGCCGCGCTCTTCCCCGATCAGGCGGAACTGCCAGCGGCAGGGGTAGTGTATTTCCGGCTTGCAGCCGTGCCTGTCCTCGTTCATGTTTTCGCTCCTTCGGCGGCCTTATAGCGCGATCCGCTGTCCTTGCCAATAAAAAGAGTACTCCTCATTTTGCGGCCATGATGGTATGCTTTTCCAGAGTGATCTTCCATCGCCGTTGCCTGGAGCAGAGCCATGCCTTCCCCTTTTCTGATTATCAGCCATCACCTGAACTTCGAATCCTTTTTTGCTGAATTTTCGACCTCGTTCGAGGCAACCGTGGTGACAAGCGGCCAGGACGGTCTCGAAGCCCTGGCCCAACCGACCCCCTGGAACGGGGTGCTCGTCGCCGTCCGGCTGCCCGACATGGACGGCCTGGAGTTGATCGAGCAGCTCGACTCGCAGGCCGGGCCCGTGCCCTTGCTCCTGGTGCCGGACGACCAACTGGCTGAATTGCTGCCGCTGGCCAACAGCCGCTCTGTCTTTCGAGTGGTGCCGGAAAGCACGCCGCCGCACATCCTGGCTGCCATCCTGATCGATACCGTGCGCCAATTCGAACTTCTCCAGCAGGAACACCGCCTGCTGGCGCGGATCGAGCAGCTTTCGCTCACCGATTCCCTCACCGGTTGCTCTGCCAGGCCGCACATCCCCGCCCTTTTGCACCGGGAGCTGCGCCGCTCCCTCCGCTACCGCCATCCCCTTTCGATCATCCTCTGCGACCTCGACGGCTTGACGCGCATCAACGAGGCCTTCGGCCATCAGGCCGGCGACACGGTCCTTGCCGGTTTTGCCCGGGCCGCGGCCCAGGTGACCCGTCAGGATATCGACACCATCGCCCGATGGGGCGGAGACGAGTTCCTGGTGGTCCTGCCCGAAACCCCGATCAGCGGGGCCGGCCGGGTGGCGACACGGATGAGGGAGCGATGCGCCCAGCTCGGCCAGACCGAGGATGGTCGTACCCTGGCCTGCAGCGCCAGTTTCGGGATCGCCGGTTTCACTCCGGACAACGCCAAGCGCAACGCCACCGCCGAGGACCTGCTGCTGCTGGCCGAGCGCTGCCTGCTCCAGGCCAAGGCCGCCGGCGGCAACCAGGTGCTCTGCTGCCCCTGAGCGCCGCTCGGCCCGGCTTGTCCCGCCACTCCCTGTCTCCCGCTTCGATCAAGAGCGTTCGCCCCTGCCGGGGAGGGTGCTGCCGTTGACCAGGGTGATCTGGTCGTTGAGGGTCCACATATCGTAGATATAGCCCAAGCCGCACAAACCGACGGTGAACAGGTAGAGGACGCCGGTGCCGATCTTGCCCAGATAGAAGCGGTGGGCGCCGAACAAGCCCAGGAAAACCAGGAGCAGCCAGGCCACGTTGTAGTCGATCGGCCCGGGAATGGAGCGGATTTCCGCCTCCCGGTCCATGGCCGGGATGAGGAAGAGATCGACCAGCCAACCGATGCCCAGCAGGCCGAGGGTAAAGAAGTAGATGGTGCCGGATACCGGCTTGCCGTAGTAAAAGCGGTGGGCGCCGATAAAGCCGAACAGCCAGGCGGCGTAGCCTATGACCAGGTTGTGGGTGGGCCGGGGAAATTCCATGGTTGTTGTCCTGCGATCATTGCCTTGAAGCGCGCGATGCGCGCCAGTGAACACTGAATACGTTGCGGTTCTATCCGGCCGCTGTCAAGCAGGGCCTCGATCGCCTCGATGCCCTCCCGCACCGCGTGTTCGGTCGGACTGAGGTTGTTGCCGACCACCACCACATCCACTCCGGCCAGCACCGCCCGCTGCACGGCTTCGGCGTACGGCCAGCCCGCGCTGATGGCGCGCATCTGCATGTCGTCGCTGAACACCACCCCGCCAAACCCGAGCTCCTGCCGCAATTGCCCGGTCACCATGGCCGGCGACAGGGTGGCCGGCAGCCCGGACGGATCGAGCCGGCGGTTGATGAGGTGCGCTGTCATGATTCCGTCGGCATAGCCCGCGGCCAATAATTGCCGATAGGGTTCCAGCTCGATCGTCTGCCACGGGGTCGTGGTGTCGACGAAACCGAGGTGCGAATCGCTGCCGGCGCTGCCATGGCCGGGAAAATGCTTGAGGCAGCAGCCGATGCCCTGGCGATGGTGGGCCTCGATGAAGGCGCGGGCATGGGCCGCCACCTGGGCCGGATCGGCGCCGAAGCTCCGCTGGTAGCGGCCGATGATCGGATTGTCCGGATTGAGGTTGAGATCGACCACCGGCGCGAAATTGAGATTGATCCCGTATTCGGCCAATTCCGCAGCCATGGCCTCGGCGGCCCGCGCCGTGGCGGCCACGCCCTCGGCGGCCAGTTCCGCCGCGCTGCGGGAAGGTAAAAAGCCGTTTTTCGGCGCCAGCCGGCAGATTCTGCCGCCCTCCTGATCGATGGCGACCAAGGGGGGAATGGCGGCAAATTGACGCAATCCGGCAACCAGCTGTGCAAGCTGCCGGGGCGATTCGATATTCTGTACCGAGCCGTCGACGTTACGGCTGAAGAGGATCACCCCGCCCAGCCGGTCCTCGGCCAGGGACCGGGCAAGCCAATGGTCCGCTCCGACCTCGCGGCCGAGAAAACCGGCCACGAACATCTGCCCCAGATTCAATCCGCTTTCCATCGCCTCTCCTTGCCTTGCCTGTTTGCTGCCCCTGTTCGTCGAAAATTTGACAACCGAACGCCACTTGCTCCAATCGATCGGGAATCGACAAGGGAACCAATCGTTATCATTGAACAATATAAATTATTGTACAACAGGCATGAAAATCGCTTTCTACAAATAATTACTCACTGCGCGATGCGCTCCGCCTCCAGCGCCGGTGCCTCGCGCCATGACTTCCAAGCCGATTGCGGGATTGTTATGAACGTGCAAATGCTCGACGATCAAGTTGACTTTCAGGTTGCCTCCAGGGTGGAAAATCTGCTGTCCGAACTGTACCACTACCGGCACCAATCGGAAAAACTCCAGAAAATCAACACGCTCTATCAGAGGATGGCGGGGATTCTCGACCTGCCCTCCATGATCGAGGCCTATTCCATCTGGCTGATGGAATTTGTCGACCACGAGCTGATCGGCTACCACAATCCAGCCCGGCAGCGCATGCACATGTTCTGCTCCTACCACGGGCCCAAAAGGCGGGAAGCCATTCAATTGGCGCAGGAAATTCTGGAACAGCCGATCAGCCGGACGCCGGATGGCAGCCAGGCCGCCGGCTTCAAAATCCACAAATGGGCGTTCAACTCCGCCGACTGCGAGGGCATGATGGTCATCCTGACCAAGGGCAAGGCCCTGGTCGAGGACGAACTGCAATTCATCGACGAGTCCCTGGTCATCCTGGCCGAACCGCTGAAGCGGGCCCTGGAATACGAGGAGATCTTCGCCCAGGCCCGTCGAGACAGCCTCACCGGCCTGCCCAACCGCTTTGTGTTCGAGGAGCGGATCGGCTCCGTCATCGAACAGGCCCGCCGGCACGGCCGCCCCCTCACCCTGGCCGCGCTCGACCTGGATCGTTTCAAGGCGGTCAACGACACCATGGGCCATTTCATGGGCGACCAAGTGTTGAAACAGGTCGCGGAGGCGCTGCAACGGGAAATCCGGCTCTCCGACATGCTGGTCCGCATGGGCGGCGACGAGTTTCTCCTGGTCCTGCCCGACACCAGCCTGCAGGATGCCAAATTCCTGGCGGAGCGGCTCTGTCTGGCGGTGGAGCAACTCGACCTGACGACCAAGGCCGGAAAATTGGCGGTCAGCATCGGTTTGATCGAGTGGCAGCCGGGTCTGACCATCCAAAGCTGGCTCGAACAGGCCGACGATATCCTCTATCAAGCCAAGGCCAACGGCGGGGCGCAGGTGGCGGTGGCCAATTAGCGCCGCCAACAACCGCCCCGGTCAACGACACCGCCGATCAGCCGGCAACGCTCCCAAGCCCGGCTGCCATGCCGGCTTACTTCTTTGCCAGCTGAATCCGCAGCGGGATGCTGTGCAGCGAGCGCCCTTTTTGCTCGGTGCGTCCCAGCTGCCAATCCGCACAGCGCAGCTCGCCGCCGAGCACCTGCTCGATCTCTCCCACCAGTCCCTTGATATCGATCACCGGATGCCGGCCAAAGACTTCCGGCAGGCCGTAGGTCAGGTTGCAGGCCAGACAGCGCCCCGGCCGCTCGTGCAGGTTGAGGAGGAAATCCAGGGTGTTGGCCTTTTGGTCGTACCCGGCATAGGTCAAGGCGATGTCGTAGGCGCCCTCGCTGGTGTCGCCGAACAGGGCGTCGAAAAAAGCATCGGAGCGTTCCGGCGGAAACAACGACCGGAGAACCTGTTCCGTGAAGATGTGCTCTGGCTGTATCATGGGCTGTGGCTCTTTGTCAGAAATCCGTCTACACTGCGTATGAAACCGAATTCACCGGGCGCAAGCCGCGACGAACCGGGAGTCTGCGACTTTACCCAGTGGCAGCCGCCGGTGTCAACAGGCATTGCGCCCCAGTTGCCGCTGTGGTAGAAGAGCGGCTATGCACTCCCCTGTCCCTTCGCTTTTCGATCGGGCCGCGATGCCCTCCTCCTCTTCGTTTGCCGAGCAGCTCAATCGCGCCCAACACGCCGCCGTCAACCATGGCGACGGCCCCATCCTGGTGATAGCCGGGGCCGGATCGGGCAAGACCCGCACCCTGGTCTACCGGATGGCGCATCTCATCGACCGGGGCGTGCCGCCCGAATCGATCCTGCTGCTGACCTTTACCCGCCGGGCCGCCCAGGAAATGCTCGGCCGCGCCGCCGAGCTGACCGCCGGAACCTGCCGCCGGGTCATGGGCGGAACCTTCCACGCCACCGCCAACATCCTGCTCCGCCGCTACGGCCATCACCTCGGCCTGGGCGCCAATTTCACCATCATCGACCGGGGCGACGCCGAGGGCATCGTCAACCTGCTCAAATCCTCCTTGGGCATGGCCGGGGCCGGCAAGCGCTTCCCCTCCAAACGGGTGGTGCTGAACCTGATCTCCGGGGCAATCAACCGGGCGACCACCATCGAGCAACTCGTCTACGGCGACCACATTCATCTTACCGAATTCATAAACGATTTCTACACAATCGCCGAGCATTACCGCCAGTTCAAGCTCGATCACGGCCTGATGGATTACGACGATTTGCTCATCAACTGGAAGCGGCTGCTGGCCGAATCGGAAGCTGCCCGCGACGAATTGTCAACCCGCTTCCAGCACATCCTGGTGGACGAATACCAGGACACCAACCTGCTCCAGGCCGAAATCGTGCGGTTATTGGCCTATCGCCACAGCAACGTGATGGTGGTCGGCGACGACGCCCAATCGATCTACAGCTTCCGGGGGGCGGATTTTTCCAACATCATGCGCTTTCCCGAGCAGTTTCCCGGCACCGCCATTGTCAAGCTCGAGGAAAACTACCGCTCCACCGAGCCGATCCTGCAGCTGACCAACGACATCATCGCCCACGCCGAAAAAAAATTCGCCAAAACGCTCTTCACCAGCAAAACCGGCGGCAACAGACCGCAACTGGTGGCCGCGCCCACCGAGGCCGCCGAGGCGCGCTTTGTGGTCGAGGCCATTGAGCGGCGCCGGCAGGAAGGCGTGCCGCTCCACGAAATCGCGGTACTGTTCCGTTCCGGCTTCCACTCGTTCAAGTTGGAGATCGAACTGGCCAGCCACGCCGTCGATTTTGACAAGCGCGGCGGCCTCAAGCTGACCGAATCGGCCCATATCAAGGATCTGCTCTCCTTTTTCCGGGTGGTGATCAACCCCTGGGACAACCTGAGCTGGAACCGCATCCTGCTGCAGCTCGACAAGGTCGGTCCCAAGACGGTGCAAAAAATCCTGGCCGCCCTCCGGGCCACGGACTCGCCCTTTGCGGCCCTGGCCGCCTACCGGCCGGGCCCGGCCTGGAAAACCCAGTTCGACCTGTTGACCGCCACCCTGGAGCGATTGCGGCAGCCGGAGCTGACCCCGTCCGATCAATTCGACCTGGTCATGCGCTATTACGAGCCGGTGTTTGAAAAGATGTATTACGACGACTACCCCAAAAGGCGCCGGGAACTCGACCAGATCAAGGCCCTGATCGCCGGCTACGGCGACCTGCAAGCCTTTGTCGACGATACTGCCCTCGACCCGCCCGACACCGGGACCGCGACCGATGCCTTTGCCGACGACACCCGGCTGGTGCTCTCCACTATCCACTCGGCCAAGGGATTGGAGTGGGACACGGTCTTTGTCATCGGCCTGGCCGAGGGTCGTTTCCCCCACCTGAACGCCGCACCGGGCGAACAGTGGGAAGAGGAGCGACGGCTGCTGTATGTGGCCGCGACCCGGGCCCGCAACCAGCTCTACCTGACCTATCCCAAGGAGATGGTCACCCCCGACCGGCAGCAGATGCGCACCGCGATGTCGCCTTTTTTGCGGGAGATCAACCCCGGTTTGTACCAAAGCATCGACCGGGCCGGCACCGTCACCGCGCCGTCGACCAGCCAATACCAACCGACGGCGTCCCCGGCTTCGCTGGCGAGAAAAACCGCGCCCCACCCGGAATATATCGAGGGGATGCGGGTCAACCACGCCTTTTTCGGCCCCGGCCGGATTGCCTCGGTTCCGGGCCCGCGCCGGGTGGAGGTCCATTTCGACCGCCACGGCAGCAAGATCCTGCATCTCGATTACGCCAAACTCGATCCGCTCGGCTAGACCGTGCCGCCGCCATGCCCGCATCCATGACCATCCGCCAGGCCGAAGATTGGCTGGCCCAGCGTCAGCTCTTCACCATCAAGCTCGGCCTGGACCGCACCCGCAACCTGCTGGCCGAGCTGGGCAATCCCCAGGATCGGCTGCAGATTATCCATATCGCCGGCACCAACGGCAAGGGCTCGGTGGGCGCGAGCCTGCTGGCCCTGCTCTCGGCCGCCGGCTTTCGCACCGGCTTCTACTCCTCGCCGCACCTGGCCGACGTCCGGGAACGGTTCCGGATCGACGACCGCCTCATCTCCGAGGCCGATTTCGCCACGCTGGTGGCCCGGCTGGCCGCCCTGACCGGCAGCCGCGACCACCAGCCCACCTATTTCGAATGTACCACCCTGCTGGCGCTGATGTGGTTTGCGGAACAGAAGGTCGACGCCGCCATCCTAGAAACCGGCATGGGCGGCCGGCTCGACGCCACCAACGTGGTCAGGCCGCGCGTCGCCATCATCACCGATATCAGCCGCGATCACGAACAGCACCTCGGCCCGACCATTGCCGCCATTGCCGGCGAAAAGGCGGGGATCGTCAAGGCCAAGGTGCCCACCGTCTTTTCCGGCAGGGCAAGCGAGGCGGTGGCGGTGATCGAGGCCCGTTGTCAACAATTGCACAGCCCGCTGTCGCTGTTCGGCCGCGATTTCTTCGCCCAGGCAGCCGCGCCCGGCACATTCGACTACCAGGGCCCCACCGGGACGAAGCTGGGCGCCCTGCCCCTGATGCTCCAGGGCGCCCATCAGGTGGTCAACGCCGGGGTGGCCCTGGCGGCGCTCGAATTGCTGGCGCCGGTTTTTCCGGTCTCTCCCGAGGCGATTGCAATCGGCCTGCGCCAGGTCCGCTGGCCCTGCCGCATGGAAGTGCTTGCGGTCCGGCACCGGGACAAAAACCTGCGGGTGCTTCTGGACGGCGCCCACAACGAGGCGGGCGTGGCCGCGCTGGCCCAGGGGCTGCGTGCCGGCTATCCCGGCTGCCGGCTGTTGCTGATCTGGGGCAACATGGCGGACAAGCACATGGGGCAGCCGTTGCTCGATCTCCTGGCCCTGGCGAACGCGGTGATGCTCACCCGCACCGAGTCGCCGCGCTTTGCGGAGCCACAGATGCTGTATGCCGGCCTGCCGCCAGCAATCCGCGACAGAACCGACTGGTGCGAAACCGTGGAACAGGCTTTGGACCGTATGTTGGCACGGGCGGAACCCGACGATCTGGTCTGCGTGGCCGGGTCGCTGTACCTGGCGGGCCGGGTCCGCCGGATATTGACCGGAGGTCCGGCCGCGTGAAGCACGAAGCATACTTTACCCTGGACGCCATCGACGAGACCCTGATCAAGGCCGAACGCAACAAGGCCAGAACTCTGCGCAAAAGCCGCTGGTGGCAGCAGAAAACCGCCTCCGGCACCTGCTGGTACTGCGGCCGGCAGGTCGGCTACCATAACCTGACCATGGACCATGTCATTCCCTTGACCCGGGGCGGCCGCAGCACCAAGGACAATCTCGTCCCCTGCTGCAAGGAGTGCAACAACAAAAAAAAATCCCTGCTGCCAGTGGAGTGGGAGGAATACATGGCGGACTTGCACCGCCGCAAATAGGGCTCGCCTCCCCGCCTCCGGAACCGCCCATCGCACATTGGTGTTTTTCTGATATTACCCTCGAACATTGATCCTTAGATTTGCCACCCCCAGGCCTACGCCATTTTTTGTATGAAGTTGACGACACGCTTCTCGGTTTTTTCCGTCAATACATGCACCCCCTGTGTTTCCAGCCGCGAGAGCAAGCAGGAACGGACTTGTTCACCGGGCAGCATTATGTTAGCGTTTCGATCACATAGAGTTTCAGCCCCTGGCCGTGAGTCGTGAACCGAGTATTTTACTACCTGCATATCCCAGCCGATCACCTCAGCGCCCGCCTGCAGGATGCCGCCTCGGCCGATAGCGACCTGCGCCTCGGCATGGGCGACCAACTCCACCGTCTGCTGCTTCGCCAGGGCATTGTTCACGGTCTTGACCTGACAGCCGTCGATTTTGCCCAGCGCCGGATCGATGCCGGCGAGGCGCTGGTCGAACCGGTCGCGGTGGCCGCGGGAACGCCGCCGGTGGTCGGCCGCAGGGGCTTTCATCCGTGTTTTGCCTCCGTCTCCAGGAGCGTCGACCAAACCGACGCCTCCGGCCAAGCCTGCCAACGCGAACTGCTGCTGGTGCCGCTGATCCGCAAGGGCGAGGTGGTGGCCGGCCCCGGTCCGAGGATTGCGCCGCAAACCGGCATGAATATCTACGGCCGGGAGGTTTCCTGTCCGTTCCCGGAGGAGCTGGTCATCGAACCGGGAGCCAATGTTGCCCCCCACACCGACGGCAAGAAGCTGGCCGCCACGGTCAGCGGCTATCCGCACTACCTTTCCGCCGGCAAGCAATCCCTCGAGTATCAATGCATCAGCATCGAGCGGCTGATCGACCCCACCCCGGGCCACATGCAGGCGATTTTATCGCTCATTCCGCCGCTCCCCGGCCACAGTCTGCCGAACCGCGATACCATCATGGAGGTGCTCGACGAGGAAGGCATTGTTTTCGGCCGTCTTCCCCAGGCCATCGACCATTGCCTGGAGCGGTGCGCCCGCCTGCATCTTCCCCAGCATGAAGTCGTGGCCCTGGGCATCCGCCCGGTCAACGGCACGGACGCCCATCTCCGTTTCGCCATGGAGGTCGGCCCCCTGCCCGGCAAGATCATGGGCAACGGCGAAATCGATTTTCGCGAACGCAACATGTTCGTCGGCGTGAGTAAGGGTCAACTCATCGCCGTCAAGATTCCTCCGACCGAGGGCATTGCCGGCCGGGACGTGTTCGGCGAGGTCGTGGCCGCGCTGTCCGGCAAGGACTTCACGGTCCGGGCCATGGACGACGCCGTCCTGGACGAGGCGACCGGCGAACTCAGGGCCCTGCGCAACGGCGTGTTGTCCATGGTCACCGATAATTCGGTGCGGGTCAGCTCCCATCACGTCGTGGCCAGGGATGTCGATTTCGAGACCGGCAACATCGTGACCCGCGACGCCGTGGATATCCGGGGGTCGATCCGGCCGAAATTCAAGGTCAATGCCCTGGGCGACATCCTGATCGGCGGCGACGTCGAAAAGGCCATGGTGCGATCCGACGCCAACGTGGTGGTCAGGGGCGGGGTTGTCGGCACCTTCGCCTCGGTGAGGGCCCGCGGCGACCTCGATATCGGCTTCGCCATCCAGGGCCGGACCCAAAGCGGCGGCAAGACCATCCTCCGCCAGCACGGATCCTACTGTCGGCTGCACGCCATGGGCGATCTGCATTGCAATCCGTCGGCCCGGATCATGGCCTCCCAGCTGGTGGCCTACGGCTGCCTCACCACCGGCACCGTCGGCTCGGACATCGCAACGCCATCCATGCTGGCGGCCGGAGTGGTGTTCGAGCAATTGGACCGCTATTTCGAGTTGCAGCGCACCATTGCCGAACAGCTCCAGGCGATCGAAAAAATGCAGAATCGCAAGAAATCGCAGACGGACCGCGATGAGCTGGAGGAGTTGATCGAGGCCCACCGCGCCAACCGCAAACAGTTCGCTCGCCTCAACCTGGCCGTCCCCAAGGACCAGGAGGCGGAAGACAACGGGGTCACCCATGCCCTGGCCTGCACCATCACGGTCAAGGGCCAGGTGTTTGCCGGCACCGAAATCCGCATCGGCAGCAGCCGCATGGTGGTGGCCGAGACCCTTGAGAATGTCCATTTCCGTCTCAAGGAGGAAGCGGCCAACAAGGAGGGCCTCCGCTACATCCTGGTCCTGCCCAACAAAAAAAGAGGATAATTTCCGGAGCCCGCCCATGTTCGTCAAACTGTGGATGACCAGCAACGTACTCACCGTGGCCAGCGACCAGCCGATTGTCGAGGTCGAGCGCCTCTTGCGGGAGCATCGCGTCCGCCGGGTGCCGGTGGTCGACGATGGCAAATTGGTCGGCATCATCGGCCAGGAAGACCTCTTCCGCGCCATGCCCTCCATTTTCGATCCCAGCGCCGGCCAGGAAAACCAGGAGCGCACCGGCTGCATCAAGGCCGGCGCCATCATGACGCCCGCGCCGATCACCGTCGACCCGTCCACGCCACTGGAGCAGGCGGCGCTTCTGATGCGGAGCCATAAATTCGGTTCACTGCCGGTGCTGCAGGACGAACAACTGGTGGGCATCATCACCGAAACGAACATCTTCGACGCCCTGCTCGAAATCTTCGCCGCCCGGAAACAGGGCGCCCGCATCGAAATCAAGATCGACCGAACCCCCGCCTCCTTCTATGCGATGCTCCAGGTCTTCAAAAAATGCGAGATCACGATTTTCGGCATCGCGGTGCTGCACGACTATTCCGAGGAACATCAACTGGTCACCCTGAAGGTGCAGGGCGACAACCTGGACCGGCTGATCGACGGCCTGTGGGCCGCGGGCCTGCAGATCAACCGGATGCACGCCGAGGCACCGGACTCCGAATCCTGATTACACTCCTCCGGACACGAGCGCCGCGCTTGCCTTGTTTGTCTCCACCAGGATTGCACAATCGCGATGCCAAACAAGGAAAATTACGCCCGCACTTGTTGTCTTACCGCTGAACGCAGCGACGCCGCATCCTTTCGCACTTTCAACCGCAACACCTTTATCTTTCGATCTTTTTTCGACCCATCCGCTTGTTCCCAATCCGCCCCGCCCACTCCTCACCCCCCCTCAGCATGGCACATTGTGCCACCTTTGTCACTGGCATTATCTTGATTTTCCGTAATTATGCCCAAGCGAATCAGTAACTAATTTTATGTAAATCACTTTCCTGCACCAATCCTCATTTGACAAAAATATTGGTAACTATACCATGGGAATTAACGAGATATTCTGCTGCAAATTCATGTAAGTGCAGTGTTGACCGCGCACCATCGTGAAAAATAGATAAATCCATGTACGGCATTATCCGATAAACAAGCTGCGATTGTCCGTTTAATCTGCATCGAACCATGCAGTTGCAACCGTAAAGAAAAGAAATGTTCCGATCAATAACCATCGGCACGGCATCGCACCATGACTACCCATTGCACGTATAACCGGAACATCCTCTCGATTCCTGTGCCGATGAACCTTCCGCAGGATACGGTTTTTAGCCATGA
The DNA here is from genome assembly GCF_031547805.1 of Desulfobulbus sp. Classification (GTDB taxonomy): domain Bacteria; phylum Desulfobacterota; class Desulfobulbia; order Desulfobulbales; family Desulfobulbaceae; genus Desulfobulbus. The sequence goes on from NZ_JAVBRQ010000018.1 coordinate 79,647, forward strand.
TTGCCGCCGGACAAACCGCCCCGTCGTCCAGCGCCGCATTGTCCTGCACTTCAAGCATACAATCCAACACGAACCAGACAGTTGACCGTGACGGTTGTCGGCAGGATAGTTTTTTTGAGGGAGTACGCCAAAAACCGGCATATCCGCCACGGAGCCCTTGAAAGCCGTCCAGTCGAGACAGCCTGCATGACCGGCGGAGATATGGCCGTCTCGCGTCCGGCCTTTGCCAACGGGACAATCATGTGCCACAGGCCGAAAGGCGCGATAAAAAACAAGGACTACCGACCCGTTGGGATTCAAAGCATGCTCGACTGCGGCATACTTGACGAAAAAAATTTTCGAAGCATTTTGTTGACAGCGGAAACAGAAAAGCATCCGGATGACAACACGATTTACTTACTCAGTTCCACGCTCGAGCAATGGAGGCACGGCAATGTTGAAGAATTTTAAACTGGGAACAAAACTCATGGGGGGCTTCACCCTGGCGGCTTTGCTCATTTTGGTCGTCGGGCTTTTGTCCTTCTGGCAGCAAAGCAATTTGCGCAAGGACTTGAGTTTTATTGTCGAGCAGACCTCCGAAGGCCTCCAGGACTGCCTGGTCATGGAGAAAACTCTCTATGCGGGCTTTGCCGAGGTCAACACCCTGCTCAGCCCCTACCTGAGCGCCGCGGACCGGCAGGACGCGCTGCAGCGATTGGGCGCGATCCGGGAAGAACGGGCCAAAAGCCAGGAAAGCTTTCTGGCCAAGCCGATTGCCAAGCAGGTCGAAAGCGAATGGAAAGCCTATCTTCAGGCCGCTGAAGCCACTGTTAAAAGCAACAATCAACTCGTCGCCTATTCCAAGGAGTTGGTGGAGCTGGACATCCTCAATCCCTACAGCATGCAGCACGACCTCGACACCTTTGAAATAGAACTGCGGACCGGCCGGGCCAAGACCGCGGATCTGGTGCAAAAACGCATTCCCTTTGAGGGCGGCACCGACGATCAGGCCACGCAACTAGGCAAATGGCTTGCCAATGTGAACACGAATAACCCGACCATCAAGGCCGCGGCCGATACCATCCGGCCCCTGCACAAGCAATTCTATCAAGGAATCGCCCGGATCAAGGATTTGGTCGCTCAGGGCGACTACACCCAAGGTGCCCAAATCCTCGACACCCAGCTCAAGCCGCTGATGCAGGAGATGAATAAGGCCCTGGCCACCGCCGATGTGCCCCTGAACAAGGCCATGGAAAACTTCCGCGCCATGTCGAACCTGCAGCTCAACGAGGGCCATGTCAATATCCAGGTGCTCACCAAGGCGATCGGAACCCTGGTCACCAAGATGAACGGCATTGCCGACAGCACCGCAGAGCACGCGGTCAAGTCCGCCGACACCAGCAAACTCATCACCATGATCTGCATGATCGCCGGGGTGGCCCTGGCCTTGACCATGGGATTTTTGCTCACCCGGATCATCACCAAGCCCCTGTTCATGGGGGTCAATCTGGCCAGAGCCATGTCCGAAGGCGATCTCACCAAAAACCTGGCCGTTGACCAACGGGATGAAATCGGCGTGCTTGCCAATGCCTTGAACGAAATGACCGGCAGTCTGCGCAAGATGTTCGGGGATATCCACGCCGGGGTCGGTGAGGTGGACAACTCCTCCTCCCAGTTGGCTGCCATTTCCCTCCAGATGTCCGCCAGCCTGGCGTCCACGGCCAAGCGTTCCGGCCAGGTCGCCACCGCCGCCGAAGAGATGAGCAGTAACCAGAACACCATCGCCGCCGCCATGGAGCAGGCCTCGATCAACGTCAACATGGTTGCCACCTCCGCCGAGGAGATGAATGCCACCATCACCGAGATTGCGAGCAACTCCGCCAAGGCCAAGGAAATCACCACCGAAGCCGTGAACCATTCCCAGAAGGCTTCGGAGCGGGTCGACGAGCTCGGACGCGCCGCCGACGACATCAACAAGGTCACCGAGGTGATCACCGAAATTTCCGAGCAGACCAACCTGCTCGCCTTGAACGCCACCATCGAGGCCGCCAGGGCCGGCGAGGTGGGCCGGGGCTTTGCAGTGGTCGCCAACGAGATCAAGGATCTAGCCAAGCAGACCGCCGAGGCCACCCTGGACATCAAGAACAAGGTCCAGGGAATCCAGCTGGCCACCGGCGTCACGGTCAAGGAGATCAACGAAATCAGTTCGGTCATTGTCGACGTCGACAGAATCGTGGCCACCATCGCTTCCGCTGTCGAGGAGCAATCGGTCACCACCAAGGAGATCGCCGAGAACGTTGCCCAAGCCTCGATGGGGATTACCGAGGTCAACGAAAACGTTGCCCAGAGTTCGATCGCGGCCCAGGAAATCGCGCGGGATATCGCCGAGGTCAGCCAGAGTGCCAACGAATTGAGCGACGCCAGCAATCAGGTGAAGGTCAATGCCGAGGATCTGAAGCGGATTTCCGACAGGCTGAAAGTCATGGTCGATCATTTCAAGATCTGAGCGCCATACAAACCGTCGCGACCAACGGCCATCGGGTGGAGTGTTGACGCACACCGCCCGGTGGCCCCTTGAGCCGGAACACTTTTACGCAACAACCCATTGGCCGTCACCTGTTCAGGAGAAATCCACCGTGGATCACAACAAGGAATCGCAGCGCTCGCTCAAGAAAATGTTCGTCGTGTTTTCGCTGGCCGTGGGCGTTTTGCTGATCGCCGCCATTGCTCTGCAAAAGGTGGTCAACGATCGCGCCACCAGCGCCAACGAAGCCCAGGTGCGTCGGTATCTTTCCTACCTGATCGCCAACGAATTCCGCCAAAGCTCCAGTTCGCTCACCAATCTTTGCCGGACCTACGCCGCCACCGGCGACAAGAAGTACAGCGACGCCTATTGGCAGATCGTCGACTGGCAATCCGGTAAAGCCGCCCGTCCGGCAGACGTGCATCCCCTCCTGCATCCGGGAGAGCGGCTTGCACAAAAAAAGATCATGGAGGAGCTGGGCTTTTCCCCAAAAGAGCTTGCGCTGCTGGAGCAGGCCCGCGCAAATTCGGATGGCTTGATCGCCACCGAGGCCCAGGCCATGAAGGTGGTGGCCACCGGCGCCTTTGCCGAGGGGCCGTGGAAGATGAAGGAAGGAGAGCAACCGCGGGAGTTCGCCGTGCGTATCCTCTTTGACCAGAACTACCACACAGCCGTGGATTCCATCATGAAGCCGGTGAATGATTTTTTCACCGAGCTCGACGCCCGTACCGGTGCGGAAGCCGACCGGACTAGCCAGGCCCTGCACACCTATGTGCTGATCGCCATTCTCCTTGAAATCGGCGTGGCCCTGTTAATGGCCGGCATGGTCGTTGTTCTGATGCGCTCGGTGTTCTCGCCGCTCGACAAGCTGTCGGCCCTGATGCAGGACATTGCCCAGGGTGAAGGCGACTTGACCAAACGGCTGCTGGTGCGCAGCAACGACGAAATCGGTCGTCTGGCCCGTTTCTTCAATATTTTTGTCGAGAAACTGCAGGGAGTCATCGCCAGTGTGGCAAGTAACGTCGAGACCCTGGCCGCCTCTTCGGACAGCATGACAACGGTTTCCAAACAATTATCCACGGCGGCCCAGGAGACCTCCGGCAAGTCCAGCTCGGTGGCCGAGGCCTCCGAGCAGATGACCGTCAATTTCCAGTCGGTTTCCGCTTCCATGGAACAGTCCACCGCCAACGTCAGCATCATCGCCTCCTCCACCGAGGAGATGACCGCAACGGTCAACGAGATTGCCGAAAGCGCCGAAAAGGCCAGGGTGATTGCCGATGCCGCGGTTCAACAGTCGACAACGACCTCGGTCAAGATGAGGGAGCTTGAGGAATCGGCCCAGAAGATCGGCAAGGTCACCGAAACGATCACCGAGATTTCCGAACAGACCAACCTGCTGGCCCTGAACGCCACCATCGAGGCGGCGCGGGCCGGGGATGCCGGCAAGGGATTTGCGGTGGTCGCCAACGAGATCAAGGAACTCGCCAAGCAGACCGCGGCCGCGACCGTGGACATCAAGAACCAGATCGGCGAAATGCAGCACACCACCAACGCCACCATCGAGGATATGGCCGGGATATCCAAGGTGATCGTCGAAATCAACTCGGTGATCAACGCCATCGCCACCGCAGTCGAGGAACAGTCGGCGGCCACCAGCGAGATTGCCGGCAATATCGCCCAGGCCTCGCTGGGCATAGCCGAGGTTAATGAAAATGTGAGCCTTTCGACCGAGGTGGTCAGTACCATCAGCCGCGACATCCACGGCATCAACCAGCAATCGCTTCAGGTCGGCGAAGGCGCCGGCCAGGTGCTGGCACGGGCTCAGGAGTTGGCCGTCCTGGCCGAACAATTGGAAAAACTGGTGAATAAATTCAGTTTCTGATTCGAGCGGATCGGACCACGCCGGATTTTCGACCAGGCAAGGCAGGCGGCAGCCAGATGCCCCCCTTCACCCCTGGTCATGAGTGGAAAACCGGTGCCGGTCCGGCAACGCTCTGCAGGATGCTGAAAAAGCTCCGGTTTGTTTGCCTGCGGGAGGCCCGCACCGAAGCGGCCCGGCCCAGAACGGGATCGGCTGCGGAGCCTCCCGCAGACAAATGTCATGGCCTGGAGCAATCGGTTTTCCACCACGGGGACCGGAGTCCCTCTACTCTTTCACCCAACCGATCTTCCCGGTTCTCGGCATCCGCAAGTTTTTTGCTGCCAGCAGTCCGCATCCACCGTCTTGTTTTCCGGCGCACCAGGCATCGCCCGGACCGTTCACCGCCGTGGTTTCCCGATTTCCCCTCACCTGCAATCCGACACCTGGAAGCGGAGTCAGGGCGTACGCCCCCGGTTCGAATTCATCCCCGCCCTACCCGATCGGGCTGATATTGTCCCCCGCATTGCCGATACCAAGCCGTGAACGCCGCTTCGGGCAAGGGGCTTGCAATCAAATAGCCCTGCGCCATGTCGCAGCCGATAGTGCGCAGCACCTCGTACACTTCCGGCGTATCCACCCCCTCGGCCACCACCTTCATCCCCAAACTGTGCGCCATGCTCACGGCGGCCTCGACAATGGATATGGCTTGCCGGTCGCGATGCAACCGACGGATAAACGACTGATCGACCTTGAGAATTGAAACCGGCAGCCGGTGCAGGTATTGCAGCGATGAATAGCCGGTGCCGAAATCGTCGATGGTGATCAGGATGTCCATCTTGCTCAGCTTGTTGAGTTCCGAAATGGCATGTTCGGCATCCATCATAAGGGCGCTCTCCGTCACCTCGATTTCCAATTCCGAGCCGCTTACCTGGTATTGCTCGAGAAGACGCGCCACCAAATCGGTGAAATCCGGCTGCGCCAGGTTTCTGGTGGACACATTGACCGCAATGGGCAGCACGATCTTCTGGCGTCGCATGGCACTGACCGTTTCCATGGCCCGGCGCAGGGCAATCTCTGTAATAGACTGAATAAGCGTGCTTTCTTCGGCACGGGGGATGAACGACCCCGGAGGGATACGTCCCCGTTGCGGATGATCCCAGCGCAGCAAGGCCTCGGCTCCGTGCACCGTGCCGGTGGCGATGTCCACTTTCGGCTGATAATGCAGGGAAAGCTGGTCGTGCGCGATCGCCTCTTCCAACTCTCCCAACATCGCCAGATTCTTTTCCGCCACATCCTTGAGATTCGGCTGGTACACGGCGCTATCCTTGCCCTTTTGCCGGGCCGTGGCCAAGGCCACCTCGGCCTGTTTCAAATATTCCTCGGGCGGACGCGATTTCTCGCTCATCTGCACGGTGCCCATTCTGGTGTCAACGTGCAGGGTCACGCCTTTATAGGTGATGGCCTGCCTTGAAGTATCGAACAGAATTTTTTGCAGTTCTTCGCCCTGCTGTTGATTGCAACGAATCAGCAAGGCAATGATCGTGGTCTCGGCATGATAGATGTTATGACTGATATCGGTGGCCCGAATGTGCTCAACCAATTGGATAATTGCCTCATCGATTATATCGGGACCGAAGGTGCTTTTGAGTTCCGTTGAATTTTCGAGCGAGATGATCGCCAGGTTGGTGACGGTCGCAGGATCGTTGCCCGGGCTTTCCTCGGAGATGGTCTTGAACAGCGCTCTTCTATTGGGAAGCTGGGTAAAGGCATCGTGCAGGGCAATCCATTTCAACTGGGCTATGTATCGTTTCGCCAAAGTGCTGGCCATGCCGCTGAACATCCCGACCAGGATGAAAAATCCCATCCGATACACCCAGTTGAGCATCGATTGTTCCTCGCCGGTCATTGTATTGAGCGGCATCAACGGCCCCAATGCAATCCCCCCGACAATTGCCATCAAGATCCCGCCCCATACTCCAAAAAAGGATCCTGCGAACAAGACCGGAATATACATCGAATGTACGTACACATATTTGCTTCCTCCGGTCGCATACACCAACAGGCACACCAAAGCGATACTCAACAATAAAAATAGAATCACAATCACTTTGATCAATCGGTTCTGCTCGTAAGTCCAATCGAATCCTTTTTCCAACCAAAGCAACCAAGGAGAATATTGCTGCTTTTTCATTGTTGCGCACTGATAATTGAAATTGATTATATGAGGCCGACAACATGGCCGGCACGCCGGAATCCTTTTTGCTCGCATGCCCGATAAGCCGCACACCCTGCCCGTTGCAGGAATGGCAAGGTATCAACCGCAAACACGACCTGCCGACCGGCGATTTTTAGCGAAAGGTATGTAGTCAATATATTATCGATGAGAAAGACTTGCACAAAATTCAAGCCGATCCGAAAAAACAAATATCCCTTTCCCTCCCATTATCACCTTCTGCCCCTGAATCTTCAGGCTCTTCAATATTTTTTCAGAGATTGCAGTTCCCTTCCTTTTCTTCCATCAAGATACATGTCGACGATAGAATTTGACATTATACCGAATTATCATGATTTTTCTCCATCTATCTCGCTCGATCCCACCATCAACACTCATCGAACGACGACAATACTTGACCAAACAAATCATACAACTATAAAATAGTGCATACACAAACCAGCCATGACCAATATTCGCGTATCTCAATCAAGACTCAGGGGTAATCATGATCAATAATCTGAAATTAAGAACCAAACTTTTTCTTGTCGGCATTACCCTGTCATTTATCCCACTTGCCGTTATTTTGACCACGGTGTTCAGCCAGAACGAACAGGTTGTCAAACTCGGGAAAGATCAAAGCCTGGAATTGGCCTATGCGAATTTAGATCAAATAGTCGAGGAGTTGTACACCTTGGCCGAATCGCACCAGGAGGTGACTCAAAAAAATATCGATGCCGCCCTGCGCGTTACCGAGGAGTTGGTGGGGCAAAAAGGCGAAATCGGGTTCTCGTCGGAAACGACCGTGTGGCAGGCAATCAACCAGGCTGACAAGAAGCCGCAATCCATTTCGTTGCCTAAGATGGTGATCGGGTCTCAGTGGTTGGGCCAGGTCAGCGATCCCAAGAGTGCGGTGCCGATCGTCGATTCGGTGCACGACCTGCTGGACGTCACCTGCACGATTTTTCAACGTATGGGCGACAAGGGAGACATGCTGCGGGTGGCGACCAACGTGATCGACCAGAGCGGCAAACGGGCCATTGGCACCTTTATTCCCGCCCTGCAGCCGGATGGCACCGCCAACCAGGTGGTGCGGACCGTTTTAAACGGCGAGATCTACCGGGGCCGGGCCTTTGTGGTCGACACCTGGTACATCACCGCCTACAAGCCCATTTTCAATGGAAACAAAGAAGTGGTCGGCATGCTCTATGTCGGCATTCCCCAGGAAAATGTCAAAAGCCTGCGCCAGGCTTTCGTCAATATGAAAATCGGCCGCACCGGCTATGTTTCGGTGCTTGACAGCAGCGGGACCTACATTATTGCATCCAAAGGCAAGAAGAATGGGGAAAATGTAATCGATCTCAAAGATTTGCAAGGAAAATCCTATATCCGTGAGCGCCTGGAAGCCGCCAAGAGCCTGACGGGACGCGCTGCCGGCGATCAACTGTTCAGCTCCGGCGAGGCGCAAGGCGCCGACCATCTGCGCACCGCCCGCTTCGTCTATTTTCAACCGTGGGACTGGATCATCACCGCCGAAGCGGATCAAGCCGAATTTACCGAGGCATCCGACCGGATCGTGGAGATGAATCAGCGCTCCCGGCTCATCCTTCTTGCGGTCAGCGCCGGCGCGATCGTTCTGACGGGTTTGGTGTGGCTGGTGATGGCCGGTTCGATCAGCAAGCCGATCAGGCAGATGGTGGTGGTGCTGGAAGAAGTGGCCGCCGGCAACCTCACCAAGCGGTTGACGGCGAAAGGCCGTGACGAGTTGGGCGAACTGGCCCATTCGTTCAATGGCTTTCTCGAAAAACTCCAGGGGATGATCCGGTGTTTTGCCGGCAACGCCAAGGATATCAACGAGGCCGCCGCCACCTTGACCCATCTTGCCGGTATCATGTCGAAGGGTGCGGGCGCGACATCGCAGTCGGCCAGCAATGTTTCCACCGCCGCCACCGAAATGAGCTCCAACATGCACGTCATTGCCGCGGCCATGGAGCAATCCACCACCAATACGGCCATGGTGGCGAGCAGTTCGGAGGAGATGGCGGCAACCATCGGCGAAATCGCGCACAATGCGGAAAAAGCCAATGTGGTGACCGCCAGTGCCGTGTCGCAGGCCGGCAGCGCCAGCGAGAAAATGGATAACCTGGGCCAGGTTGCCCAGACTATCGGCAAGGTGACCGGCACCATCACCGATATTTCCGAGCAGACCAACCTGTTGGCGCTCAACGCCACCATCGAGGCCGCGCGTGCCGGAGAAGCGGGCAAGGGGTTTGCGGTTGTTGCCAATGAAATCAAAGAATTGGCGAAACAAACCGCTCTGGCGACCCTCGACATCAAGGACCAAATCACCTTGATTCAGACAACCACGCATGACACCAGGGTGGAGATCAGCATGGCGAGTGCGTCCATCGAGGAAGTCAGCCAGATCGTCAGTACCATAGCGGCCAGCGTCACCGAACAAACCGCCGCAACCCAGGAGATCACGACCAACATTTCCCAGGCCTCGGTGGGCATCCGCGAGGTCAATGAACATGTCAGCGAAAGTTCCGTGATGGCGTCGAATATCGTTTCCGATATCAAAACGATCCACAGTTCGGCCGAGGATTTTGCCCAAAGCAGCCATGAAGTGGAAAACAGCGCCCAGGCGCTGCAGAAAATGGCGGTCGGCCTGCAAACCCTGGTCAACGAATTCACCGTGTAGTGCGCGGGCGCCAAATTTCACGGGCGCTCCGTTTACCTTGCCGTAAGCCGTTGCTGTAAGCAAAGTGCCACCGGGGTCTCCTTTCCGGTGGCACTTTGTCGTACGAATCCAAAAGCACTTTTCTCCTCAAGCCTGGAGCGTCCGAACGGTACCCCTCGCTTGCCCGGTCCCAAAATTCTTTTAGCAACACGGCCATTTCCAGCAAAATCCCCTCCTCCTGGCGGCAACGCAGCGGTGCCGATTCCGCCTTTTTTGCACAGCGCTTGAAGTGCCGCCATGGCGATAATGTGTTGCGCAGGAACAACGCAATGTTTTAATGAGACGGACGCGCATCAATCCATTTCTTGTCGAGCGCTTTTTTTGCCAAGGAATTCAACGCAAACACAACGGAGGTTGCAGGATGGAACTACAGGAAGCCATACTGAAAAGGCGCAGTGTGCGAAGGTTTACCGACAATGTCGTCACGGATCAGGAATTGCAGCAGCTTTTCGAAACCGTCCGATGGGCGCCCTCCTGGGGAAACACCCAAGTATGGGAATTTGTGGTGGTGCGGGACAAGGAATTGATCCAGAAGATAACCGAGACCTACAGGATGGATAAGGGGACCAACCCCGCGACCAAATGCTCCCAGGCCGCTTCCGCGCTGATCGTCGTTTGCGCCAAGACAGGCGTCTCCGGCTGTTACGGCGGCAAAGAGAACACCAAGTTCGCCAATTGGTTCATGTTCGATCTGGGCATCGCCACCCAAACCCTCTGCCTGCGCGCCCACGAAATGGGGCTGGGAACGGTGGTGGTCGGCCTGCTGGATCATAATGCCTGCAAGCAGCTGGTCGCCTTGCCGGAGGGCTACGAGGCCGTTGCCGTCCTCCCCATCGGCCGGCCGGCGGTCGAACAGAAAGCGGGCCCACCGCGCAAAGCGGTCGCCGACATGGTGTATCGCGACACCTTCGGCAACAAGATGTTTTGAGAGATTGCCCACGGGCGGGTCGAAGCGTGGGCGATCGAGCCGATGCTCGGCCTGCCCGAGCCAAGAAAAGGCAAGCGGCTGGTTTGCAGTCGGGCGGGTTTGGTCCGGCAACTGCCCAGGCTTGACGCCTTTTCCCGTCCGAGCAATGGACGCCTCAACGCTGCATTCGCCGCCTGAAAAAGAAATCCGGGAAGAGCTGGAAGCCCTTCCCGGATTGTCTGCCCGCAGAAAAGTACATCAAAGGTCCATCAAGGCCTGCTACCGATTACCGCATGTCGTTTTATCCTGCTGATTTTGCTTGGTATCGACCATCACGGTCACCGGCATGCCCAGCCGGAGTTCCTGGCCGGAATCGCAGACGAAAATCCTGGCCCGGTAGACCAGTTTGGTGCGCAGTTCCGTGGTTTCAACGGTTTTCGGCGTGAATTCGGCCGTTGACGAGATAAACCCGACCCAGCCCTTGTACCGCTTGCCCGGCTGGCTGTCGGTCTGGATTTCAGCGCCCATGCCTTCCCTGATCCGGCCGAGATCCGGTTCGCTGATATAGGCCCGGACCCAGAGCGGATCGGTCAAGGCCATGGTCAGGACCGGGGCACCGGCCGAAGCCATGGCGCCGGGCTCAAGGATGCGGTTGCGGATGACTCCGGCGGCCGGGGCACGCAATTGGGTATCGGCCAGACGCTGCGCCGCCAGGTCCCTGGCGGCCTGCAAGGCGGCCAACGAGGCTTCGGCGGCGGCGATATCTTCCCGGCGCGGCCCTTCGATCGCCAACGACAAATCCTCCTCCGCCGTTTTGAGGTTGGCCTGCCAGGTTTCCATCCCGGCCAGGGCACTGTCCACCTCCTGCTGCGAAATGCGGTTCAGGAGCCGCAACGCCCGTTTCCGGGCCAGAACCAGCTCCGCGTCCTTGAGGTTGGCCTTGGCAGCGGCAACCGCCGCCCTGGCCCGCGCGATTTCCTGCGGCCGGCTGCCGCTCTTGAGTCGCGCCACCTGCTGCGCCTGGGATGCCACTTCGCCGGCCAACCGCTCGGCCTCCATCCGGAACCGGGCCGGATCGAGCTCGGCAACCACCTGCCCTGTATCGACCACGGCCCCTTCGTCGACCGCCAGCCCGAGAATCCGCCCTCCGTCCTGAAACGCCAGTTGCACCTCCCGGATATCGACCGTGCCGTACAAGGTCAGGCCGCCGGCCCCACCGTCGCCTCCCGGCTGATTCGAGCATCCCGTTGCAGCCAGCAACAGTGCCGTGCCGGCTGCCGTCAGCAGGCCCCGCCAACCCGGCCCCGGCATGAAGGGCTTTTTCACCCGATCTCCTCGATCCATCGGCAACACGCTGGCCGCCGCCTACTCGCCAATGATCTTGACCAGCACCCGTTTCTTGCGCCGGCCGTCGAATTCACCGTAAAAAACCTGCTCCCAGGGACCGAGATGCAGTTTGCCCCCGGTAATCGCCACCACCACTTCCCGGCCCATGATCTGGCGCTTGAGATGGGCATCGGCATTGTCCTCGTACCCATTGTGCCGGTACTGGTTGACCGGTTCGTGCGGCGCCAGCCGCTCCAGCCATTGCTCGTAGTCGTGATGCAGGCCCGATTCGTCGTCATTGATGAACACCGAGGCGGTGATATGCATGGCGTTGCAGAGCAAAAGCCCCTCCTTGATCCCGCTTTCCGCCAGGCATTGTTCCACTTCCAGGGTGATGTTGACAAACGCGCGCCGGGTGGGCACGTTGAACCACAGTTCCTTGTGATAGCTTTTCATGGCTGGATGTCGGATATAAAGCGAGGAAATCGGAATATCGGAGACAAAAGGCGCCCGGCACGGCATAACCCCGCGCCGGGCATGTTTCAATCGGCGTTGGCGGCGGCGATTTCCCGGAACTGCAGTTCCACCGAAACGAAGGCATCGATCAACACCGGGTCGAAATGGCTGCCCTTGCCATCGAGCATGATGCCCATGGCCTCATCATGGGTCATGGAACTCTTGTACACCCGTTTGGAAATCAGGGCATCGTACACATCGGCTATCGCCATGATCCGCCCGGCCAGGGGGATGGCCTCGCCCACCAGGCCGCGAGGATAGCCGCTGCCATTGAACTTTTCGTGATGGCTGCCGGCAATTTCCTTGGCGCAGTTGAGGAAGGAGGTCGGCTGCCCGGCCATGTGCTCCAGGTTGGCGATGACCTCCTCGCCAAACAGGGTGTGTTTTTTCATTTCGTCGAATTCCTCGGGCGTCAGCTTGCCAGGCTTGAGCAGAATGGAATCCCGGATCGCCACCTTGCCGATATCGTGCAAGGGCGCCGATTTGCCCAGCAGCACCACATAGTTCTCGGTCAGTTGGGAAAGAAAATGCCCCTGCTGCACCAGGGTTTCGGCCAGCAGGACAACATACGCCCTGGTCCGGTGGATGTGGCTGCCTGTTTCCGGATCACGATATTCCGAGAGCTCGCCCATGGCCTCGATGATGACGTCCTTGAGCAACTCCGCCTCTTGGGTCCGCTCCTCGACCAACCGTTCAAGATTGCTCCGGTATGCGTGCAATTCCAGATGGTTGCGGACTCGGGACCGCAGCTCGACCCCCTTGAACGGCTTGGTGACGTAATCGACGCCGCCGAGGCTGAAGCCCCGGACCACGTCGTCGGATTCGGCGCGGGCGGTCAGGAAAATAACCGGAATGGAGCGGGTCGCCGGGTTTTGGCTGAGGGCCTCCACGGTCTGAAAGCCGCTTATTCCCGGCATCATGACGTCCATCAGGATCAACTGCGGCAAGGTGGCCGCGATCCGCTCCAGGGCCTGCTCGCCGGTGGTGGCATAAGCAAAATCGCAATCGAGTTCCTTCAACTGCGATATGGCGATTTGAATGTTCTCGGGAACGTCGTCGACAATAAAAATCAGGGGCTTTTTCTTGGTCATGATTCGCTCCGCTGGGACATCCGGGACAATTTGGCGAGGAGGCGATCCACGCCTAAGATATTGGGATCTTGGGCATGTTGGAGCAACTCTTCGCCCAAGCGGGTCAGGATCGGCTGGTTCACGGCCTCTCCCCGCTGCCGCATGCTGGTTCCCAGCGAGGCGGCATCGGTCAGGTTGCCGGAAAAGGCGGCCTGTCGCCGCAACTCATCCAGTTCGTCATTCCAGGCATCGCCGAGAAGCGCAAGGAGTTGGTCTTCCTCGACCGTCACACTTTCGCCCGCGGCCGCGGCCGGAGCCGGCTGCGGCTCCGCGGTGATGCGGACGAAACGGTCGACCACGTTCTGCAGTTCTTCCAGCCTGAAAGGTTTTTGCAAAAAGGCGTCGAACAGAGGCCGATAGTCGCCCTCCTCAAGGATGTGCCCGGTCATGACCACCACCGGAATCGAAGCGGTCCCGGAGTCCTCCCGCAACTGTTTGGTCACTTCGCGGCCATTGGATCCGGACAGATTCATGTCCATGAAAACCAGGTCCGGCCGTTCGTTCCGGGCAATGGCCAGGGCTTCGGGGCCGGTGTCCGCGGTGAACACCCGGTAGGGGCTGTCCTGGAAAAAGTCGAGGAACACATCCTTGATCAACTCGACGTCGTCCACGACCAGCAATTTCTTCTGCGCCCCCTGCGCGGGCTTGCCGGCCGGGACCGCTTCCGGCACGACCTGAATCGGCTCGGTCGCCGGCACCTCGTCGAACAGGAGGATGAATTTGCTGCCCACTCCTTCCCTGCTCTCGAGTTCGATCCGGCCGCCCATCATCATCGTCAATCGGCTGCACAGGGTCAGCCCCAGGCCGACTCCGCCAAAGTGCTTGGTGGCCTCTTCCTCGGTCTGGTGGAAGAGGTCGCGGATCTTGCGCTGATCCGCCTCGGAAATGCCGGTGCCGGTATCGTCGATGACAAAGCGCAGGTCCAGACACTCGGGCTTGTTCGCGTTGGGGGTTCCGTCCACGGTCAGGCTCACCGCCCCTTCGCTGGTGAACTTGACCGCGTTGCCGACCAGGTTTTGCAGGATCTGCTTCAAGCGCACCCCGTCGAACCGCACGTATTCGGGCAGGCGGTCAGCCACCCGGCAGGTGAAGCGAATGCCCTTCTCGTCGGCGAGATCCTTGAACAACCCGTCGACATCGTTGACAATCGACTGTAAACGCACCGAAGTGGCCGTGATCTGGAGCCGATCGGAATCGATCTTGGACAGCTCCATGATATCGTTGAAGATCGAGACCAGGGCCATGCTGCTTTTGTGGATGATGGCCACAAAGCGTTTTTCCTTGGCCGCGAGTTGAGAATTGGCAAGCATTTCGGTGTAGCCGATGATGGCGTTCAACGGCGTCCGCACCTCGTGATTGATGTTGGCGATGAACTCGCTCTTCATCCGCCGAGCCGATTCCTCGGCAAACGAATCGGGCTCGCAGGGGCATGGCGCCTCTTGCGGTGGCGCCGCCACGGTTCCGAACCAGTACAAGCGGCTTGCGCCCTGGGCGGCCAGCGACACCAGTTGCCCCGGCGCCTCGTGCTGCTCCCCTGCCGGCGGACTCGCGTCAGCCGACACCGTTGCCTGCTCCTGGCCGCTTACGCGCAAGGCCGCGATATCGGGATGTCCCGCCAGTTCCGGCAGGAGATCGAGCAGGCCGGCGCCGACCGGCGAAGCCTGTTCGCGGGCATACGCCTGCCGGGCGCTTTGGTTGGCGGCCACCACCCGCAGATCGGCATCCAGCCGGAGAATGGGGATCGGCGCCTGTTCCACGGCCTGTTCGGCCAGGTGCAGTTGCAGGGCCAACTCGTCCTTGTCGCGCCGCTGTCGCTTCAACCACGGAGCCAGCGCCAAAAACGTGGCGATGAGCACCACCACGGCCAGCAACAACGGCAACCAGGTGACAAAAGAGGCATCGCCTTCCGCGGCGGCGGCAGGAAGGGGCAAGAGCGAGGCGGCGACCAGGCAGGCAAGGGCGGGCAATAAGGTTTTCACATTACATCATCCTGAAAAGAAAAAGAAAAGTGATGGCCTTTCCCATTATAGAACCTGCCCGGATGATTGTCAAAACCAGCTTGGCGGCGCCGGTGTTTTCCCATCCGGGACAGGGGCCGGCCGCGCAGGGCGAACCGGCTCGACCAGCGCCGGCGAATCGCACGGCTTAAGCCGGCGGAGCCATTCGCCTGCTGGCGGCAAAGGAGCGAGCGGCGGCGATGAAACCGGTCGCCCATTCCGGCGTACCCGAGGCCATGACATGGGTGTAGAGGGCCAGCACATTGCGCTTGACCAGGCCGTCGCGGCCATCGCGAAAGCCGGTCCCCCGATTCATGGCAAGGGCCAGGTCGTCGGTGCTCCCGTCCCATCGATGCACGATCGAATACCGGAATTCATGTCCCTTGATGCGGGTTCCCACCGGATAGAAACTGTTGGGCTTTTCCACGGTAAAGGCGGAATAGCCGTGGGCCTGCGGCTTGGCGCCAATGGCGAAGGTGACCGGAAACACCCCGGCCAGGGGATATTCCCGATTGTCGAGCAGGATGGAGCGGCCGAGATAGATCAAGCCGCCGCACTCGGCGTAAACCGGCAATCCGGCGTCGATGCGTTCGCGCACCGACCGGCGGAATCCGACGTTTTCGGCCAGTCCCCTGGCACTGGTCTCGGGAAAACCGCCGCCGATGTACAAGCCGTCGAGGTCCGGCGGCAATTCCTGGAACCGGAGGGCGTCGATCATCACCAGCCGGGCTCCGGCCGCAGCCAGGGCCTCCAGATTTTCCTGGTAATAAAACTGGAAGGCGGCGTCGCGGAGCACGCCAATGGTCACTTCTGACGCTGCCTGCTCGTCCTGTTCCGGGGGCAGCGGCGCCACTTCGCGCATGCGGCCGACAATGGCATCGAGATCGAAATGGTTCTCGGCCAACACCGCCAGGCTGGCCACCGCCTCGCTGGCCGCCGCGTATTCCTGGTGCGGCGTGACCCCGAGATGGCGCATGGGAAACACATCCTTCTTCAGCCGGGGCATGATGCCGAGCACCGGAAGATTGGTGTATTTTTCCAGGGATTGCCGAATCACCTTCTCGTGTCGGGCCGTGGCGATCTGGTTGAGAATGACGCCGGCAAAACGAATGCGGGGGTCAAAGGCCTGGCATCCCAGGACCAGGGCGGCCACGGTGCGGGTGGTCTTGGCACAGTTGATCACCAACAGCACCGGAAGATCGAGCTGTTGGGCCAATTCGGCGGTGGAAAACTCTCCTTCGGCGCTCACCCCATCGAAAATGCCGCGATTGCCCTCGACCACGGCAAAGCCGTTGCCGTGGATGCGGCGCTGGAAGGTGGTGGTGATGGCCTCGGCCGACATCAGGTAGGGATCGAGATTGTAGCAGGGTTGGCCGGAAGCCTTGCCCAGCCAGCCGGCATCGATGTAATCCGGCCCCTTCTTGAACGACACCACCCCCTTGCCGCGATTGCTCAATGCCGCCACCAGGCCGACCGCGACCACCGATTTGCCCGACCCGCCGCTCAACCCGGCCAGCACCATGCTTCTGACTGTTTCCACAACGATCAACCCCTGTCTTGTTCGGCAAAAAAACTAGTAATGCGTTGTTCCGTCCCGCAGCGACGGCTCGTTCCGTGGCGGGGACAACCTGTCGGCCCCCGGCCTGCCGCCGTCGTGGGTCTTGCGGCCGACCTCGTGCCAGGCGGCCTCGTACAGCCGGTTGAGCCGCTGCTCCAGTTCGAGCCGCCAGGCCTCCACCTGCTCCGCTCCGATTCCCGACTCTACCCACAGGGGCTCGCCGTGCCGGACCACGATGGTGGTGAAGGGCAGCGGCACCGCGGTCCGGTCCCAGCTGTTGAAGATCAGCACCCGCCGGGCGGCCCAGGCAACGGGAAAGATGGGCAGGCCCGTTTTGCTGGCCATGAGGATGCAGCCGGCCTGGGCCTGTCGGACCGGTCCCTGGGAACCATCGGCCACGATAGCGCCATTGAGGCCTTGGCGCAACCGCTCGATCATTTCTTTCAGGGCCTTGACCCCGCCCCGGTGCGACGACCCCCGGACCGGCACATGCCCCATCAGGCTTGCCAAGCGGGCGATGTATTCGCCGTCCTTGCTGGCGCTGACCATGATCGCGCTGGGGAACATCCTGAAATAATAGAAAAGAAACAAGAATGAATAGTGCCAGAAGACGGCAATGCCCGCCTTGCCGGTCTGCACGTGTTGCCGGAGCGGGGCATCGCCCCGCACCTTCACCCGGCAGGTGGCGAACCACAGCCGGATCAGGCCGTACACCATCCGGGGCACTATCGCCAGGGCGCATCGATACCAAAAATCAGCCAACTGCCAGCTCCATCATCTTGAGTTCCTTGATCCGATCCCGGTAACCGGCCGCTTCCTCGAAGGCCAGTTGCCGGGCCGCCTCGCGCATCTTGTTTTCCAGCTCCGCAATTTCGCGTTGAATCTCGGCAACGCTGTGATAGACGATCTCCGGCTCGGCCATCGCCGCCACCGAGCGACCGACCGCATCCTCGGCCCCGATCCATCCCGAGGCCTTGAGATGCTGGGCCATGGTGTCCTTGATCTCCGAAATCACGGTCCGCGGCACGATATCGTGCTCCTGGTTGTAACGTTCCTGGATGGCCCGCCGCCGGTTGGTTTCGTCGATGGTGGCCCGCATCGACGGGGTCACGTTGTCAGCGTAGAGGATGACCGTGCCCTCGGCGTTGCGGGCAGCCCGGCCGCAGGTTTGAACCAGCGAGCGTTCGGAACGCAGAAAGCCTTCTTTGTCGGCATCGAGCACCGCCACCAGCGACACCTCCGGGATGTCCAGGCCCTCGCGCAGCAGGTTGATGCCGATCAACACATCGTACTGGCGCCGGCGCAGATCGCGGATCAGCTCCACTCGCTCCAGGGTCTTGATGTCGGAGTGGAGATAGCGGACCCGCACCCCCAATTCCTCGTAATACTGGGTCAAGTCCTCGGCCATCCGCTTGGTCAGGGTGGTGACCAGCACCGCTTCGTTGCGGGCGGCCCGCAACCGGATCTCCTCCAGCAGATCGTCCACCTGGGTCGAGGCCGGACGCACCTCGATACGCGGATCGAGCAGCCCGGTGGGCCGGATCAGCTGCTCGACCACATGCTCCTTGGCATGCGCCAGCTCATAGGGTCCGGGCGTGGCCGAGACGTAGACCACCTGGCGGATGCGGCGCTCGAACTCGTCGAAGCGCAGCGGCCGGTTATCCAGGGCCGAGGGCAGCCGGAAGCCGTACTCCACCAGGGTCTGTTTGCGCGAGCGGTCGCCGTTGAACATGCCGCCGACCTGGGGCACGGCGATATGCGACTCGTCGATAATCAACAGGTAGTCGTCCGGAAAATAGTCGAGCAGGTTGGGCGGCGGCACGCCAGACGGCTTGCCGGTGAGATGGCGGCTGTAATTTTCGATGCCGTTGCAGTAACCCAACTCGGCGATCATCTCCAGGTCGAACAGGGTGCGCTGCTCCAGGCGCTGGGCCTCGACCAGCCGCGCCGCCCCCTGCAGCTCGGCCAACCGCACCTGCAACTCGTCCTGGATCGCCCGCATGGCCGTCTTGAGGTTTTCCTGGCTGGTGACGAAGTGGCTGCCGGGAAAGACGGCCATTTCCTCGACATCGGCCAGGATCTCGCCCCGCAGGGGATCGATCAGGGCGATGGCCTCGATGGTGTCGCCGAAGAATTCGACCCGCACCGCCCGGTCCTCCTCGTGCACCGGAAAAATGTCGAGCACGTCGCCCCGCACCCGGAAGGTGCCGCGATGAAAGGAGTAATCGTTGCGTTCGTAGAGCATGAAGGCCAAGCGCCGCAGCACCTCCTCCATGGGATAGTCCACGCCGGTGCGGAGGAAAAGATGCATGTCCCGGTATTCCTCGGGCGAGCCGAGGCCGTAGATGCAGGAGACCGAGGCCACGATCAGCACGTCGCGCCTGGTCAGCAGCGAACGGGTGGCCGAGTGGCGCATCTTGTCGATGGCGTCGTTGATCGACGAATCCTTCTCGATATAGGTGTCGGAGGCCGGGATGTAGGCCTCGGGCTGGTAGTAATCGTAATAGGAGACGAAATATTCCACCGCATTGTGGGGGAACAGCTCGCGGAATTCGGCAAACAGCTGGGCGGCCAGAGTCTTGTTGGGGGCGATCACCAGGGTGGGCCGCTGCACCTGGGCCACCACCTGGGCCATGGTGAAGGTCTTGCCCGAACCGGTGACGCCGAGGAGTATCTGTTCGCGCACCCCGGCCTCAATGCCGGCGGTCAGCCGGTCGATGGCCGCGGGCTGATCGCCGGAGGGGGTGAAATCGGAAACGATTTCAAAAAGGCGGCTGCTGTCGTAGAAGGCGGAGGACACGGTGGGCGCTTGCGGGTTCGGCTTAAAATTTGTTATGTTTATGGGCTGTTGCGAGGTGTTGCATCATGCTGGGCTCGGAAAATATCCGAGTTCATGACCAAATATTCGGTCCGGAACTGGTATTACAGATGTTCAAGTTTCTGCACAAACCATTCGTACGAACCGTTCATGGTAACAGCGCCCTCTTGATCCAACACTTCGGCACAAACAATGACGGTTGCCCGCCCTTTTCTTTCAAGCTGTTGTTCAAATTTCTCTTTTTCGCTGATATCGATCCTGGCTCTTGCATGAATATGGGTTTGAGCTGGTTTTTTAAATTTCTGATTACCACTGAACTTCAGCCGGCATTTTTTTTTGGTGGTATGACGCTATTTGTCATACCAGCTATGGCATAGTGCTCCCAACCTTCACCTCAAAAGGAGCACGGCATGGCCAAAAATACCATTCAGTTCCAAAAAGGAATAAGTTTGCCACAATTTCTCTCACAATACGGCACCGAAAAACAATGCCGGGCCGCCCTGTTCAGCATGCGCTGGCCCCAGGGCTTTCGATGTCCGAAATGCGGCCATGGAGCCTATTGCGAGATCCGCGGCCGTCAATTGTACCAATGCCAGGCATGTCGTTTCCAGGCTTCTCTGACCCAGGGAACCATCTTTGCCAGCACCAAGCTCCCGTTGACAACTTGGCTTTTAGGCATCTATCTGGTCACACAAGCAAAAGATGGCATATCCTCGCTCAATCTAGCCAGAACCGTCGGGATCTCCGCCAACGCCGCCCTACGGATGAAGCATAAGTTGCAACAGGTGATGAAGAACCGGGACGACCGACATCCGCTACAGGGAGTACTCCTCATGGACGATGCCTATTGGGGCGGCAAAAAGCGTGACGGTAAAAGGGGACGGGCCGCTTCCGGCAAGATGCCGTTTGTGGCTGCCCTGTCGCTCTCTTCCGAAGGACACCCCCTCTTGCTCAAGCTGAGCCGGCTCAACGGCTTCACCAGGAGAGAGATCGCTGCTTGGAGCACAAAGTATATCCGGCCGGGAAGTCTCGTTGTCTCAGACGGCTTGACTTGTTTTCCAGGTGTCATCCAGGCCCAATGCGACCATGAGCCGATCATCACCTACAACCAAGGCAAGTATGACGACCGCAAAGTGTTCCAATGGCTCAACACCGTGCTCGGCAATGTGAAGAATTCCCTGCGTGGCACCTATCACGCCATCAGCGACAAACACTTGCCCCGGTACCTTGCCGAATTCTGCTATCGCTTCAATCGGCGGTTCCAATTGCACACCATGGTGAATCGGCTGATTCATGTGGCTCTG
>NZ_JAVBRQ010000050.1:0-10741 GCF_031547805.1 Desulfobulbus sp.
GGATGCTGTTGCCACCCGCGGCGTATTCCGGGGTGAGCTCAATGAGGGTAACCGTGTTCATGGCGGAAAACTGCAACGAGTTGGCCGCCCCGAACAAGATGAGGTGCAAAATAATCAGCCAGTATGGCGTGTGGACGCCAATGTGGCTGAACGAGACGATAAAAAGCCCCAGCAGGACAGTGTTAACCACCAGCACCCGGCGAAAACCGAACACCCGGAGGAGCGGCGTGACCAGAATCTTGGAAAAAATGGAGAATATGGAACTCGGGATCATGGTCAGGCCGGCTACGGCGGGAGAAAAGCCCAGCCCCACCTGCAACAGCAACGGCAGCAGAAAAGGCATGGCCCCGCTGCCCAGACGGGCGAAAAAGTTACCGGCAATACCCACGCTGAAACTGCGAATTTTGAAGATTGCCAATTTGAAAAGCGGGTTGCCTGCCCGCAGGGCGTATAGGCAATAACCCACAAGAGCCAGAAGGCCAAAGACCAGGGCGCCCACGGTGAAGCTGAGGGGAAGGTGCAGTTCGCCCATGCCCTCCACAGCCATCGTAATCGCCACCATGGAGATACCGAAGAGGAGAAAGCCGATCCAGTCAAAACGCCTTACCGCCACATCTTTCAGCGCTGGCATGTAGAGCACGGCCAGTACGCACCCCACCAGCCCAACCGGCAAATTGATTAAAAAGATCCAATGCCAACTGGCATACTGCACCAGCAGTCCGCCCACCGTCGGCCCGAGCAGCGGGCCAACCAAGCCTGGAATGGTGATGAAGCTCATCACCTGCACTAACTGCTGCCTGGGGAAGGCGCGCAGAACGGTCAGCCGCCCCACCGGGGCCATCAGCGCCCCCCCTACCCCCTGCACCACCCGGCTTAGAACCATCTGCGTCAAAGTGCGCGACACGGCGCAAAGGAGCGAGCCCAGGCAGAAGATAAGGATGGCAAGGAAAAAGACCCTTTTGGCCCCAAAGCGATCGGCCAGCCAGCCGGAAGCTGGAATGAGCAGGGCCACGGTCACCATGTAAGCGATAACCACGGACTGCATGCGTAGCGGGCTTTCGTTCAGACTGCCGGCGATGGCCGGAATGGCGGTATTAAGAATGGTGGCGTCCAGCATCTGCATGAAAAAGGCCATGGCCACCAGCCAGGGAATAACACGCAGCGAACGTTCCGCCACGGGAGGGGATGTCTTCTGTTCCATTTGGACCCCGGATCGGTGTTGAAGGATCAATGCAATCAATCGAGACAATGAGATTGACCGGGAAATTCCCTTGTATGTCTCCAGGTGCCGGCCGAAATCTTTTCCCGTACCGGAACGCTCGGTCCTTGCCGCTCCATTGCCATTTTCCAGCTGGCCTGGTCTCGTAACTATAAGGCGGCCGAAGAAAAATGGGCTATCGCCCGAGCGTTTTCGTGTATTTTCAAGCACGCGTTGCCGCTGCAATCAAGGGGCAACCGTCCGGGACGGCAGCAGCAGCCGGGCCTGTCTTCTCTTGGCAACAATTTGTCGTGTGACCGCAGGGTTGCAAGTTGCCAAGGCGGTACGCGCATGCTATGAACGTGGAGTGCACCTTTCGTCCTCCCCGGCCTGTCCGCCGCCGGGAACGGACATACCGTCAACGCGCGGCCGCACCGCCGGGAGGCCCCATGATATCGGCACAGGAACTCGACCAGGGGATGGTCATGCTCAAGACGATCTGGTACGCCCTGGCGGGGTCGCTGGTCATGTACGTCATTGCCGTTCCCCTTCTTTTGGGCGATACGGCGGTCAATGTGACCGTCGATTTCTACGGGCAGCTGCGCCTGCTGTTGTACGCCGCCGCCGGAATGACCCTGGCGGTTTCCTGGCTGGCGCGACGCTTGCTGCTGGCGGCCAACAAGCCGCCCGCCCCTTCCAAATCGCGACAACATCCGGTGGTCCAGCGCTACACCACCGCCATGATCGTCACCCTGGCCCTGGTCGAGGCGATTGCCCTGTATGGTCTCATTCTGTTTCTTGTGGGCAAAAATCCGATCGACCTGCTGCTGCTCTCAGCCATGGCCGCCGTGGCGATGATCTTCTACTTTCCGAAGAAGACCGACTTGATCGATTTGGCGGAAAAATTTCGCCGCACCGATTGATCTTGCCCGGCCCGACCGCATACTATATCGCCAACCAACGAATTTGTTGAAAAGACCACGCCACCCACAGCGTGGTTTTTCTTTCAACCTTGGCCATGGTATAATGAAAACCAATGGCTCCGCGTCGTCAGCGTCTTTCTTTTGACCGGCATCCCGCCGGAGGATCCCCGAAGTTGTCATGAGTCACTCACCCCTGGATCGCGAATCCGACCGTTCCCCTGCCCCGGACAATGCCGTGGCCAAGGAATCCTTTGTCTTTCTCGACCGGCGCGGCAAGCGTTGGCCCAGGTTTCGCCGCTTGATGTTTGCGGCCGGCCTGCTGGTGTTCGTTGCCATTGTCCTCTTTATCCAGACGCTGGTCCTGCCCTCCCCCTTTGCCGTGCCGCCGGCGGTGGAACAACTGCTGCGCGCCAGCAAGGCCCAGCAGAGCAAGAAAACGGTGCAGGACAGCGAGCAGCCCGCCAAACGCCTGTGGCTGCACTATGCCAAGAAACACAAGGAGGGCAAAACCGAGCAAGCCGCTGCCGGTACGCGGCGCCACCAGGCCGCGGCCGGGCGCGACAAGACGGCCGCAACCGCCGCACCGCCGGCCCGGTCCGGGGAAATCAGGCTGGGATTCTACGAAAACTGGAATCCGGACAGTCTCGATTCCCTCAAGGAAAACCTGGAAAAACTCACCCATGTCTGCCCGGATTGGCTGAGCTTCGACGCCGAGATCGGCAAGCTGAAATCGACGGCGGATCCGCAGTTGATCGAATCGATCCGAGAACAGGGGGCCATGCTCTTGCCCTTGCTCAGCAACCTCGGTCCCGGCGATGTCTGGATGGTCGAGGCCGTGGAATCCCTGATCAACGGCCCGCTTGACCGGCAGGACCAATTCATCGCCCACCTCATCGACACCCTTGCCACCATGCAAGCGGGCGGCGTGGTGCTCGACTGGCAGCAGATCGATCCCAGCTACAAAGGCAACATGAGCGCCTTTCTCGCCAGGATCGCCGCCGCTCTCCACCAGGCCCGCCTGGAGCTGTGGCTGTGCGTCTCCACCGGCCAGGATCTCAAGATGTACGATCTCGACCGGATCGCCGGATCGGTCGATCATTTCGTGGCCATGCTCCATGACGAGCACGCCGAGTCCGACAAGCCCGGTCCGATCGCCTCGCGCGAATTCTTCAATGGCTGGCTGTCGACCCTGGCCGGCGGCTACGGTTCCCCCGGCCAATGGGTCATTTCCCTGGGCACCTATGGCTACGACTGGACCGAGGGGAGCAAATCGGCGGAACTCCTCAGCTTTGCCGACGTGATGAGCCGGGCGAAGCGTTCGGCGCAAACCACCTGCACCTTCAGCCGGCCCTCGCTGAACCCCCACTTTGTCTACGAAACCGGCCAAACCGTCCACACCATTTGGTTCCTCGACGCCATCACCTTCCTCAACCAGTTGGCGGCGGCCCGGTCGTTCCACGTCGGCGGTATCGCCATCAACAAGCTGGGCACCGAAGACCCGGCCATCTGGGATGTGCTGGGGCTTGCCTTCGAAACCCTGCCGTCCCGCGATCAGTTGGCGCGACTGGAAACCATCAAGCCCGGCGACGATATCGCTCAGATCGGCCGAGGCAACCTGATCAGCATCGAAGACGAACGGAGCAACGGCACCCGCAGCATCCTGGTCGACAAAAAAGGCGGCCCCGGCGCGATGCTGACCGCCACCTACGAAGCCTTTCCCGGTTACCTGACGATCATCCACCAGGGCCAGGGACCCGGCGACGGCGTGACCCTCACCTTCGACGACGGTCCGGACAAGAAATGGACCCCCCAGATCCTCGACATCCTCAAAGCCAAACAGGTCAAGGCCACCTTTTTCATGATCGGCGCCAATATGGAAAAGCATCCCCAGCTGGTGCAACGCATCCTGGACGAAGGCCACATGATCGGGGTGCATACCTACAGCCATCCCAACATCGCCCAGGTCTCCGAGGAGCGCGCCCACCTGGAATTCAACGCTACCCAGCGGCTGCTCGAATCGATCACCGGCCATTCCACCACCCTGTTCCGGCCGCCCTACAACGCCGACACCAATCCCCACGAACAGGAGGAACTGGTGCCGATCAAGCTGGCGCAGCAGATGGGCTATCTCACGGTAACCGAGGATATCGACCCGGAAGATTGGGACAAACCCGGGGTCGAGGTCATGTTCGATCGCATCCAGCACGGACGGATGCGCGGAGGCAACGTGGTTTTGCTGCACGATGCCGGCGGCGACCGCAGCCAGACCGTGGCGACCTTGCCGCTCATCATCGACTACCTCTATGCCCGGGGCGACCGGATTCTGTCCTTGCCGGACCTGCTCGGCATCCCGGCCGAGCAACTGATGCCCGTTGTGCAGGACAATCAACAGCCCGTGACCCGGATGATCAGCGACAGCGGCTTCACCGCCCTGCACGAGCTGACCAATTTCTTCTGGGCCTTCATGATTTTCGCCACGGGCCTGACCGTGCTGCGGACCCTGGTCGTCTCCTGGTTGGCCATTCGCAGCCGTTGGCACGACGAGCGCAACAAGGACGACGGTCAAGCCTTCTGCCCACCGGTCAGCGTCCTGATTGCCGCCTACAACGAGGAAAAAGTGATCCACGACACTCTCCGCTCGGTGCTCAACACCGACTATCCCGGCACCATGGAGGTGGTGGTGATCGACGATGGCTCCCAGGACGCCACTGCCGCGATTGTCGCCGCCATGGCCGAGGACGATCCCCGCATCCGCCTGATCCGCCAGGTCAATCTCGGCAAGGCCATGGCCCTGCGCAACGGGATGGCGGCAATCAGCCATGCCTTTGTGGTCAGCCTGGATGCCGATACCCAATTCACCCCCCAAACCATCGGCCATCTCATCCGGCCTTTTGCCGACCAGCAAGTGGGCGCGGTGTCCGGCCGGGCCAAGGTCGGCAACCCCAAAACCCTGGTCGCCCGGTTCCAATCGCTGGAATACACCTGCGGCTTCAACCTCGACCGGCGGGCATACCACCGGCTCAACTGCATCACCGTGGTCCCCGGCGCGGTCAGCGCCCTTCGCCTCAGCGCCATCGAGGCGGTCGGCGGCATCAGCACCGAAACCCTGGCCGAGGACACCGACCTGACCTTGGCCCTGCATAAACAAGGCTATACCGTTCACTATGCATCCCGGGCCGTGGCCTGGACCGAGGCCCCGGAAACGGTGCGCGCCTTTGCCAAACAGCGGTTCCGCTGGGCCTTCGGCACCCTGCAATGCCTCTGGAAGCATCGCGAACTGCTGTTCAACCCCCAATATCCAGCCCTTGGTTGGTTCAGCCTGCCCAGTGCCTGGTTTTTCAACATCATCCTGGTCGCCCTGGGGTCGATCATCGATCTGGCTCTGCTGCTGTCGCTGGCGCTAAGTCCGGCCAACTCGGCACTCTATCTCTACTTTCTCGTTTTCCTCGCCGCCGATTTCTTCCTGGCGGCGGTCGCCTGCCTGGTGGAAAGGGAGCCGTTGGCCCAGACCTGGCTGGTACTGCCGATGCGATTCATCTATCGGCCGGTGCTCAACATCGTGGTCATCCGGGCGATCCTCAGGGCTCTCAGGGGCGTGTGGGTCGGCTGGGGCAAACTCGACCGCACCGCTTCCGTTCCCTATCAAGCCTAAATTGCCAAACAGACATGATCCCTTCCATGCTCATCTCCAAACGGCTGCGGTCCGCCTGCCTCCTGCTCCTGCTTCTGCTGTTGTCTCTTGGCACCGGTTGCCGGGAAAAGGAAACGGTCGAAGCGGCGGAGAAAGCTCCGGCCGTATCCGATGGCTCGCAGAGCCTGATCATGCCCCAAAACGGGGTCTATGCCGGCGCCTATGTCGATTTCGGTGAGGGAGAGGCGCAGGTGACCTACGATGCCCTCACCGCCTTCGAACGACTTACCGGCAAGCCGCTGGCCGTGGTGGCGTTCGGCAATTTCTGGGGCGACCGCGCTTTTCCGGAAAAGACCGTCCGTATCGTCGCGGGCTACGGGGCCGTGCCGCTGCTCTTCTGGTCGCCCTGGGACAAACCGTACAGCGAGGCACGGGGGCCGGACCGGTTCGGGCTGCGGGATATCCTGGCCGGCAAGTGGGACAAGTACATCGACGACTGGGCCGACGCGGCCCGGCAGTACGGCAAGCCGCTGCTGGTGGCCTGGGGATTGGAGATGAACGGCACCTGGTTTCCCTGGTCCGGCAAATTCTACGGCGGCGGCAAGGTGATCGGCCGCAAGGACGGCCGGAATGTGTACGAAGGCCCCGAGCTATACAAGCAGACCTATCGATACGTGGTCGACCGGGTCCGGGCTCGGAAGGCGACCAATATCCTGTGGGGCTTCCATGCCAACAATTTCAGTTCGCCCCGGGCCGCCTGGAACCGGATGGGCAGCTACTATCCGGGCCCCCAGTATGTGGATTGGCTGGGTTTAAGCGTCTACGGCAAAATGGCCCGTTCCGAGGGCTGGGCCGAATTCGGCGACATGATGGCCGAACCCTATGCCGAAATCTGCAAACTGGACGCGGAAAAGCCCGTCTTTGTCGCGGAATGGGGAGTGGGCGAATATCCGCCCGGCGACAAGGCCGGGTTTATTGCCGCGGCCCTGCGGGATCTGCCCCGCAAGTACCCGCGCGTGCGGCTGGCTGTCTATTGGCACGAACGGTGGGAGAACAAGGACGGCTCCTTCAGCAACCTGCGAGTCAACTCCTCACCCGAGGCCTTGCAGGCATACCGGGAAGGAATCGCCTCTCCGCTTTGGCTCGGGCGGCCGCAGTTCGAACAACCGGCACCCAAGCCCTGACCGGCCGGGGCCGGGTTTATGGCAATAAACGAAGATGCTGAGTTGACACGCTTCCTGTAGAAAGATAGAAGTTACTCCAGTGCCTCTATCCATCCCATCGTACCTGCTGGGTGAGTTGGAAGACAAAATCAATGCCCTGCGCTGTGGCGCGGGACACAATATCCGCCTGGTCCTCAGGAAGTTGAGGAAAAAGTTGCCGCTTCTTTTTGCCGAATGGCTTTTTGCTCTCTGGCGTTGCTCAGATGGGCAGAAGAACGGTGACGAACTCTTTGCTCCGGCAAAATAAAAACTGATTACCACTCAAATTCAGCCGATTTCATCCTGGAGTATATTCTGCTGAAATTTCTTGATATTTTCCCTCGCTACGTTTATCGAAACAACAAACAAAGGACGTTCGAG
The DNA here is from genome assembly GCF_031547805.1 of Desulfobulbus sp. GTDB lineage: Bacteria > Desulfobacterota > Desulfobulbia > Desulfobulbales > Desulfobulbaceae > Desulfobulbus. The sequence goes on from NZ_JAVBRQ010000050.1 coordinate 7,336, forward strand.
ACAAGGGTAGCGCTGGTCGACATTGGCGAGCGCAATGAGCGATCTCGTTTGATCGACCGACTTTTCGAAGCGTCAAGAACACCGCCGATTGCCGGCAAACGAGCTTTGCTGAAATTTGATGATAACCAGAAAATAATAAAGGGCTTTTTCAGGACCAACCAGATAAAAAATATGCCATGAGTGAACCTGTTAGCTGCGGGTTATCTTTGTCATTTTGCAAAAGGCACGTATGAAAAAACATTTTTCATTCCAGCAAAAAGTACTGCTTCTGCTTGTGCTGCTGATGAACTTGCCGTTCTTGCTTACCGGATATATGGCGAAAAGCCTGATGGAAACCACAATAATGCGGGAGAAGGACGCAAAGTTACTGGCGTTCACGCACATCCTTGATGCGCGTCTGGATTCCGGCGGTTATGAGGCTATCCTGCGGCGGCACGGGGCGGAAAACGCCTCACGGGAAAAAAAGATAGCGGTATTGAACGAAGAACTGCGCGGTATCACGGATGACGTGGCCTCCTCCGCCCCAGGTCTGGGCATCGGATACTATTCGAAGGATATAGACGCCATCCTCACTTACGGGCCTTCTTCCTCTTTTGAGCAGGCCGTGGGCCTGGTCATCCCGCCGGATCATCCGGGCCGCATCGTAATGGATACCAATAAAGAGATGATCAGGTCCGGTACCATGGTGCGCGGCGATATTTTAAACGCTATGCACCCCATCGTGCGTGACAACAAGGTCATAGGCTACATATGGGCCAATGAGCTGACCACGGACGTCATGACGCAGCTGCGCGACATGGTCCGCAATCTTTTTCTGGCTATGTTATTGTGTTTCGTTTTGACGGTGTCTTTGCTGGTGGCGATGTCGCGCCGTACGGTCAGGGATGTGGACCGCATTATCCGGGGTGTGCGCTCTATGCGTTTCGATTTGGGACACCGCATCGAAAACATGGGCGGGGAACTCGGCGAGGTGGCCAGCAGCATCAACACCATGGCCGAAGACATCGATAAAGCCACCCAGGAAAGCGGGCGCGCCATGGCGGTACTGCAAAGCGTGCTGGGCAACGTGGACGCAACGGTTTTTGTTTGTGACCCGGCCACCAAGCACCTTGTGTATGTCAATGAATATCTGCGCGACCTGCTTGCCGCCAAGGGTGTTCAGATCGAAGACCAGTCCTTGTGTTACGAAGTGCTGTATGGTCAAACCGAACCCTGTACGTTTTGCATCCATAGGCAATTGTACGAGCCGGATGGCACCCCGAAGTTGACCCCGATGCGAAGAGAAATCCACATCCCGATTTTAGGTCGGGACTTTTTGGTGACGGATCGCCTGATTACCTGGCATGACGGTCGCTTGCTGCACATGGAGATGGGCACAGACATTACGGAGCGCAATGCCCTGGAGGCGGCCGAGGCCGCCAACCTGGCACAGCGGGATTTCCTGTCTCGGATGAGCCATGAATTGCGCACGCCCATGAACGGTGTGCTGGGCATGACCCACCTGGCCATGCAGGCGAACCCACCGCCGACTCAATTGAAATATCTTAAAAAAATTCAGTCTTCCGCTTCCTTGCTGTTGGGGATTATCAACGACATCCTGGATTTTTCCCGTATAGAGGCCGGCAGAATCACCATGGAGAAAGCACCCTTTGAACTACCGGTTCTTGTGGAAAATATCCGTGAATTGATCCTGCCGCGCACGCAGGAGCAACATCTTGATTTCAATATCACCTTGGACGATTCCGTCCCCAGGTATGCTGTGGGCGACGAACTTCGCCTGTCGCAAGTGCTCTTGAACATCCTGGGCAATGCCGCAAAATTTACCTCCCGCGGTTCTATTAGTTTACATATGAGCGCGACGCCTCTGTTGTCCGGGAATGTCCGTCTGCGTTGCACCGTGGAGGACACCGGCATTGGCATGACGGAAGAGCAACAAGCCCGTCTGTTCAAGCCTTTTTCCCAGGCAGATATTTCCACCTCGCGCAAATTCGGCGGAACCGGCCTGGGCCTTTCCATCAGTAAGGCCCTGGTGGAGCTTATGGGCGGAACCATCCTCGTGGTCAGCAAACAGGGGCAGGGCAGTCTGTTTACGTTTGATGTGGAATTGGTACCCCTGGATGAACTCCCCATCACGCGGTCGGAGCTCTCCCGGCAGTGGGAACACGCCCGCTACGATGGTCTCCGCTTTTTGGTGGTGGAAGACAACAGCCTCAACCAGGAAATTGCCGTGGCCATTCTGGGAGAATTGGGCGCGAGGGTGGATGTGGCCGAGAATGGCGAAGAAGGTCTGCGTGCGTTCATGCACGAAGATTACGACCTCATCCTCATGGATGTGCGCATGCCGATTATGGACGGAATGGAAGCCACGCGCCGCATCCGGGCCAGCGGCAAACACGATGCGGCAACGGTGCCGATTGTCGCCATGACGGCCAACGCAATGAACGAGGACCGCGTCGCCAGCAAAGAGGCTGGCATGAACGGACATGTGGCCAAACCCATTGATCTGAACGAATTGAAAAGCACCTTGTTTAAACTGCTCAACACCAACTGACGTGGACGCACGCTGGACCAAGAAGAACTGACCTGTTTCGATCACGGCTTCACCGACTATACCTGGTACAACGACCTGACCACCAACTCCACCTTCTTTGTCACCCGCCTGAAAAGCAACGCCGATGTCGAGTATTTGCTCAAACAGGCCGGAAGAAAAAGCCCTGGCGTCACCAACGACCAGACGATCTGTCTCAAAGGGGTTGAGAAGCCGCTTCGCCTGGTCAACTACATCGATTTGGAAACCGGTGTCGAGTATCGGTTTGTCACCAATGCGCATCACCTTAACAGCCCGTTGAAAAACACAGCGATCAGGTAAAACCTATTGCCCCAATTCCCAGGCGCGGTAATCTGAATTTGCTTATTCACAACAAGAGGTTAATAGCGCATGGCGATTGGCAGACGCAAACCCGAGCAGCAGAGGATGTGGAGGCTCTTCGACGAATCATGTGGATTTGAGCAAATTTTGTATCGGAGCGGCAAGCAAGTAGATAATGCTGATAAACGTGTCATCGTTTCTATATCCTCTGGCCCTGCATTTAGTTAGCCGCCTGGAAGATGCCGTTGAGTGCTTCAATCCTGGCATTGCTGTGGCCTGATGCCCATCGGGCAAGAATGGCCTGCCGATGCTTTGCCATCGTTTTAAGGGCTTTGCCGACCGGCTTGAGCAGATCGACATCGGCCACCAGCGCCAGGGCCACATTGACAAAGTTGATCAGCCGCCATTTGGCGCCTTGCAGAGACGAGGCCTTGCGCACCCAGCGGAGCATCTCCTTGATGCGCCATGCCTTGGAGGTCTGCATATCCATGCTGATCAGTTCCGCCAAGGCGTCGATCTGTTTGTCCGTCAACGGGC
>NZ_JAVBRQ010000048.1:0-17943 GCF_031547805.1 Desulfobulbus sp.
AAAAAACGCCATTGAGCGCAGAATGAGGCACCGCTAAGGCGCAAAACCGATCGAATTGAAAGCCAGAAGAGCATGATCTTTGCGAAAAATTTCCCGGTAAATGCTGATGGAGGGTACTGAGCTAAATTTCAAGATTCCCTAAAGGGAATTAGCAGCCCGTTGAAAAACACAGCGATCAGGTAAAACCTATTGCCCCAATTCCCAGGCGCGGTAATTTGAATTTGCTTATTCACAACAAGAGGTTAATAGCGCATGGCAATTGGTAGACGCAAACCCAAGCAACAGGCGATGTGGGTCAACCAGCATCAGCTTCCCAAGGGCCAAGGGCATCCCTTTTACTCCCGGCTCAACGATCTTCTCGCCAAGGATGGATTCGACTCCTGGACAGAAGAACTTTGCGCCCCGAGCTTTGCCAGCAAGGGAAGGCCCTCCATCCCGCCGGGTGTCTATTTTCGGATGCTGTTCATTGGTTATCTGGAGGGTTTCGCCTCCGACCGGGCTATTGCCTGGAACTGCCAGGACCGGCTCTCACTGCGGGCTTTTTTGGATATTCCCCTCCACGAATCGACACCTGACCATTCCAGCCTCAGCGTCTGGAGACAACGACTGCCCATGGAGGTCTACCGGGCTGCCTTCCAACGCATTTTGGCCATCGTCCACCAGCAGGGGTTGATCTCCGCTTATGCTGCCGGGGTTGACTCGACCACCATCGAGGCCAATGCCTCCCTCAAACGCTTGGCCAGGAAAGATTCCGGCGCCTCCTACCTCGACTACGTCAAAGAACTCATGCGGGAAGCCGGTGAGGAACCCGTTGACACTGCCGCCGTTGTCCGCTTTGACCGCAAACGCAAGGGCAAGAAACTGTCCAATCGGCACTGGCAGTCGACCACCGATCCCGACTCCCGCATCACCAAGATGAAGGATGGTACCACCCATCTCGCCTACAAGTCCGAACACGCGGTCGACCTCTCTTCCGGTGCTCTCTTGGCCGCTGAGATCCATGCCGGTGACTGCGGCGACACCTCAAGCATGGAAGAGACCCTGGATGCCGCTCACGAAAACCTTGCCAGCCTCGGAGACGAGGCCCCGGAAATCCTCTGCGCTGTAGCGGACAAGGGATATCACAAGGCCGAACTGATCAAACGTCTCAACCGTGACCAGGGGATCACGACCTACATCCCGGAGCGTGATCCTTCCCAACGTCGTCGCTGGCATGGCGATAAAGACGCCTGCCGCGAATTCCATGCCAATCGCCGCCGTGCCCGAGGCAATCAGGGAAAACGTCTGAGCCGCCTCAGGTCATGGCTGGTGGAGCGAAGCTTCGCCTTCCTCAAATGCAGCGGCAACCTGGCTTGCATGACGCTTCGCGGCATGGAGAATGTTGCCAAGCGTTACCTGATGCATGCCGCCGGCTACAATCTCAGTTTGGTGATGCGTCATTTGTACCGGTACGGTACCCCCAGAGAGATGTGGCCTGCCTGCTTGCTCATCTGTTTTGGCTCGCAGGGAACCCTACAGTGCTCCTGGGGTCGGATTTCCTCTACAGACAAGGTCACCGCAAGGTGATAGTGTATCCCCAGGCTGGTTTGATTTGTTCGGTTTGGCGTGCCGGTCCGAGATGACAGTTGACAAAATCAGGCCTTTTTCAACGGGCTGTTAGGAAGTTGCACGGGATTTCTCTTGTTTACCATGTTGGTGATCGGCATTCTGGGGTTGCGCAACAGCAACACCATCAACAATATGCTGAACCAATTATACGATGACAACCTGCAAAGCATTCTTCTGGCTGGCAACGCTAATCTAATGTCTGCAAGTCACAACAGAGCGTTGTACAATCTTCTTGTTCAAAAAAATCCTTATGATTTAAAAATAGCGAAGGATCACATAAATAATTTCGAAAAACAGACAGAAAAACATCTGGAGAAATATCAGACAATAGAGATGACAAGCAGTGAAAAAGAAATGATGGTCCGTGTCGAGCAATCATGGGACACATACATAAATATTGCCGACAAGATTGTACACATTTCTGATTCAGGTAACGCCAACGGCGCGTTGCATCTCATGAACAGTGAAGGAGTAAAGGCTTTTCAGGCTTGTGACGATCTTCTTACGGAATTGGTCCAATTCAATGAGGACCAAGGTAAGGAAATGTATGTAAAAAGCGATGAGATTTATTTCAATGGAAGAAATATAATCACCACAGTACTGGTAACGGGTTTACTTCTCGGCTTGACCGGTACCATTTTAATTGTTCGCGGTGTAACCAAGCCGATAGGTCTTGCTTTGGTGCAAATGCAGACAATGGCTCAAGGTGACTTTACAAAGCAACTTGCCATCGATCAGCTGGACGAGATTGGTCAGATGGGCAAAGCGATCAATACCATGGTACGTCAGTTGGGAGGCATGATCCAGGATGTGGTCCAGGGGGTGCAGAAACTGACCAACGAGGCCAACGATCTCTCTGCTGTTTCCCGGCAATTGACGACCGTTGCCCAAGAAACAGCAGACAAATCCGGCTCCGTTGCCTCGTCAACGGAAGAAATAAATGCAACCGTACAATCTGTTTCTTCGGCCATGGAGCAATCGTCAAATAATATCACTATTGTTTCGTCGTCCGTTGAGGAAATGACGGTCACGGTGAATGAAATTGCTCAAAGTGCGGAGAAAGCACGCAATATTTCGGAAAAGGCTGTTGCTCAGTCGCGGGCCACCTCCGAAAAAATGACGACTTTGGGCGCATCGGCCCGCAACATTGGCCGGATCACCGAAGCAATTACTGAAATTTCCGAACAAACCAATCTCCTTGCCCTCAATGCCACCATTGAAGCGGAACGGGCCGGAGAAGCGGGCAAAGGATTTGCCGTGGTGGCCAACGAAATCAAGGAATTGGCCCGCCAAACTGCGGCCGCGACGGTGGATATCAAGAACCAGATTGACGAGATGCAAGACACCACCACCACCACCATCGACGGGATAGAGCAAATTTCTTCAATAATCACTGAAATATATCACGTTATAAACGGGATTGCTTCAGCGGTCGAGGAACAGTCCATCGCATCTCGCGAGATCTCCGACAACCTGTCCCAAGCCGCTCTGGGGGTTGGCGAAGTCAACGAGAACGTCGCCCAGACCGCAACAATTATCACCGGCATCACCCACGATGTCACCGGCATCAATCAGCAATCGTCCGAGGTGGGACAAGGGGCCGAGCAAGTGCAAACAAGTGCCCATAAACTCTCCGAGTTGGCCGGTCAGTTGCGACGGCTGGTCGAAGAATTCAAGGTGTGAGGTTCCGGAGCTGTTGTTTCTTCGGAGATATGACGGTGAGTTGATTGAAGCGTATCCGAGGGTTCCGACTTGATCGTGATCCTTTCTGCGGGCACCTCGGATACGCGGTGCCGTCAAAAGTGCGGCGATTCCATGCAATCAACGAGCAACCACCGATTCCGCGCGCACAAGCGGTTCGCGGAATCGGAGGTCAGAGGAAAAAGTCAGTTTTCGGTCGGGAAGGTGTCTTTGCCGTGCTCCTGCATGGCCAAGACGAATCGGCGCAGCGTGTGCTTTTCGGCCTGCCAGGCCGGGTAGTCGCGCGCCCGCAGCAGGGTGCCGTAGAAGGCCAGGCAGTTGTCCAGCCCCACCACTTCCCGGATCAACTCCGACGGGAACCGTTCATCCAGTTCGGCGGGAAGCGGCTCCTGCTGGTAGAAGGCCAGGCGGCCGAAATACCGCGCCAGTTCCTCGAGCAGGTCCCAATACCCTTCCCGCCAGGCGCTTAACGCTTCAGCCTGCTGAGCCGCAATCAGGGCCGCCCGGAGCCCTTGGTCCGGAAAGGCGATCTGGGAGAAGCGGTAGCAGCCGTCAACGGGGGGCGCCGCGCCGTTGACCTCGTGCCAGGCGGCAAGGGCATGGACGCGGGTGGCGATCTTCATCGCCAAGAAATGAGACCAAAGCAGAAATTCGTAGTAATGGTCGGCAATCGCCTGTTCGGGGTTCAACCGGTACACATTGCCGTGGTCGGCATTGTACCGGCTGAGGTTGCCCAGGTGCACCAGTTCGGTGGCCAGGGCGTGGATACCGGCAAGGCCGTCGCTGCCGTGCCGGTTCAGCAGGATCTTGTGGCCGCCATCCTTGTCGGTGTCGAACACCAGGCGGGCGCCGGCGCTTTCCAGGCCGAGGTGTGGATAGTAACTGGCCAACCGCCGGCATTCGTTCTCGAAATCATCGGTTTTGATCACCGTGGTCCGGCCGGAGACGCGGTCGAGGTCGACCTCCTTGTTGCCGATAAAGGTCAGGGCTCGGTTGATCCGCCTGATCTCGTCCTCGGAAAAATTGCAGAATTCCATGCAGCTCCTCACCCCATAAAAAAGGCAGTCCTGCGACTGCCTTGTCCTTCCGTGCGGCAGCATGCCGCCAACGCTTATTTCCCTTGCTGTTCCGCCTGCTTGGCGGCCATGCGCTCGGCTTCCTGCTCCAGCAGCTCGCCCAGGGCCTTGGCGGTCTCGCCGACCACGGCCAGGCAGTGTTGGCGGCGGCTGTCGGGATTGCCGTAAAAATCCTTGACCTGATCCCGATCCATCCAGTCGACCCGGGCGATCTGGCCGCAATCGATGCCGCCGAACGGCTCGGTCAGTTCCTCGAAGTGCTTCATCACCGCCTTGGTCGCCGCCCACATCCGGGGATTCTCCTTTTCCTCCAGGCTGGAACGGCTGTACAGGACGCCGATGACCGAGGTCGCACCCACCAGGGCGCCGCACACATGGCCGGTACCGCCGATGCCGCCACCGAAAGACCCCAGGGCCTTGATGACCGAAGGCTCGCTGACCCCCAGTTTCTCCAGGCCGATCATGGCCAGCACCTGGCTGCAGTGCATCCGCTGCTTGAACAGCTCTATAGCCTTTTCCCGCATTTCATCCGGCCGCATCATTTCCTCCATGCATTGAATGGGAAGGTGGATTAAAATATTGATTTTCAAATGTACCCGATTCGCCTTTGATACGCACAACGATTTTTCGGCCGCTTTGCGGCGCGGCGCAATCGACCGTATCCACTTTGCCCAACCGCTGCCCATGCTTCAAGCCGCCGTCATTGTCCTTGATTTCGAAACCACCGGCCACTCCCCGGCCTTTGGCGACCGGCCGATCGAGGTGGGCGCGGTCCGGCTTGAAAACGGCATGATGGTCGACCGTTTCCAGGCCTTGATGAACCCCGGCTTCACCATCAGCTGGTTCATCGAATCCCTGACCGGGATCAACAACGAACTGGTGCGGGCCGCGCCGGATTGCGAGGAGGTCATGACCCGGTTTGCCGACTGGATCGGCGATACCCCGCTGGTGGCGCACAATGCCGGATTCGACGGCAAATTTCTCGACGCCGAACTGGCCCGGATCGGCCGGGAACGGACCAATCCCATGGCCTGCACCGTGCTGGCCTCGCGGCGGTTGTTTCCCGAGGCTCCCAACCACAAACTCGCCACCCTGGTCCGCCACCTGGACATCTTCACCACCGGCACCTTTCACCGCGCCCTGGCCGACGCCGAAATGACCGGCCGGCTGTGGCTCGCCATGACCGACCTGCTGCGCGGCCGCTATCAATTGGACGAGGTGCCCTTTGCCCTGATGCAGGCCCTGACCCGGATCGCCCGGACCAAGGTCGACCGTTTCATTCGCGCCTACATCGAGGGCCAGGGGATGGCGCCATCTCCTTCGGCCAAGGCATGAGCCGCCCGCCCGAGACCGACGGCGCCTCCATCCGCCGCCGGATTGTCGAGTTGCTGGAAACCGGGCCCCAGGACGCGCGGACGCTCTCCCAACAGCTCCATCAGTCGGAAAAGGAGATCTACGCCCATCTGGACCATGTCGGTCGGAGCCTCAAGGCCCGGGGCCGGCGGCTGATTATCGAGCCGCCGGTTTGTCTGGGCTGCGGCTTCATCTTCAAGGAACACAACCGACCGCACCCGCCGGGACATTGCCCGCGCTGCCGCAAAACCCGCATCCGACGGTCCTGCTATGCCATCGGCCAATCCACCCCTTAACGCGCCGCGTCCTGCTGCGAGCTCCCAACCCGCAACGGACGGGGGGACCACAACCTCCACCGACGAGATGCCCGCATGATTCTACTCGATGCCCTTTTCCCGGTCCTGGCGCTGATCCTGTTCGGGGCGGCGTTCAAACATTGGCGACTCACCGACGCGGCCTTTCTCCGGGCCTCGGACCGGCTGGTCTATTTCGTGTTCTTTCCCCTGATGCTGTTCTGGAAGATCGGCTCGGCCCCCCTGCATATCGACGACGGCTGGCGCTATTTGGCGGCCTCGACCCTCGCGGTGGTGGCGATCTGCGGGTTCAGCCTGGCCTACATCCGCTGGCGGCCGGTGTCGCCGTTCCAGGCCGGCTCCTTCAACCAGGCCTGCTATCGTTTCAACACCTACATCGGCATGGCGGTGCTGATCAATGCCTTTGGCGAGGCCGGGGTGCAGTTGTACGGCATTCTCATCGGCCTGATCATCCCGATTATCAACGTGCTCTGCGTCTCGGTGCTGATCTGGTACGACACCGGCGGTAACGGCGGCAACCGCTTGACTGCCACGGTCAAGAACCTGCTGGCCAACCCGCTGATCCTGGCCTGCGTTGCCGGCATTGTCTATGCCAAGCTGGTCGGGTCTTTCCCCAAACCTGTGGACAACACCCTCCGGCTGCTTTCGCAGGTCACCCTGCCCCTGGCCCTGTTTTCCATCGGCGGCAGCCTGACCTTCACCAGCCTCCGCACCAACATTGGTTTGGCCCTGGCAGCCGCCGGGTTCAAGCTGGCGCTGTTGCCGCTGGTGGGACTGGTCTGCCTCTGGCTGTTCGGGGTCACCGGCCTGGCCTGGAAAGTGAGCATGCTCTTTTTCGCCCTGCCCACCTCCACCGCCATCTACATTCTCTCTTCCCAGCTCCGCTCCGACACCGAATTGGCCTCGGCGGCGATTGTCATGTCGACCCTGCTCTCCTTCGTCCCCATGGCCCTAGTACTCCTGGCGGCGGTATGAGGTATGAGGCGAGATTGCACGATTTGACAGGTCGCAGAGCGGCGGCAAAGCAGCGTTAACACGGTGATGTGTCGCCACGATTTCATTGCTGTCGTGCGGGATCGTTCGCGATGAGGAATGCGGAACAAGGGGCGGCGCCCCCTGCAATGGAAAAGTCGGCGGTGTTCGGTCCGGTCCCTAACGTTCCAGGACCTCGATGACGGTCACGGCGGTAAACAGCCACTTGCCGTCGATCTTAGCCATCTCGGCCTTGAACTCCTGCGCGTCGGCGATGGAATCGCCCGTGGCCTTGCCGCGCAGGCGGATCGTGCCGCGCACCGCGGCGGTTTTGTTCTCGATGCGTTCGATAACGGTGTCGTGCAGGGTTACCGCCACCTGGGCAAACGAGGCCCGCACCAGCACGATGCGTTCCTGGATCTGCTTGCGGGTATAGGTGCCCTCGTGCCGCGCCGCCTCCACCGTCAACCGGCAGGGATCGCCGAACAGGGCGGCAAGCTGGGTGGCCTTGACCAATCCCTCCACCGGCGGCTCGTTTTCGACCTTGGAAGCCGCCTCTTCGATCACGGCCAGCTGTTTGCGAATCGCGCGTTCATCGCCCGCCCACCACCACCAGGCCGCAACGCCCGCGACCAGGGCGATCGCCACCGCGACCAATATCGTTTTACCGTTCACCACAACACGCCTCCCACAATCCGCGCCTGTTCCACCTGCCCCATGCTCTGGCGGTCCAGGGGAACGATGCGGTTATCGCCCACCACGTAGACCTTGCCCGGCTCCACCCGGCGCGGCGCCAGGTTCCAATCCGAAGGCGAGCGCAGGTGCGGCTCCTTGACCCAGGTATCGTTGACGAACAAGGCGCCGTTGCGGAATTCGACCGTGTCCCCGGCCAGGCCGACGATCCGTTTGAGCAGCATGATCCGTTGGCCGGCAAAACGGATCGCCACCACATCGCCCCGCTCGGGTTCGGCAAACAGGTAGCGGCCCCGCCAGCAGAAGTTGAAACCGCCGTCCCGGTAGGTCGGCTCCATGCTTTTCCCCTGGATGCGGAAGGGAATCAGCACCTGAGTGAACACCACTGCCGCCACCGCGACCACCAGCACAAGCCGCAAGGCGAACGAGCGATTCAGGTCGGGGTAGAGAAAGCGCCGCCACCGGGATGGCTTCATGGGGCTTGCCGGGCGGTGGCGGCAATCGACCGGAACAGGCCCACGTTGGCCGCCAGGACGGGCCCTTCGAGTAGATCGTCCATGGCCCGGAGCGAGTGTTCGGCCGTCACCTCGCCCACCAGGCCGAGCAGATGGAGATGACCGAGCACCACGATATTCTGCATGCGGGGATCGGCCAGGTTGGGGCAAGTCATCCGGTGTACGGCAATGCCGCGCGAAGCGCAGGCCCGGTCCACGTCGGCGTTGGTGATCTCGGCCTCGGTCCCGAGGCGGACCCCCAGCGGTTGCAGCACCGTGTCGAAATAGACCAGGGCGCCGCCATCCCGCAGCATGGCCTGGGCGCCGCGCAGGGCCTCGTGCCGTTCCAGCCCGACCACCAGATCGGCGCCGTAGGCGGGAATGAGCGGGGTATGCACGGTCTCGCCCAACCGGATGTGGGAAACCACCACCCCGCCGCGTTGGGCCAGGCCATGGGTGTCCACGGCCTTGGCGACATAGCCGGCATAATCGGCCGCCCGCAGCAGGATTTCGCTGAGCAGGCCGATCCCCTGGCCGCCGACGCCGCACAGATAGATGGCAAAGGGGTTCATGGCGTTCCTCCTTCCTGGCCGTCGCGGGCGATCGCCCCGGTCGGGCAGGTTTGGATGCAGGAGCCGTCGCCGATGCACAGCTCGGGATTGACGCTCACCGAACCGTCGGCGGCCCGCGAGAAGCTGGGGCAGGCAAAGGTTTGGACGCAGGTGTGAATCCGGGCGCAGGTCGCCTGGTCGATATGGACATGGCGGGCTTGGTACCCGCTTTTTCTCCGCTGGTTGCGGGTAAACAGCAGCATGCAGGGATGGCGGGCAATGACCACGCTGAAGCCCTCTTGCGCCAATGCCTGGCGCATCAGTTCGGTCAGTTCCTTTTGCCGGTAGGTGTCGACCTCGAAAATGTTCCGCACCCCCAAACCCTCCAGCACCCGCCGGACCGGAATGGCATCGACCGGGCCGTTGGCGTTGCGGCCCGAGGCGGCGTGTTCCTGATGGCCGGTCATGGCGGTGGTGCCGTTTTCCATCAGCACCAGGGTCAGGTTGTGCCGGTTGAACAGGGCGTTAACGATACCGGGAAGGCCGGCGTGAAAAAAAGTGGAATCGCCGAGAAAGGCCACCACCGGCCGGCTGCGATTGAACAGGGCCAGGCCGGAGCCGATGCCGGTGGAGGCGCCCATGCAGAGCAGGACCTCGCCCATCCGGTAAGGTTCTTGGAAGCCCAGAGTGTGGCAGCCGATGTCGGCCACGGTGATGGCGCCGTCCGCGGGCAGGGCCTGCTTGATGGCGTGAAAGGCGCTGCGGTGGCCGCAGCCCGGACACATCTGGGCCGGCCGGAGCGGGACCGGCATGGCCGTGGCCGCAACCCGGGGGGCAGGCACCAGATCGGGCCAGGTCCGATGCAGGATGGCGCGAACCTTGTCCGGGGTGTATTCCCCCACCCAATCGTCCAGCTCGCCCTTGCCGACAATGCGGGTGGCCAGTCCCTGGTCGTAGGCCAGGGCCTTGATTTCCTTTTCCAGGTTGTCGTCGAGTTCCTCCAGGATCTTGACCTCGCGACGGGCGGCAAGAAATTCGGCAATCGCCCGCACCGGTAGCGGATAGGGCATGGCCAGCTTGAGGATGGCCGGTTTTTCGAGCGTCTCGGGCACCTCGGCCAGTACTTCCTGGGCCGACAGGGCCACCATCCCCGAGGTGATGAGGCCGCGCTCGCCCCCGTTGCCGATCACCCGGTGCAGCCCCCGCTCGTCCACCCATCGCTCGACCCGGCCCAAGGCTGCCAGGGCCTCGCGTTTGGGAGCAAAAACCCTGGCGGTGATGGGAATATAGGAGCCGAGCCCCGGATCGAACCGTGGCCGGTCGTCGTATGCAGCGGGCGGATTCCAGCCCCTGAACGCGACCCGCTCCTTGGCGTGGCACACATGGGTGGTCAGGCGAAGGATGATCGCCTTGGCAGTGGTTCGCGCCAGATTTGCCGCCTCCAGATAATACTCGTACACCTCGGTGGGGTTGGCCGGCTCCAGCACCGGGGTATAGCTCATTCGGGCGTAATGGCGGTTGTCCTGCTCGTTTTGCGAGGAGTTGGCGCCCGGATCGTCGCCCAGCACGACCACCAGGCCGCCGAGACAGTGCATCAGGCTGAACTGGACAAAGGTGTCCGCCGCCACGTTGAGTCCGACGCTCTTGAAAAAAACCGTGGCCAGGTGGCCGTTGATCGAGGCGCCGAAGGCCACCTCGGCCGCCACTTTTTCGTTGGTGGAAAATTCGAAGTAAAAAGGCCGCCTGTCCGCCGGAATCGACTGGATGGCAATGGCGATTTCCGGCGTGGGCGAGCCGGGATAGGAGGTCACCACCCTGGTACCCGCCTCGACCATGGCCCGAACCAAGGCGGTGTTGCCCATGACGATTTCGGAAAAAGGCGTAGTGGTCAGCAGCATGCCGCCCATGTTCTTCATCGGTTTTCTCCTCCGGTTTGACGAGCGTGCAGCGGGGACGCGACCGGCCTGAAACCCGTCGCGCGTTTTTTGCCCCATGGCAGCAGGAATGTAGCACAAATTCCCAGGAAAACATCGAAAAAATCATCCTCGCCAGCTACGGAAAAAAAGGCCGATGCGCAGCGCCCTCTGGCGTTTCTTGGCATTCCCGAGGTTTTGTTTCCTCGTGTATTCTGGTAGGATGATCGATTTGGCACCCCTGCCCGTTTTGCCCCTATCCGCCCCATTCACTTGAGGAATCCCCATGCTGTTTGCCGAACTGATCAAGCACCGACAAAGCGTCCGCGCCTATGCCGACCGCCCGGTCGAACGGGAAAAACTGGAGCAACTAATCGAGGCGGTCCGCCTGGCGCCGTCGGCCTCCAACTCGCAACCCTGGCGGCTGATCATGGTCACCGACCCGGCCCTGAAGGACCAGGTGGCGCGGGCCACCTACAGCGCCCTGGTCTCGTTCAACAAGTTCGTGCCCCAGGCCCCGGCACTGGCGGTGTTGGTCATCGAACGGCCCAGGGCGGTCACCCAGATCGGCGCCTGGTTGAAAAACCGGGACTTTCCCCTGATCGACATCGGTATCGCCGCCAGCCACTTCTGCCTGCAGGCCGCCGAACTGGGATTGGGCACCTGCATGCTCGGCTGGTTCGACGAAACCGCGATCAAGCGGCTGTTGCACATTCCGGCTGCCAAACGGATCGGGCTGTTGATCAGCGTGGGCTATGCCGCGCCGGACGATCCTCTCAGACCCAAGCACAGAAAATCCGCCGAGGCCATGAGCAGCCGCGACCGCTACTGAAGGCTCGCCGCCGCACGTTGTTGCAGGGGCAGGCCTCGACCCATCCGTTAGGTTCCAGGTATTTTTCCTGACGAAATTTTTCCGGAACATCCTCCAGGTACGCTTTGATTTCGGCCCCGGGTTGGGAATCTTCTTTCGGCAGTTGCCCGGCCTCTGGTATATTCCCCGGCACAATGATGCCCGCCCGCCAAAGGCAGCCGCATCTCTTCTCTGCATATTTTCTTTCTGGATCTGGCTTCATGGGCATTGCCACCGATATCATTCTTGTAGTCCTTGCCGCTTTTTTCTGCGGCCTTCTCATGCAGCGGCTGCGCCAGCCGCTTGTCCTTGGCTACATCCTGGCCGGGGTGATTCTCGGGCCGCACACCGGCGGCTTCACCATCAATGAAATCCACGACATCGAACTGCTGGCCGAAATCGGCGTGGGCCTTCTGCTGTTTGCCCTGGGACTGGAATTTTCGCACAACGACCTGAAACCGGTCAAATGGGTCGCTCTGATCGGCACCGCGCTTCAACTGGCGCTCACCATCGCGCTCGGCATCGGCATCGGCCGGCTGATGGGTTGGGACCTCAAGACCTGCCTCTGGTTCGGCGCCCTCATTTCCTTGTCCTCCACCATGGTGCTGCTCAAAACCCTGATGAACCAGGGCTGGCTCGGCACCCTGTCGAGCAAGGTGATGATCGGCATGCTGATCGTCCAGGATCTGGCGGTGGTGCCGATGATGATCATCCTGCCGCTGATGAACGACCCGGCCGCCGGCATGACCTCGCTCGGCCAGGCCGCAATCAAGGCCGCCCTGTTTCTGACCTGCATGTTCGTGCTCGGCATCAAGCTGCTGCCGTGGCTGATGCGGCAGATCGCCAAGCTCGGCTCCCGCGAGTTGTTTCTTCTGGCCATCATCGCCATCGGCCTGGGCATCGGCTACGCCACCTACCTGGTCGGCCTGTCCTTTGCCCTGGGCGCCTTCATCGCCGGCATGGTGCTCAACGAATCCGACTACGGCCACCAGGCCTTGAGCGACATTATTCCCCTGCGCGATGTGTTCGGCCTGCTGTTCTTCGCCTCGGTGGGCATGCTGCTCGACCCCGGTTTTCTCTTCCACCACTTCGGCACCATCCTGCTCCTGGTGGTGTTGGTCAGCCTGGGCAAGGGATGCATTTTCGCCTCGATCGCCTGGCTGTTCCGCTACGGCAACGTCATTCCCCTGGCCGTGGGCCTGGGCCTGTTCCAGGTGGGCGAATTCTCCTTTGTCCTTGCCCGGATCGGCCTGTCGACCGGCTCCATCGGCATGGATCTATACAATATGGTCCTCACCACCGCCGTGGTCACCATGATCCTGACCCCCTTGGTTTCGGGCCAGACCTCTCGGCTGTACGCGTTCAAAAAGAAATGGTTCCAGAAAGAGGCCTTGGAATCGATCAACTTTCCCGACGAGGGCTTCGAGCACCATGTGGTGATTGCCGGCGGCGGCCGGGTGGGCTTGCAGATCGCGACCACCTTGCACCGGCTGGGCATCCCCTTCGTGATCATCGAACTCGATCAGCGCCGGATCGAACAGGCCAAGCTGGCCGGCTACGCGGTGGTCTATGGCGACGCCAGCCACGAGATCGTGCTCAACGCCGCCGCCATCGCCACCGCCTCGCTGCTGGTGGTGACCATTCCCGGCATGGTCGAATCGCAGGCCATTGTCGGCCATGCCCGCAAACTCAACAGCACCCTGCCGATGGTGGCCCGGCTTTCCGACCCGGATTTCCTCGATGTTTTCAACGAACTGGCGGTGACCGACCTGGTCTATCCCGAACTCGAGGCCGGGCTGGAAATGACCCGCCAAGCCCTGCTGGTCCTCAATGTGCCGGTGACCGAAATCCATCGCCAGACCGAAAGCCTGCGCCGGGAATACTATTCCAGCCGGATCGACCAGGAAAGCTCCTACCAGACCCTGGCCCAGTTTCGCGGGGCCGAGCAGCAGTTCGACCTGGAATGGCTGGCGCTGCCGTCGGACAGCTGCCTGCTCGACCGGACCATCGGCGAATCCGAGATTCGCAAGAGGACCGGGGCCTCGGTGGTCGGCGTGCTCCGTGGCGGCCGACTGGAGCCCAATCCGGGGCCGCAGTACCGTTTCCAGGAGAAGGACCAGGTGGCGCTGATCGGTTCCGGCAAGGCTCGGGATGCCTTCCGCACCCGCTTTATCTTCCCCGAACCGGCCCCGGAAGAAGAGCAGGCCGGCCAGGTGGCGCTCGATTCCGCGTAAGGCGCGCGGCCGGCCGCGCCGGCATGACGCGAAGTATTTGCAGGGCTGCCTGCGGTGTGGTAGTTAAGGAACCTTGGCCCGCATCCAGGTGCAAGCCCTCTTTGGCTTATTTCCCGGTGTTTTTCGTTTTTTTCAGCTCATGACCCAAGGCGCTTTCCGGCATTGCGCCGCTTCCCACGCCTCAATATCGGCCCTCAGCAGGCAACCCGCATGGACTCCATCAATTACCGCGAAATCCCGTATAATTTCACCTCGGCCGACGACCGGCTGATCATCAACCACCTCTTCGGCTCCGCCGTTTGGGACGATCTGGAGGAACTCCGCAGCCAGCGCGCCACCGGCCGTTCCGCCCGGCTGGTCATGCGCTGCATCGGCGACCTGTTCATCCTCCAGCGCAACCCCTTTCTCTTTCAGGAATTGATCGATTCACCCCATCGGCGCCGGTCGTTCTTCCGCACCATGAAGCAGGATCTCGACCTGATCGAGGAGACGGCCAGAAAGGTCAAGGTGGACCCGCGGCGGACCGACAAGGTGGTCAACCTGGTGCGTCTCTGCCGCGAACGGATGCGCGGGGTGCACCGGGAAATCGGCAGCGCGCCCCGGACCAGGAACGCGATCCGCAAGCGGCTGGGGGCGATTATCGGCCCGGACAACGTCTGTTTCGATCCCTTCAGCCTGATCAGCCATGCCACCGACGCCACCGACTGGCGCCTGCATCTGCCGGTGGCGGTGGTCCGGCCCGACCGGGAGGATCAGCTCCCCGCCCTGCTGGCCGCCATCGCCGACCAAGGCTTGCACGCGATCCCCCGTGGCGGCGGCACCGGCCTGACCGGCGGCGCGGTGCCGGTCCGCGCCAATTGCGTCATGATCAACACCGAAAAGCTCAACCGCATCCATGGCATCGAGCACCGTTCCCTGCCCCGGGAAGACGGCACCACCGATCACATGCCAGTGCTCCGGCTCGAATCCGGGGTCATCACCCAGGACGCGATGCACTACGCCGAGCAGCGCGGGCTGGTGTTCGCCACCGATCCCACCAGTGCCTGGGCTTCGACCATCGGCGGCAACATTTCCGAGAATGCCGGCGGCAAGACCGCGGTTTTGTGGGGCACGGCCATCGACAACATCGTGGCCTACACCATTGCCATGCCCGGCACCGGTTTGCTGACCGTGCGGCGGGCGCGGCATCCCATGCGCAAGATCATGCCGGACGACCAAGTGGTGTTCGAGGTGTTCGACGGCCAGGGCGCGCCGGTGCGGACCGTGGAGCTGCGCGGCGACGAAATCCGCAAGAAGGGGCTGTGGAAGGACATCACCAACAAGGCCCTGGGCGGGTTGCCCGGCGTGCAAAAGGAGGGCACCGACGGGGTGATCACCTCCGCCGAATTCATTCTCTATCCCGCCTATGCCAAGAAGCTGACCTTCTGTCTCGAATTTTTCGGGCCGGACATGGACGAGGCCAGCCGGGTGATCGTCGAGATCTCGGAACAGTTCGTCAACCGGGGCGAGGAAGCCCTGATGGCGCTTGAGCATTTCGACGAGGAATACATCCGGGCGATCAACTACAAATTCAAGGCAGCGCGCAGCGAGGCGCCCAAGGCGGTGCTGCTGATCGACATGGTCGGCCACACCACCGAGCAGATCCTGCGGGGCAAGGCCGCCCTGCTCAAACTTTTGGAGCGCTACGCCAACACCGAGACCTTCGTGGCCAGCGACGCCGACGAGGCCAGCCGCTTCTGGCGCGACCGCAAGCGGCTGGGCGCCATTGCCGCCCGCACCAATGCCTTCAAGCTCAACGAAGACATCGTGCTGCCACTGCCCACCCTGGCCGAATTCGCCCGCTTCGTCGATGCCGTCAATCTCGAGGAGGACCGCTACAACCAGCAAAACGCGGTGCACGAAATCCTGGCCTACCTGCAGATCGCCGAACCGGTCGAGGACCCCGACTGGCTGGAGGCCAAAATCCCCAAGGCGGCGGAATTGTGCGCCGCGGCCCTGATCGGCTTGGGCAAGGACGGGATCGGAGCGGTTCGCGCCGAACTCCACTTAAAAAGGCTGATCGACGACCTGCTGCAGCTCTTTCGCGGCTATCCCCAGATCAGCGCCCAGATCGGCCGCATCGCCGAGGCGGGCCGGCAACGGCGAATCGTCATCGCCACCCACATGCACGCCGGCGACGGCAATGTCCACGTCAACATCCCGGTCTTCTCCAACGACCGGGCCATGATGCAACGGGCGGCCGAAACCGCCGAGGCGGTCATGGCCAAGGCCGTGGCCCTGAGCGGCGTGGTCAGCGGCGAACATGGCATCGGCATCACCAAGATGAAGTTCCTCGACCGCCACCTGGTCGAGCGGCTGACCGCTTATCGCGGCCAGGTGGACCCGTCCGGGGTGATGAACCCCGGCAAGCTCGACGATGCCGATATCATCGACAAGGTCTTCACCCCGTCCTTCAACCTGCTGGAGCTGGAAGCCCGCATCCTCCAGCACGGTTCGCTCGAAACCCTGGCGGCCAGGATTTCGAAATGCATCCGCTGCGGCAAATGCAAGGCCGACTGCTGCGTTTTCTATCCGGGCAGCACCCTGTTCTTCCATCCCCGCAACAAGAACCTGGCCATCGGCTCGCTGATCGAGGCCCTGCTCTACGACATGCAGCGCTCGCATTTCCCGCGCTTTGACCAGTTGAAGAACCTGGAGCAGATCGCCGACCACTGCACCCTGTGCGGCAAGTGCCTCAAGCCGTGCCCGGTGGACATCGACACCGCCCAGGTGTCCATTCTCGAACGCGGAATTCTCAGCGAGCGCGGCTACAAGCACACCCCCCTGCCCACCCGGATGTCGCTCCACTATCTCAAGACCCGGAACCGGGTCTACAACCTCATCTTCCGCAAGATCGTGGTCGAATGGGGTGCCAGGATGCAGCGGTTCGGGGTCGAGATGCTGCAACGGGCGCCCGCCGGGATGGCCTCGCGGCCGTGGCGGCTGGTCAGCCTGCTCAAGGCCCCTATGATGCCGCCCTCGAAAAAAACGCTGCGCGGCATTCTGCCGGCAACATCGCTCAACCAGGCGCTGTTGCTCACCCCGAAAGGCGAAATCCGCAAGACGGTTTTTTATTTTCCCGGCTGCGGTTCGGAACGGTTGTACGGCATCATCGCCGAAGCCGCCATCTACAGCCTGCTCGCCACCGGGGTGCGGGTGGTGCTGCCGCCGGCTTACCTGTGCTGCGGCTTTCCGGCCAGGGCCAATGCCAAGGCCAGGATGCACAGCGACGTGACCTTGCGCGACACCATCGTGCTCAGCCAGATCCGGGAAATGCTCGGCTATATCAGCTTCGACGGAGTGATCGTCAGTTGCGGCACCTGCCGCGAGGCCTTGCGGGAGTTGGGCGCCGAAGCGATTTTCGGCAGCGGCCTGGTCGATGTCGCCTACTTCGTGCTTGAATTGGAGCCGGAGCGGTTCCCGGCCACGGGCACGGCCCCGATCCTCTATCATGCCCCCTGTCACGATTCCCTCCAGGGCGAGGGAGAATTGATGCTGCGGCGGCTCGGGGCCGAGGCCGTCGCCGTACCGGGTTGTTGTTCCGAGGCAGGCACCCTGGCCCTGTCCCGGCCGGATATCGCCGGAGCCATGCTGAAGCGCAAGCGCGACCATCTCCGGACCGCAATCGCCGACACCACAGCCGACAAGCCGGCCCGGCGCATCGTTGCCACCAACTGCCCCTCGTGCATTTCCGGCCTGGGCCGCAACCGCGATCTCGGCATCGAACCCAGACATCTGGCCGTGCTGCTGGCCGAGGCGCTCGGCGGGGTTACCTGGCGGCAGGAGTTGATCGCCCTGGCCAAGGGGGCCGAGGTGATCACTTTTTAAGTATCCTACACATGAGGGTATTTTGACTGGTTCAGAGGGAAGGATTTACCTGCTCATCGCGTCGACACGATGTCAACAACATGCAACGCGCCATCGTGTGCATGTGCTGCCTGCCGCCTCTGCCAGATGTCATTGAGGCTGACGGTCCCAATGACACCTCTGCGCAGAATACTTATGGGAATCTTGAAATTTAGCTCAGTACCCTCCATCAGCATTTACCGGGAAATTTTTCGCAAAGATCATGCTCTTCTGGCTTTCAATTCGATCGGTTTTGCGCCTTAGCGGTGCCTCATTCTGCGCTCAATGGCGTTTTTTTG
>NZ_JAVBRQ010000026.1:0-79797 GCF_031547805.1 Desulfobulbus sp.
GTTCCCATTCCGAACACGGAAGTTAAGCTCTTCAGCGCCGATGGTACTGCATGGGAGACTATGTGGGAGAGTAGGTCGCCGCCGATCCTTCTTTTAAAGCCTCTGAACCATTCAAAATGGCTCAGAGGCTTTTCTTTTTTGGTTCTATCTTGCTAAAATCCCATCCATAAAAAGGTGTCAGCCCGGTGAGGCCCCACTTATCCGCTATCCCCTGCCCTTTGCTTGCAGTTAGAGCTCCTGCAATCCGTTCGGATCCAGGATAACAATTGTCTTGCCCTCTACCCGAATTAATCCATCATCGCTCATCTTGCTAAAAATCCGCGACAAGGTTTCCGCACTGGTACCGAGCAGGCTGGCCAGTTGTCCCTTGGGAATATCGAGGACGACCTTATCGCGCCGGTTTTGCTCCTCCATCAAGTAGCGGAGGTGTGCGGCAAGCCGTCCCGGGACCTCCTTCAGGGAAAGATTTTCAATCTGAGCGGCAAACCGTCGCAAGCGCAAAGCCAGCACGGCCAACATGTTGAGGGCCAACGATGGGGTGGCGGTTACCAGATCGACAAATTCACGACGAGGAAAAAAATACAATTCCGTATCACTCAAGGTAGTAGCATTGGCCGGAAAGGGGCTGCCGTAAAAAACCGGTACCTCGCCAAAAGGCTCCCCTGCGCTAAAAATGTGAAGAATTTGCTCTTTGCCGTCAAACGATGTCTTAAAAATTTTTACCTTGCCGCTGGCTACCAGGTAAAAGCCGATACCGGGATCGCCCTCGTGAAAAATCGTAGCACCCTTGGGATATTGCTTGCCAACGACGATGGCGGCAATCTTTTGCAGTTGTTCCGCGGGTAATCCGCTAAACAGGAGACTTGTGGCAAGCAGTTCATTTTTTTTTTGCATTAGTCTGAAAAAAATATTCTGTTTTTGATCTAGGTCAAAGAAAGGACACGGATTTGATGTACAGTACAGGCATACTACTGAGTGACGTTGTCAAACGCGACTAAAAACAGAAAAGGAGAAATGCCATGTTTTGTAATCAGTGCGAACAGACTGCCAAGGGAACCGGGTGTACCATTGTCGGGGTATGCGGCAAGAATGAGGAGGTTGCCGATCTTCAGGATCTTTTGACCCATGCCTTGCAAGGGCTTTCGCTGTATGCCCTGGAAGGCCGCAAGCTGGCCATCATTGACGATGCCACCGATCTTTTTGTTTTGGAAGCCATCTTTTCCACGCTGACCAACGTTGACTTTGATCCGGACCGTTTCGTGGCCCTGATCAAGCGTGCGGTTGAACTGCGTGAGGCCATGAAAGCCAAGGTGGGGGCCAAGGGTGGTGCAACGAGTTTCAATCAGCCGCAAGCAACCTTTATTGCAACGACCGATTCCGCAGTCGAACTGGCGGCACAGGGCAAGGCGCTCAGACTGCTTGAAAACCTTGACACTGATATTAACATCCGCTCGCTGAAGCAAACCGTTCTATTCGGATTGAAAGGCATCGCCGCCTATGCCGACCATGCCGCCATCCTCGGCCAAAAGGATCCGGCAATTGCCGCATTTTGCTACGAAGCCCTGACCGCGTTGCTTTCGTCCGACTTAACCTTGGATCAAGGGGTCGCCCTGGTCATGAAGGCTGGTGAAACCAACCTGAGAGCAATGGAGTTGCTCGACGCGGGCAATACCGGCACTTACGGCCACCCGGCACCCACGCCCGTACCTCTCGGCCATCGCAAGAACAAGTGCATCCTCATTTCCGGCCACGATTTGCACGATCTGGAAATGCTGCTCATGCAGACCGAAGGCAAGGGTATCGACATCTACACCCACGGCGAGATGCTTCCCTGCCACGGCTATCCTAAATTGAAAAAATACCCGCACTTTTACGGTCATTTCGGAACTGCCTGGCAGAACCAGCAAAAGGAGTTTCCCAACTTCCCTGGCCCGATTCTGTTCACCACCAACTGTATCCAGAAGCCGCGCGACGACTACAAAGACCGGGTCTTCACCAACGGTCTGGTCGGATGGCCCGGCGTCAAGCATATCGACAACAAAGACTATTCGGCCGTGGTCGACATGGCCTTGGCCATGCCCGGTTTCACCGATGAGCTCGACAACGGCCAGGTACTGGTCGGCTTTGCCCGCAACACCGTGCTCGGCGTGGCCGACAAGGTAATCGATGCCATCAAGGCCAAGGCTATCCGCCACTTTTTCCTGGTCGGCGGCTGCGACGGCGCCAAGCCGGGCCGCGATTACTTCACCCGTTTTGTCGAGCAGATACCGAACGACTGCATGGTGCTGACCCTTGCTTGCGGCAAATTCCGCTTCTTCGACAAACAGATGGGCGATATCGGCGGCATTCCGCGCCTGCTTGACGTCGGCCAGTGCAACGACGCCTACTCGGCCATCCAGATCGCGGTCGCCCTGGCCAAGGCCTTTGACTGTAGCGTCAACGACCTGCCGCTCTCCCTGGTGCTGTCCTGGTACGAGCAGAAGGCCGTGGCCATCCTTTTGACCCTGTTGTACCTGGGCATCAAGGATATCCGCCTCGGGCCGTCGCTGCCGGCCTTCATCAGCCCTGCGGTACTTGAATTTCTGGTCAAGACCTTTGACATCAAGCCGGTGGATACCCCGGAAGCCGACCTGAAAGCCATCCTCGGCTGACCTCGCATCTCTTCCAACACCTCCAAAACTCAACCAGAAAACCTCGGCCGGATTATCCGGTCCGGCCGAGGTCTGCCCGGAATCAGACTATGAATGACAATCAAAAGACCTATCTTGTCCTGCCCCATTTAAACGCTGGCTTGCTTTCCCCCGAGGAATTGGAACACCTGGCGGCCTTGGCCAGAAAATACCGCATTCCGAAGACGAAAATCACCGGAGCTCAACGGGTGGCCTTTCTCGGCATGGAACCCGAGGCACTGGCCGCCATGAAGGAGGAATTGCACATCATCGATACCCCACCTCATGCTCGAAACCGGGTCCACTATGTCCAGGCCTGTCCGGGCAGCGCCTGGTGCCCGTTCGGGCAGAAAGACGCCTTGGACTTGGGAGAGCGGATCAAGGCGATCGAACTCGACGGCCCTTTGCCGTACAAGGTAAAGGTGGGGATTTCCGGATGCCGTTTCTGCTGTTGCGAATCATGGATTCGCGATGTGGGGCTCACTGCCGAAAAGAAAGGCTGGCGGTTTTCCTTTGGCGGCAATGGAGCCGGCCGGCCCCGCATCGGCGATTTGGTGGCCGAGGGGCTGAGCGACGACGAAGCCGTGTCCCTGGTAACGAAAACCCTGAATTACTACCTCCGGGAGGCCAAGTTCAAGACCCGCTCCGCCCGCTTCATGGAACGGTTTGGTATCGACGCCCTGAAAAAGGCGGTGCTCGACTGACGAAACAAGTATTGCACCAGGCATTGCGCCAGGAATATCATGAAAGTATCGAGAAAAATCATAAAGATAGACGAAGAACTGTGTAACGGCTGCGGCCTTTGCGTGCCGGACTGCGCCGAAGGATCGCTCCAAATCGTCGAGGGCAAGGCCCGGCTGGTGGCCGATAAACTCTGCGACGGCCTTGGCGCTTGTCTGGGTTCTTGCCCAACCGGAGCGCTGACCATCGTTGAGCGCGAGGCTGAAGAGTTCGACGAAGCGGCGGTGCATGCCTTTCTTGGCAGCCAGGAAAAGTCGCCTGCCACGGCCCCCGCACATGGATACGGCTGCCCTTCAACCCGGTTGCAGACTTTTCAAACGGCTTCTCCCTGCCAAATCGCCAACAGACCTGCTCTACAGCCAGATTCCGCCCTCTCCCACTGGCCGGTGCAGATTCGGCTGATTCCCCCGACCGCAGCCTTCCTTGACAATTGCGATCTGCTGGTGGCGGCCGATTGCACAACCGTGGCCCATGCGGGCTTCCACAAGGATTTCCTTGCCGGCCGGGTAGTGATGATGGGGTGTCCCAAGTTCGACGATCAGCAGCTGTATGTCGATCGATTCACTGAAATTTTCCGCACCCGGGAATTACGTTCCCTGACCGTCCTGATCATGGAAGTGCCCTGTTGCCATACCATGCTCCAGATCGTCAGAAAAGCATGGCTCCAGGCCAAGCCGGTTTGTCCGGTCCGCCAGGTGGTGGTGTCCGTCCGCGGCGAGATCAAGGAAGAGAGCACCTGGTAACATTTTTCCACCCTTTTTCATCCGGTTCCGGAACGTTTGCCCAGATCGTTTGCCATTTACCACTTGGCGGCGCTCCGGGGCCGGCTCGTCGTTTTCCGCTGCCCAGCCCCCTGCCCTTCATTCGCGCCTTGCCTTTCAGGAGTCCCTGCGCTAGTCTGGCAAAGTTTTCCCTTGGCTGTCCGCCCTGTTTCCTGTTCCCGGCACGTCACCATGAAGACCAACCTGACCCTGATCGGCATGCCAGGCGCGGGCAAGAGCACCGTCGGCATCATCCTGGCCAAAAACCTGTCGCTGGGATTCATCGACACCGACGTGCTCATCCAGATCAACCAGCAGAAATCGCTGCAACAGATCATCGACACCTCCGGCCACCTTGCCCTGCGTGCCATTGAAGAGGCCGAAATCTGCAAGCTCAACCTCAGCCGCCACGTCATCGCCACCGGCGGCAGCGCCGCCTATAGCCCCAAGGCCATGACGCACCTGCAAGGCATCTCCCTCATCGTTTTCCTGGAGGTCTCGTTTGCGGAAATCGAGCGACGTATCCGCAATTTTGCCACCCGCGGCATCGCCAAGGCCAGGCACCAAACCTTTCGGGAACTGTACGATGAGCGACAGGTGTTGTACAGGCGGCATGCCGAACTGACCATCGCCTGCGACGGCCTGGATCAGGAAGATGTGGCGCACACAATTATCCGCTTGATTCCTTCCGGTTGGCACTGCTGAAATCCGGCCAGCCATCCCCTCCGAAAAAACGCTTAGGCAATTTTGCCTATTCTGCTTTGACTTCCCTTGGTAATCCCATACAATCTTCTCCATAGGCTCCAAAATTCCTGGTCGGCCTCCATGGGGGTGGATTCGGCCGATCCGGAATTATCCAGCAACAGGCATTCTTTCCGGGGAGGATTTGCATGAATTTTTCGTCCATTCGTTTCAAACTTATCGTCGGCGGTATCCTCATCGTGCTCGTTCCGCTTACGGTGAGCGGCATTGTAGCCAAGAATAATTCCGCCGCGGCGGTGACCACCTACAGCAAGGCCAACGGCCAGTCCATTGCCGAAGGTTTGGCCATGCAGGTGGCGGCAACCCTGGAGGGTGAAATTCGATTCACCGAGGCCTTTGCCGGCCGAACCATGGTCAAGAATGCCGCTGAAACCGTGTTCTCCAAGGGGATTGCGGGCGCCACCGAGTCTGGGACAGTGGAGACGATGAACAACGATTTGAGCAACCGGTTCGAACGGCTGAGCAAAACACACACCGCCATTTTCCTCACCGATGCCGATGGTAAAATCTATGCCTCCGCGGCAGGATCGGCTGAGGAAGTCAGGGGATTCGATATCGGCAATTCCTCCTTGTTCCAGGAAGTCAAAAACAGCAGAAAGACCTTGAGCGGTGAAATGATGCGCTCTAAAGCGAACAGCGAACCGGTTCTCTTTCTGTGCGGTCCGGTTCTTTCCGATAAGGGCACCTTTCTCGGCACATTCGGCACGTTCCTCAAGGGGTCGGTACTGATCGAGTTGATCACGGCCAAAAAGATAGGAACAACCGGATATTGCTTCATGGCCAACAAGGATGGGCTCATCATCGCCCATCCCGATACCAATAATGTCTTGCAATTGGATCTCAAGACACTCACGGGCATGGAGCAGATCAATACCGCGATGATGGCGGGGAAAACCGGAGCGGAATCCTATGTATTCAAAGAAATCGACAAAGTCGCCGGATACGCGCCGGTCAAATTGAAAGGCTGGAGTGTCGCCGCCACCCAGGATGCCAGTGAATTTTTGGCCAGTGTCGTCACGCTTGGCAATACCATTGCTTTCATCACCCTCCTCTCGGTCGGTGTGGCGGCATTGCTCATTTTCTTCGCCACCAATGCCATCGTCCGACCAATCAACAAGGCGGTCGCCGGCTTGCAGGATATTGCCCAGGGTGAGGGCGATCTCACCATGCGCCTCGCCGTGACTTCGCGCGACGAGGTCGGCGAACTGGCCAAATGGTTCAACACCTTCATCGATAAGCTGCAATCGATTATCGGTCAGATCAGTGACAACACCAAGGAGGTCAACCAGGCGATCAAGGAACTGTCGGACATCGCCGTGGCCTTGTCCAATAATGCCGAGGAGACTTCCGGTCGGGCCGGCAACGTCGCCACCGCCACCGAGGAAATGAGCGCCAATCTCACCGGTGTGGCGGCGGCTATGGAGCAATCCACCACCAATGCCGCTATGGTTGCCAGCGCCGCCGAGCAAATGAACGCCACCATCTCCCAGATTGCCCAGAACGCGGAGGAGGCCCATTCCATTTCGGGCAAAGCGGTCATCCAGGCATCCAACACCTCCGAAAAAATGGCGGAACTCGGACAGGCGGCCCAAGCCATCGGCAAGGTCACCGAGGCGATCACCGAGATTTCGGAACAAACCAACCTGCTGGCCCTCAACGCCACCATCGAGGCAGCCAGGGCCGGTGAAGCGGGCAAGGGCTTTGCGGTGGTGGCCAATGAGATCAAGGAACTGGCCAAACAGACGGCCACCGCCACCCTGGATATCAAAAACCAGATTTCCGGGGTTCAGGGAACAACCAAGGCAACGATCGAGGAAATCAATCAGATCACGAAAATCATCAACAATGTCAACGAGATCGTAGCAACCATCTCCACCGCGGTCGGCGAACAGTCTTCAGCCACCGGGGAAATTGCCAACAATATCGCCCAGGCTTCGCAGGGACTGGACGAAGTGAACGAAAATGTCAGTCAAAGTTCGGCGGTGGCGGGCACCATCACCCGGGATATTACCGGCGTGAATACGGCGTCCGGCGAAATTTCCCTGAGCAGTCAACAGATTGCCATCAGCGCGGGCCGCTTGCAGGATCTGACCAACGAACTGCAGGGGATTGTCAACACCTTCAAGATCTAGCCGAAACCTCGGCACGTGGGTCGCAGAGGATGGCGACATTGCCAGTATAACAGAAAAAAACTCGCGGCCACGATCCCGATTCCGCACAAAACACGCTGCAAACAACAAGGCGCCCCTTCGGAGGGCGCCTTGTTGTTTTATACACCGGCAACACGCGGATCGTTTCCACCGTCCGGCCTGCGGGCTGTGACATTCTCCCCAGGCGGTTCGGCTGCCCGCCGGCCCAGCCTTCAGCGGCTCTTGCCTGTTGCGCCAAGCTCCAGCTTCTGCAAGCGGCACATGAAACTCCTGCTGGTGGAGGTCCCTGAAACCGGCCCGCGCTTGTCGTCTTCAGTCAAGACGTTGAGACTGGCCCGCGGGTCGAAATCGCCCCATCCCCAGGCCAGGCGAACCATCCCTGGCCGAACCGTGGTCGAAAGGCGCGCCGTCATCTCGATCGACCCCTTGGGGGTGGAGATGCCGATCAGGTCGCCTTCGCTCAACCCCTGCCGGGCCGCATCGTCGGGGTGGATATCGACCACGCACCCTGCCCCGCCATGCAGCAGAGCCGGAATGGTACGGAACTGGGAATTGGTGAAGCGGATGTCGCGGCTACCGCTGACTCCCAGAACCGGATAATCGTCCCTTTGGTCGGCAAAGCTGATCGGATCATCCTCCAAACCGTATTCGAAGGGAACTCCGGCAAAACCGGCCTCGGCCAGCCGGCTGGAAAAAAATTCCACCTTGCCCGATGGCGTCTTCAACGGCTGTTCGCGGTATTTTTCGTATCTGGCCGCCTCGAGCCGCAGCCCGGTCTTGCCGCTGGCACGCAGATCCGCCACCGTGACCCCGGCGGGCTCCAATTGAAAATCGATCGCCTCCTCGGCGGTCTGCCAGGCAAACTCCTCGCCATACCCCAGCCGACGCCCCAATTCGAACACGATCTTCCAATCCGGCCAGGAATCGCCCACCGGGTCGATCACCGCATTCTGCAGGATGATCGGATTGTTCCGGATCGAGGAGCGGTTGAGCTGGGTCTTCTCGAAACAACTGGAGGCCGGAAAAATGACATCGGCCAGCTTGCCGGTTTCGGTCATGAACATATCGATCACCACCAGGGTCTCCAGCTTGGCGAAGGCCGCGCGGGTACGGGTGGCGTCGGCCATGGTCACCAGCGGATTGCCGGACTGGACCACCACCATCTTGAGCGGATAGGGTTTTTCCTCGAGGATGGCGTCGACCACGCACCCCTGCACCTGATTGCCCCAAGTCTCGCTGAAGGTATTGAACAGGGAATAATCGCAGGTGATGGGGACCGCGTCCGCCGCCAGCCGCTCCCGCAACTGGATGTTGCGGGCCGGCACCGGCTGGGGCAGCACGTCGCCTCCCGGCTTGTCGAGGTTGCCGGTGAGGGCGCGGAGCATGGCCACGGCGCGGGTGGTGTCGAACACTTCGCGGTGCATGTCCAGGCCGTTGCCATCGATGATGGCCGCCGGTTTGACCGTGGCGTACAGCCGGGCCACTTCCCTGATCTGGTCTGCGCTCAGCCAAAGGTTTTCCGCCACCCGCTCGGCCGGATAGCGGGCCGCCACTTCCCGGAGCCGCTCGAAACCGACGGTGTATTTGGCAATGAATTCGGTGTCGTGCCAATTGTTTTGGATGATCTCGTTGATCATGGCCATGGCCAGCAGGCCGTCGTGTCCCGGCTTGATCTGCAGCCAGATATCGGCCTTGCGAGCCAGGGCGGTCCGAACCGGATCAATGACGATCAGAGTGGCGCCGTGTTCCTTGGCCCAGTGAATGCCTTCGGCGGCGCCCAGGGCGGTGTTGCCGTCGTTCTTGCCCCAGACGATGATGCACTTGGCGCTCTTCGCCTCGGGAAAGGCCATGGAACCGTAGGTGTAGGTATGGGCGAAATCACGGGCAACGAAACAGATGGAGCCGTTGCCGATGGTATTGGGGCTGCCGAA
The DNA here is from genome assembly GCF_031547805.1 of Desulfobulbus sp. GTDB lineage: Bacteria > Desulfobacterota > Desulfobulbia > Desulfobulbales > Desulfobulbaceae > Desulfobulbus. The sequence goes on from NZ_JAVBRQ010000026.1 coordinate 9,015, forward strand.
GGCGTGCATCAGCCGGTTGGGATAGTCCCAAGGCGCCCCCCAATCGGCGGCCATGCCCCGCAGCCAGGCCACGGATTGCGGCCCCGATGCCTGCCGATGATGCCGAAACGCGGCCACCACCCGGTCAAGCGCTTCGTCCCAGCCGGTCTCGCGAAAGCCGGAGCCATCGTCCTTTTTCACCAACGGTTTGGTCAGCCGGGCAGGCGAATAGACGATCTCCGGGGCAGCGGCCAGCTTGGCGCAACTCAGCCGCTTGTCCGGATCGAGGAACGACTTGCGCCTGGCACCGAGCAGGCGCCCTTCCTCCACCTCGGCTTCGATGGGGCAGCAGGAAGAACAGAAACGGCAGACAGTATCGATGATCATCGCTTCCTCCTATCGGTTGGCATGGACATAACAGCTGCGGATCAACTCGTAATGATTGCTGTGGGTGCGAATGGTCCACCAAACGCTGCCAGACTCACCCACCCGCCAGGCAGGTGCCAGTTCGCCGCCGGCATCGGCCAGCAGCGCCGCCACGTTGGCCAACCCCTTGCCGGCGAACCGGCCATCGGCCTTGCCGCCCAACCATGCCGCGATCGGGGCCGCTTCGGTGGACCAGGAAAAAGGGTCGGAGAGCAGAAACTGGGCGTGTTGGTTCCGAGTGACCCGGTTCATTTCGCGCAGATGGTTCAACGGCGAGGGCACCTTGTCGACCAGGTTGAGCGAGGAAAAGAGGGCGATGGTCTTTTGCCTGAACGGCAGGGCCAGGGCGTTGGCCACCACGAATTCCACCCGGTCGCTGCGCCACGTATCGGGCAGGCGGATGGTCGCCTCCCGCCGGAGCAAGCCCTCGTCCTTGAGCGCCACCACCATCGACCGCTCCCGCATCAGCTGTCGTGCCGCCCGGATGAACGCCTGCGAGGTATCGATGCCGATGGCGAAATCGCACCGCGCGCTCATCTCAAAGGTGAACCGTCCCACCGCGCCGCCGGCATCCAGGGCCACGCCGGGCTGCGGCGCCATCATCCCCGCCCAGGTGGCATAGGCCTGCGAGGCCTGCTCGTCGCCGATCAGGTCGCTGAAATGGCTCCATAGGTACGAGGAAACCACCTCGTCGGTTTCATACTTGTTGGCGGCTCGCTGCACCTCGGTGGCCTGCGGGTCGAGCAGGGCGACCCCGTCGACGATCGGGTAGAGCGCGCCGCATTGGGGGCAACGCAACGACCCGGTTGCGATATCGCCGTTTCGTTCGTCAAGGATGTCGACGGCCAAGGATTCTTCCGCGGGCAGGCAGCGAGGGCAGATCAGCAGTTCAAGAAGGTGTGTTTTCATGTTTCATCCGTAGCGCCGAAAATCGCTGATACCACTTCGTGAGAGCATCGAATAAGCATCACCCAGATAACCGGCTATTAATTTTACAAAAAAAATCTAGATGAAAATAACTATCAACCTCGATGGCGTCAACAGCTAAATATTTGTTTGCCCATTTCCCCACGGCCGCAGCCCTGGCGCGCCTGTTTACAACCGGCAAGCGATCGGCTAGGATGCGCCGTCCTTTGATGCCAATTTTTCACGACCAACCGCCATGAACAGACGTTTGCCCGCAGAATGGGAACCTCAGGACGGGGTGCTGCTCGCCTGGCCGCATGCGGACAGCGATTGGCGCGACAACCTGACGGAAGTCGTCCCGGTCTTTGTCCGGATCGCCGCGGCGATCAGCCGATTCGAACGGCTGATGATCGTTGCCCCCGACATTGCCCCGGTCCGGGAACGGCTGCACGCGGCCGGCGTCGACCTGGCCCGGACCGCCTTGTTCCCGATGGCCACCAACGACACCTGGACCCGCGATTTCGGGCCGATCACGGTGCTTGAGCCGCAGGGACCGACGCTGCTCGACTTCGGTTTCAACGCCTGGGGCCTGAAATTCGCCGCCGATCTCGACAATCAAATCACCGCCAACCTGGCACGGCTCGAGGCCTTCGGCCGGTGCGCGCGGCGCCTTCCCGGCCTGATCCTGGAAGGAGGCAGCATCGAAAGCGACGGCAACGGCACCATTCTGACCACCGCCGCCTGCCTGCTCAGCCCCAACCGCAATCCCCACCTGGACCGCCAGGGCATCGAACAGGCCCTGTGCTCCCAGCTCGGCGTCTTTCGCCTGCTCTGGCTGGAGAACGGATACCTGGCCGGAGACGATACCGACGCCCATATCGACACCCTGGCCCGGTTCTGCTCCGAGAGCGTCATCGCCTATGTCCGCTGCGACGATCCCGCCGACGAGCATTGTGCCGCCCTGACCGCCATGGAGGCCGAACTGCGGGCCTTCCGCACCCGAGACGGCGAGCCCTACCGGCTAATTCCCCTGCCCTGGCCCGATGCCTGTCACCACCGCGACGGCCACCGCCTGCCGGCCACCTATGCCAATTTCCTGATCGTCAACGGTGCGGTGCTGGTACCGACCTACGGCGTCCCCCAAGATGCCGCGGCCCTGGCCGCCCTGGCCCCGGCATTTCCGGGCCGGGAAATCATCGGCATCGACTGCCGCGCCCTCATCGCCCAGCATGGCTCGCTCCATTGCGTCACCATGCAGCTTCCCCGAGGAGTCCTGCCATGAACACGCTCCGCGTCGGCCTGGTCCAGCAACGCTGCACCGGCAATCGCCAGGAAAACATCGCCGCCAGCATCCAGGGCATCCGCGCCGCCGCCGCGCAAGGCGCCCGCCTGGTAGTTCTGCAGGAACTGCACTGCGGCCTTTATTTCTGCCAGACCGAAACCACCGCCGGCTTCGATCTGGCGGAGCCGATCCCCGGCCCGGCCACCGAAACGTTCGGCGCCCTGGCCAGGGAACTGGGCCTGGTGATCGTGACCTCGTTGTTCGAGCGACGGGCGACAGGCCTCTACCACAACACCGCCGTGGTCCTGGAAACGGACGGCTCCATCGCCGGCCGCTACCGCAAGATGCACATCCCCGACGACCCCGGCTATTACGAAAAATTCTATTTCACCCCCGGAGACCTCGGCTTCACCCCGATCGACACCTCCCTCGGTCGCTTGGGCATCCTCGTCTGTTGGGACCAGTGGTATCCGGAGGCGGCCCGGCTGATGACCATGGCCGGGGCGGAGCTCCTCGTCTACCCCACCGCCATCGGCCACGACCCCAACGACGATGCCGAAGAGCAAGCTCGCCAACGCGAGGCCTGGGTGACCATCCAGCGCGGCCACGCCATTGCCAACGGCATCCCGGTGGTCAGCGTCAACCGGGTCGGGTTCGAGGCCGATCCCACAGGTGTTGGCGCCGGCGCGCAATTCTGGGGGTCCAGCTTTGTCGCCGGCTGCCAAGGAGAGATGCTGGCCATGGCCCCAACCGATTGCGAGCAGGTCCTGGTGGTCGATCTCGACCGGCGACGGAGCGAGCAGGTCCGCCGCCTCTGGCCCTATCTCCGCGACCGACGGATCGACGCCTACGGCGATCTCATCCGCCGCTACCGGGACTGACCGTAGCCGGATTACCCCAAACCGCCCACTTTTCCCTCTAACCGGAACAACCTGCCGGTCCATACCTGCGCCAGCCGGTCCATACCGGCCGAGATCGGTCTTTTGCCCCCCTGCGGGCAGCTTTCCAGGTCCGATCACCCGTCTACCGCGCAAAACCGTCGCCATTTCTTGGACAAGTTTTTTTCTTTCCCCTATACTTTTTTCATATCTTCAATTGTCCGTCCTTCGGCATGCAGGCCGATCCATGGTTGCGGGTCGACAGGGGCTGGGTTTCAACTACCCTGCCGCACAGCACAGCGAGCGTATTGACATGAGCCAGGAAACAATCAGCTGCCCCAAGTGTTCCCATCAACAGACCAACCAGGTCGAATGCGAGGCCTGCGGCCTGCTCTTCCGCAGATTCGAACAGGTACGCGAGCGGGAACGACAGACGAAAAACCCGCCGGCCGCACCGGACGGCCCCGTGGAATCCGCCGAACCCGCCGTTGAACGCTCGTCCGGTTCTTTTCTGAAACTCAGCACCATCCTGGTGTTGGTGGCGGCGACGGCAGCCACCACCTACTGGTTCGCCGCCGGCAACAAGCAGCCCGCCGACGCTCCCCTGGCGATGCAGCAGGCATCGCCGGCAACGGACATGCTGCCAATCGAACCACAGTCCCGGACCGCACCGCCTCCCGGACCGCGAAGTGAGCAAAAGCCGGTCGGCAATACCATCGAACAGGCCAAACTGGGCACCGTGGCCATCGAAACTCCTTGGGGTACCGTGGGTTCCGGATTCTTTCTCACCCCCAATCTCGTGGTCACCAACCGGCATGTGGTCGAACAGGACAACAGCAACCTCGACGAGTTGCGCCACAAGGTGCAAACCGCTCGACAAATGATCACCCTGGAGCAGGAACAAATCGCCCAGATCCGCGGATGGCTCAAGACCATGCCCGAGGGGCCGGCGCGCCGTCAGCTGATCCTCTCCCTTCAGGAAAAGGAGCGAGCCGTGGCCAAGGCGATCCCCATGCAGGAAGAGGCGGAAAGACGCCTTCAGCAAAGCGAGGAACCCGGCAGGGCAACGGACATCAAAATCTTTCTCGCCGACGGCAGCGAGCACAATCCGCAATCGATCCAGGTCAGCTCCAAGCGGGACCTGGCCCTCCTCACCGTTTACGGCGGATCGCCAAGGCCGCTCAAGGCCGCCACGAGAAGCATGGCGCTCAAGGAAGGCGACAAGGTCTACACCGTCGGCAACCCTTCGGGCCTCCGCCACACCGTGACCGCTGGTATTTTTTCAGGATACCGCCAAAACCGGGACACCGGCGAGGTTGTGCTCCAGACCGACGCCCCCATCAATCCCGGCAATTCGGGCGGCCCCCTGATCGACGAACAAGGCCGGGTCCACGGGGTCAATTACATGATTTACAGGAATACCCAAGGCATAGGCTTTGCCATTCCCATCCAGGCCGTGTTCGAGGATTTCTCCATCACCCAGTAATCACGTGCGGCGGGCGGATCGTGCCGGCAGCCCGGCAACCGCCCGCGTCCCCACTTCCTCCCCCCTTCCTTGCCAGGCCGGAAGCCTTGCGCGGCGTCAACGGATTCAAAAAACTACCGATTCCCATCCTCTTGCCTTGCCCTTGTTGGGGCTCCGTCCTGCCGCCGGATGGCGAAGCACTGACGAAAAAGAAACAGCCAACGGGATTTCGATTGCAATCGATGCGGTCTATGGTGTTTTCATTACAGCAAACGAATAGCGCGCCCGCCGGCACCCCGACGGGATTCGACCTCGCGCGAGGAAACACCACAACATGGGCAGAACCAAGGCACCGTCGCCGGAAGGGGCGACCGACATCATCCTGGAGAGCATTTCGGATGGAGTGTTCACCGTCGATCACGAATGGCGGATCACCTCCTTCAACCGGGCCGCCGAAGAAATCACCGGCATTCCGCGCCAGGAGGCCATCGGCCGCTATTGCTGGGAAGTGTTTCGCTCCAATATGTGCGAGGGCGATTGCGCCCTGCGCCGCACCATGAAAGAGGGCCGTTCCTTTGTCAGCAGCTCGACCTACATCATCAACAGCGACCGCAAACGCATACCGATCAACGTCTCGACGGCGCCGCTGCGCAACGAGGCCGGCGACATTCTCGGCGGAGTCGAAACCTTCCGCGACAACACCCTGGTGGAGGAGCTGCGCCGCGAACTGCACGGCACCTTTCGCCAGGGCGACATGGTCAGCCGCAGCAGCCTGATGCAGCGGATCTTTTCCGTTCTGCCCCAAATCGCCGAGAGCGATTCCAGCGTCCTGATCGAGGGCGAGACCGGCACCGGCAAGGAGCTGATGGCCAAATGCCTGCACGATCTCTCCTCCCGGCGGGACCAACCCTTTGTCGCCATCAACTGCGGCGCCCTGCCCGATACCTTGCTCGAATCGGAACTGTTCGGCTATAAGGCCGGCGCGTTTACCGGCGCGGTGCGCGATAAACCGGGCTATTTTTCCCTGGCCGACGGCGGCACTATCCTGCTCGACGAAATCGGCGAAACCACCCCGGCCTTTCAGGTCAAGCTGCTGCGCGTCCTGGAAGAAAGAGAATTCCAGCCCCTGGGCGGGGTGGCCCGCGAACGGGTCAACGTTCGCATCCTCGCCGCCACCAACCGCGATCTCGCCGCCATGGTCGACCAGGAGGCGTTCCGCCGCGACCTGTTCTATCGGATCAACATCGTCCGGGTGGTGCTGCCGCCCCTGCGCCAGCGCAAGGAAGACATTCCGCTGTTGGTGGATCACTTCATTGACAAAATCAACCGGTTGCGGAGCAAGGCGGTGAGCGGTATGGAACCGGCCGCACTGCAACGGCTGATGGCCCACGATTATCCGGGCAACATCCGGGAATTGGAAAACATCATCGAACATGCCTTCGTGCTCTGCGCCCAGGGGTGGATCGGGCTCCATCACCTACCGCCGTTTCTCGAAACCAAACAGCCGCACCATCCCCAGCCCCTTGCGGCCTCCTCGCTCCGCACCCGGCAGCAAAACGCCGAAGCCGAGGCCATCCACGACGCCCTGGTCCGCAACCACTACAACCGTCTGGCTGCGGCCCGTGAACTGGGCATGCACAAGAGCACCCTGTTCCGCAAGTTGAAAAAACTGCACATCGAGCTGCCGGCCACGGATGGACGCACCCCGCCACGGTCATAAGCCGCATGATCGCGTTGCCCCCGTTACGGCGGCCGCGGGTTCGGTGTCGTCGTTCTTGTCTTTGCGCCCATGAATGAGGCCAAGCCGCTTGACGCCGATCCTTTTATGTTGCTATACATTTTGCGATAACTTCAATCCGCTTTTCCGCCTGCGCGACAGCAACCGGGCAGCCATTGGAAGGCCGTGCCTGCCGTTGCCTTTTGGTCCATCGCGGAACTGCCCCGCTCCCCATCGCCCAGAGGAGGTCGTCATGAAGAAAATCGTCAACGCCCTAATTTGCTCCCTTCTGCTGACCTTGTTCGCCACCTCCGCCCTCGCCGAAACATCCCCCGAGCGACTGGCCGCCGAGTCCGAGGCCTATGTCAGGTCGACCGCCAAGGACACCCCTACCGCGCCGGCGGCCATTGTGACCAAGGTCGACGAGGCCTGCGCCCTGCTGGCCAAGGAAGGACCGGCCGCCTTTCCCCGGTTCAAGGGCAAGGGCAGCCCTTTTCTTTTTGACGGGACCTACATTTGGATTCACAGCCTGAAGGAAACCAGGATGCTTATGCATCCGATCAAGTACAAAATGGAAGGCAACGAGTTGATCGGGCTGAAAGACGAACGGGGCAAACGCTTTTTCGTGGCCATGAACGATGTGGCCAACGAACCCGGCCAGGGCTGGGTCGCGTACTATTGGCCGGTTCCCGGCACCAAGGACATTGTCCGCAAGGTTTCCTACATCAAGAAATGCACCATGCCCAACGGCGTCGACGTGGTGATCGGCTGCGGCATTTACAACGGCGATCCGGTGGCCATGGAAAAACTCGATATTAAATGAGCGAGGCGTGATACTTCATCCCCAAGCTCGGCCCCTCGGGTTTGGGGCAGTGAGTGCGTTTCACCGTGGGACGGCCTTCGGCCTGGCCGCCGTTTTTTCCGATCAACTACGCCAAACAGCCGGTCTCCGGGTTCGAGCCTTGCCAAACTCAACCCAACCACCTGTTTTACCGATATTTTCAAAAAAAATATCCAACAAGGCGTTGGATTGCCCCCCTACTAACATATTTTGTGGTAAAATAAGTCCAGCTTGTTTTTTGAGAAAGTGTCGAGATGTCCCCACCGGTACGGTCGACCCGGTTCCGGAGGATCGATGCGTCATTGACGTCAAAGATCCCGGCTGGCAGTTCGGAATGTCGTTCCTTGCTTTGATCGCTTCCCCTGTTGTTCCGCAGACCAATGCATCGCAACGCTGCCGTGCTCCTCACGCCAGCATCCATGCGGGATTCCTGATCGTTTGAGACCACATGCGGCATCGTCCGGCCAACGCTGTCGATCCGGCCGCGCCGCAAAAAACCAATACGGCAGGACAAGAACCATTATCGTTTCGTCGTTTGTGCTGATATTATCAATAAAAGCAGCCCCCGATCCATCGGGACAAGGGCAAAACGACTGTCCGCTGGCTGTATGTTTTTTTAGGCTGCAAATCCAGCCTGGAGGAAACGGATGAACACTTCGCAACCGCCAAGAACCTTTTCCTGGGAAAACCTGGGAGATCTGCAACTTGGACGGCCGAACCTCGGGCCGATGGCGCCGGTCCTGGCCTATCGCCTCATGCAATTCACCCTGTGGGATGTGCTGATTGGCGAATTCGGACCGGATAAGGCCAACGATCTGTTCCGGCGGGCAGGGAATTTGGCCGGAAAAGAGTTCTGCCGCAACCTGCTCGACAAAAGTCTGCCCTTCAGCGCATTCGTCGCGCAACTGCAAAAGGTGCTCAAGCAGCAGCTGATCGGACTCATGCGCATGGAGAGAGTGAATCTTGAAACCATGCAATTCACCCTGACCGTCGCCGAAGATCTCGACTGCTCCGGCCTGCCCTGCACGGATGAAATCGTCTGCCAGTACGACGAAGGGTTCATTGCCGGCATTCTCGAAGAATACACCGGCAAGGTCTTTGACGTCACCGAGACCGACTGCTGGGCGAGCGGTGCCAGAGTCTGCCGCTTTTCCGCCAAGTTGAGTGGAGATGCACCTCATGATTAAAGAAGCGCGCGACAAATTGGGTGTTCTCCTGCAAGGCAAGGTTCCGGATGCTATCGGGACCGAGCATTGCGCATCCGAAGACGAACGCCAACTTGCCAATCTCTTGAACGAACTGTTTGCCTGCATGCAGGAGGTGCACGAATTCATCGTTCCCCTGTCGCAGGGAAATATCAGCGGCATCGCCCTGCCACCACCGCGCAATTTTCTCAGTTCGCCTTTCAAGGAACTGCACTCCCGGCTCATGCACTTGACTTGGCAGACCAGCCGGGTCGCCGAGGGAGATTACAGCCAGCAGATTGATTTCATGGGTGATTTTTCCGAGGCATTCAACAAGATGATCGCCTCGCTCGATCGAAACGAAAGAGAACTCAAAATCAAGATAGCGGAGTTGGAAACCGCCCTGTCCCGCATTTCCCAGCTCGAAGGCATCCTGCCCATCTGCTCGAAGTGCAAGCGGATCAGACGGGAAGGAACCGATCCGGGGCAGCAGAATAGCTGGGAGGCCATCGAAAGCTACATCACCGCCAAAACCCAGACCATGTTTTCCCACGGGCTTTGCCCCGAATGCGTCAAGGCCCTGTACAGCGACTTCACCTGATCTTGCCGGCTCGGCTGTTGCCGTCGCCCACCCCCAACGTGCGCCGTTGATATTGCCCCACACCGGCCCCTGGCGTCCGATGCGCATGCCCGAACCGATGGCCGCCATCTCCGACGGCCGCCCGCCCTGTCTCCTCAAGCCGCCGACTTTCCCGTTCTTTCAATCTCCCTGCTGAAACCAGCCCGCCCTTCGCGGCGCTTCGCGCGCGTTTCCCCAGCCCGCCAGGATGGCGTTTGACATCCTGGCCGCATCGTTCGCCAAGAATGACAACACCCTTCCGATACCCGGCCGACACCCAATTACCCGCTGGCCTCTGTAAGCAATTTCATGTACATTAAATTATCCTCCGTTTCGTCCGGGATCAACGCATCGTGCACGGTGCATCTTCCCTCAATCTCACAACCACGGGCCACCCAATGTCATGTGAACACAGGAAAACGCCGAACGGACATGCATGTTCCAGCCTTGCCGAAGGTGCGGGGCCTCCTCCCCTTTCGCCTGCGGTCCCGGTCGAGACGATTCCCCAGCCCCCTCCTCCCGACCAGCCGACGAAAAAAGCCGGCGGCTTCCGCACGGATTACGAAAGCCTGAAGCAGCTGCTTGAACTGGCGCCGCTGGGCTATCAATCTCTTGACGAAAACGGGCACTTTATCCACGTCAACCAGACCTGGCTCGAGATCCTCGGCTACAGCAGAAACGAGATCATCGGTCGCGATTTTGCGGACTTCCTCCATCCTGACTGGCGAATCCCTTTCCGCAACAATTTTCCCAAATACAAAAACAAGGGTGAAGTCAAGTCCGCTGAATTCGAAATGCTCCGCAGGGACGGCTCGACCGTGTCCGTTTCCTTCGACGGCAAAATCGCCAGGGACGCACGGGGGAACTTTCAGCAAACCCACTGTTTTTTCCGGGAGATAACCGATCAGAAAAAACTGGAGAGCTACCGGGAAATGGGCCGCGAGATTCTCCAAATCTTAAGCGGCCTGGAAACGTTGCCCGAATCCATTCACCGCATTCTCGACGTGCTGCGGCAGGGAACAGGGTTTGACGCGGTCGGCATACGGCTTCAGGATGGGGACGATTTCCCGTTCTATGCCCACAAGGGTTTTTCCGATGCCTTTCTTGCCATGGAAAATTCCCTGCTCGAACACCAGCGGCAGGAGCCCTTGTGTCGAGGCAAAGACGGCGGGAGCCGATTGGCCTGTGCCTGCGGGCTGGTCCTGGCCGGACGCACCGACCCGGCGCATCCCTTTTGCACCTTGCGCGGCAGTTTCTGGGTCAACGACTCCCGGATTCTTCTCGATCTTTCCTTCTTGCAGGATGCCGGGTTTCACCCCAGGAACCAATGTGTGCACGGCGGCTATGCCTCCTTTGCCCTGGTCCCCATCAGGGTCAGGGAAAAAATCGTCGGCCTGCTCCATTTCGGCAACGCGCGGAAAAGCTCTTTCTCCCCCAATTCCGTCGGCCAGCTCGAAGAGATCGCCTCGCACATCGGCGAGGCGCTGCTGCGCAAGCAAGCGGAATCGCAGCTCGAGGAGGAAAGAAGCCGGCTGACCGATCTCATCGAATTTCTTCCCGATGCCACCTTTGCCATCGACCACCAGGGACAAGTCATCATCTGGAACAGGGCCATCGAAAAGATGACCGGCCTGTCGGCGGCAGACATGGTGGGCAAGGGGAACTACGCCTACACCATTCCCTTTTACGGCAAGGCCCGTCCGCAGTTGATTGACATGATTCTGGAAAACCACGAGAATATCGACACCCTCTATCCGAACATCATCCGGGAAGGACAAACGCTGACCACCGAGGTGTTCTGCAACGGCTTGCACGAAGACGACGGGGGGGCCTGGGTTTTTGTCAAGGCGTCCCCCCTGCACGATCAATCGGGCCGGATCGTTGGCGCCATTGCCAGCATTCGGGATATCACCGACCGAAAATTCACCGAGGAAAAACTCAAGAAGAGCGTGGCTTGGTTCAAGGCCCTGTTCAACGCCACTTCCGATTCGGTGATCCTGATCAACTCCGATGGCACCATCCTCGACCTGAACGAAAACGCGGCCCGACGGCGTTCCCTGGACGCCGATGCGCTCCGGGGCAAGAATCTGTTCGAGCACCTGCCGTCGGCCGCGGCCGCAATGCGACGGCAGACCATCGATCGGGTCCTGCACGAGCGCAGGCTGGTCGAATACGAGGAATACCGCGAAGGCAAACACTATCTCGTCCGGCTGTATCCCATCATGGATAACCTGGGCCGGGTTATCCAGGTTGCCGGTTTCTCCCGGGATATTACCGAGAGCAAGAAGGCGGAGGAGGAAAAGGACAAACTCCAGACCCAGTTGACCCAGTCCCAGAAAATGGAAGCCATCGGCACCCTGGCCGGCGGCATTGCCCACGATTTCAACAATATCCTGGGGGCGATCCTCGGCTATACGGAGATGGCGCGGGATCATGTGCCCTCCGATTCGCTCGCGTTCAAGCATCTGGAGCGGATTCAGGAGGCCGGCGAAAGGGCCGGGGCCCTGGTGAAGCAGATCCTGGCCTTCAGCCGGCAGGCGGACGCCAAGCGCATCCCCGTGCTCCCTTCCCAGGTGGTACGGGAAGCGGTCAAGCTGCTGCGTCCGTCCCTGCCGGCAACCATTTCAATCGAATTGGAGTTGGAGGATGCCATCAGGCCCATCTTCGCCAATCCGACCCAGGTGCACCAGATCCTGATCAACCTCTGCACCAACGCCTTCCACGCCATGGAACACAGCGGCGGCATCCTCAAGCTCGTTCTCAAGAACCGCGAGTTGTCCGCAAGCGACCTGCAGCATCGACCGGAAATTGCCCCGGGCAGGTTCGTTGAACTTGCCGTCGGCGACACCGGCATCGGCATTCCCCCGGAAATACGGGAAAAAATTTTCGACCCCTATTTCACCACCAAGGAAGTCGGCAAAGGGACCGGCATGGGGCTTGCCATTGTCCACGGCATCGTCACCAGCCACAACGGCCTCATCACCTGCGACAGCGAGGTCGGCAAGGGAACCGTCTTCCGGGTTCATTTTCCGGTCGCCGAGCATATAACCTGCACCGCGGCCAAGAGCGAGGCCGCGCCCGTGGGCACGGAACGGATTTTGTTCGTCGACGACGAGGAGATGCTGGTGGAGTTGGGCACGCTCATGCTCGAGCGGCTGGGATACAAGGTGACGGCCCGCACCAACAGCCTGGAGGCGCTGGTGACTTTCCAGAATCAGCCGGATGCGTTCGACGCGGTGATCACCGACCACACCATGCCGGGCATCACCGGCAGCGACCTGGCCCTGCGGATTCTGCAGATACGGCCCGACATGCCCATCATCCTCTGTACCGGCTACAGCAACCTGATCTCGGAGGAAAAGGCGCGCTTGCTGGGCATCCGGGGTTTCGCGATGAAACCGCTGGCCCAGAAGGACGTCGCCCTGCTGCTCAGGAGCTTGCTCGACCAGGCCGCGGGCGCTTGCTGAGTTCCTTGCCGCATCAAGCGCGGTCCGTTATCGGATCGTAGGCGGGCCGCCGCAGGCTATATGGGCTATATGGGCTATATGGGCTATATGTAGCGTGTCCAGTATCGCAGGGTTTCAAGCAGTTTTTCGTGGTCGATCGGCTTGGTGATGTGGTCGTTCATGCCTGCGGCCAGGCTTTTTTCCCTGTCGCCGCTCATGGCGTTGGCGGTCATGGCAATAATGGGCATGGTGGGTTTGCAGGGGCCGTCCAGGGCCCGGATACGGCGGGTGGCCTCCAGCCCGTCCATGACGGGCATGAGAATATCCATCAGCACCAGATCGAATTTCTGGGCGGAACAAGCCGCCACCGCTTCAGCCCCGTTGACGGCCATGACCGGGGTGATGCCCAGCATGCTCCGCAGAAGTTCCTGCGCGATTTCCCGGTTTAACTCGTTGTCCTCCACCAAAAGCACTTTCATGTTGCCCACGACTTCGCCGGAGGACAGGGCGGTCCGCGGCGGGATGGGCAGGTCGTCACTGCCGCCCCGGCGCAGCAAAGCGGTAACGTGGAAGGTGCTGCCACGTCCGGGTTCGCTTTCCACCCAGATATTCCCGTGCATAAGCTGGGCCAGCAGTCTGCAGATGGTAAGGCCAAGGCCCGTGCCCCCGTACTTGCGAGTGGTCGACCCGTCGGCCTGGGAGAAGGCGTCGAACACCAGGGCCAGCTCCTGCGCTGTCATGCCGATGCCGGTATCCCGCACGCTGCAGTGCAGCAGCACCTCCTCGCCCCGGTCTTCCGCGACGTCGATGTAGAGGGAAATGGAGCCTTTTTCGGTGAACTTCAACGCGTTGTTGCACAGGTTGAGGCAAATCTGGGAAAGACGGAGGGAGTCGCCGATCAATACCTGGGGAACGTCCGGCGCAATGTCGAGGCTGAGCGCAAGCCCCTGTTCGTTCGCCTTGTGCTCAAGCAGGTCCGCCAGGGACTGCATCATGTCCGAAAGACGGAATGCCTTGTTTTCCAAGGTCATTTTCCCGGCTTCGACCTTTGAGAAATCCAGGATGTCGTTGATGATGCCCAGCAGGTTTTCGGCGGCCCCCTGAATTTTGGTCAGATAATTCTTTTGCCTTTCGTCCGGGTCTGCCTGCAGGGCAAGATAGGCCATGCCGATCACGGCATTCATCGGGGTACGTATCTCATGGCTCATCCGCGCCAGGAATTCGCTTTTGGCCCTGGTCGCGTCTTCCGCCCGGAGTATCATCTGCTTCAGGTTCTCGACCATGATCCGCAAAGAGCGGGAGAGAACGCCCAATTCGTCGTTGCGGGTCACGTCGATGGGCTGTTCCAGGTTGCCCCGCCCCACTTTCTCGGCCCTTGCGGCCAGACGGTAAATATCGCGAGTGACCGGAGTGACGGCCAGGTAAATAACCACGTAGGCAAACAGCACGGCCAGGACGGCGGCCACGAGGCCGATACGCTCCACGTCGCGCACGGGGGAAAGCAGATATTCCTTGTCCGCACTGGCAAGCGCGTACAGGTTGGTTCCCGGCAAATGGTAAAAGGCCAGAATTCTCGGCCCGGCCGGATCGGTAATCTCGATGAACCCCGAGGGCTTTTGCAGCACTTCCCGGAACCAGGGTTGGTCGCTGTACGAATGGGAGGCAATGGCCGCATCGTCCAGGGAAGCGGCCGTCATCCCGCTTTGGGTGACGATGACCGTTTTCAGCCACGGTTTGTCTTCCAGCTCCAACGCGGCCTGGGTTATTTTCCGGATTTGCAAGGAGCCGACCATGGCCCCGCTGTGTCCGTTATGGGTGAATCGGGTGGCCGCCGCCATCAGGGCATCGCCGGTGATGCGGCTGCGGAAAGGTTCGGAAAGCACCACGCCCTTGCCGGCCATGGCCTCATGGAACCAGGGGCGGATGGAAATGTCCAGGGTACCCACCGCGGCGGGCAGGGAACAGATGAGCGTCATGCCCTTGTCGTTGGTGACGTAAAAGGTCTCGTAGTAGCCGCAGGCTTGCCCAAGGCGGGCAAGCAAGGTATTGGCGGCCAGCACGTAGGTGTTCCGGTCCGGATACTGGTCCGTGCCCACGGGATCAAGGGCGGCCGCGATGCCGGGCACGTTGGTGGCAAAGGTCACATCCGCCTTGGCGCGGGTGATCTGCCCCAAAATGGTGTTGCCCACGACCACGGCGGCATTGAGAATCTTCTCCTGGCTGGCTTCAAGAAGCGAATCCTCGGCTTTGCGCACCACGGCCAACAGGGAAAAGCATGAGGTGGCGAGCACGATGCCGAGAATAGGGGCCAGCAGTTTCGTCTTAAGACCGATGGAAGGGATTCCGACAGCGGCGGAAGACGCGTTTTTTGGGGCCATATGTCACCGTTACGGTTTGGATAACACTACTCTATTCCCCAAAAGAGGTTCTTTGGCCAAAAGCGCGCCAGAAGCTGCGGAGGTTGTAGCGGCCAGGCCCGAGGTACTCCGGATATCGGCAACCACGGGCTTGGCGTTTCGGGAGTATTCCGTGGGCAAACGGCGGAGGCGGCCATCGCGGGTACCGGCGTCGAGCGCATTGCAGCCGATGCCAATCGCCCGCACCTTGCAGTTCAAATGGGTGCGTCATGGCTGCGCTTCCGGTGTTGCCGGGTTCGCCGCCAGAGAGCCTCGCCCAGGTCACGCCACCTTGCCATATCCCGCCACCGGCCCCCCTGACGCACGCTTGCCGGATTGGTCCCAAAATACGAAGTATTCCATTACCTCTTCCGCGCTATTGAGGCAAGGGCAAATGCGTAAACCCCTGTTATCCGGCCAAGCAATCGTGCTCGTCGAGCTGCCGGCGGTAGGTTTTGTGGCACCCTGCCGATGCCTGCCGGGACGCGGCGGCTGGGGCACGACGGCTCGAGGTTTCGTCCCGGGCAGTCGCCTCGGTCATGGCCGGTCATAATCGATCATAATCGATATTGGCCACCGCCATCCCCCCCGGCGGCCAGGCGGGCCCGCAGGTTGGTCAACCGCCGGTTGGCGTTGAAATTCTTGACCGCCATGGCCAGCGCCTTGGACTGGCCGATGACGACCACCAGCTTTTTCCCCCGGGTCACGGCGGTATAGAGCAGGTTGCGCGCCAGCAACAGGTAATGCTGCATGGCCAGGGGAATGACCACGGCGGGATATTCCGAGCCCTGGCTCTTGTGGATGCTGGTGGCATAGGCCAGCGCCACCTCGTCCAACTCCCCGAAGCCGTACTCGACCCTCCTGCCGTCGTAGTCGACCCACAGCAGGCCCTCGTCCGGGTCGATCTCCAGAATCCGCCCGATATCTCCGTTGAAAACTTCCTTGTCGTAATTGTTCACGGTCTGGATGATCTTGTCGCCCGGCGCGTAGGCGGTCCCGAATCGGACCACCCGTGGTTCGGCGCCGCTGTTCAGCGCCTGCTGCAGTTCGGTGTTCAGGGCCTGCGCCCCCAATCCGCCCCGGTTCATGGGCGTCAGCACCTGGATGTCCCGCACCGGATGCAGGCCGAACCGCTTCGGGATGCGCTCGACCACCATCTGCAGCAGTTTGGCCCGGATTTCCTCCGGCGTGGCCGCGGCCACGAAGTAAAAATCGGCCAGCTCCTTGGTGTCGTGCTTGAGCGGCATCTCGCCGCGGTTGATCCGATGGGCGTTGACGATGATCCGCGAGGCCGCGGCCTGGCGAAAGATCTCGGTCAGGCGGACGGTCGCCACCGCGCCGGAGGCAATCAGGTCGGCCAGCACCGCCCCCGGCCCCACCGACGGCAGTTGGTCGACGTCGCCCACCAGCAGGAGCGCGGCCGCATCCGGCACCGCCGCCAGCAGCTTGTTCATCAGCACCACATCCACCATCGACGACTCGTCCACCACCACCAGGTCAGCGTCGAGCGGGTGTTGCCGGTCGCGCTTGAAGCCGAAATTCTGGGGATCGAATTCCAGCAGGCGATGGATGGTTTTGGCCTCCTGGCCGGTGGCCTCGGCCATGCGCTTGGCCGCGCGGCCGGTCGGGGCCGCGAGCAGGATGTCAAGCCGCTTGGCGGCAAGAATCCGCAGGATGCCGTTGACCAGCGTGGTCTTGCCGGTTCCCGGACCGCCGGTGACGATGAGGACCTTGCTGGCCAGGGCAAGCCGCACCGCATCCCGTTGCGAGGGCGAAAGCTGCAGGCCGGTCCGCTCCTCCACCCAGGGCAGGGCCCGGTCGGCATCGATCGCGCCCCACGGCGGCGGCCCGCTCGCGATCCGCAGCAGGTGGTTGGCCACGCCCAGCTCCGCCCGGTGCAATGGGGCCAGAAACACGCTGGGAACCGTATCGATCTCTTCCGCCACCAGGTTGCCCTCGTCGATTTCCCGCCGGACCGCCTCCGCCAGAATCTCCCCGGGAATTTGCAGCAGCTTTTCGGCTTGGGCAAACAGCGTGTCGCGGCTCGCGGCGCAGTGGCCGTCGCCGGACAATTCCTGCAGCACATGGCGCACGCCGGCCTGGGCGCGGATCAGGGAATCCGGGGCAATGCCGAGCCGGCCGGCGATCTGGTCGGCGGTCTTGAAGCCGATGCCGTGGATATCGAGCGCCAGGCGATAGGGGTTTTCCGCAACCTTGGCGACCGCCTCGTCGCCATAGACCTTGTAGATCCGCACCGCCCGCCCGGTGCCCACGCCGTGGGAGTGGAGGAAAACCATGATCTCCCGAATCGCCTTCTGCTCGGCCCAGGCGGCGGTGATCCTGCCCGCCCGTTTCGCGCCGATGCCGGGAAGCGCCAGCAGCCTCTCCGGCGTGGCCTCGATCACCGCGAACACCTCGACGCCGAACTCCCGGACCAGGATCTTGGCGAAATGGGGGCCAATGCCCTTGACCATGCCGGAACCCAGATATTTTTCGATGCCCTCCAGGGTGTCGGGGGGAATGGTGGCCAGGCGCAGGGCCTTGAATTGCAGGCCGTGGGTCCGGTCGTTGTGCCAGCTGCCGACACATTCGACGAATTCGCCCGGGGTGATGGCGGCGGCGTTGCCGATAACCGTCACCAGATCGCGCTGGCCCCTGGCCTTGACCCGCAGCACACAAAACCCCGACTCCTCGCTGTGGAAGGTGACCCGCTCGACCGAACCGGAAAAGCGCTCAACCGGGATATCCGTGCCGGGATGTTTGCGGTGCATGGCGTTGCGATCGAAGCCGCCGTTCGGACGATGACCGCACCCATGCGGGACCGCGTCCGGACGAGATGGAAATCTTGCGATGCATTGTATTGATATTTTTCTTCTTTCGCACCTCCAACCTGCATCGCCGCGATCCGGCCGGACAGTGTCTTGCGTTCGGAGGTGCGGCATCGGTCATGGTGCGGGTTGTATCACCCATCGGTAATTAAATTTCGTTCTTGTAATTGCAAACCGGGCCGCGCCCAGGATCGAGAACAGCCCGCCGATTCGCAATCGCGAAAAAATATCGCACCGATTCAGCGTGTTAGCACAAAAAAATACCATCATCCCGCAACGGGACCGCATTGTGCATCCATCCGGAAAACATGGAACACACACCAGACAAACTCATTCATCCAAGCAGGGAAACATCATGAACAGTCTGTTAAAAGGAGCGGTGGCAAGCGGGTTCTTGCTCGGTTTGGCCGGCGTCGCCCAGGCCAATCTGATCGTCAATGGCAGCTTTGAGGAAAACGCCCTGGCACGCGGGAGCTGGAGCGTCTTCAACGCCATCGACGGTTGGTCGACGGTGTCGGGGCCGGGGATCGAAATCCAAAACAACGTCACCGGGCCGGCTTATGACGGCGTGCAGTTCGTCGAGCTGGACAGCCATGCCAACAGCGCCATGGCGCAGACGATCGGCACCGCCGCGGGCCAGACCTACCTGCTGGAATTCGCCTATTCTCCGCGCCCAGGAGTCGACAGTTACTCCAACCTGATCGACGTGTTCTGGAACGGGATATCGCTGACCGACAACGCCGGCATTACCGCCAACGGCGCCGCCACCACCCTTTGGTCCCTCCTGAATTTCAATGTGGTCGGCACCGGCAACGACACCCTTACCTTCGCGGCCCTGGGCAAGAGCGACGCGGTCGGCGGCTTTGTCGACGGCGTCAGCCTCACCGCCGCCGCCTCTACCCCCGCCCCGGTGCCCGAACCGGCGGCCCTGCTGCTGTTCGGCACGGGCCTGGTGGGGCTTTCCAGTTGGATGCGGCGGATGCGGGGCTGATCTCCCTTCGGCGAAATCGCACATCGCAAGGCAGGGCCATACGGTCCTGCCTTTTTTTATCTGGTGGCCACTCCCATTCGGCCCATCTCACCCCAGCCGGTATCTGCGGAAACTTGTACGATTTCTCCTCGCGGTGCCCGTCGAAATGGCGCAAGCTCGCTTCTCCCGCCGAAATGACGGCAACGAACGTTCGGTACAATGGCACCTCCAGGCGCATTGACAAGGCCGGGCAAGTTGTCATCTCGAACGCGGTGAGAGATCTCGTTTGATCGACCGGTTTCCGCAGGGTCACGAACACCACCGATTGCCAATCGAGCGAACCTGGCTGAAACACGGCAGCATCGGCAACAAAAAAAAACGGGAACAATACGCGCCGTATTGTTCCCGCCTGTTGCTCACATGCTTACATGGGGCGGACAGGGCACCCGCAAGTGCCCTGTCCGTAAAGAGAGAAACGATCAGAAGGTGAAGGTCAGGGCAGCGGTCGCGCCCACACCTTCGCGCTCGCCGGTGTATCCCTGGACACCGAAATCAATGGAGAGACGATCGGCCGGGGTGATGGAGATACCCAACTCGCCCTTGCCGGTCGAACCCTGAAGGCTGGGCTCGTCGATGGCCACGCCGTCCAGGGTGCCGCCCACATCGCCGTCGAACTCATACTCCCAGGCCGCGCCGACATAACCGGTGGCCATCTTGCAGAAGGTGTAATGGTACCGGCCGCCCAACTGGCTGCGCAGGGAATTGGCATCGTCGAAATCCAGATGCTCGGCCGCGTCGGTGGTGGTGCTGTAGCCGCTCAGGCGGGTCCACAACATGCCGCCGTAGATGTCCAATCTGCCTCGATCGGCAAAATCGAAAATCTTGCCCAGACCGACATGGCCGCCCACGTAGGTGGTGTCGTCGTCGTAGCGGGCATCGGGCAGATTTCTGAGATTTTGGTCGGTGCTGACCGTGCCGGCCCGCATGGACAGGTCGGCATAGATGCCGCCGGAGAAATCGTTGCGCAGGGCGATGCCGCCACCGTAATAGTCGGTGTTGCCGTCGCCCTCCACATTGAGGCCGGGGAAGGAGTTATAGCTGGAGTAGTCGCCGTGGCCGGTTTCAAAGAAGATGGCCACGCCCAGACGGCCGATGCCGGTTTCGGCGCGCATCGCCGGTCCGATGACCATGTTGTAGTAGTCGGCGTCGACATGGCTGCCCGAATCCAGCCGCATGTCGGCGTATTCCGCTCCGAACATCATCCCCAGTTTGGCGCCTTTCTCGAACAGGCCGCCCTGGACGTAGGGATCGAAGGTGTTGCGGACCACCCGGCTTTCCAACTCGGAGCCCTGATACAGGTTGCCCAGGGCGGCGATGTTGCCTTCCAGGTAGGCCTTGGCAAAGGTCGGCTGGGACCAGACGAAGTTGGCCAGCAAGTCTTGGCCGTTATCAGCCACCTGCAGGTTGAAGAGGTATTCTTTGACGCCCGAAACGCTGTAGCCGTTCACCGGCACGCCCTGGGTGGTGTTGTCGATGACCGGTTGGTTGGAATCCACCAGTTGGATCTGGTCGTTGAGCTTGAGGCCGGCAAAGGGGTTGCCCTGGGTGGCCCGCAAGTTGACGGTGGCGCCGTCTGCCAGGGTCACTTGGCCGTCGACCTTCAGCATGTAATTGGGGCCGCTGCCGTTGCCCAGGTACGAGGTCAGGTTGGCACCCGCCGGCAGGATCATGTCCACCGTGCCCACGGTGCCGGTGGCTGTGGTCGGGTTGCCGGGATGGCCGCCCAGCCAGATGTTGCCCACCCAGTTCTGGCTCATGCTCGGATCGTTGTGGACGTTGACCGCCAGGGTGTCGGCCCAGTAGGTGCCCAGACCGGCATTGGCGGTCAGGGTCCGGACGGCCGTGCCGTCGACGGCACCCAGGGAGATGGTCTTGAAGTACACGCCGCTGGCGCCGGAATCGGTGCTGCCGGTGGTGTTCACGAAGTTGAAGGCCGTGTCGATGAAGGTGACGTCGACCCGGTTGATATTGGTATTCACCGAACCGGGGGTGCCGGCGCCGGTCAGGTTGAGCTGCCGGGTCTGCAGGGAGTCGCTCAGGACCAACTGGGCCGTGCCGCCGCCGGTGCCATTCATGGTGACGATGCCGATGTTGGCCTGAGATTGCTGATCGTTGCCGGTTTCCAGGCTCTGGGCGTAAATGCCCTTGGTGCCGCCGTTGGTGCCGGCAGTGGAGATGGTAACGTTGAAGTTGCTGGTGTCGATCTTGGCGTTCTCGGCGACGATGCTGGCATCTCCCGCTTTGCCGTTAGCGCCGTCGACTTTAATGGCGTTGGCGGTCAGTCGATCAGTGGCGCTGGCAATGAAGCTAGCGTCGCCATCACCGGCGGTGACCGTCAAATTGTGGACCGTCACCTGGGTGTTGCCGGTCACCATGGCGCTGGCTGCAGCATCGCCGGAAATGACGTTGGTAGCCCCGGCGATATTCAAGCCTCGGGAAAGGAAAGTGGACGTGCCGGCAGTATTGGTGGTGAGGGAGGAATCGACGTTCAGGTTGCCCGAGGCAACGGCCACAGTGGCCGCAGGAGCGAAAAAGCTGGCGTGTCCGCCACCGCTGCCGCTCGTTTTCACTTCCAAATGTTGGTTTGGTCCGATAATTTCCACCGTGCCGGCCAAAGGAGCGTTGAAGCTGGCGTTACCGGAACCGCTGGAGTTGATGGTCATGGTGTTCGTGCTTTTGACAAATCCGCTGCCCAGAACGCTAACGGTCATGCTGGCGTCACCAGCACCCGTGGTGCTAATGGTGGTGGTACCGCCGCCATGGTATTCAACGGAATTGAAGGTGGCGTCGCCGCTGCCGGTGCTTTGCACCAAGACGTTACCATGGGTGGTGACGATGCCGCTGCCGTCGGCGGTGAAACTGGCATTGCCACCGTCGATAGTGCCCGTGGTTTGGACGGTCAAGGCTTGCAGGTCGGCGTTGCCGTGGACGGCCATGGTGGCATTGCCAGCGGTCATAGTGGCACTGCCATTATGCTTTGTTTCGACAGTAGTGGCACCGTCAACAGTCAGATTGTTCGATTCATAGGTGGCGTTGCCGCTGGAGTTGCTCTGCACCAGAACCGCGCCGGTGGTGGTGACCACACCGGTGCCATCGGCCTTGAAGCTGGCGTTGCCCGTACCGTTGCTGACCACGCTCAGGGTGGTCAGGTCGGCGTCGCCGTGGACCAGCATACTGGCCAGATAGTTGGTGGCCGTGACCGTGGTGGCGCCGTTGGCGGTCAGGCTACCCGATTCATAGGTGGCGTAGTTATCATCGGCCTCGACGTTCACCGGGCCGCTGGTGGTCAGCGCGACATCCAAGAAAAAAGTGGCGGAACCGCCCCGGCCGCCGTCACTGCCATAAGGAGTATTAGTGGTGCTAGTCCAGTCGGTGACATCACTGCCGCGGGCCCCGGCCTTGACATTCAGGCTGGCGATGTCCCGAGCGGTGCCGCTGACCGTCCAGTTCAGACTGGCATCGCCGCCGTCGCCTCCGTTACCGCCGTTCCAGCCTAGCCACTGATCATCATGAGATCCGTTTGCATTTCCCGCACCGCCGTTGCCGCCGTTGCCGCCGAGAATATTCACGGTGTCGCCGGTACCCACCGCAGCTGCGGTCATGTCGCTAGTGTTGGCCGCGGCGGCGCCGCCGTTGCCGCCAGTACTGCTCGAAGTAGGGCCGCCGCCAGCCGCGCCGCCACTGCCGCCACCAATGTTGGATGCCGTGCCGCCAGTGCCCACGCCGCCGCCGACGGTGCCGCCAGTGCCGCCGGTGCCGCCACTGGTGCCGCCGCCGGTACTGCCATTGGCGCCCGGATTGGTGGCGTTAATAACACCGCCGCCGCCGCCGCCGCCGGTGCCAACACTATCACTCCCGCCGGCGTTACCACCACCACCACCACCGCCACCGCCGACGATAGCAATATTGCCTGCTTGCGCCGTGGGCACACCCGCCAGGGGGGTCACCAACAGGGCCAGGGTCAGGGCCCCGATCTTTTTCTTGAGGAAAACTCTCTTCTTCATTGGCACTTTCTCCACAACTGTATGATTTCAAACAAACAACAGGCCAAGGCCCGTCGCATCCAACCCGTGCGCCGCCCGCGAGCGGCCCCTAAGTACAATTTTTTTAACCATACAGAACGAAAAACGATCATTCAATACGTTATCAATCACCTCCCGCAAAATACAAAAATTTGTATACCCAGACTCGATCCCCGGCATTCCCCTGGGCCAAGCAACAGCCCATTATTCCACCTTTTCCCAACAGAAACAGGCGACTCGGCCGAATCGAGCCTTGCGGCCGGGCCAGCGGGCCGTTTGCCTCCACTTCAGGCAGGACAACCAAAACGCCCCGGTTTTGAAGGCAGTGGAATTGCCCCAGAATTTCGCTGACCTTCCTCTAGATTTCACCTCACTGCGCTCGTCGCCATGCCCGCCAGGGAACATTCGACACCATGACAAGGCCAGGGACAAGGATGACGCTGGTCAGATGTCATCTCGAACGCAGGGAGAGATCTCCGATCTCCGTCTATCAGCCGGCGGCGGCAGCCATTAAGGACACAGCCGATTGCCTGAAAGAAGACCTGGCGGAAGTTTGCGGGCCAGCGGCAACAAAAAAAAACGGGGACAATACGCGCCGTATTGTCCCCGCTGGTGTTCGGGTGGGGCGGACAGGGCACCTGCACGCACCCTGTCCGCAAGGTGAGCCGATCAGAAGGCGAAGCTCAGGATGGCGGTTGCGCCCACACCTTCGCGCTCGCCGGTGTATCCCTGCACCCCCAGATCGATGGAGAGCCGTTCGACCGGTTTGAAGGAGACCCCCAACTCGCCCTTGCCGGTCGACCCTTGGAGGCTGGGCTCGGCGATGGCCACGTCGTCCAGGGTGCCGCCCACATCGCCGTCGAACTCATACTCCCAGGCCGCGCCGGCATAGCCGCTGACCGTCTTGCTGAAATTGTGGTGGTAACGGCCGCCCAACTGGCCGCGCAGGGAAGTGGCGGCATCGAACTCTAGGCGCTCGGCCGCGTCGGTGGTGGTGTCGTAGCCGTTCAGGCGGGTCCACAGCAGGCCGCCGTAGAGGTCCAGCCGGCCCTGGTCGGCGACAGTGAAGATCTTGCCCAGGCCCACCCGGCCGCCCACATAGCTGGTGTCGTCGTCGTAGCGGGCCTTGAACCGGTTCCTGAGATTCTGGTCGACACTGACCGTGCCGGCCCGCAGGGACAGATCGGCATAGAGGCCGCCGGTGAAATCGTTGCGCAGGGCGATGCCGGCACCGTAATAGTCGGTGTTGCCGTCGCCGTCCACATTGAGGCCGGGGAACGAGTTGTAGCTGGAGTAGTTGCCGTGGCCGGTCTCGAAGAAGACGGCCATACCCAGGCGGCCCAGGCCGGTTTCGGTCCGCATTGCCGGTCCGATGATCATGTTGTAGTAGTCGGCGTCGACATGGCTGCCCGAATCCAGCCGCATGTTGGCGTATTCCGCCCCGAACATCATCCCCAGATTGGAACCTTCCTTGAACAGGCCGCCCTGCACGTAGGGATCGAAGGTGTTGCGGACCACCCGGCTTTCCAGCTCCAGGCCCTGGTACAGGTTGCCCAGGGCGGCGATGTTGCCTTCCAGATAGGCCTTGGCAAAGGTCGAATCGAACCGGAGGTAGGTCGCCAACAGGTCTTGGCCGTTTTCGGCCACGAGCAGATCGAAGTAGTAATCCTTGGCACCGAAGGAACTGTAGCCGTGCACCGGTACCTTTCGGGTGGTGTTGTCGATGACCGGCTTGGTGGAATCCACCAGTTGGATCCGGTCGTTGACCTTGAGGCCGACAAAGGGATTGCCCTGGGTGGCCCGCAGGTTGAAGGCCGCGCCGTCTTCCAGGGTCACCTTGCCGTCAACCTTCAACATGTAGTTGGGGTTGGCGCCGCTGCCGTCGCCCAGGTACGAGATCAGGCTGGCATTCGCCGGCAGGATCATGTCCACCGTGCCCACGGTGCCGGTGGCAGTGCCGGGGATGAGGGGAGTGGACGGGGTGCCGGGATGGCCGCCCAGCCAGATATTGCCCACCCAGTTCTGGCTCTGAGCCGGGTCGTTGTGAACGTTGACCTTCAGGGTATCGGCCCAGTAGCTGCCCAGACTGGTTCGTTTGGCGGTCAGGGTCCGGATCCCGTCGGCGGCGCCCAGGGAAATGGTCTTGAAGTACACGCCGCTGGCGCCGGAATCGCTGCTGGCCACGGTTTGGTGGAAATTGAAGGCGGTGTCGATGAAGGTGACATCGACATTGTTGATATTGACGACCACGGAGCCGGGGGTATGCTTACCGATCAGGCCGAGCGACCCGGTTTGCAGGGAATCGGTCAGAACCAGTTGGGCCGAGGCATCGAGACTCTGGGCACTGTCGCCCACGCCCACCCTGCCGTTGTTGCTCCCGTTCACCTGGTCGTTACCGGTTATCAGGCTCTTGGCGTAAAGGCCCTTGGTGCCGCCGGTGGCCTGGTAGATGGAGACGATGGCAGCGTTGCCGTTGGTGTTGATTGTGGCGTTTTCGGCAAAGATGCCGGCATTGCCGGCACCAAGACCATCAACCTTGATTTTCTTGGTGTTGATCAGGTCGGTGGCGTTGGCAATAAAGCGGGCGGCGCCGGCACCAGTGGCGCTGACCGTCAGGTCGCCGGTCGTCACCAGGCTGCCGGTGATGGTGGCAGTGGCCGCGGCCGCGCCGGACTTGACGGTGGCGGTGCCGGCAATATCCAGGCCACGGGCAAGGAAGGTGGCGGTGCCTTGCGCATCGGCGGTGGAAGATTCGACGTTCCAGTCGCCTGCGGCCACGGACACCAAGGCGTTGGGGGCGCTGAAACGGGCCTGGCCGGAATCGTTGGCGATCACTCTCAGTTGCTTGTCTGGGCCGGTGACTTGCACGGTGTCGGCATTGGGGGCGTCGAAGCTGGCATTGCCGGCACCCTCGGTCTTGACACTGATGAGCCCCTGGCTCTTCACCGCCCCGGGGCCGTTGACAAGTATACTGACATCGCCGGAGGTGTTGCTCCAAGTCCAGATCGATGTATTGCCACCGGAATCGAGCTGCGCGGCTTCGAAGCTGGCATCGCCATTTCCCCCAACAACGACGGTCAGAGAACCGGTGGTGACGGCCCCATCGGCCGTGAAGCGGGCATTGCCTGAGCTCCCGGCATTGTTGCCCACATTCAGGCTGGCCAGGTCGGCGTTGCCATGGACAAGGACGACAGCGTCGCCGACACCTTCGGTTCGGATGGTAGGAGCTCCCCCGGAAATCAGACTGCCGGATTCGTAGCTGACATTACCCGTACTGCCGGTCGATACATGAAATCTTAGCGTACCGGTGTTGTTGACGGTACCATTGGCCAAAAAACTGGCATGGTTCGAACCGTCGGTAGAGATATCCAAGGCACCGGTGGCTAGATTACCGTCGAGGACAAACTCGGCAAAGCCACCCTGGCCGCCGGTGCTGCCATCCACGCCGGTCCCGTCGGCACCCGACCTGAGATCCAACTTGGCAATGGAACGGTTGCCGGTGCCCCAGTCCAGCCTGGCATTGCCGCCGGCCCCGCCAGGACTGCCAGCGCCGCCAGGACTGCCAGCGGAGGTGGTGCCGCCGCTGCCGCCGTTGCCGCCGTAAATGTATACGTTGTGGCCGGGAGCATCTTCCACGCCGGCCGCGGCCATGTCGACGGCATTGGCGTTGACGCTGCCGCCGGCCCCGCCTTTGCCGACAACCCCGCTGTTGGCGCTGTCTTCGCCATCACCGACCGTACCGGTTCCTCCCGCTAGTGTATGAGTGCCACTCCCTCCGGTCCCGCCGGCATCGCCGTCTTTATTGGCATCGCCGACACCGCCTGCTCCACCGCCTCCGCCAGTGGCACTGTCGGAAGCAGCCCCCGTCCCGGCAATGTCGATTCTGTCGGTGGTACCGATGTAACCGCCGTTGCCGCCGCCGCCGGCGGCCGGAGTACCACTGCTGTTCCCGCCGCCTCCGCCGCCTCCGCCGCCGCGGATATAGATGTTTTCCGCCTGGGATACCGGGGCCTCCATTAAGGGGCTCATCAACAGGGCCAAGGCCAGGACTCCGGTCTTTTTTTTGGGGATGATTCGCTTTTTCATAGATAGCTTCTCCACAATTGCAAAATGTTTATTATTCGCACAGTTACATCTTTCGGGTTCAACCATGGCGCCGCCGGGGGCGGTCTGGCATACATTTTTTGCACCGATTCCCAAAAGACGATTCGACCACCTGTCACGACAACCTCCTGGAATTACAAACCTTCAGCCACCCAGCCATGACCGCCGGCCATAGACGCCACCAGACCCAGCCCCAGACCGCTGATCGATCTTTCCCGAACAGTAACGGGGCGGGCGGTCGATGAAGGCCGCGCGACTGGCACGGCCAAGCCAAAAAACCGATTTCCGTTGCAATGCAGCCAACTTCAGCCCTGGCAACATCGTGCTGAAATTTCGTTATATTTCCCATCTCGGCATCCGTTGAATCGACAGACAGGGAATGTGCCGCAATGACACCCCAGGCAAATTGTCATCCATCTCGAGCGCAGTGGGAGATCTCGTTTGATCGACCGAATTCCGCAGCGTGAAGAAAAAGCCGATTTCCGGGGGAGGAAAAACTTGACTGGAATTTGATGGTAATCAGAAAAAACGTCCCTTCGTTGCCACCGGCGGGTTTAGGCCTCAAAACCGGCAGGCCGCCGCATCACCACCCCAGTATCCTGCAAGGCGATGGGGAGAAAGAGAACGAACGGAGTGGATAAGGACACCGTGGTGGGTGGAGTGCGTCCAGGTGTCCTGAATGGCATCCCATCCTTTTCCCGAACACACTTCCCAACCACTGCGCACCTTCACCATTCAAATTTTCATCAACTTGAAATTATTGACATTATCACCATTTTACTCTGCAAATTTGCTTATACATATATTCACTTATATCCATGATAGCGGCTCGCCGATCCCATTCAAGTAGAATCGGGATTGTGTATTATTTTTTTCAACTTCCACTTCCTATTCAGGAGTTGTACGCAAGATGGAAATTCAATAAATCCTGTAATAACAGCAGAATAACCAAGCAAAGGATGGGGTTTTGCGGAACTGAGGCGTCGAGCAGAGAGGGCTATCCGCGTCTTACGCAGATCCTATGTTCTGAAGGGATGTTGTTTGGATGCGTGCGGGAAGAATCCGCACATACCACAGCAAGGCAGGAAACGGTGCGTACCGGGTGAAGGCGGCACCGGCGGACGCATTGGTATTTTTCCTGTTACCCGCCAAGTGCGGGGGCGCGCGGGAGAACCGGATATAGCGGCGAGCAAGAGGCTCGGGGTCTTTTGAGGAAAGGGATGGCAATCCGCGCCACTCTCTGTAAGAGCGACGTCTTTTGGAGTTTTGATTGCCATCGAACTTCATCCAGGCTCGTTCGCCGGCAATCGGCGGCGTTCTTGGCGCTCCGGAAAGCCGGTCGATCAAACGAGACCTCTCACTGCGTTCGAGATGACCATGTGGCCAGCGTTATCTTTGTCCCGATGTTTTGGAGTTATGCGGAAATTTGTGGCAGATGGCCTGGATGAGCATCAGGCAGGCAGACCCTGTCGGTGGCTGGCAGAACTTTGTCGTTTGGCGAGAGCGTCTGCCACCGATGTACGGATGGCGCATTCAGAGAGCACCGTCCAGCCGCAACCGGGCACGACAGTCCCAGCGGCACCGACAAGAACACTGTGCAGCGGCTTCGCCTGGAACTCGAGATTACGGCAGGATAAGAGGCGTTGGCATAAAGGGGCGGCAGGTATTGGGGCCCAAAACAAGCAATAGCGGAGAGAACGAGATGAACGCAGTGGTTTGGCCCCAGGCGGACTTGAGCAAGGGCGGCTGTTTTGAAATTATTTTGGCAGAATGCCTCGTCCGATCAGCATCAGACAATCACCATAAAGATTGAGCCAATATTTTTTGTCCTTCTTGTCGTTGGCAGTGGTGCTGAACCGATCGATTGTGAGCATCAGGTCGTACGCCACGCGATATTTTGAGTCTTGATTGACCAGTACCGAATCGGGAATCCCTATCTGTTGATTTGACATTGTTTTTTCCGGATGCTGCAAGGGGCATGCATTGCCCTTTCGTAATATATATTACTCATAAAACAAAAAAAAACGAACAGTGACTGCAACGAGAGCAGGCATGCCAACATTGTACAGGGGAGGTAATCCTTTTCCAATGGTCAGAAGCAGAAAAAAAGAGGTCTCCGACATTTTATGCGCATCGCAGTCACGATGATGTAAGGCGCGGATATGGATATCAGCATTTTTATATATAACGAAATCTCGTAATGCAGTTGTTACGCTGTTATCACAATTGCATTGCCGACTCTAAAATCACCGAGGAAAGGTAAGGTAAATCCCCGCGGCTTTTTCCCGGCAGAGGCCGCCGCACTCCCCACGCGTGGGAAACATTTCATTTTTCACCCCATGACTGATAGAGCGGGTAAGGGGAAGATGGACCAGAAAACAGGCGTCTGTTGCGGGGTGGACATGAGCGAAAGCGGTTTTTTCCCGAACGGCTCGAGGACCTGTTTTGCGTTCGTGAAGCGGAAGGACCGCACCTTGTCCCGTGCCAAGACCCGAAAGGATGAGACCAGGGCCGCGCGGGCGATCCGGGCAAGCTGGCGAACAGTGCAGAAGCGGATACCGAGCCGAGCGGCCAAAAAAGAAGCTCTGCTCCCCCATCAGGCGAGGGCAGGCCTCGGGGCAAGCCGGTGAGAGAAAGAAGATCAGGCCGAAGCGGCCAAGAAGGCGGTGAAAGGTGGAAAGTTCGGCCCAATGCAGGGCATGAAGACGCTGCCTTTCAGAAGGAATGGCCGGGGATGAAAGACATCGTTTTTTTCAACTTCCCTCGTCCGGGCATCCGCAGGACTTGTGCCTGTTTCTGGAGACACGCGTCAGCAATTTGGCCATGAGACAGATGCCGGTGTAACCCGCGAACACAAGGCCCACCCCTACAAAAAGCGTCAACCAGGTGAAGGCTGGAATGAAGAAGCTGAACAGGGAGAACACGAACACCAAGCTTCCAGCGATCATCTGTATCTGACGCGGCACGGGTATCGGCACGACCCGCCGGACGACAGGCAATCCGGCTTTTTTCCACTCTTCCAAGCCGCCTTCAACGAGGTATGTCGCGGCAAAGCCTCGCCCTTCCAGGGATGCGGTGTTGTCCTTGGTGCGACTGCCGGAACGGCAATAAAAAACCGCCGGCCGCTCTCTGTCCGGATCAGGGGCCAAGAGGGGCAACACCGACAGCGGCTCCAGACGCGCCCCTTCTATATGTTCGCGCCCGAATTCCTCTGACTCGCGGATATCCACCAGCAGGGCATTTTCTTCCTCAACCAGGCGTTTCGCCTCGGCCGGACTGACACCGTGGATCATGTGTGGCCTCCTTGTGTGAAATGTTCAAGATCAGGCAAAATGCTTAGAAAAGAGCACGCAAAGAAAAAAAGGGGTTAAGCCTATTCGACTCAACCCCTTGAATTATTTTTTGGTAGCGGGGATAGGATTTGAACCTATGACCTTCGGGTTATGAGCCCGACGAGCTACCAGACTGCTCCACCCCGCGTCACGATCGGGCGATAATACCCGATTGGGCGGCAAAGTCAACCGTTCTGTTGGCTTGCCGCCCCCTTTTCTAGGATCGCCTCGATCTTCGCCAACACAACCTCGGGAAAAGGCGTTAATTTTCCCTGGCGGTTGACACAGGCGTGCACGGTGAAGCCCTTGGCCAGCAAAATCGAGCGCTCGCCCTCCCCGCTCCGGGAGATGGCGTAATGGAAGCGGCAGCTGACCCTGCTCACCTCGACCAGCGAGGTGGCGATGGTGAGCAGGTCGTCGTAGGCGGCCGGGGCCTTGAACCGAAGATAGCTCTCGGCCACCGGCAAAACGCAGCCCAATTCCTCGATGGCGCTGTAGGGCATGGCCCAGGCGCGCATCATCTCGGTGCGGCCGATCTCGAAATAGCGCAGGTAGTTGGCGTTGTAGACCACGCCCGCCGCATCGGTGTCGCCATAGATCACCCGGTAGGTGGTGGTGAACACCGGTTCCACCAAATTGACCGTCAACTTGCTCATCCGCGCGCCTCCCGCTCGACAAAGCGCTGGAAAAAGGCGGCGCCGGACAGCGTGGCCTGGCCGCTTGCCCGCACCGCCGCCTGCACGTTGGCCTCGGTGTAGGTTCGACCGGAGGGTGCGGCGATCCCCCTGGAATCGTAGAGAAACATCGGCACCGGCCAATCCTCGTGGGTGCGGCGGTGAACCGGGGTGTAATGGTCCATGGTCACCACCAGGCGGAAAGGCTCGCCCCGTCGTTCCATGGCCTCGACAATCGGGGCGACGATGCGGCGGTCGAAATCGGCCACGGCCCGCACCTTCTCCTGCGCCAACCCCTGATGACCGGTCTCGTCCGGGGCCTCGACATGCACCAGTACGAAATCGTCCTTGGCCAGCACATCCAGCGCCGCCCGGGCCTTGCCCTCGTAATTGGTGTCGAGGTAGCCGGTGGCGCCGGGCACGTCGACCACGCTCAGGCCGCCGAGCACGCCAAGCCCCTTGAGCAGGTCAACCGCGGAAATCAAGCCGCCGCGGATGCCGAACCGAGCCTCCAGGGTCGACATGGCCGGGCGCTTGCCCTCGCCCCAAAGCCAGATGGCATTGGCGGTCCGCTTGCCCTGCCGCTGTCGCTCCCGGTTGACCGGATGGTCGGCCAGGATGTTTTCGGCCTTGGCCAGCAAGGGAGGAAAGGCCTCGATCTGCCGATAGGCCTGGAAAAAGCCCGCCACGTCCCGGTCGGAATGGTCGTGGGGCGGCACGGTGACGAAGCCGGCCGGCAACTCGCCGCGATACACCAGGAGATGGCGGTAGCTCACTCCGGGATAGAGGCGCAGACGATCGTTGCCGCAGGCGGCCTGCAACGCCTCGATCAACTGCCGGCTCTCGTCGGTGGTGATGTGGCCGCTGCTGTAGTCGACCATAATTAAGCGGCCGTCGCCCGGCCGCTCGACATGGACCAGATTGCAGCGGAAGGCGATTTCCTCCGGGCCCAGCTCCACCCCCAGGCTGGCCGCCTCCAGCGGCGCCCGGCCGGTGTAATAGCGCTCCGGCTCATAGCCCATCAGCGACAGGTTGGCAACGTCGCTCCCCGGCGGATAGCCATCGGGCACGGTCCGCACCAGCAGCATCTCGGCCTGCCGCGCCAGGCGGTCCATGGCCGGAGTCTCGGCCGCTTCCAGGGGCGTGCGGCCATCCAGAGACGGAACCGGCACGTCGCCCATGCCGTCGCCAATCAGAAGAATGTATTTCATCGCTTCATGCGAGCAAACCCCAGCGGTTCACTCCTCCTCCAGAATGCGGATCTTGACCACCGGGCCGGTGACGCAGTCGAGCTTGCCGATTTCGTCCAGGGCAGCGCGGATCGCCGACTCCTTGGCGCTGTGGGTGACGACCACCAGCGGCACGGCGCCGATTTCCTTGCGCCCCTTCTGGATCACCGATTCGATGCTGATCTCGTGCTTGGCGAGGATGCCGGCCACCAGCGCCAGCACGCCGGGCTGGTCGAGCACGGTGCAGCGGAAGTAGTAAGGGCCGCACAGCTCGTCCATGGGGGTGATGCGCCGCGGCCGCATCTGCTCGGGCAGGTAGGACAGCGCCGGCACCCGGCCGACCGAGCCGCTGGCGATGTTGCGGGCGATGTCGACCACGTCGGCGGCCACGGCGCTGCCGGTGGGGACCATGCCCGCGCCGAGCCCGTACAGCAGGATGTTGCCCACGGTGTCGCCCTGAAAATGGATGGCGTTGTAGGCGCCGTTGATCGAGGCCAGCAGGTGCTGCTGCGGCACCATGGTGGCATGCACCCGGGCCTCGACATGGTCGCCGTGGTTGCGGCTGATGGCCAGCAGCTTGATCCGGCAGCCGAATTCACGCGCCAGTTCGATGTCGATCGGCTCGATCTGGGAAATGCCCTCGGTGGCGATCTGCTTGTGGGTGATTGGGGTGCCGTAGGCGATGGTCATCAGGATCGCCAGTTTGTGGGCGGTGTCGATGCCCTCGACGTCGTAGGTCGGGTCGGCCTCGGCGAACCCCAGCTTCTGCGCCTCCTTGAGCACCTCGGCAAAGGGGATGCCCTCGTCGGTCATCCGGGTGAGGATATAGTTGGCGGTGCCGTTCATGATCCCCATGATCGAGAGAATCTTGTTGGCCACCAGCCCTTCCTTCAGCGCCTTGATCACCGGGATGCCGCCGCCGACGCTGGCCTCGAATCCCACCTCGACCCCCTTCCTGGTCGCGGCGGCGAAGATGTCGGCGCCCTCCTGCGACAGCAGGGCCTTGTTGGCGGTGACCACGTGCTTGCCCGCCTCGATGGCGCGCATGACAAAGGTTTTGGCCGGCTCGATGCCGCCGATCAGTTCGACGATGATATCGAGTTCCGGATTGTTGATCAGGTCCATCCCGTCCTTGCTCAGCGGGATGCCGGCAAACCGCTCCGGCAGCGCGGTCGCGCTGTGATCGGCAATGCCCGCCAAGCGAATGGACATCCCGGTCCGCCTGGCCAGCCGCTCCCGCTGCGACAGCAGCACTTCCGCCAATCCCTTGCCCACGGTGCCAAACCCGATCAACCCGACCTTGATTTCCCTCATAGCTGTCATCACCTGGAAAAATTGAAAGAAGAGACGAATCTGGGCCGTTTTCTACCCTCTTTGCGACGCCTTGTCAAAAAGTATGCTCCGGCTCCCGTCGCCGCCGGACGGAAACGGACCGGCCGCCATTGGTCGCCGGCCGCCGGAACCCGGCCACATGCCGCGTGCTATCGCGGCGCAGTCCCGCGCTTTGCCGTGCTCATCACTTCGCCTGATCGGTCTCATCATTTTTCATGGCGCATTCACCCGAGGTGCGGTATATTCGTGGGCCGATGAGAAGGCATTCATTTTTTCACCCTGCCTTTTTCGCGCAAAATAAAGGTGTTACCCAACAATTTTTCGAACAAGACATGGAGGAATCCGGCATGAACATCCTGACTTTCGGTCCGAACGGCAGCGGCAAAGGCACCCAGGGCGCCATCATCAAGGAAAAATACGGCATCGACCACATCGAGTCCGGCGCCATTTTCCGCGAGCACATCAAGGGTGGGACCGAATTGGGCAAGAAGGCCAAGGCATACATCGATCGCGGCGACCTGGTGCCCGACGAGATCACCATCCCGATGGTGCTGGAGACCCTTGCCAAATCGAAGGAGAAAGGCTGGCTGCTCGACGGCTTCCCCCGTTCGCTGGCCCAGGCCGAGGCATTGGACAAGGCTCTGAAGGAAGCGGGCATGAAGCTGGATTTCGTGGTCGAGATCATGCTGGACCGCCAGATCGCCAAGGACCGCATCATGGGACGCCGCCTCTGCGCCAACGACAACAACCATCCCAACCATATCGCCTTCGACGCCATCAAGCCGGTGGAGAAGGATGGCAAGCTGGTCTGCCGCGTGTGCGGCGGCGACCTGTCCGCCCGCGCCGACGACCAGGACGAGGGCGCCATCAACAAGCGCCACGACATTTACTACGACGACAAGACCGGCACCATGGCAGCGGTCAACTATTTCAAAAAACAGGCGGACACCAAAATGATCTCCGTGGACGGCTCCAAGTCCATCAAGGATGTCTCCGCCCTGATCATGCAGCAACTGCCGTAAGCGAACCTGCCTCAAATCGCCCCTCAAAACGTTTCCGTGCCCTGGTGGCGCGGAAACGTTTTTTGTTTGACAGCACCGGGTTTTCCTTTATGGTGGGAAACATGAATACACTGCTTTCGACCAATCTGGTCCAATCCATCATGGCCAAGGAAGCCTTTGTCAAAGAGGCCGCGGCAGACATCATCCGCCTGACCGAATGGATCTGCGAGGTCTTCGAGGACGGCGGCAAACTGCTCATCTTCGGCAACGGCGGCAGCGCGGCCGACGCCCAGCATCTGGCCGCCGAATTCGTCAACCGTTTCCTGATCAATCGCCGCCCCCTGCCGGCCCTGGCCCTGACCACCGACACCTCGGTGCTCACCTCGATCGCCAACGACTTTTCCTACGAGCTGATTTTCGTCAAGCAGATCCAGGCCTTGGGTAAACCGGAAGATCTGGCTCTGGGCATCTCCACCTCCGGCACCTCGGCCAATGTGGTCAAGGCCATGCAGGCGGCGCGGGACATCGGCATGAAAACCGTGGCCCTGACCGGCGGTACGGCCCGTCCGGGCGGCGATCTCGCCGCCATCTGCGACCTGGTGCTCAACGTGCCCTCGGATGCGACCCCCCATATCCAGGAAGCGCATCTGTGGCTGGAGCATGTGGTCTGCGAGATCGTCGAGCGCCGGATGTTCGGCGCCTCCTGATCGTTTTTTCCGTTTTTCCCCGACACACCCGATCCAACCATGGCCGATTCCTATCCCGCCCCCCTCGACTTCAGCGGTCTGCACACCTATTCCGTCCACGGCCGCCACTCCAAGGTCAGCATCGACGATTTCGCGACTCCGGTTCAACCGGGCATGACCGTGCGCCAGCTGCTGGACACCCTGCCCGCCCAATTGGCCGGCGCCGATTTTCCCGAACTGGTCCGGCGGATCGCCACGGCCCGCCGCCAAGGCCGGCCGGTGATTCTCGGCATGGGCGCCCATGTCATCAAGGTGGGGCTCAATCCGATCCTGATCGATCTGATGCGGCGCGGCCTGCTCACCGCGATCGCCCTTAACGGCGCGGGCATCATCCACGATGCCGAGATCGCCATGGCCGGCCAGACCTCGGAAGAGGTGGCCGACGTGCTCGGGGCCGGAGCCTTCGGCGCCGCCAGGGAAACCGGCGAGGTGCTCAACGGCGCCATCGTCGACGGGGCGGATCGCGGCATCGGCATCGGTCGGGCCGTGGGCGAGGCCCTGCTGAAGGGCCGGTTCCCCCACAACGACCGGAGCCTGCTGGCCATGGCCGCCCAATTGGGGGTACCGGTGACCGTGCATGTGGCCATGGGCACCGACATCATCCACATCCACCCCTCGGCGGACGGGGCGGCCATCGGCCGGGCCGGGCACCACGATTTCCGGGTGTTCTGCCGCCTGGTCAGCGACTTGGAAGGCGGCGTCTATCTCAATGTCGGCTCGGCGGTCCTGCTGCCCGAGGTCTTTCTCAAGGCGCTCACCGTGGTCCGCAACCTCGGGCACCAGGTCAAGCGCTTCACCACCGCCAACTTCGACTTCATCCGCCATTACCGGCCGGCGACCAACGTGGTCCACCGTCCCACTCTGGAAGGCGGCAAGGGGTTTCATTTCACCGGCCATCACGAGCTGATGCTGCCGCTGTTGGCCGCTGCCCTTGTCGACGAAATTGACAAATAACCGTGCAGGCGGTATATCGCCGCTACTGCTTTTCAAGGATCGTTTTTTCCGCAACAGGACCGGGGCATGAGAACATCGTTGCGCATAGGGACCCGCGCCAGTCTCCTGGCCGTGACCCAATCCACCTGGGTCAAGGACCGGATCGAACAGGCCCATCCGGGCGTCCGGGTGGAGCTGGTCAAGATCACCACCAAGGGCGACCGAATCCTGGACGTGCCGCTGGCCAAGGTCGGCGGCAAGGGCCTTTTCGTCAAGGAAATCGAGGACGCGCTCCTGGCGGGCGAGGTCGACCTGGCGGTCCATTCGATGAAGGACGTGCCCACCGAACTGCCGGCAGGCCTGCATGTCGGCATCGTTCCCCAGCGCGAAACCCCTTACGACGCCTTTTTGTCGGTCAAATACGGCTCGATCGCCGCCCTGCCCACCGGCGCCACCGTGGGTACTTCCAGCCTGCGCCGCAGGTCGCAGTTGGCGGCGATGCGGCCCGATCTGAGCATCGTCGACCTGCGCGGCAACATCGACACCCGGCTGCGCAAGCTCGACGAAGGTGTCTTTGATGCCATCATCCTGGCCGGCGCCGGTCTCCACCGCCTGGGCCTGGAAGCCCGCATCACCACCCTGCTGGAACCGCCCCTGATGCTCCCGGCCATTGGCCAGGGCGCCTTGGGCATCGAACTGCGCCGCGACGACGCCGAGTTGCTGGCTGGGATGCAGTTCCTGCACCACCCGGCCACCGCCGTGGCCGTGGCCGCGGAACGGGCCTTTTTGCTCCGTCTCGAGGGGGGCTGCCAGGTGCCGATCGGAGCCCACGCCACCTTGGCGGGCGACATCCTGAGCCTGACCGGCCTGATCGCCAGCGTCGACGGCCGCGAACTGATCAAGGATACGGCCACCGCTTTGGCCGGGCAAGCCGCCAAGCTCGGCGGCGACCTGGCGGAAACCCTGCTGAACAGGGGGGGCAAGGCCATCCTCGATGCAGTCTATTGCGCCGGATCCTCCGGCGGCTGAATCCCTTAGCAGACGACAATCCCGTGACGACAAACGCCTCTTCCCTTCCCGCCAAAACCGGCAAAGTCTATCTTGTGGGCGCCGGCCCCGGCGACCCCGGCCTGATCACCCTGCGCGGCAAATACCTGCTCGAACACGCCGAAGTGGTGGTCTACGACTACCTCGCCAACCCCAAATTGCTCGGTTATGTCCCGAAAGACGCCCAGCTGATCTATGCCGGCAAGAAGGGCGGCGGCCTGCACGCCTTTACCCAGGAAGGGATCAACCGGCTGCTGGTCGACCATGCCAAGCGGGGCCAGATGGTGGTGCGGCTCAAGGGGGGCGATCCCTTCATTTTCGGCCGGGGTGCCGAGGAAATTGAGGAACTGGTGGCCGAGGGCATCGATTTCGAGGTGGTTCCGGGCGTGACGTCCGCCACCGCCGCCGCCACCTATGCCGGCATTCCCATCACCCACCGCGAATACACCGCCTCGGTGGCCTTTGTCACCGGCCACGAGGATCCGACCAAGAAATTTTCCAACATTTCCTGGGATAAACTGGCGACCGCCGCCGGCACCATTGTCGTCTACATGGGAATCAAGACCCTGCCCAGCATCACCCGCAAGCTGATCGACCACGGCCGCTCGCCGGACACGCCGGTGGCGGTGGTCCGTTGGGCCTCGACCCCGCAGCAGCGCTCGGTGGTCGGAACCCTGGCAACCATTTGCGAGGTGGTGCAGCAGGCCGACATCAAGCCGCCGGCCCTGATCATTGTCGGCGAGGTGGTCAAGCTCCGCTCCACCATCGACTGGTTCGAGAAACGGCCGCTGTTCGGCCGGCGGATCGTGGTCACCCGGACCCGCGAGCAGGCGAGCGACCTGGTGGCGCAATTGGAGGAGCAAGGGGCCGAGGTGCTCGAATACTCCACCATCCACATCGAACCCATGGACGATTGCCGCGTCGTCGACGCCGCCATCGCGGAAATCGGCAGCTATCAATGGCTGCTGTTCACCAGCATCAACGCGGTCACCCATTTCTTCCGGCGGCTTTTCGCCCTTGGCCACGACAGCCGCCTGCTGGCCGGAATCAAAATCGCCGTGGTCGGCCGGGCCACGGCCGACGAAGTGGGCAAATACGGCGTCAAACCGGACCTTTTGCCGGAGAAATTCACCGGCGAGGGCTTGGCCGAAGCGTTGCTCCAAACCGGAGTGCAGGGCAGCCGCATCCTTTTGCCCCGAGCCCTGCGGGCCAGCGAACTGTTGCCGGAAATGCTCACCGACGCGGGTGCCCAGGTAACCATCGCGCCGGTCTACCGCAACGTGCCCCCTCCGGGCCCCAAGGAAGAATTGCGCGACCAACTGCTGGAAGGCTCGATCGACTTGGTCACATTCACCAGTTCCTCGACCGTGACCAATTTCCTCGCCCTGATCGACGCCGCGGATGACGGCGAGTTGCACCGCCTGCTCGACCGGGCGGCCATCGCCGCCATCGGTCCGATCACCGCCGAAACCATCCGCGAACACGGGCTGCCGGTCGACATCCAGCCCGAACGGTACACCATCGGCGATATGGTGCAAGCGATTGTGGCCCATTACCGCAACCTGGCCCCGCAAGCCGGCTGAGCCGCGCCATTGTCGCGTCCGCCGACCGCGTTCCGGTGTGGACCGGCCCCCGGCCGCCAAGCCGGGCGATGCGTCGGAGGACCTGGCCGGAGGAGCCATCCTGTGCGCCGTGTGCGACTCCGAAATCACCCACCAGCGGCACGCCATGGCGGTCAATGGCCGCCACGAACACGCCTTTTTCAATCCCGCCGGCATCGCCTTTGAAATCCGCTGTTTTCACGCGGCCCATGGGACCACGTTCCGCGGCGCCGCCTCCGCCGAGTTCACCTGGTTTGCCGGATATCGCTGGCGCGTGGTGCTCTGCGCGACCTGCCACACCCATCTCGGCTGGCTGTTCACCGGCGACGGCCTGTTTTACGGCCTGATCGCCGATCGACTGTATTGATTGGCGCGCACCGGGAGCAAACCGCCTTTCCCCGGCAGGTTGCGGATCGGCTCGATCGCGGTATTTTTCCGCCGCGCGCTCAATTTTTCCTTCCCTTTTTGCCTAAAAAACAGAAAGTTTGAAAAATCTGTGCTATCATCGGCGCGTTCGCGCGCCGTATGCGCCTGTCGCCATCCTCTTCTTTTCATTGAAAAAAGGAGCCGTTATCGTGAATGTTTTTTCTTTGCGCGTCCCTCTGGTCGCCGCCAACCGCCATCTCTTTCTGCCCATTTTCCTGCTGTGCGGCTTCATGCTCCTCGCCTCGGCGGCGCATGCGGCACCGGCCAAACCGGCCGCCTCCGCCAAGCCCTCGGCTTCGTCCAAGTCGCAGGTGGTCGTTTTACCCTTTGACGTCGAAATCCCCGGCTCCTACGCCTACCTGCGCAACGGATTGGCCAGCACCCTGGCCAGCAGGCTGGCCACCCGGGCTCAGGTGGCGGCCGTCGCCCAGGGAGCGGCATCCGAACGCATGGCCCAATCGCTCAAGGCCGGCGATCACACCGCCTTTGCCCAACAACTCCGCCAATCCGGCGCCGACTATCTCATCATCGGTTCGCTGGCGCCAAAGAGCAGCCAATTCGAACTTACCGCCTATGTCTTCACCCAGACCTCGGGCCAGACACCGAAGCGGTTCATGCAACATTTCAACGCGGTCGATGACGCCATGACGGCCATCGACGAGTTGGCCTGGGATATCAGCGGCGCCGTGTTCGGCAAGCCCCGCCCGGAAATGAAATCCGGCCCCGCACACCCGGGGGGAATGGACGCCCTGCACAGTGCCCACCCCGACCGGGCCTACCGCGAGGGCCGGTATGCGGGCATGACCACCGGGCTCGAGGTCGGCGGTCCGTTCGAATTGATCAACACTTCCCGCAGCAAGAGCATCCCGGTCGAGACCATGGACATGAACGTGGGCGACCTGGACGGGGATGGCAAGGAAGAGATCGTGCTGCTGACCAAATCGAGCCTGATCCTCTACCGCAACGACGACGGCCAATTCCGCATGCTGGCGACCGTCAATCTGCCCAACTATCTCCGCTACCACTCGGTGACCCTGGGCGACCTGAACAAAAACGGCCTGAAGGAAATCTACATCAGCGGCAGCAACCAGGACCGGCCCGACTCTTCCGCCTTGGAATGGAACGGCAAAAAGGTGTCGTTTCTGTTCGACCATGTGCCCTGGTATCTCCGCACCATGGGCGCCCCGGGCGAAGAGCCCGTCCTGCTCGGCCAAAGCAGCCTGACCGGCGAGCTGGGCGACAGCAATGTGCATTACATGACGCTCAACCCCAACAACACCCTGACCGAAGGCCAAAGGCTGAACCTGCCCAAGGGCCTGAACATCTTCGATTTCGTCCAGGCCGACATCGAAGGCGGCAAATCCAAGGTCACCATTGCCATCAACAATCGCAATCGCCTGCAACTCTACGATGTCGCCGGCACCCTGCGCTGGAGCAGCCCCGACACCTTTGGCGCCAGCGACAACTTTTTCGGTACCCTGACCAGTCCCAACAATGCGGTCATGTCGGATAAGGAGACCACCTGGCTGAGAACCCGCATTGTGGTGGCCGATTTCGACGGCGACGGCATCAACGATATCATGGTCGGCCGCAACCGCCTGGAAACCGTACCCTTCATGCCCAACCTCCGCTACTTCGACGGCGGTTCGCTCTCGGCCCTGACCTGGGAGAGCAACAGTCTGGTCCGCCTCTGGGAGAGTAGAAAAATTACCGGTTATATCACCAACTACCAGGTGGCAGGGGCCGAGAAGGGCAGCACCGAGTACCGCGTGTACTTTGTCGAGGCGGAAACCAGCTATCCCTTTGTTTTCTGGCACACATCGTCCTCTTATCTCAATTGCTACACCATCAAGGTCAAGCCGC
Organism: Desulfobulbus sp.; assembly: GCF_031547805.1. GTDB lineage: Bacteria > Desulfobacterota > Desulfobulbia > Desulfobulbales > Desulfobulbaceae > Desulfobulbus. The sequence continues at coordinate 50,322 of NZ_JAVBRQ010000026.1, forward strand.
ATGATCGGGTGTATCTCAAGGATCAGCCCTCGCTGCTCGGCGAACCGGTGGAATGATCTTGCGGCGACCGTTTTGCGGAGCGCAGTGCACGGACATACCGTGACCCTGGAATTTGTAGTATCCATGCAAAGATATTCGACATTTCAATCAGAAATGCCGGTAAAATTTTTTTAACTTTTGGTAAAAAAAACTTGACGGTCACTTGGACTTACTATACGTTGCAGTCATATAGAATTGCGGGGAAGGTTTCTCGTTTTTCGGGGAACATGCAATGAACAACAGACAAAGGAGAGGAACATGAAAAAAGTACTTCTTACAGGCGCAGCCCTGATGCTGGCAAGCGGCGTAGCCTCCACCGCGTCGGCTGCGGCCGTCGAGCCTGGGGTCAAGATTACCGGTGATGCCCGGGTTCGTTTGTACTATGCTGACGACCAATTCAGAACCTATGGCACGGCTTCTGCGCAGGATTCCCAAACCAACATGGATTCCCGGGTCCGAGTCAACCTGACCGGCACCGCTGCCGGCGGCGCCTATGCCAAGGTTCGCCTGCGCATCGCCGAGTCGAACATGGGCGACTTCGACACGGAATATTCCAATGGCAATACATTTCGTAGTAACGGTAGAAGCAACGTCGTGGCCGACCTGGCCTATGTCGGCATTCCGTTCAACGACCAGTTCACCTTGGAACTCGGCCGCTATCGTTCCACTTACGGGCCGCAGCCGTCCAGCTACAACTTCTTCTACGACGATGTCAACCTGACCGGTGCGAAAGGTATCATCAAGCTGGATAAAGTGGAGATCAACCCCTTTATCGAGTGGATGGAAGAAGCCCAGAACGGCGACGATGTGACCAGTTCCTCCCTTGATAAGCTGCAAGACAACGACGAGATCCGTTTCGGTGTCCATGCCAAGGCCCAGTTGAACAAGGACTGGCTGATCGGCGGTATGATCGGCTACCAGATGGATAACCGTAATGAACGCCGTGCAGGTGTACTTACAACTCTTCCTACGGCTACCCAAAAAGGTTACCAAGATCTCGGTTGGCAGGAGAACGAAGGCTTCTTCGGCTCCCTGTACGTCAACGGCAAGAGCGGCAACTTCGGTCTGATCGGCGAAATCGCCGTGACCGACAACAGTTTGAACAACTTCAACTCGTGGGAAGAAGATGCCCAAGGATATAGTTCAGCTCCTGGGGCGACGACGCTTGCTGGTGGCGTGGATACCATTGGATCGAAAGACACCGGCTACGGCGGCTATATTTTCCCCAACTATCAGATCAACAAGTTGAACATCGGTTTGAACCTCGGTTTCACCGCCAACGGCTTCCAGCCTGACGGCGCCTTCGGCGACGGGGTCATGCTCGGCACCATCGACAACAGCGTCATCTCCGCCATCCGCATCGGCGACTATGGCGACTGGCTGTGGGGCGGCTTGGTGGTTTCCTATCAAGTCAAGGAAGACCTCAAGTTGACCGGTAACTTCTTTTATGCCGACATTGATTCCTGGGGTACGAAAGGACCGGATGGCGACGGGCCCTACACCACTTTTCGTTCTCTGAATCCAACAAATCGTAACGGTTACAATCTTGATCTGGGCCTTGAGAGTGCATGGACCATTTCCGGCATCATGCAGTACACCATCCAGAAGAACCTGAATCTCTTCTTGTCGGCCGGTTATCTGAAGCCTGAGTTCGACAATGCGTACAACATAGCCGGTCTCGATGACGACGGTATCTTCGCCGCCGCCTCCAGACTCGAGCTCAAGTTCTAAGGCCTTCGCGTCAGCCTAGGTTCTCGAACCCCAGCAAGAGAGGGGTGGAAGGTTGCTACCTTCCACCCCTTTTTTCTTTCCGATGGCCCCTCGCGTCTCAGCCAGGCTGCCTTTCCCGGAAATTGGCTGGTTCTTACGCGTGGAAGCCGGTTGAGAGTACGTGATTTCTCACCGCGTGGGAAATGACCATTTGCCCCGCGCTGTCAATAGTTTTGCCTTGTCATGGTGCACAGAACGTTCTTTGCTTATCTTATAAAAGAGCCAGGTAGACGGTCAGGTAAACTTGGGTGGGGAGAAGCGAGTCGTAGTCATTTCGACGAACGCAACGGAAAAAATATCAAGAAATTTCAATTCAATACCGGCCGGCAGCGGCAATCGGATGTTGCTTTGCCGGCTGGTCGCGGCGGGCTCTGAGCGCTAGCGCGGAGCCGCGGGCAATATGATCGTTGCCCGCATGCCCAGGTGGGCGTCGCTCGCCAGAATCAACTCGCCCTCGTGGTCCTGGATGATCCGGCGCACCAGCGCCAAGCCCATGCCAGCCCCGACCATCTTGGTGGTATAGAAGGGATCGGTCGCATGTCCCAGGTCTTCCCGGCTCATGCCCTGACCGGTGTCGCTCAGGGCGATGACCACCCGCTCGTTTTCCTCGGCAACGCTCACCGTAAGTTCGCCGCCCTGGGGCATGGCTTCGATGCTGTTGCGGATCAGGTGAACCAGCGCCTGCTGTATCTGGCGGGGATCGACCTTGACCAGGGGATCGCGCTCGGGAAAGACGAAGGTTTTCGTTATATTCCGGTTATTGAGCGCATTGAAGTGCAGAAGAAGCGCCTTGCGGACCAGGGGCAGCAAATGGGTCCGTTCCAGCACCGGCTTACTCTGCTCGACAAAATTAAACAGATCTTCCAAGATCTTTTCGATTTTGCCCGCTTCCGCCGCCATCATAGACAGAAACTGCAGCCACTCGGGGTTTTCGATTTTCCGGGCCAGCAGGCGAGCGGTACCGCCGATGGCCGTGATCGGGTTGCGGATGGAGTGGGCCAACTGGGCCGCCATGTGTCCCAGGGCCGAGTAGCGCTCGGTTTCCACCAGCAGGTCCTTGTTCTTCTGCAGTTCGGTGGTCACCTCTTCCAACTCTTTGATCTTGCGCTCCATGGTCACATACAGCCGGCAATGCTCGATGGCCAGGCTAGCCTGGCTGGCAAAGCTTTCCAAGGCCTGGATCTGTTCTTCGCCGATCGGCGCGCGACTGACAAAATGATCGGCGATGAGCACGCCCAGCGCCCTGCTGGGAGAAAAGAGCGGCACGATCACGAAACTGTCTTCCTGCAGCAATCCCAGTAATTCCAGGGGCACCGCGTGGGCGCATTGCCCTCTCGCCACGTTGATCGATTTGCGGTTCCGCACCGCGCGGATCAAGATATGCTCGCTGTCCCGGGCCTCGATTCGCAGGGCACGGACAATGCGGTTGATTTCGACATGGGCGGATTGGGCCTCGCGCCTGGCATGGAAATCGAAATTGAGCGGCCGGCCCGCTGGCCGTTCCAGGCCGGACCAGGCTGGCAAGCCCTCTTCGCGGCTACCGGGCCCGATCGCCAGACGGCCTTCGAGAATGACCCCGGATTCGTCGAACAGAGCAAGAAATGCCCGGTCGAATTGCAACCCTTCTTCCGCGGTGATGCCGACCAGAATGGCATGGAGAATCTCGTCGAGCTCCATGGTGCTCAGGTAGGCGGTATTCATCTTCATGGCCAGCGCGTGCGCCAGTTGGATGCGGAAGGTGGCCTGCTCGATCTGGCGCTGGTACCAGCGGTTGCGGATGGTCAACCGCCGTTTTTCGAGAACGCGGTGCACGGTGGCCAATAGGTCGGTAAAGCCGACCGGCTTGGTCAGATAATCGTCGGCACCGTAGCGGAGGCAAGCCAGCGCGGTCTGCAGGTCGGTGACCGCCGTCAGCATGATCACCGCCAGGTCCGGATCGTCGCGTTTCAATTCCGGCAGAAGCGTGGTGCCGTCGGCATCGGGCAGGCCGATATCCAGCAGAACCAGGGCGACCTTGTGCTCGGCCAGCCTGCGGCGCAACGAATCGGCTGAGTCGGCGATGACGGTGGTCAACCCCCGTTGCCCCAAAAAATCCTGCACCAGAATGACGAGATCCGGAAAATCGTCGACAATGACGATGCATTCGTCGCCATCGAGCAATTCGTCCTCGGCTACGGCCGAAGGAGGCGGGGGAAGCTGCGGTTCAATCATGGACTGGCCGTATTGAATTCATCGGTATTTGCTCGTTTCTTTCGCCTTTTCTACCCATGAAAAAAAAACGTGTCAAGTAGGCTTGTGGCCACTCTCGGATTGCCCCTCCAGGTTGGCCGTGGTATGGACAGGAATCGTCATATCCAACAAGAACGCTCCCGCATGATCGATCCGCCCTCCCCGACACCATCCCGCCCTGCACCCGAAGTCAGCGACGAGACCTTGCGACAGGTCATTGCCGATTTTCTTGCCCTGGGCCATGTGGACAACATCGAGGCCATGGTCCGCCAGGAGCCGCGCTATCTGGCCTGGACCGGCCAGTTGATCGAGGACGGTCGTTACGCGGTTCGGCTCGGGGTGGCAGTGCTTTTCGAAGAGCTGGTCGCCAGTTGTCCCGAGTCGCTGTCCCTGGCCGTGCCCGGCCTGGTCGAGCAGCTGGCCAACCCGCTCGCCTGGGTGCGGGGCGAAGCGGCAAGCGTGCTCGGCACCATCGCCACCGACGAGGCCCTGGCCGCCCTGCCCCGGCTGTTGGACGATCCCTCGCCCCAGGTGGTCGAAATCGTACGGGATATCCTGGGGTTGTCCGAAAATGGATGACATTTTCGGCCCCGACGGCCTGCTGGCCACGCACCTGTCGCCCTACCAATACCGGCCCGGCCAGTTGGAAATGGCTCGGGCAGTGGCCCGATTGCTCGAAACGCCGGAGGAATACTGCGCCGACCAGGCCTCTTGCCTGATGATCGAGGCGGAAACCGGCCTGGGCAAAACGCTGGCCTACCTGATCCCCGCCGTGCTCAGCGGCCAACGGGTGGTGGTGTCCACCAACACCCGCAATCTGCAGGACCAGATCCTCCAACGCGAGATCCCGTTCATCCGCGAATGGATAGCGCCGGACCTCAAGGCGCTGTGCGTCAAGGGCCGCCAGAACTACCTCTGTCTCTACCGTTGGCGGCAGCTACAGGCCGCGGGCCAGGCCGACATTCAGGCCGGAGGCGAGGAGCGGGCCATCGAGTCCTGGATCGACGAAACCGTGCATGGCGACCGCTCCGAACTCCATTGGCTCGGGTCCGGTTCGTCGTTGTGGCAGAAGATCTGCTGCCAGTCCCATTTTTGTCTGGGCAGCCAGTGTCCGGAGGCCACGGGCTGTTTCCTCAACCGGCTGCGCCGCGATGCCGCTGCCAGCCAACTGTTGATCGTCAACCACCACCTGCTTTTTTCCGACCTGGCCGTGCGCAAAACCGGGTACGGCGAGGTGCTGCCCCGCTACGAAACCGTGCTGTTCGACGAAGCACACCATGTCGAGAACGTGGCCACCACCTTTTTCGGCTTTACCTTTTCCCGTTTTCAGGTGCTCGATCTGTGCGGGGATGTGGAGCGCGTCGCCGTCGACTGCCAGGAATCCCAACGCGAGGAAATCCTTGCCGCCGTCAGCCGCCTCAAGGGCAACATCGAACGGTTCGCGGCCGCCTTCCCCGAGCAAAAGGGCCGTTTCCCGCTCCAGGAAGTGCTCGCCAACCACCCCGGTCCGTCGGCACTGAGGGCCGAATTGGCCGCTGCCCTGCAAGGATTTGCCCAGTGCCTGGACGGCAAGCCGGGCGAGGCCTCCCCCTGGCCCCAATACGCAAGCCGGGCCTGGGAGCTGTCCGGGCGCCTCGAAAAAATCGCCTGCGAGCAATTCGACGATCTGGCCGACGAGGAGGTCAGCCATACCTACTGGTACGAGCGAACCGAGCGCAACCTGGCCTTGTACGCCACGCCGGTGGACGTGGCCGCGGAATTGCACGAGGCCCTGTACGCCCAGGTGTGCCACTGCGTTTTTACCTCGGCGACCCTGACAACCGGCGGCAACTTCCGCTACGCCCTCGAACGCCTCGGCCTGCCGGCCGATACCCCCACCATGTCCCTGGCCTCGCCTTTCGACTACCAGGGCAGGACGATGCTCTACGTTCCAAACGCCCCCTTTCCCGAACCGACCGCGCCGGGGTATCCGCAGGCCCTGCACCACTGCATGGCCAGTCTGATCAAGCTGGCGGGCGGACGGACCCTGGCCCTCTTCACCTCGCTGGCCGCCATGGACAAGGCCTATGCCGCGCTCCGCGAGCAACTGCCCTACCCCTTGCTCGTCCAGGGCGAGGCACCCCGCCGCGTGCTGCTGCAGCGATTCTGCCGGGAAACCGATTCGGTGCTTCTGGCCGTATCCAGCTTCTGGGAAGGGGTCGACGTGCCCGGCGAGTCGCTCAGCCTGGTGGTCATCGACAAATTACCGTTTGAAGTCCCGAGCGACCCTGTTATTATGGCCCGCATGAATCGAATCAAGGCCTTGGGCGGCAATCCCTTCAACGACTATCAGGTTCCGCGCGCCATCCTGACCCTGCGCCAGGGGGTGGGCAGGCTGATGCGCACCGCGGACGACCGCGGCGTCATCGCCATCCTCGACACCCGGCTGTTCGGCAAGGGCTACGGGCGGCAGTTTCTCCGCAGCCTTCCGCCCAGCCCCGTCTCACGGGACATGGATGATGTGGCCGTTTTTTTCGGCCAGCAGCCCGCGCCCCACGGACAACCGGCATGAGTTCGCCAACCACCGACCCGACCATGGATTTGCGCGCCGCGGCCGCCGCCGTCGCCGGCCGGGTCGAAAGCGCGATGCGCGCCGACCTGGAAACGGCCCTGGCCGGGTGCGATCCCCTGCTGGTCGAGGTCGTCCAGTACTCCCTGTTCTCCGGCGGCAAGCGAATCCGCCCCCTACTGACCGTCCTCTGCTCGCGCTGCTGCGGCCGGGACGACAACGATCTCTACCTGTTGGCCGCGGCCTTCGAATATCTCCACGTGGCCACCCTGGTGCACGACGACGTCATCGATCGGGCCAGTCAACGCCGGGGCAATGCCACGGTAGTTGCCCGTTTCGGGCTGACCGCTGCCATCCTGGCGGGCGATTGGCTGCATGCCCGCAGCATGCACCTGATCGGCCGGCTTGCCGGTCCGCAGGGGCTGGAGATTTTCTGCGCCGCCACCCTTTCGATGGTCAACGGCGAATTCGTACAGCTCCGCCTGATCGGCGACGCCGTCACCAAGGAGCAGCAGTATTTCGATGTGATCCGCCAGAAGACCGGCAACCTCATCGCTTCCACCTGTGCGCTGGGGGCGCTCTTCGCCGGTGCGGACGAGGTGCGGCTGCGGGCTCTGTCGGCCTATGGCGACCTGATCGGCGCCGCCTTCCAGGTCGTGGACGATCTCCTCGATTTCCAGGGCGATCCGGCCAACACCGGCAAAAAGACCGGTAACGATTTCGCGGAAGGCAAAATGACGCTCCCCCTGTTGCATACACTTGCGCGGGCCAACGATGCCGACCGACGCCGCATCGAAGACCTGCTCGCCGCCGACCGGACCGACCCCACCTCCTACCAAGGCGTCGTCACCCTGATCGGGCGCTACGACGGCTTCGCCAGCGCCGCCGCCGTTGCCGGGGATCTGGTCGACCGGGCGCTGGCCGCCCTGGCGCCCTTCATTCGGCCGGGCAGCGAAGATGCCAGCGTTCGACTTTTGCGGGAGCTGGCCCTCTACATCCTTGCCCGCAATAAATAACCCCGCCTTGGCCGTGCGTCCTTTATGCCGACGATGGCACCGCCATTGCTTCCTGCTCGTTGTCGCCCTTTTTGGGGTCCTCTGGGGATGCCGGGAACAAGACCAAACAGGCGCGGGCCCGGAAACGGACCGCCAACCGGTTGCCCGCGTCGCTCCGGACACGGCCCCACCGGATACGGCCGCACCAGCCACCCCGCCCCCTTCCGTTGCTCCCTCCGCGCCCCCGCCTGCTGCGGCGGCCGAATCGGCGCCACCTCCACCCGCCGCACCTCCCATGCCTGTCGCCGTTCCGTCCCAGCCGAAACAGGGCCGTCCGATGGTGGCCATCATCATCGACGACATGGGCTACAACCTGCAGCTCGGCCGGCAATTTTTACAGATGCATGCCCGCCTGAGTTTCTCCTTCCTGCCCCATGCGCCCCATGCCGGGGAACTGGCCCGACAGGCCCGATCCTTGGGATATGACATCCTGGTGCATCTGCCGATGGAACCTAAGGAAAAAAAATGGCGGCTCGAGCCCGCAACCTTGATGAGTGCGGACAGACCGGAACGAATCAGGGAAAAAGTCGGGGAGATGTTGGCGGCCATCCCGGATGCGACCGGTGCCAACAATCACATGGGGTCACTTTTCAGTGAAAACGCGCAGGGGATGCGGGTCGTGATCGAAGCCCTCAAGGCGCGCGGCGTCTTTTTCGTCGATTCCGTCACCACTCCGAACTCGCAGGGAATGGCGATGGCGCAACGACTGCATCTGCCCTCGGCCAGGCGCCACCTGTTTCTGGACAACGAGCGCGATCCCGGCGCCATCTGCCGGCAACTGCGGCAATTGGCCGCGCTGGCCCAACGCCAGGGCCAGGCCATCGCCATCGGCCACCCGCATCAGGCCATGCTCGACGCCTTTGCCCAATGCGGCACCGAGGCCTTGCAGCCGGTGGAGCTAGTCGGGGTCAGCCGGCTGATCCGCTAAAAAAGTCGCACACAGTCGCGGCATCCGTTCCGCCGCAATCGATCCACGCCGTCAAACGTCCAAATCCGGCACCAGGAAGCTGATGTGCTCTTCCTGCCCGTCCATTTCGGTGACCGATCCGGCACCGCCGTGGTCCTGCAGCCAGCGGACCACCTCCACCACCAGATGCTCGGGGGCCGAGGCCCCGGCGCTGATGCCGACCCGCCGCACCCCGGCAAACCAGGCGGGATCGATCTCGCCGGCATCGTCGATCAGAAAGGCGGGAGTTTGCCGGTTGCGGGCCACTTCCCGCAGCCGGTTGGAATTGGAGCTGTTTTTCGATCCCACGATCAGCACCAGATCGACCATGTCGGCCAATTGCCGCACCGCTGCCTGGCGGTTGGTGGTGGCGTAGCAGATGTCGGTCCGTTCCGGCTCGGCAATCAGGGGAAAACGGTGACGAAGCTGCTCGAGCAATTCGGCGGTGTCGTCGACGCTGAGCGTGGTCTGGGTGACATAGCCGACCTTGGCCGGATCGGCCACCTGCAAGCTTTCGATCTCGGCGGGCGTGGAGAGCACATGCACCGGCCCCGAAGCCTGGCCGCAGGTGCCCTCCACCTCGGGATGTTTTTTGTGGCCGATCACCAGCACGTCGTAGCCCATCGCATGCAGACGATTCATCCGCCGGTGCACCTTCGAGACCAGCGGACAGGTGGCATCGATGGTCCGCAGCCCGAGGGCGTGCGCCTGGTCCTCGACCGCCCGAGAAACGCCATGGGCGCTGAAAATGGCGACAGCGCCCTGGGGGATCTGATCCAACTCCTCGACAAAAACCGCGCCGCTCTGCCGCAACTCCTCGATGACGTGGGTGTTGTGCACGATTTCGTGGAGCACGTAGATCGGCGGACGGTATCGTGCCAAGGCCTGGTGGACAATGGCGATCGCCCGGTTGACGCCGGCGCAGAAGCCTCGGGGGGTGGCAAGGACTATATCCATGGCAATTGGTTGCAACGGGGTGAAGACGGCAGGCGGGCCCGTCAGTTGCTCAGTTTTTTCATGGCGTCGTCGACGGCAAGCGGATAGGGGTGATGCTTACGCAGAAAAACCGGCATATTGTTCCTCGCCTCCCTGGCGGCGTCCAAGTTGTCGTACAATCCGTAAAAAACCAGGATGGTGGGCGGATTCGATCTTTTACGAAAGATGAACAACTGCTCGCGGATCCGGAAAAAATCGTCTTCGGCCAGGATCGCGGCCATACTGGCCTTGGCCTGATTCGATGCAAGCATCATCAGCTGGATGGTGTACTTCCCCTGCTGCATCCCGGTCAGCCAACTGGCACTGGCCGCCAGCCGCTCGCGCAGCAGCTTGTCGCCGTCGCGCTCTTCGCCGGGTGCGGCCGCTCGCGGCGAGGTAGTGGCGGTGGACGCGGAGACTTCCACAGCCGCGTCTGCGCTGTCGGCCGTCGAGTGCGGCGGTGCGGATGCCGTGGTTTCCCCAGGCATCGCGGCAGCCGGAGGTTCGGCCGGTGGCGTGGTGTCTTTGCTGTTGCCGGTCAGAAGAAAACCGACGATGAGGACCGCGGCCACGGCCCCGACCAACGCCCCGGAGATAAACTTGTTGTAGCGGAGCAACTCATACAGCTCCAGCACCCGATGTTCCCAACGGAAAGGGGGCGCCTCCTCTTCCTGTTCCTCCGGCTCGACCCCGTCGAGCAGCACCATGAACGATCTGTCGGCGCACGAGTCCTGGAGCACTTCCTCGGCGCAGGCGTTGGTCAGGCGCACATTGCCGCGCGCCGCATCGAAGATATCGGCGATGACCGCATCGGTGAAAACGTCCTCGAATTGCGCGCGCCGCATCCCGGCGGCATCGAGGCAAAAACGGAGATAGTGCCGGGTTTCGCTTTCGGTGAGTTCATCCAGCACATATCCGGCGTGGACATCGATGGTGGCGCGGAACACGGAGATCTGCTCAAGATGTTCGTCGAGCCCCGGCCTGCCGACGAGAATCGTCGTCCATTCGAGCTCTTCCTGGTCATCGGCCACCAGAACCAGCAGGCGTTCGAGCGTGGCGAGATGCAGTTTTTCCGCTTGGTCGACAATCAGCACCACCTTGCCCTGTTCGGCCTTCTTCCGGGCCAACAGGCGGTACAACACCTCGATATAGTCGGTGTCCGGTTCCGTGCCCCTGGGGTCCATCCCCAAATCGAGGCAGAGCAGGCGAACCAGTTCGTCGAAGGTGCCGGCCGGGTTGTCGAGAAAGATCACCTCGTACTCGGAAGGCAGCCGTTCGGCCATCATCCGCCACAGCAAAGTTTTGCCGGAGCCCTCACGGCCGGTCAGCTTCACCAGCCGCTTGCCGGCCAGGACATCGAGGATCAGCGATTGGCAGATCTCCTCTCGCCGCGCTCCCGGAAAAAAGACATCCGGGTCCGGTTCCTCCGGGAAGGGAGGATGGGTGAGATGAAAATGTTCTAGGTACATCACGCTGTTCTACCCCTCCGTGGATGCTCGACAGGTGCGGCAATTATCGATGAGTTGCCGTTTCCTGTAAACATCTTTTTCACATTCGCGCGCAGTTACGTTCCCGGGATATTCTTTCGCCCCCGCATCGGCAGCCGCTCGGCGGATTGTGGCTGAAACCGGCACAACCTCGCCAAGTCGCCCGTTTCCCCAGGTACTTCGCGCCGGGACACGCCTTCGCGCTTGCCTTTTTCCCAGGCTGGGGTAGGATTTCGATATTTGTCGCATCCCCCCGCCTCACGGAACCCATGCCTGTTTTTCGCCTGATCGACGAACCGATATTTCCCTCCCCCGAATTCGCCGAAGCCGACGGCCTCCTGGCCATTGGCGGCGACCTGCGGCCGGCCCGGCTGGTCGCGGCCTACGGCATGGGGATTTTCCCCTGGTTTTCCGAGGGCGACCCGATCCTGTGGTGGGCGCCGGCCCCCCGCCTGGTCCTTTATCCCCCTGAATTCCATCTGCCCAAGCGGCTGGGGCGGCTGCTCAAAAGCGAGGCCTTCGCCGTAACCGCCGATACCGCCTTTACCGAAGTCGTCGCCGGTTGCGCCACCGCCTCGGGGCGCCGGGAAAATGGTACCTGGATCACTGCCGAAATGCAACAGGCGTACATCCGCCTGCATAAACTCGGTTTTGCCCATTCCATCGAGTGCTGGCGCGACGGGCAACTGGCCGGCGGCTTGTACGGCGTCTGCCTGGACCGGATTTTCTTCGGCGAGTCGATGTTCACCCGGATCACCGACGCCTCCAAGGTGGCCCTGGCGGCCCTGGTGGAGCATGCCCTTCACCTGGGCATCGCCCTGATCGACTGCCAGATGACCACCGACCACCTGCTGCGTTTCGGCGCCCGCGAACTGTCCCGAAAAGCATTCCAGGCCGAACTGGCGGCCGGCATCGATCAATGCCTGCCCCAGGAAAAATGGCGCCTACCCCGGCAATGAGGGAGCGATCCACGCAAAAAGCCGCCTGGCCTCTGCCAAGCTTTTCGGTTCGGATCACATCGTGTTTGATTGGGAACTGGAATCACGGCTCCAGCTCAAACTCGAACTGGAGCTCGGAGCGGGAAAAATGGCGGGCAACTTTTTTCAGCCCGTAGAGATTCGCCACCTGGAAATGAATTTCCCAGTCGCCTATCGGCGCCGTTCCCTTGCCGAGGTAGACGATATCGATCACCTTCATTTCCTCGGGCGCCACCGACAGGAGCATAAACAACCTGTTGCGGCTGGCCTGGATGACGATGATCCGCTGGGGTTTCTCGATTTTCGTGCTTTTCAGCTTCCAGCGAACCTCCACCGCGTCTTCCCGCTGAAAATTGATTTTTCGCAATTGCCCGCAGTCCTTGCGGTGCAGGGACAGGCCGCGCTCGCTCAACAGGCCGATCACCCCCTTGTCGAGTGGGCCAGGCTTGCAGCAGGCCGAGGACTTGATCACCACCGGGTCGAGCGTGGTCAGGTCCACCCGGTTGAACACGCCGGTGGGTTGATACAGGGTCGGCCGGCCGACGTACAACCCGTTCCGGATCTCATAGATCAACTCCCGCAGTCGCACCCGTCCCTCGCCCAACTGCAGGAACAGATCGTCCATGGACTCGATGTCGAAATAGGCCAGGATATCGGCCATGCCCTCCTTCTCGGTCACCTCGTACGGCACGCCGTAACGCCGCACCTCCTGGGCCAGCAGCGAGGCGCCGATCTGACGGGAGACCTGCTCCCGCCGCAAGCGGAACGCCTTGGCCAGCTCGGAGCGGGCCTTCGGCGTCTGGCAGAGGACCTGCAGGGCGGGATCGAAGTGCACCGGCCCTTCCCGGCGGATGACCTTGACCACCTGGCCGTCCCGCAGTTGATAGTCGGGACCGACCCGGCGATTGCCGATCATGCCGCCAAGGCAGGTATGGCCGATGGCGGTATGGACCCTGAAGGCAAAGTCGAGCACGATGGAATTGACCGGCAGGCAAACCAGATCGCCCTGGGGGGTGTAGGTGTACATCTCCTTGCGGCCGCTGGCGGCGATCATATCCCGGTAGCTGACCGAATCGTCGCTGCCGAGAATATCGAACATCTCCTGAATTTCCTTGAAAAATTTCGCACTAACCTTGCTATCCCCCCCCCAATCGCGGACCATGCCGCGCTGGGCGCGGCGCGCCATCTCCTCGGTGCGGATCTTGAACAGGTATTTCCGGCCGTTGATATTGGGCCTGGCGTGCAATCCCTGGTAGCCCGAGGGCTTGGGGTTGGCGATGAAATCGCGGATGGTGCGGGGGATGGGCGGATAAATCTCGTTGAGCACCCCCAGGGCCTGGTAACAGCCGCCCCTGGTCTTCATGAGAACCAGGAATTCCTGAGGCATCTCGATTTCCTTGATCAGGATGCGGTTGCGGACATCGTAATAGCCCCACAGCCCCTTGGTGCGCAGGCTGACGCTGCCCTCGAGCCCTTCCCGCGCCAGCGCCTTTTGCACGTTGTCGACAATCTGCAGTACGTCCGGATCGCTGCGCAGGCTGTTGATATGCATCTGCAACCGGCTGCCCTGCCGGGGAAATTTATAGGCCAGGGCCAGGTTGTACAATTCCCGCTTGATCGCGAACAGTCCCAGGATGGTGGCCAGGGGGGCGTAAATGTCCAAGGTCTCGTCGGCGATCTTCTGCCGCTTGTCCCTGGGCATGCTGGAAAGGGTGCGCAGGTTGTGCAGCCGGTCCGCCAGTTTAACTACCATGACCTCCAGCTTGGCTGCCGCGCCGCTGAAAATCTTGCGGTGCACCAGCTTCTTGAAGCTCTGGCGGTCGCCGGTGTAATGGGTGACCTTGGTGCAGCCCTCGACGATGGCCTCGACACTGGCGCCGAATTTCCTCCGGATCACCTGGCCGGTGACCTCCTCCACGTCCTCGACGGTATCGTGCAGCAAGGCCGCGGCCAGGATTTCCGGATTGCGGATATCCAGCTCCTCGGCCAGGATCCGGGCCACCGAGCAGGGGTGCATGATGTAGGGATCGCCGGAACGGCGCCACTGGCTGCCATGGGCTTGGTCGGCGAAATCGAGCGCATCCCAGAACACCTTGGTTTCCGGCCCGTCGCCGATAAAGGACCGCATGACTTGGCGGTAGGCATCAAGATCGTATTTCACGTACTGCATCTGGAGTCGTCCCTGTCTCTCCGGCTTTTTCTTTTCTTACCGCCAAAATAGTGTATGGTCGTGACGAAAGTGCGAGTTCGCACTTTAGCAGACACCCTTCCCGCGGACAAAGAAAATCCGCGGTCCGGTCAATTTCACAGTATTCACCCCACAGACAACGGAAAAGAGATGTCCAGAAGATTTAGCCGTGGCCGGAAGCCGCTGGCAACGGCCACGAAAAAACGCCGAGCTCCCGGACGGGAAAAAAACATATCGTCTGCCCTCCACGCTTCGGTCCTCGGCCTGCTCGCCGCACAAAACACAGCCCTGAACGAAACCGAGATCGCCCGAGCGCTTGGCCTTTCGCGGCATGAACTGGTCCAGCTGCGCGCCGTGCTGGGCCAACTGCTCGAGCGACGCGCCATCGACAAGAAAGGCAGGCGTTTTGCCCTTGCCGCCGGGCAGGAACGATTGCGCGGCACCCTCGACCTCACCGCCAAGGGATTCGGCTACGCCATCCCGGAGGGGGAGCAAGCCAAAGGCGGCAAGGACGTGTACATCGCCGCCCACAACCTGAACGGCGCCAGCCAAGGCGACACCATCCTGGTGGCGATCACCGGCAGCGGCCGGAGCCACCGGGAAGGACGGGTCATCCAGATCCTCCAGCGGGCCGTGACGCAAATTTGCGGCATCTTCACCGCCAGCGGGGCCGGCGGCTACGTCACCCCCGACGACGACCGTTTTCCCGCAACCCTCCTGATCCGCCGCAACGATACCCTGGCGGCCGGCGACGGCATGGCCGTGATGGCGGAAATCGTCGACTACGGTTCGGAACGGCAGGGCCCCTGCGGCCGGATCGTCGAGTTGCTCGGCGATGCCCGCACCGCGAGCGTCCAGATCCGCATGGCCGTTCTCCAGGGCGGGCTGCGGGAACGTTTCCCGGCCGAGGTCGACGCCGAGGCAGCCGGTCTCCAGCCAGTGGCCGCCTGCGACGAAGGGCGCCAGGACCTGCGCCATCTCCCCCATGTCACCATCGATGGCGAAACCGCCCGCGATTTCGACGACGCCATCTGCGTCGAACGATCCGGCGACCAGTTCGTCCTGTATGTGTCGATCGCCGATGTCAGCCACTATGTCCGAACCGGGTCGGCCATCGACCGGGAGGCCTATCTCCGCGGCACCAGCGTCTACCTGCCGGACCGGGTCCTGCCCATGCTGCCCGAACGGCTGTCCAACGATCTGTGCAGCCTGGTTCCGGATCAGGACCGGCCAGCCTTCACCGCCATCCTCCGATTTGACGCCACCGGCCGGCGCATCGGCGAACGCTACACCAAAAGCCTGATCCGCAGCCGGCAGCGCTTCACCTACACCACAATCAACCGGCTGCTGTACCTTAACGAGCCGCAGGCCCGCGCCGTTCACCACGAACTGGTGCCGATGCTCGAGCAGGCCAGCACTCTGACCGAACTCTTGAAAAAACGCCGGCTCGCCCGCGGCAGTCTGGAGTTCAACATTCCCGAACCGGAGGTGACCCTGGCCGGGGAAACCGTGGCCGCCATCAGCCTGGCCGAACGCAACCGGGCGCACATGCTGATCGAGGACTGCATGCTGGCGGCCAACGAGGCCGTGGCCGAAACCCTGGCCAAGGCCAGGCATCCAGTTTTGTACCGCATCCACGAATATCCCGATCCGGCCAAGCTGGAGGTCTTCACCGATGCGGCCAAGGCGCTGGGCTTCCGCCTGCCCCAATCCGAGGTCAATCCGGCCTGGTTTGCTCAAGTGATCGAGCAGGCCCGCAACTCCTCCGCCGAGTACATCGTCAACAATCTGCTGCTGCGCACCATGCAGCAGGCCCGCTATTCCCCCGAAAACAACGGCCATTTCGGCTTGGCCGCCCCCTATTACCTGCACTTCACCTCGCCGATCCGCCGTTATCCCGACCTGGTGGCCCACCGGGTGCTCGCGAACCTGCTGAGCGGGCACGCCCCAGACCATGCCCGGCCAGTGTCGGCCAAGACAGCCGACCTGGGCGAGGCCGGCATCCATCTCTCCCAATGCGAACGCAAGGCCATCGATGTCGAACGCAATGCCCACGCCCGCTGCTCGTGCCTGCTGCTCATGGACCGAGTCGGCGAGATCTTTGCCGCCATTATCTCCGGCGTCACCGCTTTTGGCCTGTATGTCACCCTGGACGATTCGTATATCAGCGGCATGGTGCCGCTGACCAGCATGACCGACGACTACTACCTGCACGACAGCCGCCGTTACCGCCTGATCGGCGAGGCCAGCAACCGGATGTACCAGTTGGGCGACCGGGTTCTGGTGCGGCTCGAACAGGTCGATTTTTCGGCCAAACGGCTTGCCTTTTCGCTGGCGCCCCGCTAAATCGCCCACGACGGCGGACTTCCCTGGTTTTGCTTGACGAACCCCGGCGATTCAAATAAAAATGATGCGTTTAAATACCGTTCAACATCATCCGATGCGGGAGAGACGACTCGACTCCGCATCCTTTTTCTTCCGAGGGAAAAATCATGGAAAACAGTAGCTGGATCGGGGAGATTTTTTCCAATCCCTTTCTGCGGGGCCTGTGCATCGGCTTGCTGGTCGCCGCCAGCCTCTGGGCCCGTGGCTGGCTGAAGGCCCGGGAATTGAACACCAACATGAAAAAGCTGCGCGAGCACCTGCACACCAAGCTGGAGATCGATTCCGCCGAAAACGAACGGCGCAAGGGCGAGTTCGACCGGCTCAAGCAGGAGCGCGACAACCTGCGCAACATGGTCCAGGTGCTCAACCAGAAACCCGGCCGCCAGGAACTGCGCCAGGTTCAGGTGTACCAGAAGGCGATCGAGATCATGTTCGAGAAATCGCCGGGATTCGCTCCGGCCTGGCAGATCACGGTCAAGGAGGCCGAAGAGGAAATCAAGCGGGCGGAACGCGGCATCATCCCCTTTTTCAAGCGGATGACCACCAGTAGTCCGGGCTCGGAAAAATCCTCGAAAAAAGCCTTGGAACTGGAGCAATCGACCGGCCATTGATCGGCCGCCCGGACCGCGTTGTCAATGAATCGTCAATCCTCTTCCGATCGTCTCGGCCAGGTCGGGATTATTCTGGTGGGGCCGAAGTTTCCGGAAAATATCGGGGCTTCGGCCCGAATCGCCTCCAATTTCGGCATCAACGAACTCGTGGTGGTCAGCGAGGAACAGTTCGACCAGGAACGGATGCTGAAAATGGCGACCCACAAGGCCGCCGACCTCATCCGGGAGATGCGGGTCTGCCGGACCACGGCCGAAGCCGCGGCCCCCTTCCAGCTCATTGTCGGCACCACGGCCCGCCAGGGCCGGCACCGCCCGGAAGACCAAACCCCGCGCGAGGTGATGGCCGCCATTGCCCAACAGACCGCTGACAGCCGAATCGGCCTGATGTTCGGCCCGGAAAGCACCGGCCTGAGCAACGAGGATCTCGATCTCTGCCAATTCGCCTCGACCATTCCCACCGCCGGCTTCTCGTCGATCAACCTGGCCCAGGCCGTGGCCATCCATTGCTACGAGCTGTACACCGCCGTGCAGCCCCGCCCCTTTGCCGCCGTCCCCAAGTCGGAATTCGCCAACTCCTTCGATCTGGAAGGCATGTACGAACACATCGAGGAGGCCCTGAACGAGATCACCTTCCTCCAGGATACCAACCGCATCTACTGGATGCGCAATATCCGCCAGTTTCTCGGCCGGGTGCAGTTGAAGAAGAAGGAAGCCAGCATGATCCGCGGCATCTGCCGCAAATTGCTCTGGCACGAACGCCATCCGCCGGCACCGCCCGCCTCGAACCGTCCCGGCGAGGAAACCGCCCCGCAGTAAGCCGCTCGCCTACATCCCCTGCAACGGACAGGCCGCGCAGGCCGGATTCTTTTTCTTGCAATAGACGTTGCCGACCCGCACCAGCAAGGCGTGGTACTCGTTGTAGAGTTGCGCGTCGCACTCCAGATTGTCCATGAACAACTCTTGGATGGCCTCGTAGCCGAAATCCTCGTCGATCACCTGGTGGCGCACCAGGATGCGGTGGGTATAGGCATCGACCACGAATATCGGCAGGCCGGCGGCATAGAGCAGGATGGAGTCGGCGGTTTCCCTGCCGACTCCCTTGACCGAAAGCAACTGCTCCCGCAACTGCGGCAGCGGCTGGGCGAGAAAGGATTGGAGATCGTCACCGTGGTGATCGGTGATGAAGTGCAGAAGATTGTGGAGCCGGCCGGCCTTGATGTTGTAGTAACCGGCCGGCCGGATATATTCGGCCAAGAGGGCGGTGGGCAGCTCGGCCAGCGCCGTCAGCGACAGCACCCCCGCCCCCTTGAGGTTGGCGATCGCCCGCTCGACGTTTTTCCAG
Source organism: Desulfobulbus sp. (assembly GCF_031547805.1). GTDB lineage: Bacteria > Desulfobacterota > Desulfobulbia > Desulfobulbales > Desulfobulbaceae > Desulfobulbus. Next base: position 68,874 of record NZ_JAVBRQ010000026.1, read on the forward strand.
GCCGTGTTCTGGGTGAGGATCGCCCCCACCATCACCTCGAGCGGGGTTTCCGCCGGCCACCAATGCTGGGGCCCCCAATGGGCCAGCATGCGGTCGTAAATCTCGCGTAGCCGGTCGGTGGTTGCCATTTTTCGACGGAGACGGCTCAATCGCCCAAGCAGATGCCGATATCGCGCGCGGTCTGGACCTTGTCGCTTTCCAGATCGATCTTTTTCCGCCGCCGGATCGCCTCGGCAATGGGCACTGCGGTCATGGTCGGCGGCACCCAGGCCACCATGTGATCGAAAATGCCGGCCTCGGCCATGCGAACCGCGGCCGCCCCGAACCGCAGGGCCAGCAGACGGTCAAAGGTCGTAGGCGAGCCGCCGCGCTGGAGATGACCGAGCACCAGCGAACGGGTATCCTTGCCCAGGCGCTGGCGAATCTGGTTGGCCACCCACTCGCCGACTCCGCCGAGCACCACCTCGGAGCGCCCCAGTTCGCCTTGCCCCTTGTTGATCACCTCGCCGTCCTCGACCCGGGCGCCTTCGGCCACCACCACGATCGAATAGTGCTTGCCGTGCAGCTCGTTATCGCTGATCTTGGCGCAAATCGAATCGAGCTTGAAAGGGACCTCGGGGATGAGGATGACATCGGCGCCGCCGGAAATCCCCGAATACAGGGCAATCCACCCGGAATCGCGCCCCATGACCTCGACCACCATCACCCGGTCGTGGGATTTGGCGGTGGAGTGCAATTTATCGATGGCGTCGGTGGCGGTCGAAACGGCGGTATCGAAACCGAAGGTCCGGTCCGTAGCCTCCAGGTCGTTGTCGATGGTCTTGGGCACGCCGATCACCGGCATGCCCTTTTGGGCGAACCGGTGGGCAATTTCCAGGCTGCCGTCGCCGCCCACGGCAACGTGGCAGGAAAATCCCATCCGGTTGAAATTCGCCAAAATCTTGTCGGATATATCCACTATCTGCACCTCTCCCGCCAGGTTTTCCACCGGCTTGGCGAAAGGGTTGCCCTTGTTGGTGGAACCGAGAATGGTACCGCCTTGCGACAGGATGCCTTCCACGTCCTCCGGCATCAACCGCATCAGGTCGTCCCGGTCAATGAGTCCGCCATATCCGGATCTGCTGCCGTACACCTCCCACCCTTTCCTGGTCGCCGAGTTGACCACGGCAAAGATGACAGCGTTCAAACCCGGCGCATCGCCGCCGCCTGTCGATATGAGCAATTTTTTCTGCATGATGTTCCCATCGTGAAATTTGTTCTGCTGCCACTATCTCAATTAAATTATGATTGTAGATAGCCCACTGCCCTTTGACAATCTTTTTTCCGCCAAGCCGGGAGCGGACCGGCATCTTTCCCCGGTATTCTGCCCGGTTGCCAGGGCAGCATTCCCAGCGTCGAGCCGGCACCTCCCTGGCTTTTCTTTGCGGATGCGTTCTTCCTGGCGCATCAGGGTTGACGCCGCCCTGATTGCGCTTTACTCTTGCAACCATATCATATTACTCCTTTCTTGAGGGCAAGGAGGATTATAACCAAAGGAGGCATGAATGTTTGAAGTCACAGCGCTTGCTGTAAATAATTTAAAGGCTTACCTGGAGCAGAACAAGATCAGTTCTGCCATCCGCGTCGCTTTGATGCAGGGTGGGTGAAGTGGCCCATCCCTTGGCTTGGCTCTGGATGAGCCAAAAGATAGCGACAAAGCGTTTGAGGAAGGCGGTCTGAAATTTCTGGTGGACGGCGATCTGCTGGAAAGATGCGGGGCCGTCAAGGTCGATTTCATCGACGCCGGATACCGTTCCGGTTTCTCCATCACTTCCGCCAACGCCCTTGGTGGTGGCGGCAGTTGCAGTTCCGGTTCCTGTGGTGGTTCCTGCGGCTGAACCGAGCGCTGCTTTCCGTTGCAAAAAACCCCTTGTCGAAGCCGACAAGGGGTTTTTTTTGTGCCTGTCCGAAAAAGAGCACCGTGGCCGTGCCAAATTCTTGACGCGGCTTTGTTCAATCTTATCGTCTCCTTCCGGATGAAGATATCAAGCCTCAGCATGCACGATACCATGGCAGAGAAGGAGAGAAGAGAGAATGCAACTCGACAAATTTACCCTTAAATCCCAGGAAGCCATTCAAACCGCCCATCAACTGGCCCAAGCCGCCGGCAATCAGGAGATCCAGCCCGAACATCTGCTCAAGGCCATTCTCGAGCAGCCTGACGGAGTGGTGGTGCCGGTGTTGCAGAAGATGGGCGTCACCCCGAGCCTCGTCCTCAACGAAACCAACCAGCTGATCGGCAATCTGCCCAAGGTCAGCGGCACCGGCGCCGGCCAGACCTATGCCTCGCAGACATTCAGAAACCTGTTGGAGCAGGCGTTCAAGACCGCGGCCAACATGCAGGACGAATACGTCAGCCAGGAACATTTGTTTTTGACCGTGCTGGCCGACCGGTCGCTCAAGGCGACCGCCATGCTGACCCGCCACGGCGTCACCAGCGATGCCTTTCTCAAAGCGCTGATGACGGTGCGGGGCAATCAGCGGGTCACCGACCCCTATCCGGAAGACAAGTACCAGGCGCTGGAAAAATACGCCCGCAACCTGACCGATGTGGCCCGCCGGGGCAAACTCGACCCGGTGATCGGCCGGGACGAGGAAATTCGCCGCGTCATCCAGGTGCTGTCGCGCCGGACCAAGAACAACCCGGTACTCATTGGCGAGCCGGGGGTGGGCAAGACCGCCATCGTCGAAGGCCTGGCCCAGCGCATCGTCAACGGCGACGTGCCCTCGACCCTGAACGGCAAGCAGGTGATCGCCCTGGACCTCGGCTCCCTGGTGGCCGGGGCCAAATACCGGGGCGAATTCGAGGACCGGCTCAAAGCGGTGCTCAAGGAAGTGGAAAAGCGGGCGGGCGAGATCATCCTCTTCATCGACGAGATTCACACCCTGGTGGGTGCCGGGGCGGCGGAAGGCTCGATGGATGCCTCCAACATGCTCAAGCCGGCCCTGGCCCGGGGCGAGCTCCACTGCGTCGGCGCCACCACCCTCGACGAATACCGCAAATACATCGAGAAGGATGCGGCCCTGGAACGCCGTTTCCAGCCGGTCCTGGTACAGGAACCCAGCGAGGAGGATACCATTGCCATCCTTCGCGGCATCAAGGAAAAGTACGAGGTCCACCACGGCGTCCGTATCCAGGATGCAGCCACGGTGGCGGCGGTCACCCTGTCCAACCGCTACATCACCGACCGGTTCCTGCCGGACAAGGCCATCGACCTCATCGACGAGGCCGCTTCACGCCTGCGGATCGAGATCGACTCCATGCCCACTGAAATCGACCAGATGGAGCGAAAAAAAATCAAGCTGGAGATCGAACAAGAGGCACTGAAGAAAGAAAAGGATCCGGCCTCCGGCGAACGGTTGGCCAAGGTCCGCGAGGATCTGGCCAATCTCGACGACAGCCTCAAGGCGATGAAGGGCCAGTGGATACTGGAAAAGGACATCATCCAATCGATCCGCGACATCAAGGCCAAGATCGATCAGGCCCACATGGAGGAACAACAGGCCGAGCGGGCCGGCGAGTTGAGCAAGGTGGCCGAGATCCGCTACGGCCGGATTGTCCAGCTGCACAAGGAACTGGACGCGGCCAACGCCCGGCTGAGCGAGATCCAGCAACAGCACCAGATGCTCAAGGAAGAAGTCGCCCCCGAGGATGTGGCCTCGGTGGTGGCCAAATGGACCGGCATTCCGGTGGACAGGCTCCTGGAAGGCGAAAAGGAAAAGCTGGTCCACGCCGAGGAGGCCCTGGGCGGCCGGGTGATCGGCCAGAAGGAGGCGATTGTGGCGGTGGCCAACGCGGTGCGCCGGGCTCGTGCCGGGCTTCAGGACCCGGACCGGCCGCTGGGCAGCTTCATTTTCCTCGGCCCCACCGGCGTGGGCAAGACCGAACTGGCCCGCAGCCTGGCCGATTTTCTGTTCGATTCGGAACAGGCCATGATCCGCATCGACATGTCCGAGTACATGGAAAAGCATTCGGTGGCCCGCCTGATCGGCGCCCCTCCGGGCTACGTCGGCTACGACGAGGGCGGCATGCTCACCGAGGCGGTGCGACGCCGACCCTATTCGGTGATCCTCCTCGACGAAATCGAAAAGGCGCATCCCGACGTGTTCAACGTCCTGCTGCAGGTGTTGGACGACGGCCGGATGACCGACGGCAAGGGGCGGACCGTGGACTTCAAGAACACCATCCTGATCATGACCTCCAACCTGGGCAGCCATGTCATCATGGAGATGGCCCAAACCGATCCCGCCGCCATGCGCCGACAAATCGACGAGTTGCTCCACCGCCAATTCAAGCCGGAATTTCTCAACCGTATCGATGAGATCATCACCTTTCACGGCCTGACCCGCGATAATCTCTTTGCCATCGTCGACATCCAGATCAAGCGGATGGCCCGGCGCCTGGCCGAACGCAAATACAAGGTGACCCTGACCAAGGAGGCCAAGCAGTTCCTGGTCGACACCGGCTACGATCCGGCCTTCGGCGCCCGGCCGCTGAAGCGGGCGATCCAGCGGTATATCGAGGATCCGCTTGCCCTGGAAATCCTGGAAGGCCGCTTTGCCGAAGGCGACCACATCCTCATCGACCGGCAGCAGGATAGCCGCCTGGCCTTCACCCGCCAATAACCAAGCGCGCCGGCCGCCTGTCCGTCTTTCTGCGCGGCCTTCGTCCCGGAGGCCGCGCAAAACAATTCTTTCCAAAAAAAGAACGACGCTGTACATTGCGTCATGCTCGGCAGCCATTCCACCACCCGTCTCACCAGGGATCATGGCATCCCGTAAACCGGTCGCAACAGAGACTCCGACATGAGGTTTCCCCTGTTGCGTCTGTTCGCGCCCCTGTTTCTTCCGCGAAAACCAAGCGGCCGCTCCCGCGGGATCCGGCTCTGCTGTCCTGTTTTTCCTCCCTTGCCTTTTGGGGGCCGCCCCCTGCTGACCGCCCTGATCCTGGCCGTCTGTGCCGGGATCCAGCCCGCAGCCGCCCAACCGGCCATCAAGGTGAATATTTCCGGCGACATCGACGAGCAGCAACTCCAGAATATTCGCAGCCACCTGTCGCTGGTCAGACTCCCGGACGACGAAACACCTTCGGATGCCCTCTTCACCCGGCTATACGGCAAGGCGCGGCAGGAAACCGCCGAGGCACTGGAACCGTTCGGTTACTATACCCCGGAAATCACGCTTGACCAGCAAGGGCAAGATGGCGTCCGCCAGGTGGACATCAAGGTGGACAAGGGCTTGCCGGTCACGGTGGCGGAGGTGGCCATCACCCTGTCCGGGCCGGGAGAGCACGACGGGCGCCTGCAGGAGGCGATCCGGCGCTTTCCCGTTCATCAAGGCGAGGTGCTCGATCATCAGGTCTATGAGAACAGCAAGGATGCGCTGATCACCGCCGCCCTGGAAAACGGCTATCACCGGGCAATGTTCCGCTCCCACAGGGTGGAGATCAGCAGGAAAAAACGCAGCGCCCTGGTGCGGCTTGATCTCGACACCGGGCCTCGCTTTCTCGTCGGGCCCATCGCCTTTGACACCAATATCATCGACCACGATCTCCTGCGCAGGATTTCGCCGATCCGCGAAGGCGATCCCTTTTCCCCCAAGGCCCTGACCCGGTTACGGCAATCCCTGTTCAACACGGGTTATTTCAAGACCGTGGACCTCGACTACGATCTCGACCACACCCTTGCCGACAAGGTGCCGATCAAGGTGGCCCTCACTCCCAATCTGGCGCACAAATACGGCATCGGCCTGGGCTACGGCACCGACACCGGCGCCCGTGGCACCTTGGAATACACCAATCGCTACGTCAACCGCTTTGGCCATCAGCTGGATATGCAGCTACAGCCGGCGCAACGGAAAAGCAATTTCGGCGGCACCTACAGCATTCCCGTCGGCAATCCCAGCAAAGACCGAATCGCCCTCACCGGCAAATACGAGACCGAGGAATTCGACAACACCGAAACCGAAACCCTGAACGCCACCATCAGCCGCGACCATTTCCGCGAATGGGGCGAATATTCCACCTTTGTCCAATTCCTCGACGAACGCTACAGTACCGGCCCGGGAGCAACCAACCAGGACAGCCTGGTCGTGCCCGGCTTCAAGGGCAGCGTGGTCTGGGCCGACGACCGCATCACCACCAAACGGGGCCTCCGCATCTCCGCCACCGTGATCGGCAGCGAGGAAACCCTGCTGGCCGACACTTCTTTTCTCCAACCGACCCTGCGGGCCAAGGTCATCTACTCCTTCTTCGATCAATGGCGCCTGCTCGGCCGCGGCGAAATCGGCACCACCCTGGTCGACGACATCTACGCCCTGCCGCCGACCCTGCGCTACTACGCCGGCGGCGACCAAAGCGTGCGCGGATACGGCTACAAGAAAATCGGTCCGGTCGACGCCAACGGCAACGTGATCGGCGGCAAGAATCTGCTCACCTACAGCGTGGAATTGGAGCGCATGCTGTTCGACGCCTGGAGCGGCGCGATCTTCTACGACAGCGGCACCGCCACCAACGATTTTTCCACCATGCGCCTTCATTCGGGCGCCGGCATCGGCGTGCGCTGGAACGGCGTCTTCGGCCAGATTCGCCTGGACCTGGCCAAGGCCCTTGACGAGGAAGGCACCTGGCGCATCCATTTCTCCATGGGGGCGGATTTATGAAAGGCAAATGGTTGCTCCGGACGTCCGGCCTGCTCCTGGTCCTCGTCCCAGCCCTGCTCCTGTGGCTGGCCGGCACCGAAACCGGGCTTCGCTGCCTGATCCTGGCCGGCAACAGGTTGAGTGCCGGCCTGCTGACCATCGGCTCCGCCTCCGGCACCCTGCTGGGAACGATCCGCCTGGAGCAACTCCGCTATGCGGACGGGACCGATACCGTGACCATCGCCCACCTCGACCTGGCCTGGGACCCCGCGCGGCTGCTGGACGGCCAGCTTCGGGTCCGCTCCATCCGGGGAAGCGATGTGCGGATTCTGCTCGGCGACAGCACCGGTGAAACCATCCTCGCTCCCTTTTCCCTGCCGTTTGAACTGACGATCGACACGGTCCTGGCGGACAAGATCGCCATTTTTTCCGACCAGGAAGAGATCTGGACCATTGTCCGGGCCACGGCCAACGGCCTTGCCTACCGGCACACCGCCATCCAGGTCGCCGACCTGTCGCTGGCCAGCGAGGCGTTCACCTTACAGGCCAAGGGAGGACTGCGCACCGAGGATGACTATCCCGTGCAGTTGGAGGTCGATTTCAGGACACATCCGGATGGATACCAACCCATGGCGGTGCACGGAACGATCAAGGGGCCGCTCAACGGCCTGCTCATAGAAGCGACGGCCCAAGCCCCCTTCCCTGCCCGTGTCGACGGCCACCTCGATCGCCTCCTGGCCGCCGACACCACCTGGCAGGCCCGGCTTTCCGCCCCGGAACTGGTCCTGTCCGCCATCAGCCGCGATTGGCCGGAACAACGATTTGCCCAAGTCGAGATCGAGGGCCGGGGCACCTTGGACGATTATGCGCTGCATGTGCAATCGCAGGCAGGAGTGCCTTCGCTCTCGGCCCTGAGCACGCTCACCGCCGACCTCAAGGGGAATGCCAACGGCCTTGTCATCGACGACCTCAACCTCGGCTACGGTCCGGCCAGGCTTGTGGCCAAGGCGAACTTGAGTTGGACGCCGCTCTTTTCCTGGCAGGCCGAGCTCAGCGGCAGCCACCTGAATCCCGGGCTTTTCTTTGCGGATTGGCCCGGCGATTTCACCGGCTCGCTCACCACCTCCGGCCAAACCACGGATCAGGGATTGCAGGCCATCTGCACCGTGCCGTCGGTGCAAGGGACCTTGCGCGGCTTTCCCCTGACCGGCAACGGCGAGCTGTCGATTGCCGGAGACCGGATAAAGATCCCGCAACTCAGCGTCAAAAGCGGCCATTCGGTGTTGCGAGCCAACGGCAGGATCGACGAAACCGTCGATCTCGATTTGCGGCTTGACTCGAACAATCTGGCCGAACTCTGGCCCGGTGCCAAAGGCTCGGTCAAGGCCCTGGCCCGGATTGCAGGCCCCCGGGCAACGCCGCGGCTCGATGCACGATTAACCGGTAACAACCTTTCTTTGGGCGACTACGCTCTCCAAACCATAGATATTGACGCCAAGGGCGCGCTTGCCGGCAATGGGGGCCTCGAACTCCTGGCCCGGGCCGGGAAACTGCGCTTTGGTTCGGTCGCGGTGGATGCGAGCCGCTTGCTGCTCAAGGGATCGCTCCAGGAGCATACCCTTGAACTAAGCGCCGAAAACAAAGCCTTTGCCACCGGACTCCTGGTACAGGGCGCGCTGAAGGAAAACCGCTGGCAGGCTACGCTCAGCCGAAGCCACCTGACCAGCCGGGAATACGGCAACTGGCAGCAACGCCAGCCGACCGCCCTGACTCTGGCCGCCGACAGTGGCGAGATCAAACCGCTGTGCCTACAATCGGCCGCGGCCGGCTCTCTTTGCGTCGACGCCACCTGGCAACCGGCACCCCGGCTCTGGCGCGTGCACGGCACCGCCTCCTCCCTGTCCTTGGAGCTATTGGCGGCAAACCACCTGATCGCCTGGCCGCTTGCCGGCCGGCTCAACGCAGAGGTGGATTTGACCGGCGAACGGGCGCGCCTGGTAACCGGGAAAATCACCGCATCCAGCGACGGCATGCAGCTTCACATTCCTCTGCCGGATGATGGCACCCACCAATTGACCTGGAAAAAGAACACATTCGCAGCCCGATACGACGACAACAAACTTCAGGCAACGCTTGCCAGCGAATTCGCCGATGCCAGCGCGATCCATGCCGAATTGACTACGACCGGCGCTCCCTTTGCTCCGGAAACCTTCCTGCGGGCACCGGTCAACGGCTCGCTCCGGCTCAATCTCCAGGATCTGCGCCCCCTGGCCATGCTGACCGATCAAATGGTTCAACCCACCGGCGCGTTGCGCGGCCAGTTCACTGTCAGCGGCTTGCCGACCGCCCCGGTCGTAAACGGCCAGATGGAACTGTCGGAGGGGCACGCCGAGATTCCGCCGCTGGGCATCACCCTGTCCCCCCTGCAACTCAAGATGGCAAGCGACGGCAAAAGCACCCGGCTGGTTGCCGCTGCCCAATCGGGCGGAGGCATGCTGCGTACGGAAAGCGTCCTGCAATGGGAACAATTGACCACCGGTATCCACAATGTCCATATCACGGGCGATAACTTCAAAGCGGCCCGCCTGCCGGGGCTCGACCTCGACGTCTCTCCCGATCTGAACCTGCTCTTCGGACCGCAGAAGATGGAGGTGCGGGGCACGGTCACAATCCCTCGGGCGCGAATCACCTCCATCGATTTCCATCAGGCCACCTCGGCCTCGGACGACATGGTCGTTGTCGACGAGCCGGATCTTTCCTCCGACAACACGGTGGCCACGCCGCTGTTCACCGATATCACGCTTGTCGCCGGCGATGACGTCCGCATCGACGCCTACGGTCTCAAGGGAACCATTGTCGGCAAACTGGAACTCAACGGGCAACCGGGACGACCCGAGACCGGCAACGGTACACTCGCGGTGCACAACGGTTCGTTCACGATTTACGGCCGGCGGCTGAAAATCGATCTTGGCCGCCTTCATTTTGCCGGCGGCCCCTTGACCAATCCGGGCATAGAACTGCGCAGCGAAAAAAAAGAGGAAAAAGTGACCACCGGCGTACTGGTGAGCGGCTTTTTGCAAAAACCGGAGATGCATTTTTACTCGAGTCCGGTTCTGGAACAATCGGCCATCATAACCAGTCTGCTGGAAAGCACCGCCATTGGCGGAGAAACAAGACAGGACACCGGCTTCATCGGCACTGCGGCCAAAAAAGTCGGGCTAGGAGGAATGGCATCCTACTTCCAAGACCTCAAGCAACTGACCAGGATCGACGAGATCAAACTGGACGCGGGCGAAGACTACGATTCGTTTTCCCTGGTCTTCGGCAGCTGGCTGACCCCCGATTTTTACGTAAGCTATGGCAAGGACCTGGTAAAAGAATCGGGCAGTTTCAATACCCGTTACACCCTGGGCAACGGCTTCTCCTTTCTCACCGAGACCGGTGCATCGCACAGTGGCGGCGACATTAAATATGAATTCGAGCACTGAAAGTCTTCTCTGGCCCTTGCCGGCAAAATGCCTGTTGCCGTTGTCCGGACTTTGCGCTAGGTTTGCCTGTTTCCGGTAACGGCCTCATCATTCATCTCCAACGACAACGGTGACCATATGGCAGAACATGTGGAAGATTTGACGGTTAACTACGAAGAAGAGGGCATCCTGCTCGTCCAGGAAATCGACAAGGAAGTCCTTTCCAAGGGATCATGGACCACCATCCTGTTCCGCTATCGGGATTTCGACAAAAATACACAGCAATACAGCGCGGATAAATTTACCATCCGCAGATATCAGAAAAGAAACGGCCAGTACCAGACCAAGTCCAAATTCAACATCTCGTCAATCGCCCAGGCGGAAAAAATCGTCGAAACCCTCTCCAAATGGCTTGACGCCAAGCAAGAATAATCCTTTTGTTGCGTCTTTCGTCCTGTTGTTCCCTTGCTGCCCGGCCCCAATTCGATTCCGTGCACCAAGGAACATTTTTTTCTTTCTGATTTTCGTTGACACCACCCCTCGCTTTCAGTTAAAAGATCGCCTCATCGCTGCTGCGGTAATGAGCGCGATGAAAAAGGAAAGCGAAACGAATTTTTTCACTTGACGCCTTCTTGAAAATCTGCTAAACTATCGATCTCGCCTCAAGGTGAGTTGGAAGTTACAAGCGAGTCTAAATTGAAGTGTGAGTTTAGGCGTTTGATCTTTGAAAACTGAACAGTAAACGAGCGGGCCAAGATTTATTTGGTTTTGAATTGGAA
>NZ_JAVBRQ010000051.1:0-38112 GCF_031547805.1 Desulfobulbus sp.
CGGTTCAACGATCGCCCAAAATTCATCCGAGATTTCCCAGGTTCTAACACGTGCCATTTCTGCCCCCGTTGCATGATTTGCAACGGAATATGAACTAATAGCTCATAAATTACCAGTAATTTATTTATAGATAATCACTTACTATTGCCCGAGATGCCTGCGGCGGCCGTCAGGTTGGCGCTCAGCGGCTGGTAAGTATTTGGAGCGACTCCAATGGTGGCTGTGCCGCTCGATTCGGCAATCGTGATGCCGATCCCGGCCGAGATCCCTATAGCCCCATCATAGGCCGTGCCCAGAGTCTGAATAGCGGACTGGATGTTGGTGGTGCCGGAGAGGGTGGTTCCGGTGAACGAACCGAACAGGTTCGAACCGGAGACCGCCGGCAGTTTGGCGGAAGCGTTGAGCTGCACCAGGTTGTTTGCCGCCGTTCCCACCGTGTAGCTCGGCCCCCATTCGCTGCCCGTCGAGCTGGGTACGCCTGCGGCGGGATAGACCATGGTGGCCTCGGATGTAGCGACAAACGCCTGGCCAGACAGGGCAAGGGTCAATGCAGCCGATAACAACAGAATATGCCTCAATTTCATCGTTTTCCTCCTTAGGCTGATGGGATGACAAAAAAACGCCCTAATATTGTATTGGTTGCAACGAATGGCACATTTTTGTCAAGTCAATAGCGATACCCAAGGTTCGGAATCTCGTTGGGTTGGAGCTGCGCCGCTGCCGGATTGAAATGCAGCGCCTTTATTTCTCCCGCCCGTATTTCTTTGCCATGTCCTGGTAGTCGTTCCACTGATCCATCACCCGGTCGACCGGTTCGCAGGGGATGAGCGCAACAGGATTGCATTCGCGCCAAGGCGTTTTGCAGTAAAAACGCTGGCGGAGGACGTTGGCGACCATGGCCAGGATCAGGAGCAAGATGACGGCGATGCCAATTTTGCGGACGATATGTATAGGGTAGTTCATTTTTTTATCAACTTGGCGGACGGCCTGTATAGAGTTCGCTCATTTTTTTACCAGTAAGTCGGTTTTTGCGGCGCTGCCGGCGGTGGTTCCGAACCAGAACGCCATCACCATGCCCCAGGCGGTGGAGAGACTGCCCAACATCAACAGCAGGGCCTGGGACTCGGAGGCGTGGAACCATCCGGCCAGCATCCCAATCAGCACCGCGAAGTAGCCCCCTGTCACCATCATCGACAAGGATGCCGGGATTTTCGAACGCATGGCCACCTGCATGGCCCGGGCGTCCTTGCGATCCGCCACCGCCAGGGCCTCCAGATCCTTGACCTGGGCAAAGCCCAGCTCCCGCATCCGGGCCGAGAACTCCAGGTCGGCCTGTTTGAGCGCCAGCATCTGTTCGGGCGAGGCTCCTGAGACCGCCTGCTTGAGGGCATCGGTGGTGGTTTCTCCCAGGCCCAGGGCGGAACATGCCGCCTGCACGGCCATGCCGCCGAGCGGGCCGGTCAGGGCCGTGCCGATCCACGGCGCCACGGTCTTGACGATGGCTTGCATATCCATCAGCCCACCGCCTTGAGCAGGTTGCCGACGATCCGGTTGGCCCAGCCTCGACCGAAGGTCGCCCAGGTGGGCAGCGAGGTCAGAAAACTCAACCGGGCCGCGTTGAAACTGATCACGATGGCCAACGGGTCGGCCTTGGCCACCGCCGCCATGGTCACCGGTCCGATGATGCCGTCGGCCGCAACCCCCACCGCCTCCTGCAGCCACCTGACCGCCACCACCGGCCCGGAGTTGACCGCGGCGTCGAAGCACTGGAACGCCACTTCGTAAGGCATCCGGTCGAACGCGGGGTTCCAGTACCGTTCCCGGTAGATCTTCCTGGCCACCTCGACCGGCATGGTCTTCATCGGGCCGGTGTAGCCGGCGCGCCGGGCCGTACCCGCGGTGATGCCCCACATGGTTTCCCCACCCGGATCGTTGGGATGGTTGGAATAGCCACCCTCGTTGCCGAGCAGGTCGGTAAAGGCCCGGTCAAAATTTGTTTCCGCCATGATTTTTCCTCCATCGGTTTGTAAAAATCCACATCGTGTAACCTGCCAGGGCCGATCCCGGAGCCAGATACTGCAACGCAAAGAACCCCAAAGCCATGGCCGACACCAGCCATGGCCATGATCGATACAGCCATTCCGGTACCACGATTTTCGTCATTATGTTTTCCGCCATCCCCTGCGGTCACCGTCCGGATGTCCCTGGTCGTGGTGGCGGCGTTCGAGCCGGCCGAAGATGGCCTCGATGTCTTTTTCCGCCGCGCATACTCGGGTATCGAGGGCGGCGATGTCCTTGTCGTGCCCGCCGTGGCGCTCGGCCTGTTCGAGCCGCAGGGCGCCGATGGACAGCTTGAAAGCGGCACAGACCGCGCTCTCGATGTCGGCCTTTATCTTGCCGCGCTCGGTGCGGAGTTCGTCGATGTCCCTGGCCAGTTGCTTGAGGGTGGTGTTGCGGTCGCTCAAATACCAGACTGCGGCAGCAACCCCGGTGAGCATTCCCCCGATCGCGCTCATGACCGCCAAGGCGGCGTTGATGTGTTCCGTCATGTTGCCCTCGCAACGGTCAGATTCCACTTGTTCAGACTGATCAGGCTCCCGCGACGGCTCTCCAGCTCGATCCGCAGGCTGGTGTTGAGCCGGGGCGCCTGAAAGCCGCTGTCGGTGCGCTCGTCGGCCAGGGCATAGGTGTAACCGGTACCGGTCAGGCCGATGGTGCGCAGCAGGGATCCGGTCTCGCCGTAGATGCGCAGGGTATAGGCCACCCCGGTCTCTGGGCCGATGTCGCCGTCGTCCTGGCGGTTGAGGGTTACGGTCTGCATGGTCCGGTCTCGGTGGGCCCAGGAGAGGACCAGCTCGGCAGCGGCACCGATGGACTCCGGCCACCGGCTTCCGTTGATCTTGACATTGCCCGGCGGATAGGGCCGCATCATCCGGCCCACGGTGGCCAGGGTGTCGGTGGGTGCGGCAGTAAGCGCGAGCCTGCCCTTGGCTGTCGAGGGCAGCAGCCGCACCTCCACCGTCTCGCCCACGGCCCGAAGGGTTTGGTCGAGCCCGTGCAGGCCCTGGTGGCACCACAGCCGGGCACCCATGGGATGTGCGACCGGAATAGTGTCGAGCACGCCCCGATTGACGGTCAGGGTGCCGGCCATCTCGTCCACCGCGACGATCCCCACCAGCTCGTCCTCCAGGGCGGCATACTGGCCGGGCTTGACCATGATGGGGTCGATGGGTTCCACCAGGTGCAGCACGGTCTCGACCTCGGGCGCTACGGCCACGGCCAGGCTGCCCACCCAGGGGAAGGAATCGATATCGCGCAGCGTCCATTCCGAGGCGCCGGCATTGCGGGCCCACATCTCGTAGTTAATGGCATCCGGGCTGGGGCGGCCGCAGTAGCACTGCACCAGGGTGGAGTCGTCGTCCAGCTCGGCCAATACCGCCTCGGTGTCGCCGAACTCCATGACAAACTGCCACCAGCCCAGCTCGCGTACCTGCCGGTACCGGGCCGCGGCCGGATCAGAGATCGGGTTGGCCCATTGGCTGTCCTCGGGCGTGGTCAGGGCGACCGCGCCCAGGCCGTAGACATCGCGCACCGCGGTGATTCGCAAGGGACTTTCGGCCAGTTCGCCGATCTCCACCGCATCGACCCGCATGATCATGTTCTCGATCCCGAGCGGCTTCCAGGAGAAGGCGAAACAGTCGCCCGGCTCCAGCTGGCTGCGGGTGCGGTTGACCAGCAAGGTGGCCGAGGCGATAGGCATGCACAGTTGCTGTAACTCGCGGGATGCGGCCCGGGCGGCCAACGAGGCCGAGGCGATGCCGACGAACTCAAGGGTGGTGGCGTTGACCTGGCCGTCGGTGCGGGCCAGGCCGGCGATATCCTGCACGGTCACGGCTTGGGGCTGGTTTTCTCGGTCCACCCAGTTGACGGTCACCTGGTTGACGGCCTCGCCGGCGGAAGGAGCGGTGAAGTCGACCAGCTCGATGATGTTGGACTCGTTCAGCACGGCCAGGGCGCCGAGGTTGTAATCGTTGCGGATCAGCTTGAGCTTGAGCAGACCGGTGACGTGGCTGAAAAACACCTTGGCGTCGATGTGGTCGCAGATGATGCCGATGAAATCCTCGATGGTGGAGTTCTTGGCCCAGAGCAGGGACAATCCGAACCGTTCGGCGGCCAGCAGATTGGCGGCGGTCTGGAAGCTGGCTAGGTCGATATCGGCCAGGGGATAGCCCAGGCCGCCCCAGGAGGTGTTGGTCAGCGCTTCGAGCAGGATATGGGTCGGGTTCATGCCAAGATGACCGTCGTCATCGAAAATGCCGGCCAGGTCGTCGCGCCAGCCGATGCGGGTGCGGCAACCGAGGATCGACCATTCCTTGACATAGGGGTTGTTGGCCGAGAGCATGCATCTGCGGGCGATCAGGGCGAACAAGCCGCGAAAGGCGGGCACCGTCCCGAGCACCGATTGCAGGTAGTCGTTGCGCGGCTGGTAGGGTCCGCCGAAACAGGCGTCGACCGTGCCCACCACGCCGCCCTCGCGGCTCTCGCCGCCAAAGAGGTTGGGCTGGTTGATACCGATGGCGGTATTGCCGGTCACCGAGCCGGTCCAGGCCCATTTCTCGCCGACCCGGATGCCGAGCAGGGCATCGAGGCCGTGGCAGAACACCAGGTGCAGGCCGGCATAATAGCGGTAGCCGGTGGTGTAGCACTTTTTACCACTGCCCATCAGACGCACCCCCTGTTGTCTTCCGTTGCCGGCACCGGCACCGGCGACCAACCCGAGGCCTCGGCAAAGGCCACAGCCCGGTGGGCCATGGCGCCGTTATCCAGGGCCAGCAACCGGTCGACCTCGATGCCCTCGGTTCGCAGCTCCCGCCAGGACACGCCATGCGCCTTGCACCAGCGGCGCATCTGCCGGTTGCAATAGCCCAGGGCTTTCAGGTGCCAGAAAGAGACTTTTCTCATGTTTTTTTGTTGTTAATCCGATTAAACGTTACTACAATAAATATATGGAAATTGAATTCGACCAGGACAAGCGCGATATCACCTTGCGGGAACGTGGGCTCGACTTTGCCGATGCCGCCGAAGTGTTTGCCGGGCCAGTTCTTACCGGCCAGGATACCAGGCAGGAATACGGCGAGCCTCGATTCATCACGATGGGGGTGCTCGACGCAAGACTTGTCGTCCTGGTCTGGACGCCACGCGGCCCCAAGCGCCGCATAATTTCGATGAGGCATGCCAATGACCGCGAAAGAAAGAGATTCGAACGCTTCCTGGGTTGATCCGGATGCCGCACCGGAATTGACCGACGATTTTTTTGCCACCGCCAAGCCGTTCATCGGCGAACAAGAAATCTCGGCCGAGGAGTTCAAGGCCGAGGCAAGGAAGGCATTGCGCGGCCGGCCGGCGGGAAGTGGCGTCAAACAGTCCACAACCGTTCGTTTCGACACCGATGTGCTGGCCGCCTTCAAGGCAACCGGCAAGGGATGGCAAACACGCATGAACAACGCCCTGCGCGATTGGCTCAAGGAACATCGGCCATGAGGCATGTTCACCTTTGACCGTGTAGGCATGAAGCCCTCATTTCTTGCCCGAACAGGAGACAATGGGCGTGGTACCGACATCGCCGTACCAGACGCAGTTGGGGGTGTCGATCCGGCGGGTACCGAACAGCACCGGCACCGGGCCGGAGGAGTCGACCACCGTGGCCTGGACCTCGCCGGGGGTGACATTGGTTTGATTGCCCTTGGGCCGGAACAGCAGGGCTGAGACGATCTGCAGGCCGATCCACACCACCAGTTGCCACATCTTTTGTATCCTCCTCTCTCTCAGACCAGGGCGTCGCCGCTGAAGGGGTTTTTGCCGGGCAGAAACGGCAGGCCGCCGTAGTTGTCCAGGTTGCGGAACCGGTCGTTACAGCAGCCGGTCGAGCGGTCGCAGCCCGGCCACAAGGTCACGGCCTCGCCTTCGGTCAGATCGGCCACCGCGTCGACCAGGACGATCCGGTTGCCGGCATGGGCGACGATCATCCGGTATTCGGACCCGGCCCGGAGCATGCCACCGGTGAAATAGCCGGCGGGGCGGTTGGCCGCGGCCGCCACGGTGACCACGTTACCGCTGACCGTGGCGGCAATGCCCGCCACCTGCCAGGTATTGGCGTTCAACCTGCAGGCCGGGCCGTAGAGGGGATGGGGGCAGCCGATCTGGTAGACTCGGCGCAGTCCGGCCCGACGGAACAGGGTGAACACCGACTCGCTGGTCAGGGTGGCCACCGAGCCGGCCCACTTGCAGCCGGTGATCCTGCCTTTCCACAGCAGCACGAACTCGTTGTCCTCGTAATGATGGCGGTGGATGGTGACCACCATGGTTTGTGCCAGCCAGCCGGTGCGAAAGGGCAGGGCCACCGGGTTGGAGGCGCCGACCTCGATGTCGATGGCACTCTTGCGGGTGTCGCCGCCGCGGGTGAATCCGCCCCGCTTGACGTAGACCGGCTGGTAGAGGTCCTCGCCGAAGGCCACCTCGTGGTCGGCGCTGGTGTAGAGCCATTGTTCCTCAGCCATCGAGAAGCGGTACAACTCCAGGGGATGACCGGCATGGTCGGATTGTTCGCGGGCTACGTAGCTCATGGCAGCACCATAATGGGCAGGGTGACTTCCAGGCAGTCGCCGCCGTGCCACTTGAGGTCGATCTCGTCGGCGTCCAGGCGGCAGAGTTGCAGCCAGGCGCAGCGGTTGAGAGAGGCGGCCGAGATGTCGATCGACAAGGCGCCATCCAGGGTCAACCGTTCCTGGCCGGTGGGCAGGGTCTCGACCCCGGTGATCCGGCGGCGGATACGGGTGCCGTCGGTGGCGATCAGTTCGAGGTCGGTGTGAGCGGCGCTGCCGGAGAGGCCGTACTCGTAGGCGATGTTGTCGATGTCGATGGTGGTTGCTCCTGCCTGAGCAGGGGCGGCCAGCTCGAAACCCCTGTCCGTTGCCGGCAGCCAGAACGGGGCCAGACGGCCGGCGCAGTAAAACAAGAAGCGCAGGAACTGGTCGATGTTCAACCGGCCGATCAGGAGAAAGCGGGCGTTCCGGACCAGGACCGGCTCAAGCGACTGAATATCGAACTCAAGGGCGCCGGTGTCGTTGTCGAGCCGCACCCACTTGTTGTCCATGGTCTCCTCGTCATCATGCCACGGGGGCACGAACGGGCAGACCGGCAAGGTGCGGTAGGTATCCGGCGCCTCCATGGCGGGCATCAGCGATTCGTTCAGGGCCTCGAACCGGAGCCGCCAATCGGCCACCTCCTCGGTGAAGCGGGAGACCCGGCGCTGGCTGAGCGCCACCCCGTAGCGGCCCGGCGCCACCGGGCTGTGAGCGGGCCAATCGAACTCGAAGGGGGAATCCACCGCCACGTAGCCGGCGCCGATGCCGGTGACCCGCCGGATCTCGAACCGGTCCCAGGAATCGTAGACCGCCAGCCAGCGGTCGATGGCAAAGTCGAACAAGGCCGGCCGGTCGAGGTAGGCCACCGACTCACCGGCCGCAATCGGCGCGTTCAGCCGGGATTCGTCCCGCCAGACCGGGGTGAACAGGCGCCTGGTCTTGCGCAACGAAAGCCAGGTCTCCAGCTTGCGGCGGGCATCGCCTGCGACCAACAGCCGCAGATCCCAGGCCCGGCGGGGCATGGTCCGCAACTGCACCCGCTGCTCAGTGCGGTCAAAGGCAATCATCACCTCGGTCTTCCATGCCAGCGACTCGGCCAGGCCGTCCTCCCAGTTGTGCGGCATGAACAGGTAGCCGATATCGCCGGACAGGTGCGGGGCCCTGGTGCCGTACAGGCGGAGGACGATGGAGCCGCAGGAAGAGAGGAAGGTCAACAGGCCGTCAAACGCCAGCGGCCCGTCGGTGGACACGTCGATAATCACCCGCTGCGAGCCACGGGCCGGAACGATCACCGGCGGAGCGACATCCCAGGCAATGCCCTCGGCCCCTTCGTCGCCTTTGATCGATTGCAGCACCGCATCGGCCAGCGAGCCGTTCCAGATGTAGATCGGTACCAGGGTATGGTCGGTGACATAGCCGACATCCCGTTGCGGCGGCAGGCCGAGGATGAAGCCCTGGGCCGAATAGTCGGTTGCCCTTGCTATCAAGCCTTCCATCGGCTTGAGCACCGGGGCTGCTATCTTGCCGGATGCCATTTCAGACGTGCCTCATAAACAAGGTCATACAGCCTTCCCACCACTCCATTCCGCTCCATTTCGTCACTCCTGCCGCGTTCCAGTGGACGACATCAATCGGGGTATTGTTGGCGAGATCGCCGGTGATGCAGGAGCGGAGTTCGGTCAACAGGTAGGGGATATCGGTCGGTTTGCCGTACTGATCGATGTTCGAGGTCTTGAACGGGCAATCGTACCACGGCACCTGGGCCGGGATTTGGCCGTAGATGGTGCCGTGCAGTAGGAGCAGCTCGTTCTTTCTCATCGTTTAGGCCCGCAACAGCTTCCAGGGGAAGGTTCGACCAACCAACCCTGCGGTCTGGGTGATCGTGCAGATGATCTCGGTATCGATCGGCACGGCGTCGCTGTACTTGTGCGGTTCGGCCTGGGCATCGCTGTACGTGTATTTGTAGGCGATACGCGAGGTCTCCCCGGACGCCCGTCGGGTCTTGATCCGAATCTCCACGGTATCGCCCTCGGCCAGGGCCGAGGTATCGACCATCAGCACGTAGACGCCGATCCCGGTCTGCTGAGTGAGCGAGTGTTCGGTGCCGACCGTGGCGGCGAGTGTGCCGTTGGCGGCTGCTACCAGTCCCATTTTGCCCCCCCCTAATTGCCAAGCTTGAAGAGATAGTCGCCGTAGGACGCGCCGATAGTAGCGGTCCTGGTGGGGACGATCTTGTATGTGTCTCCGCCGATCACCAATAGCTCGCCGTAATCGTAGAGCGTGCCGCCATTGCCCCGGAATACGCCCGGCAAGAAAAACAGCGGATGGTATTTTGTGTAGTCCGAGGCATTGCGGAGCATTATCATCACCGGGACCGGCATGACGGCCTGGTTATAAAAAAACGGCTGGTGCCTGGCAGCCAGGTCATTGCCTGCTTCCGACCCGGCAATGGAGCCGACCGAGGTGGTGCCGGTCACGGTCCAGGCATTGTTGACGTATACCGTAGCATAGCCGCCGTTTGAGCCGCTGATGCTACTGTCACCCAATCCGCTGTTGTTGCCGCACATGATCCCGGTCCCACCGTTCCAGTTGCCCACCTTGTCGGGGCCGTGGATGAAAAAGCTCCAGTACGGGATACCGCTGGTATTCAACACCCCGATGTAGAGCGCCCCGGCCACCGAGATCAAATGGGCGGTGTAGCCCGGATAGATAGTGATAGACCTGCTGGTGGAGGTGATCGGGTCCTTGCCGGGCTGGTCGTTGGGAGCGTTGCCTGCCGCGTACCCCAAGCAAGCGTAGCAAATTATCCGGTTGCTTGAGTACGAGTAAATATCGAAATGAGCGTCGCTTTTATGGAAGTGCAGCCGCCAGTATGAGCCGCTATAGGTCCCATTGAAATCGATTGCCCAGCCGTTTTCGGCCAGGAAGGCGGCCAGGTCGATCAGAAACTGGTTGACGGTGGAGCATGCCACCGATTGATAGGTTGCCATCAGTCCATCCTCAATGCACAGTAGTCGCCGTATCCGGTGCGGCTGCCGTCCTGGAACACCATGTGATTGACGCCGTTGACCGTGACGATGTTCTCCGAGCTGTTGTTGTAGCCGGTGACCCGGTACAGCCCCTCAAATGTGCCGAGCACGCCGGTGTTATTGCTTGAGACCACGTAGATCGGCTCAAGCAAGTACGAGCCGTCCAGGGCGGTCAACATGTTGATCCGGTTGGCGTCGTTAAAAGTCAAAGTGCTGATTGCCGGGTTGTTGTCGTTGTTGTTGCCACCGGTCAAGCCCCCCCAACTTCCGCCCGGATATACCAGGCGGCCTGAATATTCGTTTCGGCCGAAGTAACTCCAGTAGGAGTCGAGAGAGCCGGAGTAGTTCATCCGCAACGGGGCGTCGGTGTTTGAGCCTTTGCCGCCGCCGACAAACAGCGGGTAGGGGTATTGGGCATCAGTGGCCGGGACGGTCAGCAACCCGAGGTGGACGTGCTGGTAGGTGGTGCTGACCTTGGCCACCAGGATGATCCGCCTCGGGGTGGCAACCATCCAATAGGGGATCGGTTGATTCCAAAAATGGGCGGCGACGTACCATCCGGCCTCCCGGCTGGAGCGCGGCTGCCGATCAAGGGTGCGACCGGGACGCCAGCCCCAGGAACCGACCATCGACCAGTTGTAGTAGTTGTTGGCCTGGTCCTCGTAGGTTTCGACCCCGACATAAATCTCGTCGATTCCGGCCAGGCCGGTGCCTTTGAGAAAGAGTTTGTCAGTGGTCTGCTCCAGCACAACCCAGCCGTTGGCCGAGGCAAAGGTGGCCATGACGGCGAGCAAGTCCTTGTAGTTGGCGGCGGTGCCGGCGGTGTAAGCCATTTTTTGTCTTCAGCCTCCGATCAGGGTGCGGATGGTGGAACCGTTGCGGCGGATCATGTTGAGCAGCACAGTCTCGCCGTCGGCCGAGCGCATATAATCCCCAACTTGGTTGCGGTCGTTGACATTGACGATGCGGAGATTGACGTCGCCGGCCTTGACCGTGGTTTGCGGTTCGGCCGCAGGCATGCCGCCCTGGGCCAACCGGAAGCCGGAAGGAACAGTCGGCACGGTGCCGCCGGCCAGGGCATGGGCGATATGGCGGGGAAATTCCAGCCGTCGCAGCCGCTCCATGAAATTGACGCCATAATATTCGACCGCCCGCACCGGCTGCATGAACTCGCCGGCCGTGGCCCAAATCGGAATATTGTCGGCTGTCCGGGACGAGCTCCAGCCGCCCACCGAACCACCACCCGCCAGGCCCTGGACCGCGCCGTCGGCAAAGCCCATCATGGCGAACAGTCCGCCGCTGCCACCACTTCCGCCGCCGGTGGCGCCCATCAGGGCGTTCATCAACAGTTGCTTGAGGATGACCTGGGAGAGCCAGGAGATGGTCGAGCGGGCAAAGTTGGACAGGGCCTCGCCGGCACTCTCGGTGCCCATGATGAACCCATCCCAGGCCGAGACCAGGCCGCCGGAAATTTGGTCGGCGATGTCGGCCCCGATGGAGATCATCATCTCGCCGTCCGACTCCATTCGCTCGCGGGCCTGCCGGATACCCTCGCCAAAGGCGGCGCCCATGTCGTCGCCGGCTCCGATCAGCTTGGTCCTGGCTTCATCCTCATCGATTGTGCCGAGAGCCAGGGCGGCACGGACCGCCGCCTGGTACTCCTGGGCCGAGACGATACCGCGCCGCCATGATTTCTCGACATCGTCCATGCGGGTATTGGCCAGATCGCGCAGCCGATCGTTGAGCTGGGTTTCGTTTTGGACCAGCAGGGCGGCCAGATCGGACTCGGCCCGGATGACATCAGCCTGGTTGGCATTGGGGTCGGCCTTGATGGCGGCCAGTTCCTGACGCTTGAGACTGACCCGCTCCGCCATGATCCGCCGTTCGATGGCGAGTTCGGCCTCGGCCCGGACAAGTTTGGATGGCAGTTTGGAGGCTTCAATTTTCTCCATCTCCATGGCCAGGATCTTCTCCTGGCTGGCGGCCCGCATCTTTGCTTCCGCTATTTTCTTCTGCTCCTCGTACAGCTTCTTGGCCTCAGCGGCCGCTTTCTTGGCTGCGGCCGCGGCTTCCTTCGACGATTTGGCTGATTCCTGAGCTCCGGCAGCTTGAACCCGAAACTGAGCCAGCCGGTCGGAGGTGTTGGCTGCGGCCGCCTTTTGCTGGGCATTATATTCCGTCCGGAGCTGCCGGGCCTTCTCTCGCTCCTCATCGCTGGCCTTGATGGTGGCTTCGCGCTGGTCCAGGATAGCATTGCTCGACGCTTCGCGGGCGGTGTCGATGTTCTGGAGTTCCAGTTCGAGCTGGGCGCCGATCCCGGCAAAGCTCTGGTCGTTGAAGATGGCGGCGACGCCGTTTTTGAAGGCCCTGGCGTAGGCGGTCACCTTGTCCAGTCCAGCCGCCACGTTGACGGTCATCAGGCCGATGAAGGCCCGGACATTCTCCGGGAACCGGCGGAAAGCATCGATCAGAAAATTGACCGAATCCTGGCCGTTGACTTCGAGTTGGTGCATCTCCCCGATCACGATGGCAACGGCGGCGCGGGCATCGTCGGCCCATCCGGAGAACTGCACCCCTGTGGCCCGCAGGTTGCCTTCCAATTCGCCGGAGGCAATTTGGGCGTTGAGTTCCTCTAGGGCTCCAATGGCGGTACGCACACTGTCGGCAATAATGTCGCCAATTCCAGCCTGGGAGATGTTGAGGAAAACCTTGTCCCACTCGTCGCCCAAATTGGACAACGCCCCGTCCAGGGTAGCCATCCGGTTGGACATGGCGTCGCCGAAATTGACCTCACCCAGCTTGATCAGGTATTCCTCGATCTCCCTGGCGTTCTTGCCCACCGTGGTGGTCACGCCCCGGAAAGTAAAGCTGACCTTGTCGCCTTCCTGACGGGCCTTGATGCCAAATTCCTTGAGACGCTCGAACTCGAAGGTGGCGGCATCGGCTACCGCCTCGATCATCTGGTTGAGGTCCTTGCCCAAGGCGGAGCTGGTGTTGCCGTAGCTGGTCAGGGCGCGTTCGGACGGGTCGAGGCCGAAGTTGACCAGCTTGATAAACGAATCCGTGACCCCGGCCAGGTCATAGGGTGTTTTGGTGGCGAAATCCTGGATGGCGACAAAGGCCCGATCCGCCCCCTCAGCGCTGCCGGTGGCGGTGATCAGGCCAGCGTTCAATTTGTCGAACTCGCGGGAGACTCCGACCAGCTTCTGTATCCCGGCCGCCGCCGAGACCGTGGCTCCCAACGAGGCCACCATCCCGGCCACGGACCTGCCGACGTTGGTCAGCCCGCTTTCCACCTGTTTGGAACCGGTGAAAAAGGCCTTGAGCTGGGCGGTAGCCCGCTGGAATCCGGTGGTCAAGCCACGGTCGACCGCCGACAGGACGATCTCGATTTTGGATTGGGATTGACTGCTCATTTTTTAGCTTTTTTAGCGGCGATCAAGATATCGAGGGCGGTCAGGAAGAAGCTATATCCGTACTCCCAGACCCTGGGTCCATGACCGCTGGCAATGAGGATGCAAATTGCCCGATCGAGGTCCTTACGACCTTGTGAACCAGATCTATCATCGCCCGGTCCAAGCCGACCAGACGGGCAAACCCCAAAAAAGAGGCGTTGACCTCCTCAAATCCGTGCCACAATTCCTCGACTTCCGAGGGATACAGTTCCAACAGCGAATCCACTGTCAACTCGGGACAGGACAGTTGAAGCAATTCTTGCCCACGATCAAGAATCGACCCAGTATTTTCCCGGTTGACCAACTGACGCACGACATGCATCGGCAGTTCCTTGAGAGTGAACGATTTCTGGCCGATCTGGATTGTCTTAATTTTCTGCATGAGATCCTCTTTGTTGTGCACCCGTGAGACACAAAACCGGTTGTGTCTCACCGATGGCTATTTTTGATTGTCAAACCACCTCGAACGGCCAGGATTTGCCGTTGGGCGTGGTCATGGTGCCGGAGAAGGTCAATTCCGGGAAATCCTCGCCTATGAAGTCGAACTCGCCGTCGGCCCGCAGCTGCGCCCGCCACACCGTGACCAGCACCGGAGAGCCGTCGGCATTATTCTTACCGTCCAGCCGCAGGGCGACATTGACCATCGGCCGCGTCGCGCCGGTGATCTTGAATCCGGACTGGCCCAATTTGTTGCCCGAAACATGCAAGGTGGCGCCGTCGAGGTCCACGGTCAGCACCTTGACCATGCCAGTACGCTTGTTGACCTCGTAGTCGGTCCCTTCGATATAGGTATCGGTGTCGGTTGCATCCTTGACCATGCAGGTGTCGAGATCGACCGCGCCCACCTCGACCCAGCGGTCCTTGATGCCGGTAACCGTCGAGGTGTAGGGGCCGGTTGCCGCCGTTTGATCGACCGCGCTGCCCATGAAACTCGCGGCCAGCAAGGTGGGATCGTATCGGTTGAATACCAGCGAGACGGTCGAGCTGGTGATGCGGGTGTAGGAATCGGCGGTCTGGCCGAGCGTGTCGCGGCCGTTGAGCTTGTTCTCCTTGGTTTCCGTTTCCACCTTGGGCGCGAATTTCTTGCAATTGCCGACCAGCTGGAAGCCGGTGAGATTGCCGCTGTCATCGTAGAAATCCATGTAGAGATCGCCGCTGGCGACCAAGCCGAATTGTGTGTTGAGCATGATGATTCTCCAATTAATCGAGATGATAGCCCGCAAACTGTAAGAACAGGCGGCAGTGGTAGTACGGATGCGGCTGGATGCCTGGATTTCTGTTTTCAGGGTCGGGAGTGCCGATCGAAAACCTGACCCCATCCTTGAGCTTGTATGGCGCGAAACCTGGGTTTTCGGCAATTTTGCCCAGGGCCATGCACAGTCGATGGATATCCATGTTGCCATCGGCAACATTCCCCGAGGTGTAGATTCCCCCATCGAGGATCACCTCGAATTGCGTTGGCGCCCTATGATGAAACTCGCCCACATAGGGCAGCCAGCGCACATAAGGATATTCAGCACCTTCTTCCGTCGATGTTTTCGGTCGATCGAGCATCACGCCAATGACTTGCGGGGAAACGAGTGCTCCGGTCGGCGGATGCAGGGACCGCTGATCCGTGGTCAGGTCGGCCAACCTGTCGCCCAACAATTGGAAGAACCGATCGGTCATTGTTTTCCCCTTACATTGGTGAAGTAGTTGAGGTCCTGGGCGAATACCTTTTGAAAGTCCTGCGAAATGGCATCGAGATCCCGCTCCACCACTTTTTCAAACACCGCGTCGACCGGAACGGCGGCCCTGATCACGGGAAAACGGTGCTTCAAACGAGGATCGTCGGACAATCCCCTGTCTCCCGGACGTCTCTTGGTCGGATACAGTTCGGGAGAGAAAAATTTCGAGCGCAAACGAATCCACACCTTTTGCCGCCCGGTGTATATTGAGGCGAGGAACGCCCCGACATATTTCCGCTTGCCAACCATGACACCACTGAACGGCCGTCCCGGCTCGCCGTAAACACCGACCGCGCCGAGCCTGAACGGCGACACCGGATCCGTGCCGATCCAGACCTTGAGCACACTGTCTCCGGTTCTGACTGGATCGGAAAAGAACCGGCCGGATATGGCCTTCTGCGGCATGCGCAATTCCTTGGCCGCCTGCCGCTTGACACGGGTTTCGATCCGTTGGCGCATCTTGCGTAGCGCCGAGGCACGGGCCCGCATGACCTGCCTGGGTGTGGCGAATAACAAGGCGATTGTCCTGTCGATCCCTGATTGAGATACCTTAATATCCGTCATTTATGCCGTATCCCGTTCCATGGTCCAGACCACCAGGCCGGACAGTTTTTCCCTTATTGCGATAATGCTCCAGGTCACCCCGTCGACTTCGGTGTCGTGGCGGGCGCTTCGCTCGAAGGTGTCGCCGGCGATATGGCTCAACTCCTGGCGCGCGATCTGCACCCGGGCAAAGCTGTCGGGTTCGACCGCCAAGCCCTTGACCAGGCAGAACAGGTCGGTGCCGTCCACGACATGCACGGCCCCGCCGGATCGGTCGAGCATCATCCGCAGATCGTCGGGGGAATAGATCATTCCGCGATCGCCCAACCGTGTTCCTGCCAGTTGGCCACCTCATCCGGATGGACTTCGGCCGCGGTCGGCTCGCCGTAGACCGGATCGCGCTCCATGTGGATCAGGGTAATCTCCGGCTGAGGTTGCGGCCGACCATCTCCGGGAAAGCCGGGCGGCTGTTGTTGATCGTCTTTTTTTGCCATGATGTCGTCTCCTTAAGTAGGGTTTCGGGATCAGCCGAGCAGCAAGGAGATGTGCGCCGGCTTAACCGCCTTGACGCCCCATGCCATCTGGATGGCGAACTGGTTGGCCATATAGCCCCTGTAGAGGGCCACACGGAACGGCAGGCCGGACACCGGATCGATCATTATCATTTCGTCGTCGGCCTGATCCCCGCCTTCCGGGACCTTGGGCAGCCTGGCCAGGAGATGGATGGCGCTGCGGTCGAAGCACATGTTGGCGGCGTAGGAATCGCCGATGGTCATGACCGCATCGTCGGTCAGCGCTTGCACCAATCCGGGGGCATTGAGCGCCATGTTCCCGCCGGAAAGAGCGGCGCCGACCACATACTTGTTGAGGTCTCCGTTGAAGGTGACCACGTCGCCGGCATTCACCGGCCCGGATCCGGTATCCAGGGCAAGGGCGGTCGCTCCGGCGGCATAGCCGGCGGCGTTGTTGATTTGGTAGGCCGCTCCCGTGCCCTTGACCACGTTCCTGATCTGGGCCGACTCGCGGATCTTGGCGCCGGCAATGTCGAGCAGGACGCCCTGTTGCTGCAGGGTGGCCACGCTGGCACCGATGATGTCCGCCCTGGCCTGCTTGCCGATGATGTTCGTGCCGGCGGCGGTATTGATCACCAGCTGGATATCCGAGGTGGGGGCGCCGTTGTCCTTGAGGATCCTGACCACCTGGGCGGCGTCGGTGAAATCGCCGGCAATGCCGAACGGCGTGGTCCCTGGGGTGCCGTACGCCCTGGAGGCATGCATGTACAGCGCCGCCAGGTCGGCCTCGATCTGGTTGGTCAAGGTGCGGAACGCTTGGGCGAATTTGTTGTTCTCGATGGCGGTGCGCTTGGTTCCCAATCCCGCCTCGTCCTCTCCAGATCAGTAAAACCGGACCGTCTTGGACTTGGTCAACTGCATGGTACCGGTACCGACGGCCTGATCGCTCAATTCAGGCGGGGTGGCGCCCGGAACGGTATCCTCAGCGGTCATGGTCGGCACGACATCGTAGGTGATTTCCTGATTGACCGCGGCCTGCTCGGCCACGCCGTTGATGTAGACCGAGGGGATCATGCCCACCATTTCCCGGCTGACCACATCGGCGGACTGATAGATGTAGTCGATGAGGCCTGTCAGTGTATTTGCCATTTCCTTCTCCTTATAAATGCGTTGTGGTTACGGTGGCGCTCAGTCGACTATCTTGACGCCCGACTTGACGGCCCGACCTTGTTCGATCGGCGGGAGTTTGTTGAATGCCTCCCGCTTCATGGCAGGCGGCGCGCCGCTGTTATCGTCGCTGGCAGCAGGAATCACCGCCGGAGGCCCGCCGGACAAGAATTGCGCCCCCTGTTGCTGCCGGGCCAGTTTTTCGGCGGCAACGATGGCCAGGGCGGCGTCGGCTCCGGTTGACTTGCCGTCCAGCTCCATCTTGGCGACCAGATCCTCGTGGCCAGGGATGGATTGGGCGCGGACAGCGGCAATCCGGTCGCGCTCCTGCTGGGCACCCATGGCAAACAGGGAAGCGATCAGGTTCGGGTTGTGGGCGTCCAGGTCGTCTTGCTGCAGCCCGGCCACGATTTCAGCGGACAGGGCCACAACGAGTTCAGGATGCTCTTTTTTCAAGGTGTGCAGATCCATTCTTTGCTCCTGTGTTGGGATGGTTGTGGGCGAGGCTGCCCGTTGTTCGTACTCGGAAAAAACCGTGACGCTGGTGGCGTTGTCCGCTCCCAGCGGAACAAAAGAGGTTTCGAAAACTTCCGATTCCAGCCAGACTTCGGCTGGCCCTTGCACTGTTTGGCCATTGACCTCCATGGAGCCGGTCTTGCCGATTTCCAGAACAGTCCTCGGCTTGACGCCGATAGATGCCTGCCAGGGAAAGCCCTCGGCCGCCAGGGCCTTCACTTCCGCCGCCGCCTCGGTGGCACCGGAGAACCTGCCCTGCACGGAAAAACAGCCGTCCTTGCCGGTCGAGGTCGAGTAACCGACAATCTTGCCCCGATCATGGTTGAGGAAGATCGGCATCTGCTCCTTGGCCTGGATGCCGTCCACGGCCACGATCAGCCGGCCCCACATACGTTCCACCACCGCGCCGGTATAGGCATCGATGTCAAAGCCGGTTAAATCCTTGGTCTGCGGCTCGGCACGGAACAGGACGGCCGAATCGAAGGAAAGCCTGGTGCATTTGGCCTTGGCGGGGTCAATCTTCTTGTTCATCTGGATCCACGTCGATTGAAGAGACGGAAACGGGGGCCGCCAGGCCATTTTCCCGCTTCCAGTTGGTTTCGCGCACTATCTGCGGCTGGATGGCCTCGTGGTCGCCGCCGATCAATTCCTCGTATTCCTGCTCCAGGGTGGTGAGGTGCATGTTCACCCTGGCCTGGGCGGCGTTGACCGCCTTGAGCGGATCGATCTCGCCCGGAGCGTCTCCCACCCACCGGGTGCCGAGCCAGGTTTGGCGGATCAGCGGATCGAACAAAAAACCGGGCGCGGACAATCGGCCGAAAATCACCGCCTCGGTGACGATGGCCTCGTAAACCGGCTGGCAGAATTGGCACGCCAACCAGTGGCGGCGGCGGTAGAAGTAATCCCAGGCATCCAGGAAAGCGGCGCGGGCAGCGGAGTACGACGAGGTGAAATGCTTGATCAGCACCTCGAACGGCAATTCCAGGCACATGCCGATCTGACGGACAATGGCGACGAAGAACGGATCAAAGGCGGCATTGGGCCGGGTTGGGTTGGCAAAATCCATTTTCTGGCCTTCGCGCAGCCCGACCACCGAACCGTACCCCATTTCTATGCCGGTCGGATCGGCCTGCCGGTTCCGGTCGCCGGTCGGGTTGTCCATGGTGGGCGCGGGGCCGAATTCGGGGTTGCCCGACTCGCTGTACACGAACACCGTGAACATGCCGGAGACCACCGCGGCCATGACCTCGGCGTCGGTGTAGCGGCCCAGTTGCTTGATCAACTCGATCACCGGCGCCAAATACGGCACACCCCTGGTTTGACCGGGGCGGGTCTTGTCCTTGAGGTGGAGGACCAGGGGCGTGCCGTTGGCGGCAAAGGCAGGGAGGGACTGCCAGGAAAATTCGGTATTGGCTTTCCCGGCCAGGTAGCGCCTGGCGTTGGGGTGCCGGTTGCACACGTGAAAGATCTGGGCCGCGCCGTAGGCATCCTTGGTGACGCCGGCAATGGTGGTGTTGGTGTCGGCGGCAAAGCCGGGGTTGCAGACCCGCGCCGCCTCGATGAGTTGCAGCTTGGTGGCGTATGGGGAGCCGGCCCGCTTGACACGCGGCATGTTGACCAACAGGTCGCCGTCTTCAAGCACTCGCAAAAATGCCAGGCCCTGCAGCAGGGAAAAGGGCATATCCCGTTCGAGATCGAGTTCCCTGGTGGCGGTGGCGAGATTGAACTCGCGTTCGGCGGACTGCTCCCACTGGTTGGCCTGGTCCTCGGTGAGCCCGAGCACAGCGCGATCGACGGTGGCCTTGACCCTCAGGCCGGTGCCCACCACTTTGGTGATGTTGGTTTTCAACGCCCCGGAGGCCAGGGGATTGTTGCGGGCCAGGTGTTGAGAATCCTCGCGGAGAGTGGCGAGATCGGGCACGATGGCGGTGTCGGCGTCCATTTCCCGCTTGCCGCCTTTCTGGTTGGCCCGGCGGGTCTTGTCGGCCGCGGTATAGCCACCGAAAAACAGGGCCGTTCGGGCGCGGGAACCGAGCCGTTCCTGGCCGGCCACCGGATTGAGCCAATTGACCAGGCGGTCGGCCAGGGTGATGCCAAGGGGAATTTCCTTGTTGCCAACAGCGATGGTGGAAGGTAGGCGGCTCATCGCGGGACGATCTCCACCATCCGGATGCCGCCACCGGCGGCGGCTGGGGTCAGCTCCTTGACGCGGCCATTCCACAGGGTGACCCCGGCCTGCACTGCGGCCAGGTCGGCCAGGGTGAGACGGTCCCCATCGATGGCGGTCTCCTGGCCGAGAAGGATCTTCTGCTCGGCATCGAGATACTGCCGCAATCTGGCTTCCGCTATTTCCAGGGTAATTCCGGCCATGGATGCTCCTTTGGTGGTTTCAGCCGCTCCACCGGGCAGGAGGAGCGACCTGACATTTCCAGGAAGCATACGGCCTTTTTCAGGATCGAATAAGTGACCATTGTCCGGCAATGGTAGCCACTGTCACAAAAAATGAAGGAGGGAAGAAAAAAAGGGGCGGCCTTCAGGCTACATTATTTCATTGATCGCTTTCATTTCGGTGTGTATTATACACAACATGAAAAGCAGGGAAATTATACGCCTACTCGAAGCGGACGGCTGGACACTTAGGGGAGTGAAAGGGTCGCACCACATCTTCACTCACCCGGAAAAGCCCGGTCATATCAGCGTCCCACACCCCAAAAGCGATTTGGGCAAAGGGCTGGTCGGCAAGCTGCTCAAGCAGGCCGGGATCAAATAGGAGGAACCCATGAAGTTGAAATACCCCATCGCCATCGAACCCGGAGACGAGGGCACCGCTTTTGGCGTTGTCGTGCCCGATCTTCCCGGATGCTTCTCCGCCGGAGACACCCTGGATGAAGCCATCGAGAACAGCAAGGAGGCCATTTCCCTGTGGATAGAAACCGTGCTTGACGACAACGGTACGGTGCCGGCCCCTGGAAAATTGATCGATCATACCAAGAATCCCGAATTCTCCGGATGGACTTGGGCCGTGGTCGAGATTGACGGAGCGCTGCTGGACGACAAATCGGAGCGCGTGAATATCAGCATGCCGAAAAGGATACTCGCCAGAATCGACCGATATGCCTCAGCGCACGGAGAAACCCGGAGCGGATTTTTGGTGAATGCGGCCCTTGAACGGATTGTTCACGGGTGAATGTCACACTCGCCACGCATCCTTGTCGATCTTGATCGATCTGACATACTCCCGCAGTTCGGAGGCGAGCAGGCGCAGGCCCTTGCCGCCTTTGTGGCGACCATAGGCATGCACCTCGCCATCTCGCACCAGGCGGAGCACGGTGCGCTCGGAGCAACCGAGGATGCTGGCCGCTTCCGGTGTGGCCACCAGCACGGTCTGTTCCAGGATTTCCCGTTTGTATTCCGACACATCCTGGCGGGTGATGCGCTCCTTGACGCCGTCCCATCCGCTCATGCCCGTACCCCCTTGGAATAGACTATCGGGCCTTGCGGCCCCTGGCGCTCCGGCCGCAGACGGCGGATACCGATAATATCGGCGGCCGCCATGGCATATACCCAAATATCCCATTGATGGTTGGCCTTGCCCTTGGGACAGTGCCAGAAGCCGTGGTCGTCCCGGTACTCGGCGCAAAGCTGGGCCGCGTAATTGCTGGTGGTGCCGGCATCGAGCGATATGGCCCCAGGGTTGCCCGGTTCCTTTTGGAGCTTGCCGGCCAACTCGTCCTTGTACAGGGTGACGTTGATGTTGTAGCGCTTCAATCCTCCGGGGATTTTTTCCATGCGGCCGGACCGGGACGGGTAGAAATCCATCAACTTGACCAGCCAGCCGTTTTCCATCGATCTCTGACCCTTGAGCGGCCGCCAAAACGGAAATTCCTTGCAGAAGCGGTAGACCTCGTTGGTGCGGCTATGCTTGGGCGCGAGCGGATTGGTGCCGCCGCCGGAATCGATCCACCCGGACATGGCGCGGTATTCCTTGCCGTCCGCATCCTTCCAGACCGTGGCGGCGATATCGTTGAGTTGGGCAAAGGTCTCGACGGAATCGTGCTCGATCTTGGCCACCGGCATATCCTCGCCCCAACCGTAGGCCATGACCGCATAGTGGAAGCCTATCTGCTGGGTATCGACGATCACCGCCAGATAGCAGGTGCCGCGTGGCACCACCGAGCGCGGCCGGTTTTCGTCGCGCAGGCGGAGAATGAAATCTTCCTTGCGGTCCTGCTGCTCGTACCGGTAATCCTCGGCCTCGTACCCGTTGGACCAGGCTATCTTGTCGGTTACCCCACCGTGCTTGGCCGCCAGCCAGGCCGCGGCGATCTCGTGGAGCGGCACGTCAAGGCAATCCCAGGCCCGATGGTGGAATCCCACCGAGGAAGGACGCAACACTTCCTGCCCCTTGATTACCACCCACTCCGGCACCTTGAGCAGTTCGAGCCGTTGTTCCTCGTCGATTCCGGCCCCACACTCGGTGCAGGCATAAATGATCTCGGTTTCGGGGCCGATATCTTCGGCCGCCAAGCCCTCGGGGACATGGAGGCACTCGCCCGTTGGCCGGAACAGTTGGCCGCAATGCGGGCAGCGATGGCGCATTTCCCACACCTGACGGCAGTCCATCATCCCCTTGTGAATGAAAAGCTGGGCCGGCGTGGAAGCGAAAAACTGTTTGTAACGTCCCTTGTACAGCCGGTTGCGCTTCTGGATCATCTTGATGGGCGTGGTTTCACGGCCGGTCCGCTCCGGATACTTGTCCACCTCGTCGCCAAAGCAGTGCTTGGCGGGAAAGGTGGCCATGGAGGCCGCCGAGTTGGCCCACGCCGGCCGGATGGTGCCCCCGTGCTTGAGCTTGATCCTGGCAAGGGTGGTGTCGTTGTCCTTGGCGCCCATCTGGTGACGCAAGCGCTTGGATCGCTTGACCAGTGGAATCAATTTCTCGCTGGTGACCTTGGCGCCGGTGTCCTCGGTGGGCATGAGGTAGAAGATATCGCCGGGATCGACATCGGCGGCCCAATGCAGGCAATTGAGCATGGTATTGGTCTTGCCGGACTGATCCACCCCGCAAAACCAAAGGGCCCGGACATACGGCAAGCTGTAGGTATCCATGATCTTGACGGTGTGCGGCGCCAGATCGTGCCGCCACGGTCCGGCATGGGGGCCATCGGTGACCACGCGGTACCTGGCCGCGTGCTCGCTCACCCGGATTTTTTCCGGGGTTCGCATGCGCCTCCGGACCTGTTCCGGCAAGCGGCGCAGGGAAATGCTCTTGCCCGCCAGCAACGCCCGCGCTCCAGGAGGCACGAAGGCGGGGATGGGACGGGGAATCGCCTGCTGCCGCGTCATTCTTCCCCCTCCCACTGAATCTGCAACTCGCTCCCGGCGACCTCGTTCCAGGCCTGGCTGATCACCTGGTCAACGGCCTCGTAGACCTCGGGCGCCCTGGCAATATCTCCACCGGCTGCCTTGGCGATATCGATCTGGGCATCGTGAAGATGGCGCCGCACCACGTCGCGGAGGTTGCCGATCAGGCCGGCCACAACCGACCAGGCCAAGGATGAATGCAACCACTCGGCATCCTCCTCGCGCCGCATGCGTTCGGCCTTCATTTCGGCAATTTCGGCCTCGGCCCTTTCCTTGCGGTGCATGGCCTCCAACCGCTCCAAGGCGGATGGGTCGGGTTGCTGGGCATTTTCCAGACTCTTGCCGTACACTGCCACCTGGTACTTGCTGACCGTCTTGTCGGGATTGAGTACCGGAAACCCCTTTTCCTTGATGTCTTGATAGAATTTACCGATGGAGACGGCATATCTCTGTTCGATCAACCAGTCGTGGGCCTCCTTGCGGGAGCGGAAATATTCCGCCTGGAAAGCTTGGGAACTCATTGCTCGGTATCGTTGCGAGGCGGCGATTGATCTTTTTCCACGGGCCAGGAACTTGGTCCAAGAGCAACGGCCAGCTCGCACTCCTCGCACAGCCCGAAACAGGGCGCGTCCCATCGATGGCGTTCTTCCCGGCCGCAGGAGGCGCAGAGGTAGGTGGTCATACGGTTGGGTTGTCCGGAAACGTTATTGCCGCCCGCTTGCGCATGACGGACACAATTCTGGAGGACAATTTCGTCTTGGCGGAAAATCTCACAAGATCGGTATCGGTGGCCGGTAACAACTCGATTCCCTTCAAACCGGACAACCTGTTTTTTTCACGGGAAAAACCCATCCCATCCTGGATGACGCCAATTTTATTGCCATCCACCACCACGACAAACCATGCCTTCAGGTGTTGCTCGGGCCAGTATTTCCGTTTGCTTTCTTTTGATGTTGCCCTTTGCATCACATCGTCTCCTGTATCATTGTCGAATAATTCTCCACCGCATCGGAAAGTTTTGGTCAAGCGCGCCGGCGCGTTTTCTCGGCACCAAAGCAACACCTCTCGCAAGCCAAGCCGATCCATGACAAACTGATGCAGCTTCGGGTGTGATTCGGCGAGCAGCTCGAAACGATTGGACGCTCCCTGTTGGCCATCAAGTGAAAGGCCGAAGCAACAAAACAAGCAGCCTGTACGGCTCACGCCGGCGGTAGAGAAGAAGCCGTCCTGTGTTCTGACGATTTCACCGTAAACGGATGGAATGCGAATGCCGTACTTCTGAATACAGTGCAGCACGTCCTGTTCCGTCCAAAACGACAGAGGTGCTGACCGCGGGCGCTTCATGTCGTAGGCGTTGCAACCATGCTGAAGGTATGTTCGCTGACGTTGCTTACTGTCAGAAGCCATGGTCCCAACAAAGGGCCGGTTCCCGCTGCTCCGTTCATACGCGGCCATGGGATCCTTTTTCATGACCGCGCAACACTTATCGGACACCTCAAAAGGGGCATCAAACAAGAAGCGCCATTGCTGCGCTATCTTGTATCCATGCACAGGTATCCCGTATCGGTTGATGCCCTCAAGATAGAGTCGGGTGATGTTTTGATTTCGATCTGTGGGGTGGCGGACAATATTCACGCCTCGGGCAATCTTTTTTGATGCCAATGGCCAGCCATAGCGACGGATAACCTCGCTGAACCTCATGGACGGCCTTAATATCACATGATTTGGCGTGTCCAACACCAGGCGGACCACTTCTGGGTATTCAAGCCCGGTATGCCCAAAAACAGCCGGTACATGCGGGTAAACCTGGCGCACCAGCCAAAGCAACACGGATGAATCCTTACCTCCGGAATACGACACGGACACCTTTCCATTCCACGCCTTATACCAGTCATGGATCAATTCCAGTGACAGGGCGATTTTCTCTTCCAATGGAAGCGCCTGCTTATCGGACAGTGCCTCCATGGCGCGTTTCATCCCGTCGTTGGCGGTTTTTTCCGCAAGGCGGCGCTCAAAAGATGTCAATGGGGCGGGGACATTCCCGGCGGCATCAAGAAGCATGCTGTGTCTCTTTTTTTCCCTGGTACCAAAGGGGGCTCGTTTTATAGACCACATCTGCTCAACATCGCACACGCCGCCGCAAAATGATTGCAGGGTCGAGGCGTCCACTATGCCGCCTCCCGTAACACCGCGATCCGGTCCGGATCGAGGCCGGTGACGTTACCGCGCATGGCATCGAGGGCCAGATCCAGCAGGTGACTGTCGAGGGAGGACCGAACCGAGAGCGACTTGATTTCAAGCAACTCGCCAGAGACGGGACTGAGCACCAGCTCGGCGGCGACCCGGTCGATTTCAGCCTGTAGGCGGATTCGTTCCGCATCGTTCTCCTTGTCGCCTGAAGTGGACTGTTCCGGTCGCTGCAAGGAGGCCGAAGCCATCTTGTTCACCACTTCCACCAGCTCGTCGTCGGTCAGTTCGGAATACCCAATCGCTTCTGAAATTTGATTGATGATGCCTTGTTTAGCGGCAGCTTCCTCGTTGGCGACCTCCATACGGACCGCCATGTTGACCACCGCCGCCACCAGATCCTCGCCGCCCGCGACGTCATACCCGACCGCCTCAGCGATCCGGTTGAGAGCGTCGTTTTCCACGTCCATGGTCACTCGCTCGGGCAAAAGTGACTGGAGCGCCCCTGCCAGCCATTCCCGGCCAAGTTCGTCCACTAACCGGGCCAGGAGCACCTCTGGTCCTCCCATATCTTCGGCAAACTGGGCAAGGTTGGTGGTGGCGGCAGCCAGCGGCGCCGCATCGGGCTGCTCCACGGCAGCCATCGGCTCGGGCAGGTGGGACTGCACCACCAATTTCAGCCAATCCTGGCCCATCTCGGCCACCAGCAGGCCAACGAACTCCTCGGGCTTGCCGCGCTTGACCAACATTTTCGCCACCGCCGCCGGCTGTCGGACGACATTCCCGGCCAGGGCCGCGCAGGACGAGCACAACATTTCGCCACTGCACATCGACAAGGTCTTGTTCTTGCCGCAACCATCGCACGTAGTCTGTTTTCTCGGGGCCATACATTCCTCCTTGGTTCGTTTTTCTTTCCTGGCGAAATCGGCCAGGGCGATAATCGAAAGTTCCCGTGGCCGGTGCTTGCCCTTGCAGGTCGCGCACCAGCTCGATTCACGGGACGATCCGTTGTGGTCGTTAGTCCAGGCCGCCTCGTTTTTTCGGTGGTGCTCGCACATCGCCGTGAATGACCGTTCGGTCATCCTGGTGGGACGGCCACAGGTCACCGGGCACTGCCTGAGCACCATGGCGGCGCGCAACTCACTGGTGCTGATCTGTCCGCGCGGGCCACCCATGATTATCCCTCCACCGGCGGTCTGCCGGCACAAATGTATGCCGGCAGGAATTCCCGTTTCGCCATCAACACCGCCTCGATTGCCGCCCGTCGCTCGACAACACCCATGCCGGAGAGGGCCGATTGCAACCGCTTCAACTCGTTGCGGGAAAAGACCGGCAGGCCCTGGTCGGTCAACAGGTGCCACTGTTCCTCGTTGTTGGTCACGTAAACCACCTGACCATCGGCCAGCTCAATCTCGATCACCTGGACTGGTTCCTGCCGATCCGTGGTATCGGTTGCCGGGCTGGGCGTGGATTGGAGGGCATCCTGCCGCGCGGCGGTGGCGGGTTTGGCGCGGCCGGCAAAACCGAGTTTGATCCGGAGCCCGCGAGGCAAGCCATCCACCAACCAGGCCCACAGGTCGACCCCGTTGGCCGCGCCGTCGCCGGGATCCTTGGCACTGCCAGGCAAGGAAGGCAGGCGGCGGTACTGGCGATAGTGGCCGCTCCACCAATCCTGCTCCCGGTCGCCGCCCTGATCGTAATCCAGGCCGCCGAGGATGCAGGTGGAACGCTGCAGCAGCGCGTGGGTCGCGCGGTCGGGACGGGCCGCGGAGTTCCACGTGGTGATGGCCCCGATCTTGCCATCGGTGATCCCGGCCAGGAGGATGGCGTCGAAGCCGCACTCGACCACGACGAACACCTCGGCCTCCGGATGCAGGACCATGGTGGCCATGGAAGAGCCGTCGATGGGCAGGTACTTGATCTCCGAGGCAAAGGATGCGATATCCTCGTTGAGGCGGCGGACGCGCAGCTGGATGAGCCGGCCGGCGGAGTTCCTGGCCGGAATGACCCACCCCCTGGGAATCCACAGCCGTTTGGCCTTTTTCCCCTGCATCTTGGGCAAAAGCCCCCAGCGTTCGCGCGGCCGGTAGCGATCGCGGCCCTTGGAGCTGAGGTTGTAGCCAAGCCCATAGGCACGGGCGATGTCGCCGGCGATGCCGCGCCGGACCAGCCAACCGAGGGCGTCTGGAGTGGAGGACAACCGTTCCTGGCAATCGGCCAGCAGGTTTTCCGCCTTCTCCCGCCACACCTCGCCCGGTTCGTCGTAGGTTTTCGGCAGCCATGATGCGTGAGGGGGTGGCGTGGCCGGAGGCGCCTGGTAACGGCTGCGAGAAGGCCATGATTTGCCCTCAGATGCAATTCCGAGTTCGGCGCAGGCCTGGGGATAGGTCAGCCCGTCCACCTGCTGCAAAAAGGCGATGGTGTCCCCGGAGATGCCGCACTGGCGGCACCAGAAGCGGCCAGGCACCTTGCCGCCGCCGTCGCGATCCGGCCAGATGTGGAACCGATCCACCCCTGCACCTTGGCAGGCGGGACCAGGGCAGGGTGAAGTGTATTCGCCGCCATGTTTCAGCGAGGTTTTGCGAGGGGTAATTCCTCGATTTTGCAGTAGTTCCAAGAGAGACATATTCTCTATTCTTTTTTTATATGTAGGAAATGAATGTATTTATATATAAATATTAATATATCCCCCTTAACACGGTGGGGGGTCTCTCCGGGGAAACGCTACATCAGCTACAGCGGGGCGGAGTTCAGGCGTTGGGGGGGCCCACCGCCTCGTCCATCAGGCGCCGCTGCCAGGTTTGGTTGAGTACTCCCCCCCGATACACCACTCCCTCGGAGCGCCTGACATACTGGAAACTGTCGCAGGCCTTCATTTTCAAGCCAAAGGCCCGGTGCGACGGGGTCGAATCCTTGCGAGGATTGATGGTTTCCCGGTACCATAGGGTGAAGGCGGTATAGAGCGTGGTCGACCCTGTTTCGCTTTCCGACTTGCTGCAACAAGCGGAGACGAACTGGCCGATCCAGTCGGCATCGTCCCGGTACTCGCCGGTCGACTTGAGCACCGATTGCGGCGGCACGATCTTGCGGCCGGCCGCTTGCCACTTCAGGCAACCCTCGATCAGCCAAGCGAGGATCTGCTCGTCCATGCCGGTCAGTTTGTCCTCGATGTCCGAATCCGCCAGCTTCTCGTGTTTTTCCGGATCGGGATTGCCCTTGACGAAGCGGATTGGGAAATTGATCAGGAAGGTGCGATCCCAAAACGCGGGATCCCCGGTCGGGGGTACCGGCTCATGGTTGCCGATCATGAGAGAGAGGTGGGTTGGCTTGAATTCTCTCAATTCCTTGTCGTACGGGTTGCGGCCCTCAAGGTTGTCGCCACCGGTGATGCGCTTTACCTGCTGGCTCGAAAAACGAGCCCCTTCCTCCACTTCGGAAGACATGGCAATGCGCAACCCTTCATGTTTCATGATGGCCGGGTCGGTTTGGTTGGCGGTGCGAGGCTGGTTCGACTTGAGAAAGATTTCGCAGGGGACGGTGGCGGCGTAATCGCCCAACACTCGACAGATGGCGCCGATGAACAGCGATTTTCCGTTGCGGCCCCGGCCGAGGAGAAAGGGAAAGACATGCTCGGTGGTCAATCCCGTGATCCCGTATCCGAGCAGGATCTGCATGAACTCGATGATTTCCTGGTCGCCATCGAAGATATCGTTGAGGAATTGCTCCCAGGCGCCGCGATCCAGGACCTGGTCGAGCGGCACGAATCCGCATGAACACCGCTTGGAGACCAGTTGTCTCGGCTCTCCCGGATACAGCTCGCCGGATCGGAGATCCACCACCCCGTTGCGCACCCCCAACAGCCACGGATCCTTGTCGAACTCGTTCCCTTCGATGGCAAACGGGTTGCCGAAGTATGTGCGGGCAAACTTGACGCAGGCGTTGCGCCCTTTTTCCTGCCGGAGCGCCTTGATCTTTTTCTGAAGCAACTCGATCTTGCGGTTCCATCCCTTGGTGTAGATTTTGTGGTCCTCCTCGTCGTTTTCCTGCTTGGACTTGTTGATCTTGCCCTCCAGATCGACGATCTCCTGGCCATACCGGTCGGTGACGTACCTGACCAACCCGAGGACCAGCTCGGTCCTGTCCCTCTGCCAGAAATTTCCACGCCATACGTACCAGGATTCATTGGCCGCGGCGTACAGGAGCTTGTTTTCAAGAAGAGCCGCGAACAGCATGCCATCCCCCTCGTTTTCGGTGGCCAGGCATTCCCGCACAAATTTGCTCGGCACCTCGTTTGGTGCCGGCACCTCCACGCCGGAATCGTGTCCATTAATCGCGTCAACCAACCTCATTCGGCCACCTGGTTTTTGAAAAGTTTCATTGTTTCAATGGATTTTCGAACCCAAATGGAGGCAAACCACGCGCGTCCGCCGACCCGTCTATGGGGTCGCCTGGAAGGACCCGTGAACCACAGGCCCTCTGTGAACCTTGCATTGCATTCTTTTGGATGAAAAAGAGAGGGAAGGCTGGATGCGGACATTCTCCGCCCTTACGGGCGATGACCAGGGCAGGGGACAAGGAACAGAAGGGCGGGCAAGACTCCTCGCTACCCTGGGCAACAAGGGCCAGGTGAACGAGGCAGGGAAGGAATTCAGCCGGCGCTGGCATCGGCAAGGTCAGCATCCGGTAATCTCGGCCAGGAAGAACAGAAGCCCGGCGCACCAGAGCAGCACGACGGCGACCCCGGCGGCCCAGGATTCACAGAAACGGTTCCAATGCGTGAATAGCTGTTTCATCTATTCCACCTCTTGCGCGGCCGGCCGATACGCACCTTCGGCTTGAGCTTGGTGCTCTCAAACCAGATCTCCAAATCGCGGATGCTCAGGAGGGTTTGCTTTCCAGGGCGATAGGCGGCAATGGCTCCCGCCGCAACCAAACGCTGGATGGCCCTGGTGCTTATCCCGAGCAGCTGCTCGGCCTCTTGGTAGGTGACTTTGACCTATCCATGATCACTCTCCTCCTCTACTGGCAGCTTCCACTAGGGCGGTAATCGTATCGTCGTCGAGATCGAGCCAAGTCAAATCTTCGATCATCCGGGTCACTTCAGCGGGGGTCATCATGGGTGCCTCCTCATGCGGTGACGGTGTTTTTTTGATCCAGCCCCGCTTCTATCTGGTCAACCCCCTCACACCCGAGGACCTTCGTCTTTGGGACGACGTTGGCGAATCTTTCGACTCGCTCTTTCGCCAGCTTGTAAATTTCCTTGTAAAACAGTCCTTGCTCCATCCCGTCCTCAATGGCCCTTGCCGCCACAAATTCAGCGGTTGACAGGAAGTTCAGCTGCATGGAGTCAAGAAGATCACGGAATGAGTGACCAGTGTTGCACTGGACAAGAAACAAGGCTTTGCAGGTGGCTGTGGTGATATTCCGATAATAATGGCGGGAGTTGCGACTGCCTTGGCCCTCGGCGTAGGCAACAAACGTCTGAATGGTGTCGGTGACTTCCCGGCGGACAGCC
Source organism: Desulfobulbus sp. (assembly GCF_031547805.1). GTDB lineage: Bacteria > Desulfobacterota > Desulfobulbia > Desulfobulbales > Desulfobulbaceae > Desulfobulbus. Next base: position 30,660 of record NZ_JAVBRQ010000051.1, read on the forward strand.
TTCCCTTGGCGCCGTTGCTCTTGCCACAAGAGGTTGGCTTGCCGGGTAAGGGCAGATTCCATGGCGTTAAAAGCGGCAATGTATTTTTCTTTCCAGGATGCCGCCTCCTTGCCTCGAAAACCCATGGCAAGAAATGTGAATCCATCCTTGGTCATGTTGAACATGGGTTGAACTTTCCCCCGATCGTCTATGTAATTTCGTGGCTGAAAATTCAGCCGCGAAAACTCAGCCGAACAGTCTAGGTTCAGAATCGACTGAATGACATTTTTGTGTTTCTTCCCGAACTTCTCTGCCACATCCAGGCTGGTGGTGAACAAGCGTCCGCCACGCTGGCTAACCATGGGGATATCTGAACATGACTTGATCAGGTTCATGGATTTTGCTCTTCGAGGGCGGCGGTATAGGCCAAGGTCAGGGCGTGGTACAAACTCTCGCCATCAGCAAACAATACTTTCTCAAGCGAGATCCCGGTCTTTTCGGAAATTAATCTGGCTTTTTGTTTTGAAAACGCCTTCTTGCCCTTCCTTACCTCACACAAAAATGGGGCGGACACTCCCAGATATTCAGCCATCCGCCTCATGCTCATGAGGCGGATGGTGTTCGGGGTTCGGCCCCGTTTGAAGTTGATTGTCCCGTAAATCTGCTCCAGCTCTTGCTTGATCTCCTCGGGTTCCCCGAACAGCCAGATGTGAAGGCTGATGCCGGTGAGCTGTTCAAGGCGAAGGGACTTCTTCGGCCCGAATCGGCATCTTCCACCAAGCAACGCGGATATTTTGTTTTTGTCGACGCCCAAGATTTGGGCCAGGTCTTTTTGTGTTATGGCTTGTGTGCTCATGATTTAGCCTCGCGTTTTTTGGGGTCCACCATCATGGCTATCTGCACGCGTTTAACGAATTCTTCACCATCCAGAAAAATAACATCTTGAAAAGGAAGCCCTATTTTTCTGGAAATGCGCAATGCGGCTTTTTTGCCGAGCGTTCTCCTCTTGTTTTTAATATCGCTGATATATTGAGGCGATATGCCAAGAAACTTGGCCATTTGTTTTTGAGATTGCGTGTTCATAACCGGAGATTAAACGCACATCGCGTTTTGACTTGTTACGCGTTTCGCGTATAACGGTAGACAAAAAAGGTGTTTAAATGGCTGAAACAAGGGAAAAGTTTAGCGTGGCGTTTTCTTGGCTAATTGAGAAGAAAAAGATTGTGCAGAAGGATTTTGCCGCTCTGTGTGGCATGTCACCATCATCGATAACCGATTACAAGACGGGCAGAAGAGAAGGTGACGAGGATACCAGGGAAAAGATTTCCGGATTGCTTGGTTATGAATACAGAGACTTCCTTCACCTCGGCCAATGGATTTTGGACAGCAAAGATCCCGAGGAATGGAAGCCGCCTCTGCGCGGTCATCTCCCCCCGATGCCGCCGGTGATTCCCGCTCAAGGAATCACACGCGACATCCTTGATCCAAGCGATCTGGGGCAAAAGTCCCCGGCTGAAATGCTTTCCAGCCTACCTACCAGCCAAAAATATCAAGAAGCGAAAGATGTGCTTGTCTCGGGAATAGGCATTCCAGAAGACGAAGCGGACAAGCTGTTGATGAAACACATGGGCCTGCCACCGACCCTGACCACCAGCCTCCCCGAAGACAAAAGGGAGCGATTCATGCGAATTTGGGAGTACGCCTGCACCACGCATCAAAAGTTGAAGGAAGCGGCCTGGCCCGGCGACAAGGAAATCCGCTTGAACCGCTATCTCGACGGCGAACTCGATGATGTGGGGGTCTATCTGGAAGCGATCGGCTGGTTGAAAGAACTCTTCAGAAGCGGAGGCGAGATCGACTAACCATGCCCGATCCTGAGCCGCTCTTCCCGCCAGGTATTATTGATACAACCATTGAGCACATTGAAGAAATGTGCGTGGCCAACTTTCCGGGCAACAAGATGCGTGCATACATCTTCCAGCGCTTCCTGGGGTACATTGAGGCCCTGCGCGGCGTAAACGCCATGTTTCACGTTTGGGTAGATGGATCGTTCGTCACGACAAAACAGGAACCTGGTGATATCGATCTCTTTATATGGTTTAATGCGGACGCGATTGACAGCCTAGCGGACAAAGACAAACGTGTTCTGCATACACTGCTCCGGGACAGGCCGTTTGTGAAAGCACAATATAGCGTTGATATCTATTACGGGGTGCATGGCGATGTGAACGCCCGCATGTATTGGCGTGGTTGTTACGGCTACACCAGAGAGACAGAGCAGCCCAAGGGGATTCCGCAAATAGTGGTTGGACGTAGAGATGAACCAGATAGCGTGGCTTGAAAAAAATATCATGGATGTTGAGCGCCTGCTATCCTCCCACAAAGCATGGATGGATCAGGCGCCATCGAGTTTTAGTGCCCGTCTCGTACATGCCGGGACAGAAAGCCGCCTAGCGGAACTGCGTCAACAGCTCTACCTAGAAAAAGAAAAGCGTGGCAAGGAGATCGTTGAGCTCCACTTGGAGGGACTCCAAAGCCTCCCCGGAACGATCCCCCTCAGACTGCTCAGCCAAATTGCCAAAGATTTTTCGGATGCGGCTCATGCCGCAGCGTATCGCTTGAGACGAGGCAAGGAACTGATCAGCAGGCTCCCAAACAGCATTGTCAGGACATTGGATCTCAGGTTGGCCGGGATAGCCTGCGGCTCTACCAAATTATTTATCAGCACGGAGCTGAGAGCCAATCTGTACGGCCAGAGCCTGGCTGAAAACACCATTGAGTCCATCTTTGAGATATTGACAGCAAAAGATGGGGAAGAAATGGCAAAAGCGGCATCTGAAGCTGGGTTAAAGGCAACCAGATCGGTTGCAAAAATGTGTGCCACTCTGGCAAAGGAAAAGGTTAGCCTTGGCATGACATGGAACGATCCAGCTGGAAACGATCACATTTTCAATGGAACAACAGAAAAACTTGATAAAATGTCAATTGTTTTGATGGAGCTCGCGTCTATTCCACCAGAAGAAATTGAAGTTGAGGGAACTTTGTCCCTGATTGGCGTCAAGGGAAGATTTGAGATAGAAAAAACAGGGGGAAAAACGATCAGGGGGAGATATCCTGATTTCCTTTTTGATAAAGTCAGAGATATTCCCATCGGATCACTCGTGAGATCAACAATAAGAAAGGAATGTATTGAAAATAAGACAACAGGCTACATGAAGGATATGTTCTTCTTGCAAGACATCGAAAACATATCGCCGATCAATAACTCTTCAGGTCGAATGATCTTGACTGGTGGGTATGCGATCGATACTGACAAAAACGAGACTACCTATCCCGAGCAACTCAAACTCCCCGGCAAGCTTAATAAGCCTGGTAAATGATATCGGCAGGCAACATGTTGCTGTAATTTGATCAGTTTCAGCAATAGATTGAAGGCATAAATGAAATCTTAGGCAGAACACTGAACGTCGAAAGATTGGTGACGACGATCAGTGTCCGAGGGCAATTCGGGATCCTCGCAGAAATCGCACGACAAATGATTCCTATATGCACTCTCATCACCTGTCTCTTCCTCCTTCTCATCCCCACCTTCGTCTGCTATCACCCTCTCCTGGTGTTCGCCCTATTGTTGGGCTGAATCAAAGCCGGTATATGGCTTTACAACCATATACCGGCCTCCTCGAAGGTTTTCAGGTGTTCCCCTTGCCCCTTCTTTACTGGGTCTGCATTGCCGATTTTTTCAGGTGGCCGACGCCGCGTAGATGGCCTTCACAGAGCTGTCGAGCTTCGCATTGAATGCCTCATCGCTTTGCTGGGCAGAGAGGCCTTCGATCAGAGCGCGGGAGAAGCTGGCGATAATCCCTTTGTTACGGCTGAGACGCTGGTTGGCCTCCGCCTGGCTGTACCCCCCAGAAAGGGCTACGATGCGCACCACGTGCGGGTCGGTTGTAAGCTGATGGTAAAGGTTGTCTTCCACGGCAATGGAGAACTTGAACATGACCTTCACCTCGGGGCCCAGGGCGGCCAGGTGATCCTCCACGGCAGTTTTTAGCAGGGACTCGGCGTGCTGCCTGTCCGGGCTGTGGATGTCCGTTTCCGGCTCGATGATGGGCACGAGCCCTGCCGCCGCGATCCGCTTGGCCACGTCGAACTGCTGGGCGACAACGGCCTTGATGCCGGAAGGGTTGGCTTCTTTGATCACCGAGCGCATTTTGGTGCCGAAGATACCCCGCCCGGCGGCCCGGTCCAGGAGGGCGTCCAGATCCGGAATGGACTTCATCAGCTGAACGCCATCGCTTAGCGGCTCAAGTCCTTTGTCCACCTTGAGGAATGGGATGATGCGCTTCTTGTTCCAGAGATAATCGGCTGTCCGCTGGCCCTCCACCAGGCGGTCCATGGTGTTCTCGAAGAGAATGGCGCCCAAGATATGTTCACCATTGAAGGCGGGACATGTCATAATCCTGGTCCTCATGGCGTGCACCATGTCGAACATGGCCGCGTCGCCGGAAAAGGCCGACTCGGGGATGCCGTACTGGGCAAGGGCTTTGGGCGTACTGCCTCCGCTCTGATCCAGTGCCGCGATGAAACCGGCGTCTTCATGCATGCGCCGCAATTGTTCGTTTTTCATTGGTCTGCCTCCCATTTTGATATAAGTTTATCACATATTATCACATATGTAGATCGTGCGACACAGGTATTTCTGTGCATGGAGAAGATTGCCGCCGAAGATCGTGCCGCCGTGGAAGTGGAGGAAGGCTCATTGATAAAATATTTTCCCCTTGCCTTGTCCTCATTTTATGAGTACCATAAAGACATGGAAAAGAAATATGTGGTGACAATCAAAAGACGGGTTCTTCGACAGGCGGAAAAGATGCCAAAGGCCGAACAAAAAAGCCTGAAGCAACTGGTGGACGATCTGGCCGAGCATGGACCCGTCCAGCCTAGTTGGAGAAATTACAGCACCCTGTCGGCCACGGAACACCATTGCCACTTGAGCTACCACTGGGTCGCTTGCTGGCGATATGAAAAAGGAACTATTGAGATAGAGGTATATTATGCCGGAAGCCGGGAGAACGCCCCCTATTGACCTGCGGGTGCGGGTGCGGGGTAAGAAAAAGGCGGAAAAACTCATCGCCCTGTTGCGCGACGAGTTCCGCGCGCATGTGGAGATTGTTGAAGACGATGATGACAAGTTGGTAGTCGCCACGGAAACCGATTGGTACAAGCAGATCAGCGCCGAGATGACGCCGGGCGACACGTTGCGAATCCGCAGGGAAAACGCCGGATTGACTCAAGCGGCGCTGGGCGAAAAGGCAGGGGTATCGCGGAAGAATATCTCTGATATGGAAAACAACCGGCGCCCCATCGGCGAGGCGGTGGCCGAACGGCTGGCAGCGGCGATGGGGCTACCCGCTGGGGTATTGCAGCGGCGATGGTAAAGGCCTGGGAAATCATCTCAGCCGCGCAACTTGAACCCCTGATAGCGATTCATCATCCGTAAAAAATACGGAAATTTTTACGAAATGTTTCGATAACAATATGAAATAACACAAAATTATCCTGAATGGGGTTCAGGGGGCCGGAGGTTCAAATCCTCTCGTTCCGACCAGTAAAATCGAGGGGTTAGATGCCGTATACGGTGTCTAACCCCCTTTTTCTTTGCTTTTCCTCGCCATCTTCGCTCTTTCTCGCATATCTCATTGATTATTCAAGGTATTTTTTTTAATTGCGCCCCTTTTATGGGTGTCATAGAATGACATCGCACGACGTGGTTTACGGAAAATTACGAAAAAAATTCATTGAAGTCCGGTTAAGTGTTAGCGGCAAAATGGAAATGCCCCACATCGGCAACTAAAAACTGACCCACTTTTCCAGTAAACTGCCGACCGAGGAGGTCGGCATGAAGACACAGGAAGAGTGTATGGAAATCAGGATAGTGAGCAGGCAAGGGAAAGGGATACGTGAGATATCCCGGATGATGGGGATATCTCGGAATACGGTTCGTAAATATATGCGATCCGCAGTGAATGAACCGGTCAATAAGGCCCTAGTGTTCCGCCTCAGTTGGAAAAGGACAATCGAGCCGTTTGCAGTAAGGACTCCGAAGGAGCCGCTTTGTCTCGAGAGAGCATCGGGGTTGCCGATGGTGCCCGAAACCGTTTTGTCTTCCTCAGTTTCCGTGCCTCTTCCAGTTTCCGGTCCCGCTCTTTGAAAATCTCCTGCTCCCGGCCATTGAGCTTGTCCACCGGGGCGACGTAGCCGATGGCGCTGTGCAGCCGGACGTTGTTGTAGTGGGCAATGAACTTCTCCACCATCCTCCGCGCCTCGTCAAGACAAAGCGGTACCCCCGGTCGAATGCACTCGCCCTTGATGGTGGCATGAAAACGCTCCAACTTGCCGTTGGACTGCGGATAATAGGGCGACGTCCGCACGTGTGTCATGCCGGAGAGCCGGATGAATTCCTTGAAATCCTTGGCAATGAATTGCGGGCCGTTATCGGAGATGATCCGCGGCCGGGCGTCAGGAAACCTTTCCTTGGCGCGTTGCAGGATAATCTCCACATCCTGCTCCGTCATCTGCTCACGGATCTCCCAATGAACAATGAAACGGCTGCAGCCATCGAGAATGCTGCACAGATAATAGAACGTGCCGCAGATATTGAGATACGATACATCGATATGCCAGTGTTCGAGGGGATTCAGCGGTTGAACGAAACCGGTGCCTTTGAGACTTTTCTTCCGGTTCCATTTCTGCAGCAGGCCAGCTTGCCCAAGAACGCGCCAAGTGCTGCTGGGGCTGACCGCAACGACATCTCGATCCAGGAGCATGAATGTCAACCGACGGTAGCCCTCAAGCGGATTGGCCAAGGCAAATTCGATGATCGCCGCCCGCTCCCACGACTCAAGCCAGAAGTCGCGCGGGATCAGCCCGTTATGCTCATTGACCCTGCCGTAACGCTGGATCCATGCATACAACTTGCTCTTCGACACGCCCAGCCAGGATATGATGCTTTTCAAAGCCACTTCCGCTTTCTTGCTCCAGTGCCTGCTGAAGTCAACAACGGCATCGCGAATATCATGGGGAACCCAACTGCCATTCAGGGCTCCCCAAGTTCTTTTTTTAACTGGATATGTTCCTCCAACAACTCGGACAGCACCTCATGCTTCCGCCGTAATTTGTCTTCAAGCCGCTGAATGCGCTGATCTTCCACACGCCGGTCCACCTTGACCTCTCGGGCAAAGGCGGCCGCTCCTTTCTCGAAAAATTGCTTCTGCCAGCCATAGAAAGTCTTCGGTTGAAGTTGGTATTCATCGCAAAGGTCAGATACCGCTTCCCGCCCAACCAGATGACGCTTGAGGATGAAGACTTTTTCCTCGGGGCTGTAATTGTGACGCTTTTTTCGCATGGACTTCCCTCCGTTCATGATGGTGTATCATAAACAGCTCAAAAGTCCTATTCCCGCTGAACCAAGACA
>NZ_JAVBRQ010000037.1:0-26191 GCF_031547805.1 Desulfobulbus sp.
TTGACTGGTTGAATTCGATGACAAGCATTGCAGCAGAAGGATTTCATGGCAACGGTTTCCTTAAACGCGATTGCGCTATGGGTTCAAAAAAACGAGCAAAATGAAGCTCGCGCCATGAGATTTCAACCAAATGCCAATACCTAAGATTTTGCAACCCCCTCACACTTTCGCCCCAGATGCATTCTTGGCTTTTAATTATTGAGCAAATGCTCTATTGTTTGCGACATGAATAACCCAATCGCTGAGCAGTTCCGAGCCGCCTTAAATTTCTTACTCCAACAAGAGGGAAGAGGCGCACAGGTGCGTCTTGCCCTGGCCCAGAACATAGACCGGGGCTATCTCAATGCGGTGATCAAGGGGAGAAAGCCAGCGGCCGAAGAGATCCGGCTTAAAATTGCCGATCACTTTGGTATGTTGTATGAGGAAATGTTGGTCTTAGGGCGCCGAGTTCAGGAAGAACCCAGACCGACCCCAGTAGAGGCGAAGGCAGTGTTGCCAGGCCAAAAAGACGTAATGACGCCTGCCACCGATACAAGTAGTGAATTGCAAGGAAGGAATATTGCGGGGACCATCCAGATGACACTCGAACTCCTTAACTCAGAAGCGGGACATAACGATGCCCTCACCGGGGTGATTACAGCCCTGCACAGAACAATGAAAGTGAGCGGAGCACGGAAGCTAAATTCGGAGAACGATCGATTTCAGATACTGGAGAAACGGCTGGCACAACTAGAGGCTATTGTGCTCAAGAAGAGTCGCAGAAAGCAGTAATATCAACGAGTTGGGTGTGACAATGCTGGGGATAGTTTCAAAGGATCTTGTGCGTGCCATAAGAGATCAATTCCAAATCAACTGGCAAGGTATTCACGGCCTCAGCCATCTAGCCCGAGTCTGGGAAAACGGAATCCATCTTGCCGAAGCAACTGGCGCCAACAAAAAAGTAGTACAACTTTTTGCCGTGTTTCATGATAGTCGTCGGTTGAACGAAAACATTGACCCTGAGCATGGTCCACGAGGGGCTCTGCTGGCGGAGTCGTGGAGAGGAAAGTACTACGACCTTAGTGACGAAGAGTTCGATCTTCTTTTCACCGCATGCAGCCTCCACACAAAGGCAAAGACTCATGTGGACAGAACGATTCAAACCTGTTTCGATGCAGACCGGCTTGATCTTGGCAGGATTGGAAAAATACCTGATCCAAAGTTTCTTTGTACCGAAGCAGCCAAAGACCTCAAAACCATTGAATGGGCGACTCAACGGAGCATCAGCGGGCACATACCAGGTAATCTTCTCGGACTTGCCCTACAATAATAGTGGAACAAAAATGGAACAAATTACGTTTTTAAAAAAGAGAAATATAACTTTTCCAAGAAGTTAACCGGTGAAATTCAATACACTTAAAATCCCTCGGCCTTTGGCTGTACGAGTTCGATTCTCGTTCCGGGTACCAAAAGATTACGGCCACTTAGCTCACTGCAGCTAGGTGGCCGTTTGTTTTTGAACGTGCAGAACTTGCATGTTCTCGATACAGGCTGTTTCTGGCTAATTTGCGACTTTTCAGAACCGGGAGTTGAACCGGTCGCCCGGGTGTAATTTCAGGACGTCAGAGGCGTACCGAGATACCAACCGAATTTGAACCGATGTCGCTGACATGAAAAGTCCGCGACGGGCGGACAGTGCAGCGAGCCGACAATCCACTGAACCGGATTGTCAGACTTCATTCGATCGGCTTGCAAAACGCCTAAATTCGTCAAGTTGGCCTTCATTTCCGAACCAGTTTTTGGGCAACATTTCGAAAATATTGTCAGCGTGATAGAGGAGGAAAATGTTTTCATTCTCCTTGAATTTCGCATAATTCTTCCATGCACGTTTAGATTGCCCACAGATACCTTGAGCTTCAATAAACTCGGAGTTCCAGGTGTAGGTGAATGGAGAAGCGAAGTCCTTTTGCTGCTTATAGATGCGGCGAACCTTCCAAGGGATATAGGTCCTTGAGTAGATGAATTCTCCGAGTGTTCCGCCAATACCGGCACAACTCGACACAAAGCCGATTTCCTGGTCAAAATGGAAGTAGGCTAGTGCACCGATTAGTGCCGTTATGCCTGAAATAGCATAGCACCAACGTACCGCAGTTGAGCGATGGAGCCTTTGAGCTTCTAAGACGTCAGATATGGTTATCGTGCCGGATATCATCTGATGACCTAACTTAAATTTTAATTTTTCACAACTGAAATTAATCTTGAAAAGATATCAACCTGGCATTATTTTATTACACTAACCACAATTACAATAACGAAAAAAATAATTTGTTCATTATTTTTTACACATTCTCGAATATAAAAATAAAACATTAAACTTAATGTATTAATCAATCAATCATTACGGTAAATAAATGGGAAAATATTTTTTCTTTTTTCGAACAGCTGGATTGTTGCTCCAACAAATATATTTGTTGACCCAATTATCAAAAAAATAAATCCAAATCTATAAATTGTCATATATACATTTTTTAACATTTCTCTATCATTTAAGTAAATTTCTTTTTTTATATCCTCAAGCTCATATACAATGACCTTAGTCAGCATATATGGACAAATGTATACTATACACACATAACCTATAATCGCGATAATAAATCCAATTTTTGCAATTTTATTATACCCTTCCTGCAAGGTGAGTACTATTGGAAGTATGAATACGATGATAGCAATGGCAATTGCTGCTTTTTCTACCATTATGCCATGCAACTCCTCTTCATGTTGAAATCGGTTGATCATGTTCTAAGAACCTTTATTCACCTTCGATTATGCCGCTTTCGATACAGAGTGTCCAGGCGCATCCTTTTTCCCTCCTTCCTTCTCCACTTCCATGCGGCAACCGCCCGTCCGCACAAAAATAAAATCGAGCAAGCCTCTATGTTGGCATGCTCTTTGTTTCATTTTTTGGAAAACAGCGTCACATTGTCCCGAGAGGACAGGCCTGGTTTCCCAGAGCAAGAGGTTTTCCATGCACGTTATCAGGAAAAAACTTTCCCATCGTTTTTTTGCCTTCATGATCCTGCTTGCCCTCACGCCGGTCGGGATAACCGGCTATGTGACCTATCTCCTCGCGCAGCGTGCCCTGACCGCTTCCGGGGGACAACACCTGATGACCATTGCCGAGGATCACGCCAAGCACGTGGATGCGTGGGTCCGCGAGCGTCTGGACGACATTCGCCTGCTGGCGAAGCTGCCCGCCCTTCGCGAGGTCTGCGCGGATGCCTGCTGGCTGACGGACATAAAACAATCTTCCCATAACTACCTTGCCCTGCTGAACAGAGCCACCGACTCCACCAAGACGCGCCCGCCGGCATACAAAAGCGTTTTCATTGTTTCGCCCGCACGGGAGATCCTCGCGGCTTCGCCCCACAAGGAAACTGGCCCGCCCCCCGATTTCAAGCGCGAATCGGTGCTGGATCGCCTGCACGACAATCAAGAAACCGCTTTTGGCCAGATTTACCCCGATGACCGAAAAAACTGGGTAATGGACATCGCGGTCCGGGTTCGTTCGGAGCAAGGCAAAACCGTTGCCTTTATTGTAGCCACGTTAAATCTCTCGCTGACGATCGATCCCGTGATGACCGACCTCGTCGGGCTCGGGCAAACAGGCGACGCTTATTTGGTCGATAAAAACGGCCAGATGATTTCACAGTCGCGCTTCTTGAGCAGCACGGAGATTGCTTCGCAAAAGATAAAAACATACGGTGTCGAGCAGGCCCTTCTGGGCAAAACCGGCACCGCGGTCTACGAAAACTATGCGGGGAAAAAAGTCATGGGCGCCTTTCTCTGGCTCCCGGCGTATGAATGGGTGATGCTGACGGAGATGACCCTGGAGGAGACCCTGTGGCCGTTGCAATGGATCAGGACGATCATCCTGGCGGCCAGCGCCCTGGTCATGGCTATCTGTCTGCTTATGGCCTATATCATCAGCAGACGGGTGGTCAGCCCCATTGTCGCGATGGCCGAAGCCTCCCAACGCATGGCCGAAGGCGAGCTGGAACAGCGCGTGAGCTGCGCCGGCGACGATGAAATTGGAATATTGGCATCGAATTTCAACAATATGGCGCAACAATTATCCCTCTCCGTTTCCGCCCTGCAGCGCAAGGAAGAATCCCTGCAAAAAGCGTACAACGAGCTCAAGACGGCCCAGGCCCAACTGGTGCAATCCGAAAAGATGGCTGCTATCGGCGAGTTGGTCGCCAGCGTGGCCCATGAAATGCGCAACCCCCTCACCTCGATCAAGCTGAATATCCAGATCATTGGCCGCTCGCTGCTCCAGGGCTCGTCGCTGCGCGAACATTACGAAATCGCCCTCAACCAAGTCTCGCAGCTCGACCGCATGTTCAGCGATCTCTTGAATTACAGTCGACCGCTGACCTTTGCGATTGCCTCGGTTTCCCTGGCCGAACTATGCGAGAAATCGTTGGCGACCTTGCGGGAAACCCTGTCTTCCCGTCATGTCCACGTCCATCGGGAGTATGCGCCCGATGTCCCCGACGTGAAGGTCGACCCGGTCAAAATCGAGCAGGTGCTCGGCAATATTCTCAAAAATGCGGTGGAAGCAAGCGCCGCCGGCGAATCCATCGAGCTCGTCCTCGGCAAATCCCGGATCGAGGAAGCGGATTTTGCCACCCTCACCATCACTGATCATGGCGCAGGCATTCCGTCCCGCCATCTGCAAACCATCTTTCAACCCTTTTTCACCACCAAACAGAAAGGCACGGGGCTGGGGCTGAGCATTGTCAAAAAAATCATGGACGCCCATGGCGGCATGCTTCAGGTGACAAGCCTCGAAGGCGGAGGAACGACCTTTCTCCTGGCTTTTCCCATGGAACGAGAAGGCCTATGAAAAAAATACTGGTTATTGACGACGATCCCTCATTGGCCCGCACCCTCGAACTGTATTTCAAGGGCAAGGGCTACGGGGTCGAGGTGGCCAATGCCGGGATCGAGGGTTTGAAACTTTGGCAAGGCACGGATCCCGACATGGTGCTCATGGACGTGCAGCTGCCCGATCTCGACGGCCCGGAAGTGCTGGCCAGGGCCAAGGAAGATAAGCTTGGCGGCGATGTCATCATGATCACCGCCTTCCACGATACCGATGCCACTCTCAAGGCGATCCGACTCGGGGCGGCCGACTATCTCTACAAGCCCATCGACCTGGATGCGCTCGATCTGCTGCTGGAAAAAATCCTGGTCCAGCGGCAGCAACAGGAGCGCATGACCAGGCTGTGCCATGTCATTTCGGAATCGTACAAGCCGGATCAACTGATAGGCCGCAGCGCCCGCATGCTGGCAGTGATCAAGGCCATTGCCCAGGTGGCGTCGAGCCAAACGAATGTATTGATCGAGGGGGAAACCGGAACCGGCAAGGAATTGGTCGCCCGGACCATTCACCACGCCTCGTGCCCGGAAGAGCCATTTATTGCCATCAACTGCGCGGCCATTGTGGGCACGCTCCTGGAAAGCGAACTGTTCGGCCATGAAAAAGGGGCGTTTACCGGGGCGGTGCAGCGCAAGATCGGCAAATTGGAATATGCCGGCCGCGGGACCGTGTTTCTGGACGAAATCGGCGAGTTGCCCCTGGAATTCCAGGCCAAGCTGCTGCGCGTTTTGCAAGAGCGGGAAATCCAGCGGGTGGGCGGAGTCCAGACCGTTCCCCTCCAGGCCAGGGTCGTTGCCGCGACGAATCGGGATTTAAACGAAATGGTGCAGGATAAAACCTTTCGCGAGGACCTCTATTTTCGCCTGCAGGTCTTCTCCATTCAAATCCCGCCCCTGCGCGAGCGGAAAGAAGACATCGTTCCCCTGACGGAATATTTTTTACATCGCCTGAACCAGGAAATGCACAAGCGGGTACGCCGGATTCCCAACACATATTTATCCGCATTTCAGGCTTACGATTGGCCGGGGAATATTCGGGAGTTGCAAAACGTGCTCCATCGAGGGCTGATTATTTCAACCAACGACACCTTGGAGCTCGACGAGAACTGGAGAATCGATAAACATGCCGCCCCCAAAAAAGACGGCTTGCGGCAAGACGGAACCGATGCATTGATCAGCCTCGAGGAATTGGAGCGAACCCACATCGACAGGGTCTTGCGATTCACCCGATGGAATTTTGGCGAGGCCTGCGCCATCCTGGGAATAAGCAGACCCACGCTGAGAAAAAAAATTCACGATTACCGGTTGGAAGAAGGCAATTGAACACACCGGATCTCCAAACCGGCGCCACCCGCCGGCCCCTTCTCCTTTGACTGAAATTTTCTTTCCATCCATTGAAAGATCCTTTCACTTCCCTTGCCGCACCGCTTCCGGCTGTTGGGCCGGGATGGTTCATGCCCCCATCCACAAGGACAAGCAGCGCATCCGGCCGGTTGGCATCAGGCTATTTGTTCATTGATTTCACTTCGTTTTACGCCGGGCTCGCTTTTGCCCGCCAGCGGCCTGCAAAATGGCACGCTGCTTGCGCTAAGGGAAGCGAAACCATCGCGCTTGCTCTTGAGGTTCATGGACTTCAGCAGGCCGATTCCGAACAATACCCAAGCCAAACGCAGCCATGCACAAACAGTTCATCCAGGGGATATGCCTTGCCGTGGCCCTGAGCGGTTGCGCCGGAGCAAAGCGCCCGCCGGCAACGATCTGGCCGCCCAAGCCAGTTCCGGCAGAGCAAGCCCCGTTACCGGCACACTCCCTCGACGCCCCAAAACCCGACCGAGCCTCGGCGACAATGCAGCCAATCGAGGGGATGCTCACCCTCGACAGAGCCCTGGCCCAAACCCTGATGGGCAGCCCGGAGCTGGCCGCCATATCCTGGGACAGCAAAATCGGCGAGGCAAGGATGCTGCAGGCGGGTTTGCGGCCCAATCCCGAGCTGAGCTACGAACTGTCCGATTTCGGCGGCTCCGGGGTGTACAGCGGCTTGAACGGCTCCACCTCTTTGGTCCAACTGGGGCAGCTCGTCGAATTGGGAGGGAAACGTTCCAAGCGCACCCATTTGGCAGCCGTGGAAAAAGAGCTGGCCGATTGGGACATCGAAAGCAAGAAGCTCGATGTCCTGGCCGAGGCCAACCGGAATTTCCTCGATGTGTTGACCGGCCAGGAGAAAGTCGGCTTGACGACAGAATTGGTCCGGCTAGCCGAACGTGCCCGCGACACCGTGCTGGAGCGCGTACAGGCGGGCAAGGTGTCGCCGCTGGAAGGGACCAAGGCCGGGGTCGCGCTCTCGGAAACCCGCATTCAATTGACCCGGGCCCAAAACGAACTGGCCGCGGCGCGCAGTCGGCTGGCGGCAAGTATGGGGCTTGAAGCCGTCAGCTTTGACCAGGTGAGCGGCAAGCTGGAGACGCTTGCCCCCATTCCGTCGACCGAGGCTTTGAACGCCTACCTGGACCGCAACCCCGACATTGCCCGCTGGGTCAAGGAAAAGGAACAGCGCGACGCCGTGCTGGCCATGGAAAAGGCCAAGCGAATTCCCGATGTCACGATCAGCGGTGGGATGCAGTATTACGCCGACACCAACGATTCCGCCCTGCTGGTCGGCATCTCCGTTCCCCTGCCCCTCTTCGACCGCAACCAGGGCAATATTGCCGAGGCCGAACACCGGCGGATCAAGGCGCGCGAGGAATCGCGCAGCTCCCGCACCAAAGCCGCGGCAACCCTGAGCGAGGCCTATCGGATGCTGGCCTCCTCCTATGCCGAATCGAAAAGCCTGCAGGACGACATCGTTCCCGCCGCCCAAAAGGTTTTCGCGGACACCGAGGAAGGTTTTCGGGAAGGCAAGTTCGACTTTCTGGAATTGCTGGATGCGCAGCGGACCCTGTTCATGGCCAAGGAAAGTTACATCGCGTCGTTATCCAACTATCACAAGGCGGTCGTGGAGGTCGAACGGTTGATCGCGACCCCGCTGGCAGAAATATCCGCCGCCGCACGTCCACATCCCAAAGGCGCACGCTCATGAAACGACCGACATTGCTGATAGGCCTGGGAACCGGCCTGCTGTTCTGCATCGCAACCGGCCTCCTGTTCGACGTGCCGAAGGTAACCACGGCCTACGGACAGGAAACGGGAAAAACGCCCGATGCCGCCGCGTCGCAGCCAGCATCGCCCCGCGCGGAACAGGAGGGCGAGGAGGCGGAGGACGATGCGATCCATCTTTCCGCGGAAGAGCAGCAACGGTTTGGCATCCAGGTGGCGCAGGCCGGTCCGGGCAAGTTGCACGACTATCTTGAGTTGCAAGGCGAGGTGAGCATCAACAACGATCGCCTGGCCCACGTTGTCCCGAGGTTGTCCGGCATTGTCCGCGAGGTGCGGAAGAGCGTGGGGGATGTCGTCCGCCAGGGCGAGGTCCTGGCCGTGATCGATAGCCGGGAACTGGCCGACGCCCAGGCCGAATATCTTGCGGCCAGCGAAAGATTGGCCCTGGCCCGGGCGAAGTTTGTCCGGGAAGAGCGGCTCTGGCAAAAGAAAATATCGGCGGAACAGGATTATCTCGATGCCAGGCAAGCGGTCGCCGAATCCGACATCGCCGCGCGCACGGCCAGGCAAAAGCTGCTCTCGCTCGGCCTGACGGACGAACACATCCGCCTTCTGTCCAAGCGCCAGGCCGACCCGTCCTTCACCCGCTTTGAGATCGTCGCCCCGTTCGACGGCTCGATCATCGAGAAGCACATCACCCTGGGCGAGGCCCTGAAAGAGGACGCCGATGCGTTCATGATCGCGGACCTCGGCACCGTTTGGGTCAATTTCAACGTCTACCCCAAGGATCTGCGCCATATCCGCCCGGGGCAGGCGATCTTCGTCGCCACCGGCCAGGACGAGCCCGATGTCGAGGCCACCATCGCCTATGTCGCGCCGGTGGTGAACGAGGCCACCCGGACCGCCCTGGCCCGGACGATCTTGCCCAACCCCGCGGGGCTGTGGCGCTCGGGCATGTTCGTGACCGCCCGGATGGTGGTCGGCGACGGCGAGGAGATGCCGCTGGTGGTGCCGAAAACAGCGCTCCAAACCGTGGAGGAGAAGACCGTGATCTTCGTCGCAACCCCTGAAGGTTTCGAGGCAAGTCCGGTGCAAATCGGGCGGGCCAATGCGACCCATGTGGAGATCGTCTCCGGCCTTTCCGCCGGAACCGGCTATGCCGTTGCCGGCACGTTCACCCTCAAGGCGCAGCTTGCCAAGGGCGCCTTTGGCGACGGACACGCGCACTAAGGGAGAGACCATGAACAGGATTTTTCAATTCGTTCTCCGCAACCGATTGCTGGTGAGCGTGCTGGGCCTGCTGGTGCTTGCGGCCGGATACATGAGCTACCGGCGTTTGCCGGTGGACGCCTTTCCCGATGTCACCCCGGTGCTGGTGCAGGTCTTTGCCGAGACGGAAGGATTGGCCCCCGAAGAAGTGGAAAAGTATGTCACCTATCCGGTGGAAGTCGCCATGAACGGGCTTCCCAACCTGCGCGAAATCCGCTCCGTGTCGAACTTCGGGCTCTCGGTGACCAATATCTACTTCGAGGATGGCACCGACATCTATTTCGCGCGCCAACTGGTCGGCGAACGGTTGCAGGCGGCCAGGGAGGAAATTCCCGAAGGTTTCGGCGAACCGGAAATGGGGCCGATCTCCACCGGCCTGGGCCAGATTCTCTTCTATTTCGTCGAGGACGAAACCGGCACGCGCAGCCCGCAGGAATTGCGGGAAATCCAGGACTGGCTGATCAAGTTCAACCTGCAAACCGTGCCCGGCATCACCGAGGTGTTGTCGCTGGGCGGGGAGGTCAAGCAGTACCAGGTCCAGATCCGCCCCGCCGATCTGCTGCGCTACAAGCTGTCGCTGGACGAGGTGACCGGCGCCATCAAGAGCAACAACGCCAATGTGGGCGCCCAATACATCGTCAAGAACGGCGAACAATATCTGGTTCGTTCGGTCGGCCTGGCCCAGGACATCGACGACCTGCGCAACATCGTGCTGAAAACCGTGGACGGAACGCCGGTCTACCTCCATCAGGTGGCCCAGGTGGAGATCGGCGGCGAGCTCCGCCAAGGTCTCGCCACCCGGGACGGCCAGGGCGAGGCGGTGGTGGGCATGGTGCTGAAACTGATCGGCACCAACACCTCGGAGGTGATTGCCAAGACCAAGCAGCGCCTTGCGGAGATCAACAAGATGCTGCCTCCGGGAATCAAGGTCGTGCCCTACTACGACCAGGCCACCCTGGTGGCGAAATGCATCAAGACGGTCACCGACGCGCTCCTGGAAGGCGTTGTCCTGGTCAGCCTGGTCATTCTCCTGTTCCTTGGCGGCGTGCGCCCCAGCCTGGTGGTGGCCCTTTCGATCCCGTTTTCGATCCTTTTCACCTTCATCCTGATGTATCTGTTCGATATATCGGCAAACCTCATGTCGATGGGCGGTCTGGCCATTGCCATCGGCATGCTGGTGGATGGCACCATCGTGATGGTGGAGAATGTGGATCGCATGCTGCGCGAGGCCGATCCGACAGAGCCGCGATCGCACCTCGTGATGCGGGCCTGCGCCGAGGTGGGGCGTCCCATCTTCTTTTCCATCCTCATCATCGTCATTGTCTTCCTGCCGCTCTTCACCCTGCAGGGCGTGGAAGGCAAAACCTTCCGGCCCCTGGCGACCACCTTGGCCATCGCCATGTCGGGCTCGCTGCTCTTTGCGATTTTTCTCGCCCCGGTGGCCGCCCATCTGTTCATGCGCCGCCCCAAAAAGGCGGAGGCTGCCGAAAAGGCGCGCGAGCCGCTGGCGATCCGCCTGTGCATGCACGCCTATGCGCCGATGGTGCGCTTCTTTGTCCGGCGCCGCCATCTGGCCATTGCCCTGGCCGTGGGAATTTTCGCCCTCGGGGCAATGCTGTACCCACGGTTGGGTTCGGAATTCGTTCCCCGGCTGAACGAAGGCGACCTCCTGGTGCGCGCCACCATGGCGCCATCCATCTCGCTCGAGGAGGCGCGGGATACCATCGCGAGATTCGAGACCGAACTCATGGCCAAATTCCCCGAGGTGGTGCGGGTGGTTTCCCGGATCGGCCGGGGCGAGGTCGGAGCCCATGCCGATCCCGTGAACAGCTCCGAATCCTTTGTCGGCCTGAAACCGCAACAGGAGTGGATCACGGCCAAAACGCCGGAGGAACTCTACGCGGCAATGAGCGAGGCTTTTGAAGATTTTCCCGGGGTGCAGTTCAACTTCACCCAGCCGATTGCCGGGGCGGTGGACGAACTGCTGACCGGCACCAAGGCAGAACTGGCGATCAAAATTTTTGGGACCGACGCCGAGGTGCTCAAGCAAAAGGCGGCCGAAGTCGAGCAGGTTATCCGCTCGATTGCCGGGGCGGCCGACGTGCAAAAAGACCAGACCACGGGAACGCCGCAGGTGCGCATCGCGATGAAACACCAGGCTCTGGCCCGGTACGGGGTCAACGTGGCGGACGTCCAGAACACCATCCGCACCGCGGTCGGCGGGGAAAAGGCGGGCCAGATTTTCGAAGATGTCCGGCGGTTCGATATTCTGGTCAGCTATGCGCCGGAAAGCAGGCAAAGCGTCGAGGCCATCCGCCGCATCGTGGTGCGCAGCCCCGGCGGCCTCACCGTGCCGTTGGAGGAACTGGCCCAGATCGAGGAAATCGTCGGTCCCCGCCAGGTGACGCGCGAGAACAACCAGCGCTTCATCACGGTGCAGTGCAACGTGCGCGGCCGCGACATGGGTTCGTTCGTCCAGGAGGCCCAGGCGGCCATCGCCGCCAAGGTCCAGCTTCCTCCCGGATACAGCACCGGCTGGGGCGGGCAATTCGAATTGCAGCAGGAGGCCAACCGGCGTTTGGCGGTGGTGGTGCCGGTGACGATCCTCATCGTCTCGCTGCTCCTCTTCGGCACCTTCCACTCCGTCAAGAACACGGTCCTGATCCTGTTGAACATTCCCCTGGGGTTGGTGGGAGGCGTGGTCGGTTTGTGGCTGTCGGGCCAGAATCTATCGGTTCCGGCTTCAGTCGGATTCATCGCGCTCTTCGGCATCGCCCTGGCCAACGGCATGGTGCTTGTCACCTGCCTCAACCAGTTGGTGAGAAACGGCATGCCGCTCGACGAGGCCTCGATCAAAGGGGCCTGCCTGCGCTTGCGCCCGGTGCTGATGACCGCGCTGTGCTCCTGTCTCGGACTCATCCCCCTGCTCTTTTCCTCCGGCACCGGGAGCGAAGTGCAACGGCCGCTGGCAACGGTGGTCATTGGCGGCCTGGTCACCTCGACCCTGCTGACCTTGCTCGTGATTCCGGCAATATACAAGTGGTTTGCCGTGGAGGTGGAAAGAGAAACGCCCCCGGCGAACGCTCCTGCCGTTCAATAAAGAATGACCAAAAATTGGAGAGATAAGCCATGAAGGCAATCAAGGCGTATATCAAAAGACACAAACTTGCCGAAGTGACGCTCGCCTTGCAGAAAATCGATGGCCTCACCGGCATGAGCGTCCACAACATGCTCGGATTCGGCCGAGGCAGAGCGCGCAATGCTCCCGACAAAATCACCGATCATGTGGTCGATTTCATTCCGCTCGTCCAAATAGAAATCGTCTGCCAGGACCAGTTGGTGGAAACGATTGTCTCGACCATTGCCCATACGGCGAGGACAGGACTACGTGGCGACGGAAAGATTTATGTTTTCCCTGTCGAGAACGCAATCCGTATCAGCACCGGGGAACGTGGAGAACCTGCGGCATGATCGCACATGGAGAAATCGCGGCTTCCCGCCTTCCGATCGCGGCATCGATCCCAACCGGAGCGCATGTCAACCAACAACAACCAACCAACTTTTCCCAACCATGAAAGAACGAGGTGATACCATGTTCCAGTTCACATCCTTGCACGCACTTGTCGCCGCCGCTGCTGTTTTTCTTGCCGCTACCGTCTGCTCGGCCGCATCGACGCACTCTTCAAACGCGGATGGATTGCAGGTGGACATTCTCTCCCATTCCAACGCGTCGATCATCCAGGCCGCTGCCAGGCAAAGCGCGGAAGGGATTTTGATCGATGGCGAGGTACGGCGCAAAGCCGTTGGGGGGCGGGGCATCGTTAAAGGGCATGTCGATGTGACCTTGCGCAACAGCGAAGGCAAGGTCCTTGAGCAAACCATCGCGGAATGCGATCCACAGATCCTTCCCAACCGGGGCACCTTGACCTCTTCCTTCAGCACCCGGCTTCCCCTGGCCGCTCCTCAAGGCAGCCAGGTTCGCCTGCAATTTCACAACGAGCCCCATGGCATCTGATGCCTTGACCATTGCCGGATGAAGCAATACTGCGTTCCATTATTCCCAGACCCAAATGGGGACCGTACGGTAACACGCCGAAGGCCAAATCGCTACCGTCCGGTAACACTCTTCACCTGACAACAAGATATCTCATTGAAAAATCGATATTTTCTCTTTGGAATGGATGTTGCACTTCTCTTTTCATTCATGTGTTGCCCATACGTCTTTTGGCGCCAACGATCATCACAGGAGGGAAAAGTGAAAGAGAATATCATGGGAAAATATTGTGGGCTGTTGGCCGTGTTACTGATCGCGCTGTCTCCGTGCCTGGTCTGGTCGGGCCCGGCCAAATCGGCCAAATCCACCGCCCCGGTCAAACAGGTCCACCCGGAATTGTCCAAACAGGAGCAGTACATCGACTGTGCCCAATGTCATGCCGAGGCCACCCCAAAGGTGCATGAGGAGTGGTTTGCCTCGCGCCACGGCCTGGCCATGGTCAAATGCTACCAGTGCCACGGCACCTTCGAGAACTTCCGGGTGACGCCCACCCGTCAGGATTGTGCCGCCTGCCATGAAAACATGCTGAAAAAATGTCCGCAGGACAAGCCTTGCTGGCAATGTCATGTTCCCCACACCTTCAAGGCGAAGAAATAACCAGCTCAACTCATTGCCGACTCGCAAGTCCCTGCCGCTGGAACGACTTCAGGCGCGGGCGACCCCAAGCCGGCTTGCATAAGGAGATATCATCATGGCTCAGACACGACGCGACTTTCTCAAAATGACCGCCGCCCTTTCCGCCGCCTCTTTCGTGGGCGTGCAACTTCCCCTCCAGGAGCAACAGCTCGCCCATGCCAAGGATGCCGAAGCGTGGCACCGGGGCACCTGCCGCCTGTGCGGCGTGGGTTGCCGAGTGGAGCTGGGGGTGAAGGACGGGGTGCCCTTTGCCCTGCGCGGGGTGGCCGATTCCCGCACCAATTACGGCTATCTCTGCATGAAGGGCATGAATTTCTGGAAATGCATCGGCCACAAGGATCGGTTGAAAAAACCTCTGTACCGGGCCAAAAAGTCGGACCCCTTCAAGGAGATCAGCTGGGACAAGGCCCTGGATATCGCTGCCAGCCGTTTTGCCGACGCGATCAAACAGAACGGCGCCAATTCCGTGGCCTATTACGGTTCCGGCCAATGCCTGACCGAGGAAACCTATCTTTTCCAGAAGATCATGCGCGGGGGCCTGCAGACCAACAATGTCGAAGGCAATCCCCGATTGTGCATGGCCAGCGCCGTGGGCGGCTATCTGAGCTCTTTCGGCGCGGACGAGCCCATCGGCGGCTATTCCGACCTGGAAAAGGCCCACTGTTTCTTCATCATCGGCTCCAACACCGCCGAGGCCCATCCGGTGCTGTTCCGCCGCATCATGCGGCGCAAGCTCGACAACCCCGAGGTGAAGGTCATCAATGCCGACCCGCGCGTTTCCCAAACCTCGCGCATCGCCGATAAACACCTGCAGTTCAAGCCGGGCACCGACCTTTCCCTGCTCAATGCCATGGCCAACGTGATCATCGAGGAGAAACTCCACGATCAGGCATTCCTCGCCAACTATGTCGCCTTCAAGCAGGGCAAGGAGGGGCAGAATGCCAGCTTCGAGGAGTTCGCCAAATTCGTTGCCCCCTATACCCCGGAGGCGGCCGCCAAGACCTGCGGCAACAACATCACCGCCGAGGATATCCGCCAGGTTGCCCGATGGTTTGCCACCTCCAAAGGCACGGTGAGCCTGTGGTGCATGGGCATCAACCAGCGCAAACAGGGCGTTTGGGCCAACAACCTCATCCACAACCTCCACATCCTGACCGGCCAGCTGATGAAGGAAGGCGCGGATTCGCTCTCGCTGACCGGCCAGCCCAACGCCTGCGGCGGGGTGCGCGAAGCCGGAGGACTGTGCCACATTCTGCCGGGCCACCGGCCGGTGGAAAAGGAGAAGATGCGCAATCAGGTGGAAGAGGCCTGGGGCGTCCCGCTGGGCCGCATCCCCGCGGAACCGGGCATGCACACCATGAGCATGTTTACCGGCATCAACGAGGGCAAGATCAAGGCGATCTGGATCAACTGCACCAGCCCCGCGCAAAGCCTGCCCAACTGCAACCTCTACAACAAAGGCCTGGCTTCGGACGACTGTTTCACCATCTGCTCCGATATCTTCAAGACCCGGACCACGGAGTTTGCCCACCTGATCCTGCCCACGGCCTTCCACTTCGAAAAAACCGGGGTGTACGGCTGCACCGAGCGGCGGTCGCAGCTGACCCGCAAGGCGGTCAATGCCCCGGGAGAGGCCAAGCCCGAGGTATGGATGGCCCGGGAATGGGCCAAGCGGCTGGCCGCCAAATTGAACGACCCCGTCATTGCCCAGTGCATCAAGCCCTTTGAAGGACTGGAAGAAGACTTTGCCCTGCCCCAGGCCATCTGGAACGAATACACCCAAAAACTGACCAAGGGCCGGGACAACGATCTGCGAGGCGCCAGCTATGCGGTTTTGGCCAGGATGGCGGACGGGGTGCAGTGGCCGGCGGCGACCGAGGAATTCGCCCTGACCGGCGGCACGGTGAAAAAATTCGTCAAGGGCATGGACCCCATGGCCGACAGCGAGTCGAAAAACGATCTGCCCTACCAGTTCTACGGGCCGGCCCATGAGGACCGCAAACTGTGGATCTGGCTGCGTCCCCAGGCCGATCCCTCCGAAATTCCCGACGCCGAGTATCCGTTTTACCTGTCCACCGGCCGCATCATCGACCACTGGCACACCATGTCGATGACCGGCCGCATCCCGGAGTTGCTGCGCGCCAATCCCTATGCCTTTGTCGAGATCAATCCCAAGGATGCGGAAAAGCTCGGCATCAAGCCCGGAGACATGATCGAGATCACCTCGCGGCGGGGCACCAATACCCTCCCGGCCAAAGTGTACGAAGGTCCAATCGAGGGGACGGTCTTTGCCTACTGGCACGACCAGGAGGCCAACCGCATGATCAACAAGGTCACCAAGGACGATTACGACCCCGGCTCCAAGGAGCCCGAGTTCAAGATCTGCGCCGTCAAGATCAAACGGGTCTCCGGCCCGCAACCGCTGACGCCCTTCCTTGTCAGTTGAAGCCGTCTTGACGGCGAACCCCCTCACGGAGGCCCACACATGCCCATCAGCGGAGTCGTCATCACCACCCGGCCAGAAGATCTGCACCAGACCCGGCAGTTTCTCGCCACCTGCGCCGGAGTGGAGGTGCATGGAGCGGATGGCCGGGGCAATATCGTGGCGGTGTTCGACACCCGCACCAGCGAGGAAATGGAACGGTTGCTGAAAACGGTCAATGCCTGCCCCCTGGTCCTTCACGCCGGCATCACCTATCTCAACATGGAAGACGTTATCGACGGCGAGGGCCTTGATTCCGGGACAACCCCTTGAAGCGACGTTCCTTTCTCAAACTGCTGGGGGCGTTGTCCACCGCCTCCCTGACCGCCGGCCTGCACGAAGTGCAGGCCGGTTTGTTTCGTTCTCCGGTGCGGACCAACCATCTCCGGCCGCCGGGCGCGGTGACCGAAGAGGTCTTTGTCGGCAAGTGCATCCGTTGCGGCCGCTGCGTGGAAAGCTGTCCGTATCACTGCATCGAACTGCTCGACATCCGCCATGGCGTCCATGCGGGCACGCCATTGATCGCGGTGGCGGACATCCCCTGCTACCTCTGCATGCTCTGCGTCCGGGTGTGCCCCACCGGAAGCCTGCTGCCGGTATCGCAGGAAGCAACCCGCATGGGGACCGCGGTAATCAACAAATTCACCTGCGGCGCATGGTCCGGCCTGGCCCTGTGCCGGACCTGTTACGATGTCTGCCCCTTCAAGGGCAAGGCCATTGTCTTGCAGGAGCTGATGCCGATCGTCGTCCGGGAAGCCTGCACCGGTTGTGGGCTCTGTACCCATGCCTGCCCGATCACCGCCCAGGATCAGACCAAGGCGATCAATATCGAACCGCCGGCCACGGGTGGTACCGCATGAAGGATGCCGCGCCCGCATCTCCACCCAAAAGCAGCGGCCGATCCCTACGGACCGTGCGCCGCTGTCTCCTGGCCGCGGCCTTCCTCCTGCTCATCCTCACGCCCCTGCTCAATTATTATGCGGGCATCACCTTTATCCAGGGTTGGTACCAATCCCTGGGCATCGGCGAATTGCGCCTGATTTCCCCGTTGGAAGGTTTGGAAAGCATACTGGTCAGCCGACAAATCTACGTGCCGGTGCTGATCGGCATGTTGGCGCCCTTGGTGCTTGCGGCCCTGCTGGGGCGGGTCTTTTGTTCCTGGGTTTGCCCCATCAGCTTCCTGGCGGAAGCGATTGCAATGCTGCGGGCGGGGATCATGCGGAAAAAACGATTCCACGACCGGCTGGTGCTCGGCAAAAGGCTGCTTTGGTATGCGCTGGTCGGCGAGCTGCTGCTTTCCCTTATTCTCGGCGCGCCGCTCTTTGTCTTTCTCTCTCCCCCCGGACTGGTGGGCAGGGAGTTGATGCTGGCCGTCTATTCCCATCGGCTTGCCTGGGAAGGCATCTTGGTCGTGGGGATAATGATGTTGGAACTGCTGACGCGCCGATTCTATTGCCGCTATTTTTGCCCACTGGGGGCACTGCTGGCCCTGGTCGGGGCGAAACGGCGTCTGGTGGTTGCGCATCGGCCGGACCAATGTACCGGATGCGCTCGTTGCGCCCAGAACTGCCCCCTGGGCCTGCAACCCGAGTTGGGCGAAACCCGGACTGCCTATTGCTGGAATTGCGGCACCTGCATCGAGAGCTGCCCGGAGCGGGCGCTGCAATTCACCTGGCGAACCTCGATTATCCTTTTGTCGAATGAGATCGACAAAGACTGATGGGAAGCCGTCCCTACCCGGACGGACATCTCCTTTTTATGCAACTCCACGGTTCCCCCCATGACTTTAATACAAAAAAATGCCTCGTTGCAAAATCACCTCAACTGCTCTAGTGTTTAATCGTTAAAAAATACGCCGTGGAGGACAATTTCCGCGCCGCTCTCTAGCCAATTGGGAAACGGTCGTTCCAGCTTCCGCTGAGGAGTACATATTATGGCTCTGCGTACTGTGCAAGACATCATCACTGGCAGGCCGGGGATGGACGGAGCTGGCGTCAAACTCACGCGTGTGCTCAGCAACGGAACGGTCAAGGCCTTTGATCCCTTCCTCATGCTCGATGCGTTTGACTCCACCAATCCGGACGACTACACAAGAGGCTTCCCCATGCACCCTCATCGGGGCATAGAAACTCTCACATATCTGGTGGAAGGCACCATTGAGCACGAAGACAGTTTAGGAAACAAAGGCGTTATCCACAGCGGATGCTGCCAGTGGATGACGGCGGGCAGTGGTATCCTGCATCAGGAAATGCCGAAAGCGTCCCCGCACATGTTCGGCCTGCAACTGTGGATTAATCTGCCGCGTGTGAAAAAAATGGTCAGCCCCGCTTACCGGGATATTACCGCAAGCCAGATCCCGATGCTGTGTGAGGCATCCGCCGATATTCTGGTGGTCGCCGGGGCGTACAAGGGAACTCCCGGAGCGGCCAAAAGCGATTACACACATATCACCTTTCTTGATGTGACGGTCAGACCTGGCCAGACTTGGAATCTGCCCACCGACCCGGAAAAGACTCTTTTCATCTACACTTTTTCGGGAGAATGCCGTGTTGAGGGCACAGAACAACTCCTCGGCCCCAAAAGGGCCGTTCTTTGCGCCAACGGCGATTCGTTTTCCGTCACCGCATCGGAAGCCGGAGCCCGTTTTGTGCTGGCAACTGGAAAGCCTCTACGCGAACCTGTGGAATGGGGTGGCCCAATTGTCATGAACACCGCGGAGGAACTTCGCACAGCCTTTATCGAACTGGACGAGGGAACTTTCATCAAGCATGCGTGACAGTGCGCAACTGCTCGGAATGGTATGCCCCTGAAAATAAGCTCTCCGAAATGGTTTCCGCCCTTTTTCCAAATATCGGGCAAGCGTATCAAATCAACGCGAATCCCAACGCAATGAAAAAAAACATTTTGAAATTCCCCTCTCAAAACGACAAGTTACCTTTTTTCAAAGAGATCATGAAAAACGGCTACCACGTCTTCAGCAGGGAAAATGCCAAGGTGCCGGACTACTACCCCAGCAAATTTCCCGATTACCCTGGAGTCGATCTCCAACATCTCAATATTGGCGATGTGATCACTATTCGGGTCTTTTTCCGCATAGGGACCGGCGAGTATGTCCGCGCCGATGGCGGCTATCTGGACCTGGAGGTGGAACACATAGAAGACGATGCGGTGTTCGGGGTGATTCTGACCCAACTGCCCAAAAAATTCCCGTTACAGACCGGAAGTTCCTTGGAAATCTATCCTGATGAAATCTTATACAAAGCCCAAATTACAACGCATTAAAATGGATTTCGGCGACAATCAGGCGCCACTCGTCCTCACGACCAACGATGGATGACGAACAAGATTTATACAAGGCAGAATTGATAGGAATGCTGGAGGGAGCATCAGGAGACCGGGAGGGTTGAGGCTCGGGTGCCCTGTGAAAGCGTCCTGAGGGGACCAGTTCAACTGACGCCCATGGAACGGTTGGTGTAGCAGGTTGGCCTATGCGCAAAATGTCTCATTGCGCGACCTCACTCCTGCTCATGAGTCCGGCGCTGGCGAGCATTCGTAGGCGGGCGGAGCGCCATTCCGCCAGGCTGCGGATCCGTTCTTGCTGGGCGTCGGCAAAGGCGGCCTGGGTGTTGAGGATCTCCAGGATATCGGCCGCGCCTTTGTCATACTTCCGTTGCGAAGCCCGCAATGCCTCCTGGGCGGCTTCCACCAGCCGTGCCGAGGCGTCGAGATTGTGCAGGGCGGCAACCGCATCGGCGTGCGCCTTGACCATCTCCATCAGGATTTGATGCTCCGTGTCGTGCAATTCGGCGGCTTTTTGTTCCACCTGGGCCTCGGATGCCCGCACCTTGTAGGTGCGGGAAAACCCTTCGAACAGGGGAAAAGTAAGCGTGAGCGCCACCACCGATTCCTGGGTGCGCGTCTCGGTGGAGCTTTGCTCCAACCGGCCGTTATCGTAATAACCGGCCGTAAAATCAAGCGTGGGCAAACCCTCCGAACGGGTCGCGGCAACCTGATGCCGGGCCGATGCAAGCTGGGAGCGCGCCGCCACAATGGCCGGATGACGTTTTTTCGCCTCCCGGATCCACGCCTCCAGATCCTGCGCCGCCCGGCCGGATGGCGCATCCAGGTCACTGGCCAGCGTCATCTTGGTTTGCGGCGCAATGCCAATCCCATAGAGCAGCACCGACATCGCCTTCCGGTACCCGCCTTCGGAACGGTTTTTTTCCAGGGTCGCCCTGGCCAAGGCGGTGGTGGCCTGGAGCGTGTCACCACTGGTCCCCGCGCCCTTGGCCTCGCGCCGTTTGGCCGCCTCCAGGGTGTTGTTGGCGATCTCCTCGTTCAACTTCTTCGCCTGCCAGACCGCCAGGGCAACCTGAGCGTTAAAATAATCCTGCACCACGGTGGCCAGTGTTTTCTGCAGGACCGCATTGTGGTAGGCGAGCGCGGCGACCAGGTTCAGCATGGCGGCATCGTGGTTGGCGCCCCGACCGCCAAAATCGAACAGGCGCCAGGCAAAGCTCGCGTTGAGCGGATAGTTGTCGATTCTTTGGGTTTTTATGCGCGCATCCGGGTAGCGGGTGGTGTCTTCCCGGTAACTGGCACTGCCGGACAAGGTGGGGAGATAGGCACTGCGGGCAACGCCGGCATTGGCGGCCTGCATCTTGATGTCGGCCCAGGCCGCCTTGATTTGGGCATTGTTGCACAGGGCCAGATCGATCGCCTCGGCCAGGGCCAGCGGGGTCGAAAAATCCTTGGATGCCGGACAGCTCGCGGGCTGGCCGTCGCCGGGCAAGGCCACGCCCGCAGCCAGTTCATCCGGCGCAGTCAGGAGCGGGTCCTGAAACGGGGTGGCAAGTTCCCGTACCGATGCCAATACCTCGGCATGGACATTCTGGGGATGCCCCAGGATCAGCGCGCAAAACAGCAGCCCGGCAAGCCGTTCAGCGTTCATTGAGGCTCTCCCGTTGATGGCGCAGGATGGGAGAAAGCACATATTCGATCACCCGGCGGTCACCGGTCTTGATCTCGACATTGACCGACATGCCCGGATTCAACGGCATCTCCTTGCCATCGACCTTGAGGGTCGACCGGTCGAGTAGCACCTTCACCGCATAGATCAAGCCCTTCTTCTCATCCTCGATGGCATCGTGGGACACATGGCTCACCCTGCCGAGAATCGTGCCGTACTTGGTGTATTCGAACGCGTCGATCTTCACCGCGGCCTGTTGGCCGAGCTGGATGAAACCGATATCCTTGTTCTCGATAAACGCCTCGATCTCGACCTTATCTTCCTTGGGGACCACCAGCATGATCTGCTGGGCCGCCGGCACCACCCCGCCCACCGTATGCACCGCCAGCTGCTGCACCGTGCCATCCACCGGGGCGGTCAATTTGAGCAGGCGGCGGTGCGCTTCGGCCCGCAAGGCGTCCTGGGTCGAACCATGGGCCATCCTGTCGCCCTCGGTCAGGGCGTCGTGCGCCTCTTTCCGGGTTTGGGCGATCAGTTCGGCGCGCTGATTGCGGACCGAGGCCAGTTGTCCTTCCAGATCGATCCGGGCCTGTTCCTGTTCCAGCCAGGCATGGGTGGAGACATCGTGCTGCGCGGCCAGCTCCTTGAAGTCGCGCGCCCGTTTGGTCACCAGGGGCAGCGCCTGGCCATAGCGCCGGATCTCCCCGTCGATCCGGGCCAACTTAGCCTGGAAATCACGATACTGCTCCATCAGATGCCGCTGGGCCGCCAGCCACTGTTCTTCCGGCACGTCCTCGATTCGGGCCAGCCGGGGCGGCTTGAGCGTGTCGACCGCGGTAATCATGGCCAGGGACCGGGCCGCCAGCAAGCTCGCGACCATGGCATCGCCCCTGGCCTTGTCGCGGTCGGCCTCCAGCACCGAGGTGTCCAGTTCGATCAGCAAGTCCCCGGCCTTCACGCTTTGCCCTTCCCGCACATGCAGGGCGCGAACACTGGCCACATCGACCGAGGCCACGGTCTTGGTACGGCCGCTGGGGATGATTTTGCCGGCGGCATTGACCACGATGTCGACTTTGCCCAAAATCGACCAGGCCAGAAGAACGGCCACCAGGGTCATCAAGACCCGGCCGGTGATCCGGGCCACTGGAGAAACCGGCTGTTCCTGGAGCGCGAGCGCCGCCGGCAAGAACGCCGCTTCCTGTTCGTTGAACAGGCCACTCGGCATGGCATTGCGTTCCTTCCAGTAGAACCGGAACACCGTGCGATACCGCCGCAGCAACTCGCCCCAGGCCGCGAGACGATGGCGCATGCTCATGGCGCCTCCTGGGGGCCGCCCATCTGCAGGCGCCAGAGGTGGGCATAGATGCCCTGGGCATTATCGAGCAGTTCCCCATGGCTGCCGACCTCTGCGATCTGGCCGCGCTCGAGCACCACGATCCGGTTGGCTTCCCGGACCGAGGAAAGCCGATGGGCAATGATCAGCACCGTGCGGCCGGAGCAAATTCTCCGCATGTTGTCCTGGATGATTTTCTCTGATTCGTAATCCAGGGCACTGGTGGCTTCGTCCAGAATCAGGATCCGAGGATTGGTGAGCAGGGCCCGGGCAATGGCCACCCGTTGCCGCTGGCCGCCCGAAAGCCCGGTGCCGTTCTCCCCCACCACGGTGTCGTACCCTTCCGGCAGCTCGCAGATAAATTCGTGGGCGCCGGCCAGCTTGGCCGCGTTGATCACCGCCTCGATCGGCGCTGCCGGATGGCTCAAGGCGATATTGTCCCGCACCGAACGGTTGAACAGGGTGTTTTCCTGCAAAACCACCCCGATTTGGTGACGCAGCGACACCGTGTCGACGATGGCGATATCCTGGCCGTCGATCAGGACCCTGCCTCGGTCGGGCACATACAGGCGTTGCACCAGCTTGGTCAGGGTGCTTTTCCCCGAGCCGGAACGGCCGACAATGCCGATCACCTCGCCGGGGGCGACCGTAAGGCTGACGCCGCGGATCACATCCGGGGTATCGGGGCGATAGCGGAAGGCGGCCTGGTCGAACTCGATGGCCCCGGCAATCTGGGGGATGCGGGTCTTCTCTCCCACCACCTCGGTGCGGGCATTGAGGATATCGCCCAGGCGGCTCATCGAGATGCCGACCTGCTGGAAATCGTTCCATAACTGGGCCAGGCGCAGGATGGGCGAGGCCACCTGGCCGGCGAGCATGTTGAACGCCACCAGCTCGCCCACGGTCAATTTGCCTTCGACCACCAGGGTTGCGCCCATCCACATGATCGCCGCGGTCACCAGTTTGCTGACCAGGGTCACGCTCCCGCTGGCCACCATGCCGATATTGGTGGTGGAGAGACCGGCCGCCACATACGCGGCCAACTGTTTCTCCCACTGCTGCTGCCAGCGCGGCTCCACCGCCATGGCCTTCACGGTGTCGATCCCCGAGAGCGATTCCACCAAAAAGGATTGATTCTCGGCGCCACGGTTGAATTTCTCGTTCAAGCGGGCTCGCAGGATCGGGGTGAACAGCAGGGACAGGAGGATGTACACCGGGATCGAGATGGCGACGATCAGGGTCAGCCAGGCGGAGTACCACAGCATCACCGCGAGAAAGATGAAGGAAAACATCAGATCCAGCACCAGGGTCAGGGCATTGCCGGTGAGAAAGGAGCGGATGTTTTCCAGTTCCCGGATCCGCGCCACCGAGTCGCCGACCCGCCGGGCCTGGAAATAGGCCAGCGGCAGATGCATCAAATGCTTGAACAGCCGGGCTCCGAGTTCGACATCGATCTTGCTGCTGGTGTGGGCGAACACATAGGTACGGATGCCGGTGAGCAGGGCCTCGAACAGGATGGCGCAGACCAGGCCGATGGCGATGACATTGAGGGTTTTCATGGCATGGTTGACCAGGACCTTGTCCATCACCACCTGAAAGAACATCGGCGTCACCAGGCCGATGAGCTGCAGCACGAACGAAATGAGCAACACTTCCCCCAGAAGCCGCCGGTACTTCACCACCGCCGGAATGAACCAGGTGAAGTCGAATTTGGCCATGTCGCCGGCAAAGCTGGCCTTGGAGGTCAGGAAAACCAGTTGGCCGGACCAACGGTCCAGGAAATCCTGCAGGGCGAGCACGGCGGGCGGCTCACCCGGTTTTTGCACCAGGACCTTGGTGGCGGCATCATCGGGCGAGGCAGAGGGAACGGCGTTGGCCGCGTGGCCGTAGCGGGCCAGGATGAAGAAGCCGCCCTCCTTGTCCAAGGCGATGGCGGGCAGGGGCGCGCGCTCCAAACGGTCCGTGGGCTGGCGCACCAGCTTGGCGCTCATGCCCAGGGATTTGGCCGCCAGCAACAGTTGGTCGACGGTAAAGGGCGCGTCGCCGAATTCGTGCCGAAGACGGGCCTCGTCCGCAACAATGCCATGCAGGCTGGCCATCATCAGCAGGGAAATAAGTCCGGTATCCATGGAATATGCGGGAAAGGAAAAGAGACCGCCCGGCCGGGCGGTAAAGAGGATGTTTATTGCCAGTTGGCGGCAAGGACCGGGGCCAGGGCTGCCTGGTGTTCAGGCGGCAGCGTGGTCTGGCCGGAGGCCGGAGGCGTGAAGGAGGCCATGGCGCTCACCAGGGCATCCACCTGGGAATTGAGCAGCACCTTGTTGTTGGCGGTTTGGAACTGCTCGACATGATACTGGGAACCGGCATACCAGTTGCGAATGTTGAGTGTATCCGTGGTGCCGATCACGCTTACTTCCAAATTGTTGCCCACTCGCGCAAACCACAACTGGTCCTCGGTGATATCCGCCAGAAACCGGGCCACGTCCGTATTGCCGGCGGTCGCGTCGTTCTCGATGATGGTGTCGCTGCCGTAGCCTCGGCCAAAGAGGTAGGTGTCATTGCCGGTACCACCGTTCAAGGTGTCGTCACCGACGCCGCCGTCCAATACGTCGTTGCCGGTGCCGCCGTCCAAGGTATCGTTGCCCTCCAGACCCCACAAAATATCGTTGATACCGTTGTTGCCACCAACGTACTCATCGCCCGAACTACCCTGCACGGGAAGGCGACTGTGCAACTCCTGCCAGGTCAATACCGTGCCGTCAGCAAAACTGAACTTGTCAACACGGTAACTTTCGCTATAACCGCGGTACCAATCGGTCAAGGTAACCTGATCGCCATCCTCACCAACCTGCACCAGAAGATTGGCTCCCGAACGAACAAGACGGATGTCGTTCAATTCGATACCCTCGCCAAAAGCAAGCGTATCCACTCCGCCACTGGTATCGAATTGGATGATGTCCTGACCATCCCCCAAGTTGAACACAAAACGGTCGTCACCCGAACCGCCGTACAACGTGTCGTTACCCGCTCCACCGATCAACACATCGTTGCCGTCACCGCCACCCAGGTTGTCGTTCCCGGTGCCACCTTCCAAGGTGTCGTTGCCGTCGCTGCCCCTGAGCGTATCGTCTCCGGCTCCGCCAATCAATGTGTCGTTACCCGTTCCGCCGTCCAGAGTATCGTTGCCCTCCAAACCCCACAAAGTATCGTCGACGTTGTTGTTGCCCATAAGAGAGTCGTTACCCGAACCGCCCCACACAGGAAGACGGTTGAGCAACTCCTGCCAGGTCAATACCGTGCCGTCGGCAAACTCGAAAGTGCCGACGCGGTACACCGGGTTGTAGAACCAGTCCTTCAGGGTCAGCTGACCACCGTCATCGTTGATTTTTACCACCAGGTCGTAGCTGCCCGATTGCTCCAGACGCAGATCGGCTA
>NZ_JAVBRQ010000029.1:0-74737 GCF_031547805.1 Desulfobulbus sp.
TTTGACGGTATCATCGGCCATATCACCCTTGTCATGAGCCGCTATGTGTTTCTGGCTTTCGAGCAACGCTGTCATGACGATCCCCGCACCCTTGGCTCGCTCTTTTACGCCTGCAGTGAAGAGCAGCAGGATTTGAACCTGGCCGAAGCCATGCAACGGCTGCTCAGCCTCGCCCTGGACAAAGTCAGAATTGCCGGCCTCATCACCGAAGGTGCAGTGCTGGCCCTTGTTGATACAGTCATGGACTTTGCCGTTGATATCCTGCAAACAGGGAAAAGGTTAGCCCGCAGTACAAACATAATAACGGTTAGTTAACTCAACTCAGAAACTTGAGTGTCGTGAAAAAGGAGGCTTGATGGACAACGTACAATGGTTAAGCCACGAGAAATGGGAACGCATGTTTGGTTGGTCATCTTCATTTGCCAAAAAAAAGGGAGGGCCCCAAAGGACCCTCCCTTAACACTTCGATGGCCTGGCTCACTCAGGTCTTGAATTGGGTCATCATGTCTTTGAGCCGGTCAGCGATGTTGGCGAGTTCCTCGGCACTCACCTTGACCTGAGTGCTCGCCTGGTTGATTTCATTGGCACTGGTATTGACCGCCGCAATATCCGAGGCGATCCCGGCGACGACGGTCGTGCTTTGGGCGAGGTTTTCGTTGACCTCGAGGATTCCCTGAGAAGCCTGATGCACATTCTCGGCGATTTCCCTGGTGGTGGCAGTCTGTTCTTCCACTGCCGCAGCAATGGTGGCGACAATTTTATCGACATCGGCGATAACCTGGCCGATTTCGTTGATCTCGCGCACCGTGATGCCGGTCGCCTCCTGAACCCCCTCGATCTTGTTCTTGATGTCAAGGGTAGCTGACGCCGTTTGTCGTGCCAGCTCCTTTATTTCGTTGGCGACCACGGCAAACCCCTTGCCGGCTTCACCGGCCCTGGCCGCCTCGATGGTGGCGTTAAGCGCCAACAGGTTGGTCTGCTCGGAGATTTCGGTAATGGTTTCGGTGACCTTGTTGATTTCGTCCGCCGCTTTACCGAGTTCGTTGACCCGATCCGAAGCGGTGCGCGATTGCCGGACCGCCATGGTGGTGATTTCCTTGGCCTTGCCGGAATTGCCGGCGATTTCCTTGATGGTGACGTTCATTTCCTCGGCGGCCGAAGCTACCATGTTGACATTGACCGAGGCCTGTTCCATGGCGGCGGCGATCGTATTCTGGTTGTTGCTCATTTCCTCGGCCGAGGCGGCCACCTGGCCTGAGCGGCCGGCGGTCGACGACGCACCGGCTGCCATTTGGTTGGCTATGGCGGCCAATTGGGTCGAAGATTCGTCCACCCGCACCACACCGTCATTGATATCGCCGAACATCCGCCGCAGATTGGAGGCCATTTCATTGAGCGATCCGGCCAGAATGCCGATTTCGTCCTTCTGGTTGACATCCATGGTCCGGGTCATGTCGCCATTGGCCATGGCCTTGGCCAGATCGACTCCCTTGAACAGCGGTTTGGTGATCAGGCCGGTCAGCATTAGGCCGGAGAAGGCTGCGAGCGCGACGCCAATCGCCAGACAGACGATGGTGACCAGGCGGCCTCGACTGGCTATCGTGTGGGCGTCCGCAACATTCATGTCGGCATTGGCGCCGACAGCTTTCACCATCTTGTCGATCGCGGCAAAGGTGTTGGCCTGGTGGGTGGCCCCCTCCTGCAGCAGCAGGGTATTCATCCTGGCGAATTTTTCGTTGGCGGTGATGACTATCTCGCCCATTTTCTCGATCATGGTGGAGAGCTGTTCGGACGTGGGGATAAGTTGCTTTTCGTAGAGCTCCTTGACCTGGTTGGTCTGGCCGTTGCTCACTTGGGTTTTGATTTCACCGACCAGCCGGTGCAATTGGGCGTGCACGGGCTTCAGGCCGTTGACCAGAGAGACCATGTCCGAATTGGTGGTGTCCATATCTTTCATCCATGCGCCCAAGGCACAACCGGAGTCATTGGTGCCTCCTTCGAAGGGAGTATTTGCCAGAAGCAGTTTGCCGACATTGGCGAGCAGGGCGTTATGATCGGTCAAAAAGGTCGATATGTGCGCTCTCATGACTTCCGGCTGGGTCATGTCCATGGCGATCAGTTCCTTGGACAGGTTGACCGCCTGGTTGTTGACCTGGGCCCATTTGCCAATATGAGTGTTGAATTCTTGCCATTCGGGCTTGATGCTGTCCATGATCGGCAGTTTGCTGAATGCATCCTTGGCGGCGCCATAGATCTTGCGGGATTCGAGCAGCTGTTGGTGCGAGAATTCGCGTTGTTCCTTTGTGGAGTAGGGGGTCAGCAGGGTGCGCATCAGGGCGGCGATGGTGGCTGCCTCGCTTTTGACGATTAAGATGTTCTCCACCGCAGGCAGTCCTTCCTTGCCCAACTGATTCGACTCCTGGGCGAGCTCGCCTTGCTGGGCAATGGAAAGCAGGCCAACCACGAGCACCAGGACTGCCGAAAGGAGGAATCCGCCAAGGAGCTTGACGCCGATCTTGATGTTTTTCATTCTGTTATCCCTTGGAAATCAATTGATAAATTAAAACAATTCTATAAGTAAAAATCCTTATTGGTATTATCGGGAAACGGTTTGGCGGTGTCAAGGTCGAAAAGAAAAAACGTCTGGGCGGCAACAGCGGCTTGGGAAATGTGTGCCATTCTGTTCGGCTGAGTCAGGGACGATAGAAGGTACATTTCGTGGGAGTGCTGCCTGTCAATGGCGCAAGCGGATGGCAGGGGGCACGGGTGCGGCCGGGAAGAGGGGGCGAAAGGATGAGCCTGACGATGCGGACGACAGGCGAGTGCGGAAAAACCACTGGCCGGGTAACGAGTCGCGTGCGATTGTCGTTTGCGGCTGCGGTTGCACCGCGCGCACCGTCTGCGCATCAGGGAACAGGCGTAACTGCGTCAGCTGTCAGGGCGCGGTTGTCTGGTCGGGCAGGGGATTGCGCCGGGAGCCGAAAATGCGGCAAGCCACGATACCGGCTTCGTACAGGGCGAAAAGGGGCAGGGCAAGCAGGACGGTGGCGGTGATCTCTCCGGTGGTCAGCAAAAAGGAGAGCACCGCGATGGCGATATAAAACGGGATGCGTTTTTGACGAAAATGGTCGCTCTTGAGCAGGCCGGCCCGGGTGGCCATCACCATGAGGAAGGGGATCTCGAAGGCAATGCCGAAGGCCAGCGCCATGCGGGCGGTAAAGGTGAGGTACAGGCCGAGCTTGAGCATCGGCTGCAAGGTGGGTGAGGCGTAACTCATGAAAAAATGGAGCATCCGGGGTAGGGCGACGAAAAAGGCGAATGCGGCACCGGCCAGGAAAAGCAGCGAGGCCCAGAGGACAATGGTCCGCACCGTCCGTTTTTCGCGCTCAAGGAGTCCCGGGGCGATGAAAAGCCATATCTGGTACAGCAGGTAGGGAAAGGCGGCGGCCACGCCAACCAGCAGGGACAGCTTGAGATAGCTGAGAAAGGCGTCGGTGAGTTTGGTGTAGACCAGCTTGCCCATCTGCGGATAGGCAAGATAAAGAGGCCGTATGCACCATGCCGCCAGTTCGTCCTTGCAAAGATAGGCCACGATGCTGGTCAGCAGCACCGCGACACAGCAGCGGATGAGCCGGCCGCGCAGCTCCGCCTGGTGGGGAGCGAACTGTTCCAGGGCCTCGATCATGACGCCTGGCTGTTCTCTCCGGCCGGTTTATGCGCAGCCTCGGTCGGTTCGGCGGAAGGTTGCCGCTCTTCTTGTTTGTCGGTGGCCGGTGACTGGTCCATCGGATCGTCCTGGTCGGCCAATTCGGCCGCTATGGCCCGGGCTTCGGGTTCCACGTCGATGATCGGCTCCTCTTTGTCCGCTTGCGCGGCAGGCCCGGCCGCCGGCCGCCATTCCGCCATGTCGGTGTCGATCAATTTGGTCCGCAGTTCGTCGGCGGTTTGATGCAGGTCGCGCCGGATGGTGTTGAGGGCATCGTCTTCCTGGGTCAGGTTCTCCTTGACCTGATTGAGCGTTTTTTTCATTTCCATCAGGCCCTTTGCCAACGAGCGGGCCAAACCGGGCAGTTTGTCCGGACCGACCACGATCAAGGCCACAGCAAGGATGACGATCATTTCCGGGAGGCCTATTCCAAACATGGCAAGCACCAGGGGGGGTGAGTTTGACGGGGTGGCTGGCAAGCCGTTGCAAACGAAAAAGTCTACGGGATTTGATTCGAGGTGTCAAGCGGGGCCGGAATCCTTCT
Source organism: Desulfobulbus sp. (assembly GCF_031547805.1). Classification (GTDB taxonomy): domain Bacteria; phylum Desulfobacterota; class Desulfobulbia; order Desulfobulbales; family Desulfobulbaceae; genus Desulfobulbus. Next base: position 4,251 of record NZ_JAVBRQ010000029.1, read on the forward strand.
TGCTGCGGGGCGAGCGTAGGCCGTCAAGCAGGTGGAGCAGGGCGAGCACGGGGTGGGTGGAGATCAGGCGGCGGCCGCTGTGGAGCATCACCGTGCGGATCTGTGCTCGCCGGTCAGGGGCGTAGCAGTGGATCGGACATTTGCCGCAGGTGGATTTGCGTTCCTGGAAAGGACAATGGCGCAGCCGTTTCAGGGCATAGGCGAGCAGCTGGCAACATGCATTGCATTGCTCGGGCGCCTTGCCGTGATGGTCCCGGCAATATCGGCGGATCATGAGTTCCACGGTGCGGGCCTCGCGTCGCATCCGCCGCGAGGAAAAGGTGTCTGGCATCGGTTTTCGTGAAAAGAGGGGTCGGGTCAATCTGGACGAGTGGGACTACTGTACCACAAATGTCCAAATCAAACACCGACAATGCACGCAAGGGAGGCCTGGTTGCGCGAGTGTTACCAAAAGGAAGCGGCTGGCTAGCGCCGATGTTACCCGATCGTAGCGCCTGTCGGCGTGCGGCGGGGTCCATGGGGTTGAAGTTGCCGCATTGTCTTGCCTGGTACGCTGTTTGCTTTTATTATGATGTCGGCGATGGATGGGCAAGGGGAGCGCAAGGAGCCCGTCACGGCCGGAGGGAGTGAACGCACTTAAGGTGGCGGATAGAGAAAAGGAGGAGAGGTATGAGACCGGAGAGAAGAATTGGAAGGAGGCGTGCCGGGCTATCCGGCAAAAGATTGTGCAGTGCAACCGGGAAAAGGGGGCGACAGGATTGCCTATGAAGTATGCCGCCATTTTCGCAGTGATCGTGACGCTGGGCGTTTTCGCCAATTTGGTCCACGAGTCCAAGATGCTGTCCTATTTGTCGAGCGACCCCCGCGCCTGCATCAACTGCCACACTATGACCACCCACTATGCCACCTGGGAGCACAGTTCCCACCGGAACCGGGCAACCTGCGTGGACTGCCACCTGCCGCGCGATACTTTCGTCAATAAAATGCTGGCCAAGGCCCAGGACGGATACCACCATTCCGTGGCCATGACCTTCAAGACGTACGGGCCCAATCTGCGGATCAGCAGCGATGCCGCCAAGCGGATTCAAAACAATTGCATCGCCTGCCACCAGAAAACCGTCTCTCAGATGATGGCCAACAGCGCCCTGTACGAGAAGGCAGCCGACAGCACGGTGCAGATGGGACGGCGCTGCTGGGACTGCCACCGGGGCCTGCCCCATGGCACCATGCGCAACCTGTCGGCAACGCAGAATAATTTCAGCGTCAAGGTAGACTAAGGATTTTAACCAGGAGAATATACATGAAGAAATCGTCCGTTGTTTTCGCACTTTGCGTGCTCGCCACCGTCCCGATGGTGCTGCTGACCGTCTCCATCCGGGAGAACAAGGCCGAGCAGCAGGCCATGAACGCAGTCCCACCCATCAAGCCCGGCGAAACGCGATCCTCCGAATGGGGCAAGTATTATCCCCGCCAGTACGACACCTACATGCAGACGAAAAAGAGCGACGAGATCACCGACGTCCTCAAGCAGGATCCCGCGCTGGTGGTCATGTGGGCCGGCTATCCCTTCTCCAAGGACTACAACAAGCCCCGGGGACACTATTACGCCCTGGAGGACAACATTAACACCCTGCGCACCGGCGCGCCGGTGGACAACAAGACCGGTCCTCTGCCCACGGCCTGCTGGACCTGCAAGTCCCCGGACGTGCCCCGGTTGATCAAACGGGACGGCGAGATGGAGTTCTTCACCGGCAAATGGGCGAAATATGGCGATGAAGTGGTCAATACCATTGGCTGCGGCGACTGTCACGACAGCACCACCATGAAGCTGACCCTGACCCGCGATTACCTCAAGCGGGGCCTGGATGCCGAAGGCAGTCTGAAAACCGCCGACGTCACCCATCAGGACATGCGCTCTTTGGTTTGTGCGCAATGCCACGCCGAATATTACTTCAAGAAGACCGAATGGGACGACAAGGGGGAGAAGAAGACCGCCATGGTGGTCACCTATCCCTGGAACAAGGGAATGTCGGCCGAAAACATGGAAGAATACTATGACAGCTACGGCTTTTCCGACTGGACCCATCCCTTGAGCAAAACCCCGATGCTCAAGGCGCAGCATCCCGATTACGAAACCTTTGTCACCGGCGTCCACAGCCGCAACGGCCTGTCCTGCGCCGATTGCCACATGCCCTATGTGCAGGAAGGCGGTGTCAAGTTCACCAGCCACAAGGTCGGCAGCCCGCTTGACAACATCGCCAACACCTGCCTGAACTGCCACCAGGGCACTGAAAAGGAATTCCGCGCGACCGTTGAGAGAAAATTGGCCAGGAAGGATGAGTTGGCCAAAATGGCAACCGACATCCTGGCCAAGGCCCATCTGGAAGCTGCCAAGGCTTGGAGCCTCGGCGCGACCGAGGAGGAAATGAAGCCGGTCCTGCAGGACATCCGTCACGGCCAATGGCGCTGGGATTACGCTGTTGCCGGTCACGGCGCCTTTTTCCACGCACCGGAGGAAACCCTGCGGGTTTTGGCGGGCGCAATCAACAAGGGACAGGATGCCCGGGTGAAACTGCGGGTGGTTCTGGCCAAACACAACGCCGCCGATTATGTCGCCCCGGATTTTTCCACCAAGGAAAAAGCCCAAGCCCTCATCGGCATGGATTTCGCCAAACTGGTCGAGGAGAAAAAGACCTTCCTCAACACCCTTAAGCAGGAATGGTTCAAGAAGAGCGAGGCCAAGGGGCTGTACGATCCCGCCTCCCGCAAGGACATGATGCTCAAGACCTCGTACAACTAAACCGTTACTTCCTCTTTTCTTGACCGCTCCCGGTCCGCCCGCATAATATCGGGCGGGCCGGGAGTTTTTTTGTTTTCGGCCAATTGGTCCCGAGTGGCACCCGGCCAGCCACCGGCCCCGTTTTTCTCCTGTTTGACTTTTCGCACTTTTTCTGCTAGATAAACAAGGTTTGGTTGGTGCCCGGTCAGTTTTCCGTCCATGCCTCAAGTGGGTGGCGTCAACGCGGTACCTGTATGTATCTATTCAATATATGGAGAGAACATGGCCAGTGTGGTGGTGGTCGGCACCCAATGGGGTGATGAAGGCAAAGGGAAAATCGTCGATCTCCTGACCCGGTATGCGGACTTTGTCGTCCGTTTCCAGGGCGGAAACAATGCCGGCCACACCTTGGTGGTGGATGGGAAGCAATATATCTTTCACATCATTCCATCCGGTATCCTCTATAAGGACAAGACCTGCGTCATCGGCAACGGGGTGATCATCGACCCCGGCGTGCTGCTCAAGGAAATGGCCAACCTGGCTGAAAAAGGCATGACGGTCACCCCGAAGCAGCTGTTGATCAGCGCCAACGCCCATTTGATCATGCCCTATCATCAGCGGCTGGACGTGGCCCGCGAAAATGCCCTGGCCAAGGGAAAGAAGATCGGCACCACCGGTCGGGGCATCGGCCCCTGCTATATGGACAAGGTCGGACGGGTCGGCGTGAAGGTCGGCGATCTGCTCGATATGAGCCTATTTGCCGATAAGCTCCAGGCCGCGGTGGAGGAAAAGAATTTCGTCCTCACCCGGCAGTTTGGCGCCCAGCCGTTGGAATATGCCGCCATTATCGATCAATTCGAAAGCTATGCCGCCCAGTTGGCCCCTTTTGTCGGCAACGTGTCGGTGGCATTGGATCAAGCGCGCAAGGCGGGCAAGAATATTCTGTTCGAGGGCGCCCAGGGGACCCATCTCGACATCGACCACGGCACCTATCCTTTTGTCACCTCCTCCAACACCATTGCCGGCAACGCCTGCATCGGCTCCGGATTCGGGCCGGCGCATATCGACGAGGTGATCGGCATCCTCAAGGCGTATACCACCAGAGTCGGCGAGGGACCGTTTCCGACCGAGTTGCCTGAAGGGGACGTCATTGGCGACGCCCTCCAGCAGAAGGGCCACGAGTACGGCGCGACCACGGGCCGCCGCCGCCGTTGCGGCTGGTTTGACGCGGTGGTGGCCAACGATGCCGTCCGCCTCAACGGCTTGACCGGTTTTGCGGTGACCAAGCTCGATGTCCTCTCCGGCCTGAAAAAGCTGAAGATCGCGACCAGCTACCGGGTGGAAGGCGTGCCGTACGGCTACATGCCGGACAATATCCGTAAGGCGCGGATGGCCGAACCGGTATACGAAGAGATGGACGGTTGGGACGCCGAGTTGCCGAATATCCGTTCCTACGAGGATCTGCCCGCCCAGGCCAAGGCCTATCTCAAACGCCTGGAAGACCTGACCGGCGTGGCTCCGGCAATTGTATCCGTCGGACCGGACCGCGAGGAAACGCTTTTGCTGCGCAATCCTTTTGCCGGCTGAGATCGCAAGATCAAGGCCGCGGGTCTTGTCAAATTTCCTATCGTGATTATTACAAAATCGTCTTGATGCTCACCGGGACAATGCGTGCGCAGCGGCGACGGAGTATCAGAACGTTTCAATTTCCCGGAGCAAATGCGGACTCCGGGATTTTTATTCCATGGAGGCATAGAACATGGCGCGTATAACTGTTGAGGATTGCCTGACAAAGGTAGGTGACGACAATCGATTTGCCCTGATCCACCTGGCGGTGGAACGGATTCGGCAGCATCGTAAGGGCGAGCCTTTTCTTGTCACCGGCAAGAACAAGGAAATTGTCATGACCCTCCGCGAGATCGCCGCCGGCAAGGTCACCTTTGACAACATCCATGAACTTCCCAAGCAACGCAAGGCGGAGAAGGCGGCGGAGGCGGTTGCCGAAGAGGACATCGTCGAAGAATAGCCGCGACGAGTGTGGAATAGACCATGAGCAAGAGCTATTACGAGATACTCGGCATCGGCAAGGATGCCTCTGCCGAGGCCATCAAGAAGGCCTACCGCAAGCTGGCCATGCAGTATCACCCTGACCGCAATCAGGGCAATGCCGAGGCCGAGGAAAAATTCAAGGAGGCCGCCGAGGCGTACGAAGTCCTCAGCGATGTGCAGAAGCGGCGCATCTACGACACCTACGGCAAGGAAGGACTGCGCAGCAGCGGCTATAACGGTCCGGGAAGCAGCGAGGACATCTTTTCGCACATCAACGATCTGTTCGGCGATCTGTTCGGCTTCGGCGGCGGCCGGGCCCGGCGGCACGATCCCAACGCCCCGGTTCAGGGCGAGGATCTGCGCTACGATATCCGCATTTCGTTCATGGAAGCGGTGCACGGCGTCAACCGGCAGGTGGAAGTCTCCAAGCGGGAAACCTGCTGGACCTGCGAGGGATCGGGGGCTCGGCCGGGACATCGGCCGCAGACCTGTCCGATGTGCCAGGGCCGCGGCCAGGTGATCCGTTCCCAAGGGTTTTTCCAGGTTTCCACCACCTGTCCGCGCTGCCAAGGCACGGGCCAGGTGATTACCGATCCCTGCGCCGATTGCCAGGGTGACGGGCTGGTCAACCGAAGCAAGAAGGTCAACATCCGCATCCCGGCGGGTGTGGACACCGGCTCCAGGATGCGCTTGGCCGGCGAAGGGGAAGGCGGCCGCCGCGGCGGGCCTTCCGGCGACCTGTACGTGGTCATCCATGTCGACGAGCACGAGCATTTCCAGCGCGACGGGCAGACCGTCTACCTCAGGCTGCCGTTGTCGATGGTGCGGGCCACGCTTGGTTGCGAGGCCGATGTCCCCACCATCCACGGAAGCGCGAAACTGAAAATTCCCGCCGGCACCCAGTCCGGCGAGCGATTCGTCCTTCGGGGAGAAGGCGTGCCCAGTTTGCGCGGCGGCGGCAAGGGCGACATGGTGGTCGAGGTTCAGGTTCTAACCCCCACCAAGCTGAGCAAGGAACAAAAAGAGTTGCTCCGTAGGTTCGACGAATTGAGCAAGGAACAGGAGGAGGAAGGCTTTTTTGCCCGTCTTTTCCACGGCCACCTCGGCAAACAGAAGAAAAAGAACGAGGAGCGGGAAAAGGTCGCCAATGGTTGATCAGTTTACCCACTTCGATGCCAGCGGCAAGGCCCGCATGGTCGATGTCGGCGGCAAGGATGCAACGGAGCGCCGAGCGACCGCCGCCGGCACGATCTCCATGTCCCGCCAGGCCTACGACATGGTTCGCGCCGGCACGGTCAAAAAAGGCGATGTGCTCGGCGTGGCCCGGATCGCCGGCATCATGGCGGCCAAGAAGGTGGATCAGTTGATTCCCCTGTGCCATCCCCTGGCGATTACCGGGGTGGAGATCGATTTTTCCTATGACGATGCCCGTTGCGCCATTGAAATCAGGGCAACGGTTGCAATAACCGGCCGGACCGGAGTGGAAATGGAGGCCCTGACGGCGGTGTCGATTGCGGCGCTGACCATTTATGATATGTGTAAGGCGGTCGACAAGACCATGGTGATGTCGGATATTCGGCTACTGCGGAAAAGTGGCGGCAAGAGCGGACTGTTTGTCAGTCCCGCTGCCGCATGCTATACTAATGATGCAGAACACGAGAACCACCTTGTTGGAGAATAGCGATGGATGAACAGGAGTTATTGCGTTTCAAAGAGCAGCTTGAGGCGATGAAAGCGGAAATAACCACCGATGTCGAACAGACTCTGACCGACATGACCAAGGCCTCCGGCAACATCCCCGACCCCAACGACCGGGCCAGCATGGAATCGGATCGGAGCTTCGAGCTGCGAATCCGCGGCCGGGAACGGAAATTGATGGACAAGATCGAAGAAGCCCTGGCCCGAATCGAAGACGGCAGCTACGGTGTCTGCGCCGGCTGCGGTTGCGATATCGCGGTTAAACGGCTTGAGGCCCGGCCTGTGGCCAAATACTGCATCGACTGTAAATCCCGGCAGGAGCAGCGTGAAAAAGAACAGGGAAGATAGGCGGTTGTATGCCTGAATTACGTAAGGATCCGATTCTAGGCCGCTGGATCATCATTGCCCAGGAGCGGGGCAAGCGGCCGACCGATTTTTTGGTCGAGGAATACAAGGTCAAGGGCGGGTTTTGCCCGCTCTGTCCCGGCAACGAAAAGACGACTCCCGACGAGGTGCTGGCCTATGGCCGGGACTGGGGCTATCCCAATACCCCGGGCTGGAATTTGCGGGTTGTCCCCAACAAGTACCCGGCTCTGGTCATCGAGGGCGAGCTCGACAAGCAGGGCGAAGGGTTGTACGACCGGATGAACGGTATCGGCGCCCACGAGGTGATCGTCGAAAGTCCGAACCATCAAGACCGGTTTTCCCATCTGCCGCCGAACCTCATGCTCCTCACCTTTCAGGCCTTTCGCGAGCGCATCCGCGACCTGGCCAAGGACAATCGATTCAACTACGTGGTGGTGTTCAAGAATTTCGGCAAGGCCGCCGGCGCCTCGCTCGAACACTCCCATTCCCAGTTGGTGGCGTTGCCCATCCTGCCCCGGATGGTGATCTCCGAGCTCGAAGGCAGCCTCTCCTATTACAAGTACAAGGACCGCTGTATTTTTTGCGACATCATCCGCCAGGAGTTGCAGCAAAAGGTGCGTCTGGTGTGCGAAAACGAGTTGTTCGTCACCCTGACCCCCTTTGCGCCGCGTTCGCCGTTCGAGATGTGGATTTTACCCAAGCGGCATGAATCCTCTTATATCGAACAGGACGACAACTCGCTGGCCAAGCTGGCCGAAATTTTTTCCGAAACCCTGCGCCGGCTCGATGCCTGTATCCCCCATGTCCCGTATAATTTCGTGCTCCATACCCAGCCTCTCCGTTCCGGTCCGCTGGAATATTACCACTGGCATTTCGAGATCGTTCCCAAATTGACGTCCATTGCGGGTTTCGAGTGGGGAACCGGCTTCTACATCAATCCCATGCCGCCGGAAGAGACCTGCCGCTATCTCCGCGAGGTGACACTGTAGGAGGACATTGTGGAAAAGAAACGTATTTTACTGGTCGACGACGAGGAAAGCATCCAGCTGCTCTATCGTGAGGAGTTCGAGGAAGAGGGCTACATCGTGGATTCGGCCCGCGACGGTGCCGAGGCCCTGGCGAAGTTCAAGGAGAACCCGCCCGACCTGGTACTACTGGATATCAACATGCCGGGCATGAACGGCATCGAGGTCCTGCGGCAGATGAAGGAAATGCGGGCGTCGCTGCCCATCATCCTGAACTCTGCCTATCAGGAATACAAACAGGATTTCGGCAGTTGGGCCTCGGAGGCCTATGTGGTCAAGTCGGCCGACATGGACGAACTCAAGGCCACGGTCCGCAAATACATCGGCTGAACCGGACGGCATTCGGCGGCAGCGATCCTGCCCGGCCGAGTGCCGCCGTCCCCCGCACAACCCGCCCATCGTTGCATGAAGGATATCCAGAGTCTCCACGATTCCAGACGGATCAATATCCGCAAGGTGGGCGTCAAATCGATCTCCTATCCGATCATCGTCCTTGACCGGGCCAGTGCCACCCAGCAAACCCTGGCCCGGGTCAACATGTACGTCAACCTGCCGCATCGGTTCAAGGGCACCCACATGAGCCGGTTTGTCGAGATTCTCAATCGGTTCCACGGTCAATTCAACATCAAGACCTGCCACCTCATTCTCGAGGAAATGAAGCGGCGTCTGGAAGCCGAGTCGGCCCACCTGGAGATCGAATTTCCCTTTTTCCTCGCGACCGGCTCGGGTGAACAGGAACCCGGCATGGCACGGTACGATTGCCGCCTGCACGGCACCCTGGCCCGGATCTTCGACCTCGTGGTCGAAGTCGACGTTCCGGTCGCGCTGTCTAGCTGCGGCGGTTCGGGCCAGGCTCCCGGAGGCATTTGGGGTGGCGTCACCGCGGCTGTCCGCATGAAGCGCTTTCTCTGGATCGAGGACCTGATCGCCCTGATCCGCCAGGAGACCGCCCCCGGGACGGAGCAGGTGGAAACCGTGGAATCCCTCTGTTGCCGGATCGGAGACGCCCTGCGGGCAACCGGTTCGTTTCATTGGTATAAAATTGTTGTGAAAAACATATCCAGCGGGTATTCAACGTTTGCTTCTTCCGAGTGGCCCGAGAGCGCGCCGAACCGGGCGGATGGCCTTGAAGAAGCGTGGTATTCCGACGGCGCTCCTGCCGCCGTTTGCCTTTCTCATGTTCAACAAACCATCAAGAGCGGACCGCGATGAGTGAACTTCTTTTTGAAATCGGGACAGAAGAAATTCCGGCTGGATACATTCAGCCTGCCCTGGAGGTGTTGGCCGCCGAGGCGGCCAGGAAGCTGAACGACCTGGAACTGGCCTTCGAGTCGATCCGCAGTTTCGGCACACCCAGGCGTCTGGCCCTGGCCATCACGGGTCTGCAATCGCGCCAGGCGGATCGGCGCCAGGAACATATCGGTCCGTCGAAAAAAGCCGGGTTCGACGCCAACGGCAACCTGACCAAGGCCGCCGAGGGCTTTGCCCGGTCGCGCGGTTTGGAGCCCGGACAGCTGCAGGTGGTCACGACCCCAAAGGGCGAGTACCTGATGGCGGTGGAAGATGTCAAGGGCCAGGAAACGGCAATGCTGCTGCCCGCCCTGCTGGAATCCCTCGTCCGGGAGCTGGTGTTCCCGAAATCGATGCACTGGGCCGGCTACAGCATGACCTTTGCCCGCCCCATCCAATGGCTGCTGGCCCTGTACGACGGCGCGGTGGTGCCCATGGCCTTCGAGGGGCTGACCAGCGGAACAACCACCCGGGGACACCGGTTCATGGCCCCGGAGGAAGTCGAGATCAGCGGCATCGATTCCTACCTGACCGCTCTGGCGGGCCGCTTTGTCATCGTGGAACCAGCGGAACGGCGGGCCAAGGTGGTGGAGGAAGTCCGGCGGGCGGTGAGCGAAAGGGCCGGCGCCCAGGGAGCGCAGCCGGTGCTGCACGAAGGGTTGCTCGACACGGTGACCAATCTGGTCGAATGTCCCTGTGCGATCTGTGGCAGCTTTGATCGCAAATTCCTGCAACTGCCCCAGGAAGCCCTGGTGACTTCGATGCGTGAGCATCAGAAATATTTCCCGGTCATCGGGCCCGACGGCAAGCTCCTGCCCCTGTTCGTGGCGGTGAACAATACCCGGATCGCGGACCAAGCCCTGGCCGCCAGCGGCCACGAGCGGGTCCTGCGCGCCCGGCTCGAGGACGGCTTGTTTTTCTTCAACGAAGACCGCAAGCGCCCCCTGGCTGACCGGTGCCAGGAGCTGCACGGCATTGTTTTCCAGAACAAGCTGGGGACCATGCAGGCCAAAAGCAAGCGACTGGCCGCGTTGGCCGGGCTGCTGGCCGATCGGATCGCGCCTGAACTGCGCGACGATGCCGTCCGCGCCGCCCACCTGGCCAAGGCCGATCTGCTCACCACCATGGTGGGTGAGTTTCCTTCGCTCCAGGGAATCATGGGCCGGGTGTACGGACTCCATGACGGGGAAAAACCGGCGGTGGCCCAGGCCATCGAGGAACATTACCTGCCGATCCGGGCCGGTGGCGAAGTGCCGCAATCCCTTCTGGGCGCCCTGGTCGGGATCGCCGACCGCCTTGATACCCTGGTTGGATGCTTTGCCATCGGTGAAAAACCCACCGGCAACAAGGATGCCTTTGGCCTCAGAAGGCAGGCAATCGGGCTGATCAGTCTGTTGCGCGGTTTGCAGATCTCGCTCTCGCTGGAGGCCGTTGCCACCGCCGCCCTGGCCGGTTATGCCGGGGTGATCGAGCAGAAGCCCGAGGTGGTCAGCGAAGTGGTCCATTTCATCCGCCTGCGTTTTGAAAACGAGCAGATTGCCACCGGCCTGTCCCAGGAGTTGGTGGAAGCGGCCACCTCGGTCGCCTTCGACGATCCGGTCGACTGCCTGCGGAGGATCGAGGCCCTCAATCAGATCCGCGGCCAGGAAAATTTTGGGATATTGGCCGGCTCCTTCAAGCGGATTCGCAACATCATCAAGGATAACCGCACGACCGGAATCGACGAGGCACTTTTGAGCGAGCCGGCCGAAAAAGAGTTGTTCGCCGCTTTAACGGCGGTGCGGGGCAAGGCCTTGCCGCTGCTCGAGCAACGGGCCTATCAGCCGGCCCTGCTGGCGATGCTGGAAATCAAGAATCCGGTGGACCGCTTCTTCGATGCCGTGATGGTCATGGCCGAGAATGCCTCTGTCCGCCAGAACCGCTTGAACCTGCTGACCGCCTTGGGCGAGTTGATTCTCCGGGTGGGCGACATTTCCCGGATGCACGTGGAAAAAGAGTAGCCGCCGCACGCACCAGTGCCCCACACTCTGTGGGGAAAACGAAAAAGGCTGCCCCCCTTACGGGACAGCCTTTTTTGTTTCTACGGCCCAAGGACTCGTTCTGTCAGCTATTTCTTGTGACAGACAACGCACTTGACGAGATCGGGGTTGTTCTTGCGGTGGCAGCCCTGACAGAGGGCGTGGGCGGCGTTTTTGAAGGAAGCCAGTTTTTCGGGCATCTCGGCCTTGCTGTTGTGGCAGGATTCGCATTTTTCAATTTTTTGCCCCTCGGTGTAGGAAAGCCGTTTCCCCTCCGCGGTCTTGCCGTGGTGGCAGGTCTTGCATTCCAACCGGGCCTGATGGGCGCCATGCGGAAAATAGGCCGGTTTTTCCGGTTTCGCCGCATCGATGGTCGACTGCAGGACGAGATCCGGTGCTCCCTTGTCCACCCCGGTGTTGCCCATCGACATGGAAGAGGGGATACAGCAGAATGCCACGAAAACGCCGTATATCAGCGTTTTTTTCATGACCAACCTCCTTCTGGTTTGGCGTTCGCGTTTTGGTTGTGAAATGAAAGCTCGTATGCTCTGCGGACGTTATAGGTGACGGCCGAAGGATTGTCAAGGCAGAGGGGAAAATTCTCTTGCCGCTCACCGCGCTCAAGCCGCCGGCAGGCCGTTCACTCAAGCCGAACCGTAGCTGTGGAGACCCGACAGGAAGAAATTCACCCCGAAATACGTGAAAAAGACCGCGACAAACCCGAGCATCGCCAGCCAGGCGATCCGCCGGCCCCGCCATCCTCTGGTGAAACGGGCATGCAGGGTCAGGGCATAGAGGAACCAGGTGATGATCGACCAGGTTTCCTTCGGGTCCCAACTCCAGTAGGTACCCCAGGCTTCGTTGGCCCAGACCGCCCCGGTGATGATTCCAGCCGAAAGCCACATGAATCCGAAGACAATGGTTTTGTAGGTCAAATCGTCGATCACCGGCAGCGCCGGCAAGGCGTCGACCAGGCTCCGGTTGTGGTGCTGCGGCTTGCTTTCCGCCGATTGCTTGAGGAGATACATCAAGCCCAGAGCGCCGGCCACGGCAAATGCGGCATAGCCGATGAAGCAGGTCACCACGTGGGCGATCAGCCAATTCGACTGCAGGGCGGGGATAAGGGGGGAGATTCGGGAATCGATCCGGTCGGCAAACGAAGCGTAAGCCATGGCCACGGCCACGCAAGGCATGACGAAGGCCCCCATGATCCGCGTCTTGAAGCGATATTCCAGCGCCAGGTAGAAGCATGAGGTACACCAGGCGAAGAACACCAGCGACTCGTACATGTTGGTCAAGGGAGCGTGGCCGACCCCCATCTGGTACGACTCGTGCCAGCGCAAGCCGATGGCCACGGTCTGGGCGCAGGTGCCGGCCAGTGCCAGCGACATGCCGATCAAGCCGAATCGCTCTGTCTTGAAGAGAAAAAGGCCAAGGTAAAAAGCGGCGGCCAGAATATAGGCGATCATGGCGATGCCGAAAAGTTGCGAGCTGTCCATAGGCACTTTCCGTTACGGGGCGGGAGGTTGGCAGAGGAGGAGATTTATTTGATCTCGTTGTCTAACTTACTGATTAATTGAAGAAAATATTTTTCAAAGCCTACCCTGTTTTTGTTGGCGTCGCCAGCAAAAAGAAGGCGGCAGCCTTTTTCTTCCGGCTGGACAAGTACATAGATCCTCCGATGCGACAGGAAGAAGGCGATGTACAGGCCCACCAGCATGAGCAGGCAGCCTCCGTAAACCAGATCGACGCCCGGATCCTTGGTTGCCTGCAGACCGGTGGCGTAACGCTGGCGGATGGTCAGGAGGTAGGTGCCGGAAGGGCGCTCGATGGCGGCCTCCTGGTCGACATGGACCCAGAAGACGGACGGCTCGCCCTGGCCGTCGGTGAACCAGATTTTCAACTGGCGCGTCACCTCGCCCTGGCGTTCCCGGTTGATGATGCCGTAGCTGACTCCGCCCTCGGGCCAGTCGATCTGCTGGGCCACGGGGATGCGAACGGTGGTCTCGGCGCTGCCGTCCTTTTTCTTCAAGGTCGCCTGATAGTCCTGATAGGGTTGGTAGCTTGACTGGTAGAAGGTGACCCCCTTGTAAGTCAGCGGCTTGTTGACTTCGATCTCGGTGGTTTGCACCGGCGTGCCGTGTTCGAGCACCGTGACCTTGGAACGGTAGGTCTTGGGCATGCCGTTGTCGTAATAGGCGATGCTGAAGTCGTCGCAGTGCAGGGAAAAGCCGAGATCGAGACGCTCGTTTCCCTTGTGGGCGTAGACATGATCGGTTTGTTCGCCTTCCGGCAGCATGACCGATCCCTTGAAGGCAAACAGCGGGTCGCCAAAGACCTTGTGCGCCACCGCCGACGAGCCGAGCAGGGCACCGGTCAGGATGACCAGGATCGAACAATGGACCACGTACAGGCCGAATCGGCTCCATTTACCTTTCTCCGCGCCATAGATTCGGCCCGTATCCGCCGCTCCCTCCTTGGCACGCCAGCCGTTCCGCTTCAGCAGCGCCGCCACCTGGCCGGTGACCGCCGGCATTTCCCCGGCAAGATGGAGTTCGCTGCGCAGTGGAAATTTTTCCAGTTGCTCGGGGCTGACGGCCAGGACATCCCGGCGAAACTGCCGAATCGCCTGGGGGATGCGCTCGATGCTGCACACGATCAGGTTGAGCGCGAAAAGCGACAGCAGGCCGAGAAACCACCAGGAAGTGTACATGTCCGGGATGTCGAGCAGCTGAAAGAATCGGGCCGTCTTGAAGCCGTATCGCTCGACATAGAAGGCAAAGGGATTGTTCTGGGGCACAATGGTGCCGACGATCGAGGTGCTGGCCAGGAGAAAGAGCAGAAACAAGGCCAGCTGGACAGAGGCGAATAACTCGAAGAGGGCGTTCTTTTTTTGGGTGGTCATGGGATGCAACGAAAAATGCTGTGCAGAATGAGCGGTGATGCCCGGAAAAAGATCGGTTCAGGAGGTCGAGCGTTTTACTTATCACGAACGGTGCGCCCCTGGCAACCGGCAATCGACGCCAAGGGTGAAAAGGTCACTCTGTGGGAGTGTTCCTGTCCAGCTGCCCACGGATTAGCATCGAGGCGTTGGGCAGGACGGCCAGGGTCTCGGCGGCCATGATCCGGCGTTGCACGTGCTCCAGGCCGATCTTTGCCATGCCGAGCCGGCGGCAGAGCGCGCTTTCGAGCGCGGTGACCAGCTCGATGCGGATGCGGGCGGTCTTGGCCATCAGGGCCAGGGCGGTGCCGCCGTTGCCACTGTAGTGTTGCGCCAGGTGCCGGAAGGCCGCCAGCGGCCCGCCCATCTCGAAGTAGGGGAGAAAGGTGGCGGAACCGAGGCCGTCGACGCATTCGGCCAGCAGGATCAAGCTGCCGCCGTCGCGGACAAAGGCGGCGGCGTTGTCGATGGCCTTGTGCGACTGAATCAGGTTGATATCCTTGGGAAAACCTCCTGCCGACGCCACCACCAGATCGTAGGGACGGGCGATGGCCAGGCGGTAGAGCGCGTCATGTTCCCGGCAGGCGGCGAGGAAGTCGGCGGAATTCGCGCCGAAGCGGTAGGCCGCGACTTCGCCCCGGCTGTCCAGCAAACCGTGGATGGACAGGTAGGGCGGTAGCAGACGGTCGGCCTCGGCCAAATCCTCGGCCAACGGGTTGCCTGTCATTTGGCCGGGACGGCAGCCGGCGGCCAGGCTGTTGTGCCGGCGGTCGAGAAAAAGGCGATGGTTGGCGTAGATCGACTCCCGCTCGCCCAGGCCGGGAAAGAGGAGTTTGCGGCCGCCGCCGAAACCGGCGAAGTAGTGGTGGGAAATGGCGCCGACGGTTACGATCAGCCCGGCCTCGACCAGGTCGGAACGGATGCGGACCGGTGTCCCCCGGCTGGTGCGCCCCAACTCCGCAAACCGGGTCGGCGTCGAGCAGTGGTGGTGGACAAAGGGAAACTCCGCATAGATCGGACCGTAGGCGGCCAGCGATTCGGCCTCGCTCTGCGGCGCATGGGTGCCATAGGCGATGTAAAAGGCGATGCGAGAGCGCTCTGCGCCCTGCTCGCGGAGGACTTCGACCAGCCACGGCAGAATCGTGGGATAGCCGCAAAGCCGGGTTTTGTCGGCCACGACGACGGCAATGGGACCGGAAGGCAGGGGCTGCGGCAGCAAGCGGCCAAACCCGGTGCGAAAGGCGGCGCGGTCGGTCTCTGCTACCGGTTCGCGGGGGTTCAGGATATCGGCGTGCGCCGGCACGGCACAGTCGAGCCGGTCACGGCCGTAGCGCAGGCAAAGGGTGCGGGCCGCTCTCATGCCGGCGGTTCGGTCAGGGCCTGCTGGATCAACTCCAGGGTATGCACGGCCTTGATGGCCAGCCCGGCCCGGTCGATGATATCCTGGAGTTGCAGGATGCAGCCGGGGCAGCCGCTGGCGACCACGGTGGCGCCGCTGGCCCGGAGGCCGGCCAGTTTGCGGTCGCCGATCGCCCGGCTCAGGTCGGGATGGGCGGCGGTGAAGGTCCCGCCCAGGCCGCAGCAGAGGCCGGCATCCTCCATCTCGACCAAATCCGCCTGCGGCAGGGCGCCGAGCAGGGCGCGCGGTTCGCGGGTGATGCCGGCCGTGCGTAAATGGCAGGGGTCGTGATAGGCGACCCGGAGGCGGTGCGGCCATTTCGGCAGGGCCGTCAGTTGGTCGACCAGTCCTTGCCGCTGGAGAAAGACGTGGATATCGACCAGTTCGGCCACCGGCGCCTGTCCCGTTTCCTCGGCATAGGCGGCGAGCATGCCTCGGCAGGAGGCGCAGGCGGTGAGGATGCAGTCCAGGTCGCGTCCGGCAAAGGCGCCGATATTCGCCTCGGCCAGGGTGGCGACCAGGGGGCCGTTGCCCGAGGAGAGCGCGGGCATACCGCAGCAGCCCTGGGACCGGGGCAGATGCACCGAGCAGCCGAGGCGGTGCGGCAGGCGGGCCAGGATTTCCCCGACCTGGGGATACAGGTAGGTCAGGGCGCAACCGGCAAAGATGCCGACCGTCGGTTGCGCCGGGTCGCCCTGCAAGAATGCCGGTACCCGGGCAAAGAGCGTGCGATCGGGCAGGGGCGGCAGGCTGCGGTCTTTCAAGGCAGCCGGCCCAAACCGCAGACGCAGGCCGCTGGTTGCGGGAATTTTCCGGAACAGCAGGGGCGCGAGCAGATCCGCGCCCTTGACCAGCGTGCCGAGGAGCGGCTTGGAGCCGGTAAGCGCCGCCACTCCCTTGGCCAGCGCGGTCAGGCCATGGGTGCCGGCGATCCGCCGCCGCAGGGCGGCGACAATGGCATCGGTGGGCACCCTGTTGGGACATTTGGCCACACAGGAGCCGCAGAGCAGACACAGGCCGATTTCCTCGCGCAGCCGCTCGTCCAACTCCGCCTCGCCCGCCAGCACCGCGGCCGCCAGCACGATCTTGCCCCTGGCCACCGAACCTTCCCGGCCGGTTTCCAGGTACACCGGACAGTGGGCCTGGCAGGCGCCGCAGCGCACGCATTGAGCGATCTGCTCGCCAAATTCTTCCAGTTGCTTTCCGTCAGCCATGGTCGGGTGCGGGCGGCAGGGGTGCGGCCGGAGAATCGTCGGCAACGGTCTCCGGGAAGATCTTGCCGGGATTCATGATGTTGTTGGGATCCAGGGCCCGCTTGACCGCCCGCATCGCATCCAGGGTCGGCGCATCCAGCTCCATGGCGATATAGGGCGCCTTGGCCGTACCGATCCCGTGTTCGCCGCTCACCGAACCGCCGAGTTCGACGGTGGTGCGGAAGATGTCGTCCAGCACCCGGTGCACCGTGTCCTCCATGCCCGGTTGATGGAGATCGACCATGACGTTGACATGGATATTGCCGTCGCCGGCATGGCCGAAGTTGACAATCGGCACTTTGTATTCGGTCGAAAGGGCCTCCAAGGCTCGGATCATCGCCGGCACTTGCGAGCGCGGCACGACGATGTCCTCGTTGAACTTGTGGGGGTTGAGGGCGCGCAGGCTCGGGCTGACGCTGCGCCGCACCTTCCAGATGGCTTCCGATTCCTCGGCTGTTTCGGCGGTGCGGGTCTCCAGCACCCCGAGCGGTTGGACGATGTCCAGGACTTTCCGGGCCTGATCGGCAAGCAGGGCGCGGTCGCCGTCCACCTCGACGATCAGCACCGCCCGGCATTCCAGGGGCAGATCGAGGCCGACGGTGCGGCGCACGCAGTCGATGGCCGATCCGTCCATGAATTCGAGGGTGGTGGGAATGATCTTGCCGCGGATGATGGCCGAAACCGCCTGGGCGGCGCCGTCGATGGTGGTAAAGGCCACCAGCATGGTCTTGCGGGCCTCAGGCTTGGGCAAGAGCCTGAGGGTGATTTGGGTGACAATCCCCAGGGTGCCTTCCGAGCCGACAAACAGGCGGGTCAGGTCGTAGCCCACCACGTTTTTTATGGTGCGGCCGCCGGTGCGGATGACGCTGCCGGTGGGGGTGACCACGGTCAGGCCGAGGACATAGTCCCTGGTGACCCCGTATTTGACGCAGCGCGGGCCGCCGGCGCATTCGGCGATGTTGCCGCCCAGGGTGGAAAAATCCTTGGAAGCGGGATCGGGCGGATAGAACAGCCCCAGCCGTTCCACCTCCTTTTGCAGCCGGCCGGTGACCACTCCCGGCTCAACGATGGCGATCAGGTTGTCGGTGTCGATCTCCAGGATGCGGTTCATCCGGGTGAGCACCAGGACGATGCCGCCGCGAATCGGGAGGCTGCCGCCGGTGAAACCGCTGCCCGCACCCCGGGGCAGGATCGGAATCCGCTGCTCGTTGGCCAGTTGCACGATCCGGCTGATTTCCTCGGTGTTGCCGGGATGGACCACCGCATCCGGCAGGCATTGCCGCTGGGTGGCGTCAAAGGAGTAGGTGATGCGGTCGACCGTGCCGGTGGCCAGATGTTCCGGGCCGACGATCTCCGCCAACCGCTGCAGGATATGTTCGGCCAGCATGGTTTTTCCTCGTCTTCCTTGCGCCTAGGCGCCGTTTTCCCGGGCGAGGTGCACGGTCATCTGCGGGAAGGGGATATCCCAGCCGTGGAGGTTGCAGCAATCCACCGCCCATTTGGACAGGGCGCGCTCGATGCGGCGATAGGCCGGCGCCGCCTCGCCCTTGAAATCAGCCAGGATGGCCACATCCAGCGAAGAAGCCCCGGCCTGGAGAAAATCGACCGACAGGCTGAGGCAGTTTTCGGCATAACTCTGCTCTTCCATCTTCTTCTGCAAAAAGTCCTTCATGGTCGCGAGCACGGTGGTGGTGATCTCGGCCTGCAGGGCGTAGGACAGGCCGAAAACCACCCGGAGGCTGAAGTTGCTGGACAGGTTGGCCGGCGACTTGCCGAGAAAGGTGCTCGTCTGGTAGACCGTTCTGCGGCCCCCCAGTTCGACCACTTCCACCTGTTCGTGGGAAAGGCTGACCACCTTGGCAAAGGGTTGGCCGTCGATGGCGATCCAATCGCCCCGCTTGCAGGGAAACCACGGTTCGTCGTGGTGATAGGGACGGGAGACCACGCCGATCATGCTTTCGATCGGGATGCGCAGGTACATGCCCAGCGCCGGGTTGTGCAGCTTGCAGAAGACGTTGAGCGCCTCCACCCGCCAGGGCACGCCGTTGTACATGACCCGCTCGCCTTCGCGGATCGATCCCATGTTGAGCACGATCCGGACCTGCTTCCACATCTTGGGCAGGGTCTGGCGCACCGCCCAGACCACGCCGAGCAGAAGGATGATCGCGGCGCTGAGCAAAAGCCAGTCCTCGGCGGTGTAGAGCACGAAGATCAGGCCGCCGACCGCGGCAACCATCGAGAAAATCTTGAGAAAGATATCGAGAATGCGGACATGGAAGGGCCGCTGCTCCTTGCGGGCGCCGGGAATGACGAAGAAGAGCAGGCGTGCGACCAGGCGGAAGGCCAAGAGAATGCCCGCGAAAACCAGCAGCGAGATCAGCATGAATCTGCCGCGGTCGCGGAAGAATTCCCGCACCGAATTGCCGGAGCTTTTCAGCAGCGAAACGTCCTTGTCCTCCAGTTTGGCCAGTTCCCTCTTGGCCAGGTCCAGCTTGCTGTCGAGCCGCTTTTCCACGTTCTGCCAGGCAGGCAGCAACTCGCCGAGATAGTTCTTGATGTTGCCATCTCCGGTCTCGTTGATCAGCTTGTTGAGGTGGGCCACCGCGCCGCGGGCCGTGGCCAGCTGCTGGTTGTAGTCGTTGATGGTGTCCTTGAGCTCGGTCTTCTGCCGGGCCCGGGCGGTGAGTTGCTTGAGCTCCTTTATGCTCGGTTCGAGCAGGACGGTCAGCTCGTCTTTCCAGCTGAAGCTGACCTTTTCCTTGTCGCCGAAGACCTGGGGCGAGACCCCGGTGGCGATGCGTTCGAAGTCGGCGGCGGTGTCGGCCAGCTGCTTGTCGAGCTTGCCCAGTTCCTCCTGGAGGGTCTGCTTTTCCGACTCGGAGGCGCTGGCCTTCTGTTTTTTGGCGATGGTGGCCATCTGCAGCCGGATGTTCTTCTGCAGCTCGACCAGGGAGGAAAGCATGTCCAGGGTGTCGCTGGACCGCTGCTCTTCCTCCTGCTGCATCAGTTTCTTGGACAGCATCGATTCGATGACGATCTGCGGTTCGGCTTCCTCGGGGGGCGCTTCGATGTGTTCCTGGCGGATACCGGCCAGCAGCGGCGGCGTGGCGCTCACCTGGCGGAGGGTCATGAGAAAGGGGAACATGTCGAAATAGAGCGAGGCCTGCTGCTTGACCGTCCAGGTGTCGTTGACCGCGACGGCCAGCAACAGGGGCACGTCGTTACCCAGGCCGACCTGTCGTGCGCTTTGGTGTTTGCCCCGGTGCGACGGCCGCACGTTCTTTTTGACCGGCGCAGCTTCTTCGGCGGTCGCGGCGGGAGCGGCCTCCTTGGGCCGCACAGCCGCCGGTTGCGCCCCGGCACGTTCGTCCGGCCGGACCTGTGGCTTGCCGGTTTGGAGCGGGACCGCTACCGGCGGCGTTGCGGCGGGAGCCGCCGGTGAAGGCAGCCACTCCGGCGCCTGGGCCGGTTGGGTGGTCTGTGGCGGGGGTGGGGTCAGCAGCGGCGGCGCGGTCTCGGCGACGGCGTTGAGGGCAAAGGCGAACAGGAAAACACCGGAAAAAAGGAAGTTGCGCATGGCAAGGCTCTTAGAAACGAAATGAATCGGAAAACAGCGATACGGATGCGAAGCAGGCGACATCAGGGGGCCAGACGTTCGACGGTCCAGTCCGCACCAGTGCGGCAATAGAGGAAGCGGTCATGCAGGCGGCTGGTCTGCCCCTGCCAGAACTCGATGCTGTTCGGACAGACCCGGTAGCCGCCCCAAAAATCGGGCAGGGGCACCTCGCCCTTGAGGAATCTGGTTTTCATGCGGTCGAGTTCCATCATCAGCATGTGCCGCGAAGACAGCACCGAGCTCTGCCGCGAAATCCAGGCGCCCAACTGGCTGGAGCGGGGCCGGCTGGCAAAGTAGCGGGCCGATTCGGCCATGCTGATCTTTTCGGCCCGGCCGGTGACGGTCACCTGGCGGGCCATGCCGATCCAGGGGAAGAGCAGGGCGACCCGGTTGTTTGCCGCGATCTGGCGCGCCTTGCGGCTGTGGTAATTGGTGAAGAAGACAAAGCCGTCGCGGTCGAAAATCTTGAGCAGGACGGTACGCAGGCTGGGCTGGCCCTCGGCGTCCACCGTGGCCAGGGTCATGGCATTGGGTTCGATCAGCCCGGCGGCGCAGGCCTCGTTGAACCAGGCGGTGAACTGGTCGAACGGATCGGGTGCCATCATCTCCCGAGTGAGCACCGGGTTGGTATATTCCTTGCGCAAGCCTTTGATGTCCATCGTCTCCCTCCAGGGTGCCAGCAAAATACGCTGTCCACCGCCGCAGGTCAACCCCCTTCTTGGCAAGCGCCGTGCGGGCAACTCTCGGCCAGCCGGCTGTTACCGGCCAGCCATCGCCGGTCGGCGGCGATGGGCGCGGGCATCCTGGCCCTTGATTTCCGGGGAATCGATCGATATCGATCGGCATCGAGGTGTCGGGGCTTGGTGCGCGCGGACCACCGCAAGCGATTGCCAGCGCGCGGGAAAACGCGGGGAAAAATCCTGATGCAGCAGAAAAGAGGGTGCCGGGCCGGGTACAGGAGAATCGGGGCGCCGGGTTGGGCCGCCTCAGCCGGTCGTCATGGCCGTCAGGATGGCCGGCAGGGCCGAGGCGCTGGGCTGCTGGACAAAAAAACCGCGGCCGCTGCTTTCGGCCAGGCGGGCAAAGGGATTGGTCTCGATGTTGACATCGACGATGACGCCGCCCCGCTGATGGACCTCGCTGGCCACCTGGTTGGGCAGGTTGGTGGCACCGGCGGTCCCGACCACGAGCAGCAGCGCGGTTTCCCTGGCCGCCTTGAGCGAGCTGTAGAAGTGGTAATGATACTCGTCGTAGTTTTCGTCGAACAACAGGACGTGCGGCCGGGCACGCGCGCCGCACAACGGACAGCGGAGCAGTTCGCGGTCTTGGTCGGTCAGGTGATCGTCCTTGGTTTTCGGCTGGACCGCGTGCGGGATGGGATACACCGTGCCGCTGCACTCCACCGAGCAGCGCATGTACTCGATGTTACCGTGAATCTGATAGGTCCGCTCCGGCGAGTTGCCGGCCCGGAGATGGAGCCCGTCGACATTCTGGGTGATCAGGGTGAAGCGGTTGCCAAAGCGCTGTTCCATGGCGACCAGGGCCTGGTGGCCGGGATTGGGTTCGGCGGCCCGACACACGCCCAGGCGGTACAGATACCATTTCCACACCTCGTCGGGCTGCTGGCTGAACATCCAGAAGGTGGCCATTTCCTGGGGCTGATAGACCTGCGAACCCACGGTCCAATAGCCTTCGGGGCCGCGGAACGTGGGGATGCCGCTCTCCGCCGAGATTCCGGCTCCGGTCAGGATCGTGATCCCGCCGTTCCCCAGGGCAATCTTCCGCAAAACATTGCGTACGGCGTTTTCCATGAATCATCTCCTGAAAGAGGTTGCGGCTGTGCTCCGGCGCTCGTTCTTCAGCTGGAAATGAAGAGGAACATCGCAGTGTGATATGTCGGATTATGTCCAGAAAAACAAGTTTTTCAAGGAGTTTTTTCCGGCTGCGGCCAGGGGCGGCGACCGCAGGGCCGACAGTGTGGTCGCACGAGATCGGTGACCGCAGGCCCGCACATATGGTAGAGTGTTGACGGCAACTTAGGCAAGCCGGCTCGACAGCACCGGGTGTGTCGGGCGCCCCGGATCCGGGCGGCTGTTGCCGATGATGCCGGTCACCGATGCCCATACCCCCCTTATCCCTTGCAACGTGAGTGCTCATGCTCGACAGTGAATCCTCGCTTCGTCTCAAACTCCTCCGTTTCCCGCCGATCGTCGGGGTGATCTACATCCACGCCTACAATACCGCCATCGGCTATGCGGGCGGCGTCCTAGGCGTCACCGAGGTCAACGAACTCACCCGTTGGGTGCGGGTTTTTCTTTCCGAGGGAATTGCCCGCATCTCGGTTCCCCTGTTCTTTCTGATGTCGGGCTACCTTTTTTTCGCCACCTTCCATTGGTCGCAGCAGACCTACTGGCGCAAGATCGTCAGCCGCCTGCGCAGCCTGTTCATCCCCTTTGTTTTCTGGAATCTCGCGGGGCTCGGCTTCCTGGCCCTGATGCAGGCCATCCCCGACTTCCGCCCCTATTTCGTCGGGGCCGGGAAGCTGGTGGCCGACTACGATCTGCCGCAGCTTCTATCCGTGCTGTTCGGGGTGAACGGCTATCCCGTTGCCTACCACTTCTGGTTCATCCGCGACCTCATGTTGCTGGTGCTGATGGCACCGGTGCTGGCGGTCATTGTCCGCTTCCTGCCCATTCCATTCTTTCTGGCGGTATATGTTTGCTGGGTCAGCGAATCCTGGCCGATCTACGCGCCGGGAGCGGTCGGCGTGCTCTTTTTCTCCGCCGGTGCCCTTTGCGGCATCAATCGCCAGAACATCTTCGCCTTCGACCGTTTCGGCCTTGCCATCGTGCTGGTGTACCTGCCGTTGCTGGTTGCCGACGTCATCTGGTACGACGCCTGGTTCAACAATTACGTGCATCGCACCGGGCTGATCGCCGGGGTGTTGGTCACCCTCTATCTCACCAAGTTCGCGGTGCGAAGCCGCGGGCTCTGCAATGCGCTGCTCGCCCTTGGCGGCGCCAGTTTTTTCGTCTACGCGGCCCACGAGCCGTTGCTGGGCATCCTGCGCTTGCTGGCCTACAAGTACATTCCCCTGGACAATCCCTATACCGTCCTGCTCCTGTACCTGGGCATCCCGATCCTGGTGATGGCCTTGCTGGTCGGCTGCCACCGCGTCCTCAACGCGGTCTGCCCCCGAACCCTGGGGATCATCACCGGCGGCCGTTGAAACGGGATGCACGAACGACGGCAAGAGGCGGCCGCGACACTTGTTGCCGGTGTGCCAAGCACCGGCGCTCCGAGGTTTGCGCAGGGGGGGCGGACCTTATTCCAAGGTTAAGAAGTCTGAAAATCCGGTGAGTTCGAATACTTCGAGGATGGATTCGTTGGCGTTGCGGATGCGCAGGGAACCGCCGGAGGACATGGCGCGTTTCTGGGCGGACAGCAGAACCCGCAAACCGGCGCTGGACAGGTAGCTCAGCTGGGCAAAATCGAGGATCAGGTTGGAAGAGGCCGCCAGCGCACGGATGGCTTCGTCCAATTGCGGGGACGTGGTGGTATCGAGGCGGCCGTTCAGGGCAAGATGGAGCGCGTCGTTTTCTTGATGGGTCCGGATATTCATGCAAGCCTTCCTTCGGTAGCTCTTTTCAGTGACTGTGTTTGCCCGCGACCGGAAACATGGCGGTCTTCTCCGGCGGCGGTTTGGATTTTGAACATTGACGCCGTTGCCAGGCATGCACCCGGCGATTTTCGCGGGAAATATCCGGCAAACGGCCAGATGCGTCCAGGCTAGAGTTCCTTCTTGAGCGTCAGGATATTTTTTCCGTCTTTATATTCATACGCTACCTCCGACATGATTTTTCGGACCATGAGAAGGCCGAGCTTTCCCACCTGGCGTTGGTCCGGCGGCAGTGTGGTATCCAGCGGTTCGTGTTCCAGGGGATTGAAAGGAATGCCCCTGTCCAGGAATTGGAGGACCACCTGGGGAGGATGATCCTCGACCGTGCACCGGATACGCGCGTCGCCCTTGGCCAGCGGGTAGGCATAATGCGCGATATTGGTAAAAATTTCTTCTACCGCGACCAGAATCTGATGCCGGGCCTTGAGCGGGATGTCGCGTTCGCTCAACTCTTCCTCCACAAAAGCCAGGACGCTCGGAAGAACCGCATCCGCCACCGGATCGACCAGGAATTCTTTCATGAATCTATCCCGTTGCGATATTCCAGCGCAAGCAAAGTTATATCGTCCGTCTGTTCCGCTCCGTTGGTGAACGAATCCAGTGTCTGTTTCAGGGCGGAAAGCAGTTTTTTGGGCGAGAGCGGCCGGATTGCCTCGCTGTTGATGAAGGAGCACAGCCTGTTTTCCCCGTAAAGCTCGGCATCAGGATTGGCCGCTTCGGTGACGCCATCCGTGTACAGCAATAAAGATGCGCCCGGCGCTAGAGTGAGCGTCGTGGCGACGTACCTGGTCCCTTGCAGACCCCCCAGCACAAAATGCCGTTTCATGGCGAGCGGAGCATAGGCATCGCGTTTGGATGCCGCCATGAATGGCGGATTATGCCCGGCGTTGACGCAGGTAAGCTCGCCGGTGGCGATATTTAGCGCCGCGGCAAAACAGGTGACGAACATGTCGGTGGGATTGTCCTGGCACAGCAGATCGTTGACCGCGGTCAGGGCTTCGCCGAGATCGCTGCCGGCAAGCATGTGGTTTTTCAAATGGGCCTTGGCGGTCATCATGAAGAGCGCCGCCGGGATGCCTTTGTCCGATACGTCCGCGATGGCGAATCCGAGATGGGTTTGGTCGATCATGAAAAAATCGTAAAAATCCCCGCCCACTTCCTTGGCCGGGACCATGGAGGCGAACAGGTCGAATTCCTTTTGGTACGGCGCTGTGGTCAGCATATCGGGCAGAGCCCCTTGCTGAATCGCTTTGGCCAGGGCGAGCTCTCTGTTGATGCGCTGCTCTTTATCGGCGGCGGCGGAACGCAAGGCATCGACCATGGTGTTAATGCCGCCGGAAAGGGCGGTGAATTCCGGGTTGCCGGTCACCGCGACCTGTTCATGAAGATTTCCGGCCGTTATTTTCGCCAGGGAAGCATTGATGCCGTGCACGCCCGCGACCACCGTCCTCCGCACCAGCAGCGACACCAGCAGGAAGAGTACCCCGAAGAGGAGCAGGTTGCCGGCGATGAGATACAGCGCGCCGGCGTTGCGGCCGGCATACACTTCATTTTCGGGGAGCAGCCCAAGAACGGTATATTCGCCGTATCCGGACGCCACGTATAAAAACGTTTCTCCAGCACTTCGGGTCCAGTGGGCAGCTGCGTCGAGAGGCGTTGCCGCAGGCAGACCGAAATCCTCGGTGCTCTTGCCCATCCATTGCCGTAGCGCACTGCCGATAACCGTGTCGTTCCGCAGGATCAGGATGCTCCCGCCGGAACCGATGCGCAGGCCATTCGAGATGTTTTCCGCCCCTGCCACCGCCAGGGCGGTTTGCAGCCGGTGAGGGTAAAATCCCACCTGGACGATGCCCGGTTGGTCCAGCCGGCCGACGCCCGCGTATTGATATAACATGCCGCCGGCGCCACGGGGCATGGGCGGCTGCACAAGCGAAAACGCCGGCGATTGCACGGCGGGCATGAACTCCAAGGATTGCGGCGAGGTTTTCATGTCGTAGCCGACGAGATCCTGGTGCGATGAAGCGGTGATTATGCCGCTGTGGTCGCAGACATGCAGCTCATCCACATCGAGCGTTGCGGTCAACGCTGCCAACCGGGCGTTGTCGCGTGCAAGCGATGGATCGAGCCGCAGCAGTTCGGCGAACGCCCGCGCCTTGGCCGTGGCCGCGCGGTCCGTAATGCCGCGCAACGCCGAAGCGCTTTCGGCATTGACCGCGAGTTGGGCCAGGGTGTCGCCGATTTTGGCCCGGATCAGGGCCGCCGCGTTCTCTTCGGCCCGGCGGGTTTGATCCCAAAAAAGAATGCCGAAGGAAAACGTGAAGACGGCAACCATGCACACGAGAAGCCATTGTTGGAAAATCCTGAGCATCGTTTCCTTGGGGGACGGTTTGGCGCCGTCCTGCGCATTCTATACCATATTGGGCCAACCTGGCGTCGGATCAGGTCGTGGCAAATCCGAAGCACGGCGGAAGGCTGCCGTCCCGGAAGGTGGCGGCCATATCCCGCAAAGCGTCCAGTAGCGGGACATCGTGGAGTTCCACCGTAAATTGTACCGTTTCCAGGCACTGTTCGACAATGTCGAAGAGATGGGCGGGGATAGTGCTCATGGGTGGCTGCCGGGCAACAGGTGCGGCAACAGCTGGATGCCCGTATAGACGCCGCATGCCACCTGCAGGCTGGTGCCGTTGACGCCCTCGCAATGTCGAATTCGATTTATAGCATGGTATGCGGCTTGACCGCGTGGTGCCGCCTGACATGAATTCGATCAGGTCGGTCTCCAAATAATGGAGGCCGTATTTCCGGCAGAGATTGAGCAGCGAAAAATTGCTGTCGTCCGTCAGATTGACGACCAGATCAAGCGAGTTGCCATGGTCGGCAAGGACTGCCTCGGCTGACGTGCCTGTCGTTTTCTCCGCGACCAGCACTTCGGCGATATTGGCGGGAGGATGCGCCTTGAGGATGGTGTGCACGGCCCGTTCGACGCTGCCGTATCCGGCAAGAAGAATGTTCATCCCGCTTGGTTGCTTCCTCGTTGCCACTGCCCGGCGCACCGCAGCCCCAGTCGGATCTTCCGGATTCCCGGCGGTGTGATTGCCTGCGCCCACTCAACGTCAGGGCGTGTATTCCATGACATCAAGCAACCAACCCGACAACTTGTTCTCATACTCGGGGTATCGATGCAGGGTTTTTTGCAGTACAGCCTTGTTTTCAATGAACAAATCGAACATGAACCGATTCAGCCGGCAGTATTCGTCGATCCGTGCGGCGGAGAATTCCCGGTGCATCCGCCCGCAACGTCCCATGCACAACGGTCGGTAGGCGCAGTCTCGACAGCAAAAATCCGTCAACCTGAAATCCCTGAACTCCACGCCCCCGGCAATATCGCCGATGGCGTGAAGGCCTCCGGGCACGTTGTCGCAGCAGGCGTAGCAGGAACCGTCCGTTTGGACGAAGATCATGTGCCGGTCATAGCCGCAGCAGAACAGGGAGTCGTCCCGGTCATGGAAAAACATGAACTTCAGCACGGCCATGAAGGGGATGTAGTGCAGCAGGACGCCGCCTTGCAGCCGGCGCAGCCAGTCGTCGAACAGCAGGCGCACTTCGTAGGTATAGGTGGCGTAAAAAGCGTCGAAGTTTGCGAGGACGGCGCAATTTTCCAGTTGCCAGTGCACATAGTCGAAAAAGCGGTCCACCAACACGATCTCAGCAAAAAGGCTGGTTTTTTCCGTGACGGTAACCCGGGCTACCATGGGGACGCCGCTCTTTTTCCTCACGCCCAGGGCATTGTCGATCACGGTGGAGAAATAGCCGTTACCGAGATTGTATTTGGGAATTCTCTCGTAATTGATGGAATACATGATCAACGACAGCGTGGACAGCACCGTATCGGGGATGGCGTCGAGCAGGAGGCCGTTCGTATGCAGGATCGGCTTGAGGTTGTAGCCGGCAAGCTCCTGTTCGAGACAGGCCAGAAGGCTGGCGATACGGGCATATTCCAGCGTGGGTTCGCCGCCGAAGAGGAAAAGCATGACGTCCCGGTCATTGAATTGCTCGGCCGTTCTTTTTATGAACGCGGCCAGGTCGCTGTCGGGATATTGGGGGAGACGGGGGATCTTATTCTTTTCACAGTCAAAAAGAGAGGAGCAATACTCGCAGTTCAGGTTGCATGCATTGGTAATGTAGATATTATATTCCATTCCGCTCTTCTTTGCCTTTTTCCAGCGGGTGCGTTGGCGCACGGAGTACTCTCTCCGCGCGATATAACTCGGTAATTCATAATTTATCGGCTAAGAATTGGCAAGAAGCAGAACATGATCAAGACCTTCGCCGCCCACAAGTTTTTGACCCTGATCGCCGCGGGCTCGCTGGCGATGCTGGTTGAATACCTCTTGCTTCTTTCCGACAGCCTGATCGCGGGCAATATGCTGGAGGAACGCGCGCTCAGCGCCATCACCCTTTCCAGCCCGGTCTTCTCTTTTATCGTTTTCATCGGCTTCATGATTGCCATCGGCACGATGGTCGTCTTTGCCCGGCAGGTGGGCCGGGGGAAACGCCGGATTGCCGACCTCTACTTCAGCCAGGGACTTATTCTCGTCGTTGGCGCCGGTATGCTGCTGACCGCAGGACTGCTGGTGCTGTTCGCCGCCGTTCCCAACTGGTTCGGCGTTTCGGAGGAAGTGAATGGCTACGTGCGCGATTATATGTGGTTCATGTGCTTCCTGCCGCTTCCCTTGCTGCTCAATACCTATCTCTACGACATTGTCATGCTGGAAGGAGGGGAAACGCTGTGCGCCGCTTCTTCGGCGGTGCAACTGGCCGTCAACATCGGGCTTTCGATAGTTCTTTGCAGGGTCATGGGAATCGGTGGCATCAGCCTGGGGACCCTGCTCACCTGCATCGTAACGGCGGGCATGCTGGGGCTTTTTTTCCTGACAAAACGCAACACGCTCCATTTTCGATGGTTTCTCAGCCTGCGTGCCGCCATGCGGGTGATGAAATTCAGCGCCGTCGACTCGAGCGTGTATCTGTTTTTGGCCGTCATGCAGTTGGTCATGAATTTTTTTTTACTGCAGCAATTCGGCCAGGACGCCATTGTCATCTTCACCGTGGTCATCAACACGTTGACCCTGTTGTTGGCGGGTTTTGACGGCATAGGCGAGGCCATAATGCCGCTGATCAATGTCTACCGGGGCGAAGGCGGCCAGAAAGGCATCGTGAAGACCATGCGCGTCGCTGCCAGGGCCGCGCTGCTTGAGGGCATGGGGGTAATGGTTTGTTTGTGGATGTTCGCCGATGCCATTCCCGGCCTGTTCGGCATTGAAACGGCCGAATTGACGAGCCAGGCTGCGGATGCCGTTCGGATTTTTTCGCTGGCAGCCATCCCTGTCGCCCTGATCCTGCTGTATACCTCCTATTATCTGTATATCGAAAAAATAGCGCTTTCCCTCACGGTTACCGCTGCCTATATCCTGGTGTTCCCTCTGGTGCTGGGCATTGCCTGCGGCCTGGCGTTCGGCCTGACGAGCGTCTGGTGCGCCTTTGCGGCGAGCAGTTTTTTCGTGTTGATGCTGGGCGGCATATATGTGCGTTGGCGGTATCGGGAGAAAACCTTCCCCCTGCTGCTGGATGAAGGCGCCCTTGCCCGTGAACTTTCCTATGATCGGCCCAAGACCAAAGAAGGTATCATGGATCTGGTCCATGCGGTCGAACGGGATTTGGAAGCGAACAGGGTGGATCGAAAAAAGATTTTTAAAATCATGCTGATGATTGAAGAAACGGGCATGTACGGTCTGGAGCAGGGAGAAGAGAAAAACGCGGTTATCGAGTGCACCGTCTTGCTCGGCAGATCCATTACCGTAATTTTGCGGGATAGCGGAAACCGGCCGTTTGTCATGGACGAGGATGCGGCAGTCGCCTCCTTTTCCGGGTACGTGTACACCCGACTGCTTGCGGCGCAGCAGGAAAAAATGCACATGCTGACCAGTGGCAAGAATCGGATTACCTATACATTTTGAGCGTCGGTCGAGGTGGCTATGAACAGAGACATCCCTTTGGAGAAACGATATGAATTTTCAAAATCCCAACAGGAGCAGCTGGATTTGGAGGATGACACCCAAGGCGAGTCCCGCGTCAACAGCGTTTGCGGACTTTATTGGCTCGATCCAAGGTACTCCAACCAGCTCATTGAAAAAGCGGCCAACTTGATCTTGGAGCACGAGCAGGCGCTCCGGCTTCGTTTTGCCCAGCGGGACGGCGAGTTTTTTCAGTACGAGCAGGAATTCGAGTATGTCAGCATCCCGGTCATCGAAACGGCATGGTCAAGGGACGAAATCATCGCCAGTGCCAGAAACGAGGTCATGGCGAAGAGTTTCGTTCCGGAGGCCCCGCTTTACGACCTGCTGATTGTGCGCAGCGCCTTTGCCGTTGCTCTTCGCTCGCTTTTTTTTCATCTTGTCATGGACGGCATCAGCATGGGGCTTTGGGGCGATCTGTTGACCTCGTATTGCCGCATGCTGTTTGATGGGGAACGTTTCGATTGCGAAACCCACTCTTTTACCGATAGTTTTGCAAAAGAAAAGCACATGCTTGCAAGCCCTCGCCGCCAGGCGGACTGGCGATACTGGGCCGAAAAAATGCGTGACTGGACCGGATGCTGCAAGATCAATCCCCACAAAGTGGCAACGGGAAATCCTCGGGGCAAGCGATTGAGCGTGCCGCTCGACAAGGCGTTTCTCCAGCAGATCTATGCGCATTGCGAAGAACGGGCCTTTTCCCCGGCCATTTTGTTTCGCGCCGCTCTGGTCCTGTATCTGTTATGCAAAAATCCCGGCATGAATCGCATCGACCTGGGCGAAACCATCTCGCATAGGAAGGATAGCGCCCAAAAGCAAACCATGGGCAATTTTGCCCTGGAAATCCTGGTGTGCATCGCTGTGCCCGACCAGGATGCCGATGTCGAAAGTCTGTACAAGGCGATACGAAAGGCGGGAAGAGAGTCGTATTACCATTCCATGTGCTCATATGAAGATGTGCTGCGCATGGTGCAATTCCAGCGTCCGGAAGTCGAGGCGCTCCGCGATGTGCAATTCGGCTATATTCCCCCGGTATCGTGGCACCGTAAAGCTTTCGATGGTACCTGGATCGCGAACGAAAGCCCGGAGACCAGCCTTGAATTCATTATCCTCAGTCCGTTCAGCAAGGAGGACGTGGTCATCATGTTCGATTACCGGGACGATACCTTTTCCGCCGAGGAGGCGAGCGCTGCCTTGCACAGCATCCTGGGGTTGGTCAAAGCGTGCATTGCCAATCCGTCTATGAGCATCCGGGATGCCTGCCAACTGGTGGAAGCGCAGGGGTGAACAACCGCGGGTCGTGAAAATTCCGGGTAGGGGTCGCGAACGGGACGGGGAGTCGGGAATGGTGCCAAGACGTCCGTACGCACGGACGGCCAAGACATCTCGAGGTGGCAACCGCTGCGGAACCGAACCGAACGGCTTTCCTGGCACGGCAGCTCAACGGGTCGAAGCCCGCGGCCGGCACCGGCCAACTCAACCAGTCACGGTGACCTCATAGAGTTGGCGGATACCGCCTCAAAAGATGCGGACGATGCCCGGCTGTTAACGGCCGGAAAAGCGGGCGCTACCGCTGCTCCGGCCCGCCCTGGCCTGCCGGTCCTTGAGTTCCTCGTACACCTGGTGCAGGTGCACGGGCGCGGGTTTACGGCGCCGCTTCAAACGCAGGTTGAGCATCTCCACGATGAACGAAAAGGCCATGGCGAAATAGAGGTATCCCTTGGGCATGGCATGCCCGGTTCCTTCGGCGACCAGAGCGACGCCCACCAGGACGAGAAAGGACAGGGCCAGCATCTTCACGGTGGGGTGCTGCTCGACAAATTCGCCGATGGGGCGGGCCGCGAACATCATCACCCCGATGGCCAGGACGATGGCGGTGATCATGACCCAGAGATGATCGGCCAGCCCCACCGCGGTGATCACCGAATCCAGGGAGAACACGATGTCGATGATGGCGATCTGGACAATCACCATCCCCATATTCGAGGCCAGATGCGCCGGCCGGTGGCTTTCCTCGTCTCCTTCGAGGCTGCCGTGGATTTCCATGACCGCCTTGTAGATGAGGAATAGGCCGCCGAGAAGCAGGACCAGGTCGCGGCCGGAGACCGGATGCCCCATCACCTCGAACAAGGGTGCCACCAACTTGGCCAGCCAGGCCACCGACATCAACAACACGATGCGGGTGCCCATGGCCGCCAGCAGGCCGAACCGCCGGGCAAAGGGCCGCTTGTGTTCCGGCAGGTTCCCCACCAGCAGGGTGATGAAGATGATATTGTCGATTCCCAGTACGATCTCGAGGATGGTCAGCGTCAGGAGGGAACTCCAGATGCCGATGTCAAATATCCAGTCCATGATGCCTTGTGGTTGGTGGTGCGTTGCAAAAAAGGCGGCCCGAATCAGGGCCGCCGCCAAAACGAATTAAAAAAGAAGCGCCGGGCGTGTCATTCCCCGGTGGCTGGTGGGGGAAGCGGCTCGGGCTCACTTTTTTCCTTGATGCGGATGGCATGGCCGAACACATAGGTGCAGATCGGCACGCCGAGAATCAGTCCCCAGAAATCGAACAGCTTGCCGCCGATGGTGAGGATGATGAGGATGATCACCGAATTGATCCGCATGTAGGAGCCGTAAATCCTCGGATTGAGGATATATCCCTCGATCAGATGGATGATGCAGATCAGCAGGATGGCCAGCAGCATGATTTGCAGCCCCTCGGTTTGCAGGGCGATCAGACAGATGGGGATGGAGCTGATGAACACGCCGATCACCGGGAAGAAACTGCAGAAAAAGACGATCACCGACAAAAAGGCCACCTGTTCGCCCAAGCCGAGCAGGGTGATGCCGATGGCGGTCAGAAAGGAATTGATGATGGCGATGATCAGCTGGGCTTCCAGGGCCTTGCCCAAAACCTGCGAAAAATCACGAATATTTCCCGCGACGCTGCGGTAGATGAATCGCAGCTTGGTCGATTCCAAGGCCCGGACGCTGGCCCCCAACTTGGGCAGGTCGAGCACGATGAGAAAGGAAAAGAGCAGGGACAGGAGAAAGGCCGAGGTGGTGGAGGCAATCTTGCCGCCGATGTTGCCGAGGGTGCCGATGACATGGCCGACATTCTGCACCCCACTGCCGACAGTCTGCGTTCCACCGCCGGTGCTCTGCGTTCCGCCGGGATCGCCCAGCCGCAGCAGTTGCTGCAGCATGAGGGCCGTGGGCGAATGCTTCAACCCTTTTTTTTCTCCCCCTTCCGGTGGCGGCTGTTCCTGTTTGCTGGCGAGTTCCGGGACAAGCTCGCCCATCAACGGGTACCGTTTGCTCAAGGAGAACAATTCCTGATCGACCCGGCCGAGGTAGGTGGTGAACTGGCTGGCAAAGACCTCGGTCTGTTTCTTCACCTTGGGAACCAGGAAGATGCCGGCGGCGGTCAGGATGCTGAGGAACAGCAAGGCCACGAGCACCACCCGCACGATCCGGTTCTTGATGCGGGTCTCGAGGCGGCCGACGCTGCGGGCCTGGATGTAGGAAAAGACAAAGGTGAGAAACAACAGGAGAAAAAAGGAGCGCAGCAAGTAGATGACGCCGAAGAACATGCCCCAGACCACTACCGTGGCGACATGGGGAAAGATCCGGTCCCAGGGTTGGGGAAGAAAGCGGAACGGGTTGTCTTCGTGGCTCATGGATAAAAAAAGCGGACAGGGAAAAGGTCGTTGCCGGAAAGGAGGCGATCTTTAGAAATCGATATGTTAATGGCGCCGGCCCGGTCTGTCCATTCAGATTTTTTCCAAGGCGGTCTTTCGGGCGCGACTAAGATCTATCCCCCCAAATTTATTCAGCATTTTATAGTAAACCGTGTCCGGCACATATTCGCGGACCACCTGCTCCCAATCGTCGGATCCCACCAGCCCCTTGATCAGGCTGGAGCTGACCTCGACCAGATAGCGGGGGGACATCATGAACAGGGTCTGGATGGTGTCGGTCATGTTGCCGTTGACGTAGCGCATGCCGCGCTCATAGGTGTAATCCTTTTCGTTGCGGATGCCGCGCAGGATGTAGTCGGCTCCGATCGATTCGGCGAATTTGGCCAGGAACTTGTTTTCGAAGTGGACCACTTCGATGTTGTCGTAGTGGGCACACAACTCCTCCAGCATTTCCAGGCGTTCATCCAGGGTAAAGCAGTATTCCTTCTGCGAATTTTGGCCGATTGCCACGTAGAATCTGGTGAACAGGCGCGCGCCCTGTTCGATGATCCACAGATGGCCGTTGGTCGGAGGATCGAAACTGCCGGCATAGATTCCTATCATTGCAATTCCTGTTGGGTGCGTTGCGGATGATGGCCTGCCGGGGTGCAGACCTCGGCGTCGTGACAACCGCCCGCGAACCGCTTCCCGCCGGGGCAATGCCCCCTGGAGGGCCAGCCGGCTCCGGCAAAGGAAGAGTCGCGGTTTCGGGCGCGCATCGTTGCCCGAACGGGTTCGGCAGGCAGCACCGGGCCGGGCTACATGCCGGAAGGTGCTCAGCTATAGCAAACAGGGCTGTTTCCCGTCAATATTATATTCCGGTAAAAACGGATCAAAGAACGGTTTGTGTCGGCAAAAAGGGAATGCGGGGTTGCGGGCGGCGCGACCATTTTTCGATCCGGCGCCAGCAGGGGTGGCACGCTGGGGAGAGCATTCAGATTTACTCTTGTGCAACTAGACAGAATTGATTAGTTGTTTCATTAAGTTGGACGCAGGGTGATCCGCGGGTCCCTTTTCGCGCGCAGGTTGCGAGCACGGATGGCGACTTTCAGCCGGATCGTCACCGCAAATATTCATCAGGAAACGGAGGAATTGTGATGGAAAAAAACAAGATGCGAATCGGACTTGCTTTTCTGCTGACGATACTGTTGTCGCTGGTTGTTTCCTGCACCACCCCGGCCGGTAGGAGCGCCGGCACCGTGGTTGACGATGCCGGCATCACCACCGAAGTGAAGGCGGCCCTGTTTGCCGACAAGGATCTGAGCTCCATCGCGATTTCGGTGGAGACCTTCCAGGGGGAAGTCGTGCTGACCGGTGCGGTCGACTCCAAGGCCGAGAGCAGGAAGGCGGAATCGATCGCCCGCTCGGTCAAGGGCGTGGCCAGGGTCAAGAACCTGCTCAAGATAAAATAGATAAAAAAAAACCGGCAACAATGCCGGTTGATTCGATCCCATATCGACGAGAACGGGGCTGCCGCGATGCAGCCCCGTTTTTTTATTCGCTCCCCGCCATCGGCAATCGTTCGTTTATTCCTTGGCCGGGTTGTCCGATTCGTCGGCCGGCGAACCGATTCCCGGTAAATCCATGGGCGTGGGCTGCGGTTTTTTCGCGGTGCCGGTAACGTCGGCCACCTTGCGGACCGTGCGGGTGGCCACCCGTTTTCCCTTGGCGCCGACCCCCTTGATCAGCACCTCGTCGAGATCGAGTTCGATGGAATTGTATTTGGCCCGGGACGACGGCGCCAGGCTGGCCCGAATCCGCAACCCCTCTTTGCCCAGCCGCAACAGGAGGATGGCCGAGCGTTTGCTTTCCTCGAACAGCCGGTATTCGCGGCCGATGATGAACTTGGGCATGGCGAACCGTTTGACATAGGCCAGGTTTTCCGGACCGTGGCGATAGACCAGGTTGAACACCAGATCGTTCCTCACCACCCCCAGCCAGTACAGATCCGGACCGACGAACAACTTGTCCGGCACGTTGATCACCTTGTACAGCCCATCCTTGAAGATCAGCAGGAGCCGGTCGTACTCGGAACAGCAGCATTCCAAATCGGCGGCTGCGTCCTCGGACTTGATCTTGTGGCCGAGGAAGCCGGATTCACGGTGGTAGCCCACGGTGAGGTCGGCGGCGGCGGCGGCCCGGGCATCCACCTCGTCAAAGGCCCGCAGCTCGCTTTTGCGCGGAAACTGCTCGCCGTAGCGGGCGATCAGGTCGTCCAGGCAGCCGATGGTAAAGCCGACCATGTCGGTCAGTTGCTGTTTGATCAGGGCGATCTGCTTTTCGATCTCCCGCAGTTCCTTCTCCTGGCGGTTGATGTCGTAGCGGGAAATGCGGCGGATCTTGATTTCCAGAAGCCGTTCCACGTCCTCGCCGGTGACCTTGCGCTGCAACTCCTCGGCAAAGGGCACCAGCGACTGGCGAATGGTGGAGACCACCGCCTTGTAGTTGATCTTCTCCTCGATCTCCTTGTACAGCCGTTGTTCGATGAAGATCTGCTCCAGCTTGCGCGCATGCCATTTTTCTTCCAGCCGGCCCAGCTCGATCCGCAGTTCCTTCTCCAGGTTGGTCTTGAGCAGGTCGGTGTTGCGTTTGAGCACCTCCTCAACCGTGTGCTGCCGGGGCAGGTTGTCCTCGATGGTCACCAGGCTGGGCGAGACGCTCAGCTCGCAGTCGGTGAAGGCGTAGAGGGCGTCGATGGTCTCCTCGGCCAGCACGCCGCGCGCCAGCTTGATCTCCACCTCCACCTTTTCGGCGGTGTAGTCGTTGATCGAGGCGATTTTCAGCTTGTTGGCCTTGGCCGCCTTTTCGATCGATTCGATCAGGTTCTGGGTGGTGAGGTTGTAGGGCAGTTCGGTGACGATAATGGTCTTGGGATCGGGCTGCTCCAGCTTGGCCCGGCAGCGCAGCCGGCCGTTGCCGTGGTCGTAGTCGGTGACGTCGATGATGCCGCCCCGAGGGAAATCCGGATAGAGGGTGAAGGATTCGCCTTTGAGATAGGCGATCTGGGCGGAGAGCAGTTCGCCAAAGTTGTGCGGCATGATCTTGGTGGCCATGCCCACGGCAATGCCCTCGGCGCCGAGCAGCAGCAGCAGCGGGATCTTGGCCGGCAGCCGCACCGGTTCCTGCATGCGGCCGTCGTAGGAGTCGACGAACTCGGTCAGGTCGCGGTTGAACAGGGTCTCGCGGGCCAGCGGCGACAGCCGGCATTCGATGTAGCGGGGAGCCGAGGCCTGGTCGCCGGTGAAGATGTTGCCGAAGTTGCCCTGGCGATCGATGAGGTAGCCCTTGTTGGCCAGGTTGACCAGGGCGTCGAAGATCGACTGGTCGCCGTGCGGGTGGAGCTTCATGGTTTCGCCGACCACGTTGGCCACCTTGTGGAAACGGCCGTCGTCCATGTTGTGCAGGGTCTGGAGGATACGCCGCTGCACCGGCTTGAGGCCGTCGTCCACGTCGGGAATGGCCCGTTCGCGGATGACGTAGGCGGTGTAGTCGAGGAAATTGGCGTCGAACAGGCGGTGCAGCTTGCCGCGGGGGGCTTCGGTGGTTTCGCTCATACCGGCCTCAGGATCAGGTGGTCCATGATGTACTGTTTGCGTTCCGGCGTGTTCTTGCCCATGTAGAAGCGCAGCACTCGGCTGACTTCGCTCAAGGAATCGAGCCGCACCTGCCTAAGCCGCATGTCCGGGCCGATGAACTGCTTGAATTCGGGCGGCGAAATTTCGCCCAACCCCTTGAATCGGGTGGTTTCGATGGCCCGGTCGCCCTTGCCCTTGGCCTTGAGCGCGTCGATGGCCATGTCCATGTCCCGGTCGGAGTAGCAGTAGAAGGTCTTTTCCTTGTTGCGCACCCGGAAGATCGGGGTTTCCAGGATGTAGACCCGCTCCTGCTTGATCAGCAGCTCGAAGTAGTGGAGGAAGAAGGTGAGCAGCAGGTTGCGGATGTGCAGGCCGTCGACATCGGCGTCGGTGGCCAGGATCACCTTGTCGTAGCGCAGGTCGGCGATCGATTCCTCGATGTCCAGGGCTTGCATCAGCGAGTACATTTCCTCGTTCTTGTAGAGCACGTCCAGCCGTTGGCCCAGAACGTTCATCGGCTTGCCCTTGAGCGAAAACACCGCCTGGATCATGGGGTCGCGGGCGGAGACGATCGAGCCGGCGGCGGATTGGCCCTCGGTGATGAACAGCATGTTCTCCCGGCCGGGCTTGGAGGCGTGCCCTCGCGAGGGATGGTATTTGCAGTCCTTCAGCTGGGGGATCTTGAAGGCGATTTTCTTGGCCTTGGCCTTGGCGTCGCGCCGCACCGACTGCAGCTCGCGCCGCACCCGCTCGTTGCGCTGCACCTTGTCGACAAAGACCTCGGCGGTTTCCGGAAACTTGTAGAGGTGGGTGGCCACCGCGTCCTTGACCGCGCCCACGATTCCGGCGCGGATATCGGTGTTGCCCAGCTTATTCTTGGTTTGCGACTCGAACACCGGCTCCTGCACCTTGACCGCCAGGATGCCGACGATGCCGTCGCGGACGTCGAGGCCGTTGAACTTCTTGCCGGTGAATTCGTTGATCCCCTTGAGGATGCCTTCGCGGAAGGCGGAGAGATGGGTGCCGCCCTCGCTGGTGTAGGTGCCGTTGACAAAGGAAAAATAGGACTCGCCGTAATCGTCGGTGTGGGTGAAGGCGAATTCGAGCGCCTTGTCGGCGAAATGGATAGGTGGATAGATTCGCTCGCTGCTGACCTCGCGGTCGAGCAGATCGAGCAGGCCATGCTTGGAGAGGTACAGCTCGCCGTCGAGGGACAGGCTGAGGCCGGCGTTGAGGTAGGCGTAGCGCCACAGCCGCAGGTCCACGTATTGGGGGTCGAAGCGGTAGCCGGCAAAGATCTCCTGGTCGGGCACGAATTCCACCAGTGTGCCGTTCTTCTCGTTGCTGTCGCCTTCCTCTTCGCTTGCCAGCAGCCCTTGGACGAAGCGGGCGGTTTTGAAGCGGCCGTCGCGGAAGGCGGTGACCGCGAACCGGGTGGACAGGGCGTTGACCGCCTTGGTGCCGACCCCGTTGAGCCCCACCGAGAACTGGAACACCTCGGTGTTGTACTTGGCGCCGGTGTTGATCACCGAAACGCATTCCACCACCTTGCCCAGGGGGATGCCGCGGCCGTAGTCGCGGACCCGGCACAGGCCGTCCTCGCCCACGTGGAGGTCGATCCGCTTGCCGAATCCCATGATGTATTCGTCGACCGCGTTGTCCAGAATCTCCTTGAGCAGGATGTAGATGCCGTCGTCCGGATGGGAACCGTCGCCCAGTCGGCCGATGTACATGCCCGGCCGCTTGCGGATGTGCTCCAGCGAACTGAGCGTTTTTATTTTCGATTCGTCGTACTGGTGTTCAGTCATGGAATTCGGGGAAGAGATGATTGGATGAAAGGCCGGCCGCGGCATGGCGTCGGCAGGACGGAAAGCGGTCTTGGTTGAACATGGCATGCGATGCTTCCGGCCGCATCCGCTTCACTCCATCATGTGGACCCGTTCGCAGTCCGGACAGATCCAGGTGGGGCCGTTGCTCATGCCCCATTTGTTTTCCTCGAAGCAGGC
The DNA here is from genome assembly GCF_031547805.1 of Desulfobulbus sp. GTDB lineage: Bacteria > Desulfobacterota > Desulfobulbia > Desulfobulbales > Desulfobulbaceae > Desulfobulbus. Next base: position 43,747 of record NZ_JAVBRQ010000029.1, read on the forward strand.
CGGGCAAATCTGGAAGCCGCAGCCGCAACTCCAGCAAAAAGGTTTTTCCTGTTTACAGCAATGGCAGCGGAACTCCTTTTTCCGCCGCCGGCCCCGCGCCGGTTTGTTGGCCTGGTCGTCCATGGCGGCTCACTCCTTGGGGGGGCGCAATTCCTGGGCCATCCAGTCGAGATAGCTTTGGCCGCCGTCCTCCACCGGGAAGGTCAGAATCTCGGGCACTTGGTAGGGATGCTGGGCCCGGATGGCCGCGTTCAGCTCGGGGAACAGGTCGCGGCGCGACTTGATGGTGCAGACCTGTTCCTCGCTTTGTTCGATGGCGCCCTGCCAGTGGTACCGGGAGCTGCAGGCGCTGATCTGGACACAGGCGGCAAGCCGCTCTTCCAGCACCGAGGCGGCCAGGCGCTCGGCGCTGGCCCGGTCGGGCAGGGTGGTGATCACCTGGATGTAGGGGGGCATGGCATTCTCCGAAAAATCAGGCAAAGGGCGGGCCCGGCGCCAGCTCGGGCTGGACCAAAAAGACAAATTGGACTATCTTACCAGCGCTTTTGCAAAAAGACAAACCTCACCGTTCTTCCTTCAACCATACAGGTGGTCGCATGCTCTTTGCCGTGGATGTCGGCAACTCCCATACCGTCAGCGGTATTTACAAACAAGGCCAGTTGGTGGGCAGTTGGCGGCTGCAGTCTCGCCAGGACCGTACCGCCGACGAATTGGCCATCCGCTACCACGGCCTGTTCCAGATGGCCGGCATCAACCCGGACAAGATCACCGGCTTCATCGTCGCCTCGGTGGTGCCGATTCTGGAAACCAGCTGGCTCCATTTCGCCCGCAGCTACCTGACCAAGCTCAGGCAGCCGCCCCTGGCGGTCACCCACACCCTCAAGCTGGGGATGAAGGTGGACACCGAAAACCCGTCCGAGGTCGGCGCCGACCGGATCGTCAATGCGGTGGCCGCCTGGGAACGGTACCGGGTTCCGCTGATCGTCATCGATTTCGGCACGGCCATCACCTTCGACTGCGTCAACGATCTGCCCGCCTACGTGGGCGGCACCATCCACCCCGGTATCGGCATCTCCCTCGATGCCTTGGCCAGCCGCACCGCCAAACTGCCCCGGCTGGATATCGACGTCACCCCGGACCAGCCCATCGGCACCACCACGGTCAAGGCCATCCATTCCGGGGCCCTGTACGGGTTCGGCGGTCTGGTCGATCGGATGGTGCAGGTGCTCAGCCGCCAGCTGACCCCGGACCAGGAGCGGGCCAAAACCATCGCCACCGGCGGCATGGCCGGCCTGATCAAGCCCTATACCAACACCATCGACGACATCGATCAGGACCTGACCCTGACCGGCCTGCGCCTGATCTATCGGCTCAACTGCAAGGGCAAGGATGAATAGCCAGCCGATTCTGCCGCCCAGACTGCGCCGGGGCGAAACTATCGGCCTGTTCTGCCCGTCCGGGCCGGTCCGCAATGTCGAGCGGCTGCAGGCGGGTATCCGGCTGATCGAGGACGCGGGTTTTGCGGTAAAACTCCAGGGGTCGGCAGCGCCCACCGACGGCTACCTGGCCGACAGCGACGAAAAGCGGGCCGCGCATCTGCACGCCTTGTGGAGCGACGACGAGGTCCGGGCCATCGTCGCCATTCGCGGCGGTTATGGCTGCCTGCGGCTGCTCGAGCGGCTGGATTGGGAGCTGTTCCGGAGCCGCCCCAAATTGCTGGTCGGCTTCAGCGACGTGACCGTGCTGCTCAACTGCCTGGTCGATCGTTCCGGTCTGGTTGCCGGTCACGGGCCGATGGCCGGCACCCTTGCCAGGATCGACGAGCCGAGCCGGGCCTCGCTTCTTGCCCTGCTGACCGGCACCTTCGAGGAACGGATCAAGCCCAGGGGCTTGGAGATTCTGAGGGGCGGCACCGGCCGGGGGCGGCTGGCCGGGGGCAACCTGACCACCTTGCTCCATCTCTTGGCCACGCCCTGGGATAGGCATTGGGATGATTGCATTCTGGTGCTGGAGGACACCAACGAACCCCTTTACCGGCTCGACCGAATGCTGACCCACCTGGCCCTGGCCGGGCGACTGCAGCGGCTGGCCGGGCTGGTGCTCGGCGATTTCGATCTCGGCGGCGACGAACTGGCCAATCTGCGGCTGCAGGAGGCGGTCTGGGCGCGGGTGCTGGAGTTGGCTCCGCCCGGCTACCCGATCTGGGCCCGTTTCCCGACAGGACATCGGGAGCGCAACCTGGCCCTGCCCATCGGCATGGAGGCGGAGATGGATTCGGGGAACGGCACGCTGACCCTGCTGCCCGCCTCGACTATTCCGGCCTGAACGAGGCAACACTGTATGCTGCGGCGTTTTTTCCTCACCGTTTTCTCCTTGAGCCTGCTGCTTGCCGGCGTTCTGGTCAGCCTGGTGCCGCTTCTGCTGCTCCGTTTGCGGCTGGATGCGCCGACGTTCGCCATGGCGATCTGCGTCTGGCTGGCGCCGGTGCTGCTGGCCTTGCTGCCCCTGACCAACATGCTGCTGCGGCGGATTTGGTTTTTTCGGGGGCAGGGCGAGCCGGTGTCGCTCGACCAGCTGCGGCAGCGGCTGTTGAGCGTCAATGCCATGGATTGCCCGGTAACGGCGTTTGCCATGCGCAAGAAGATCGTCTTCACCTGGCGCGTTAACGAGCTGCGCTGGTGCGAGTTGTTCAGTCGGCTGGGCAAGGATCGGCTCGAAGAGCTGCACTGCCGGTTCGATGCCGATACCCGGACCGTGTATCTGAGTGACCGGGTGCGGCTGGCCGATTTCGTCATCTGCCCGGACCGGGTCAAAACCGGCCGGTCCCGCATCCCCCTGCCGCTGCTTCGAGCGTCGATCAAGCGGCTTGGCGCCATCGAGCAATACGCGGCCCTGGCCGAGCACGACTTTGCCTTCCGCGCCCGCGAAATCAAGTCGCCGGTGCTGGGCACCATTCTCGCCAGCGGCTGGCACGTCCGCTACAGCCTGTTCTGAGCGCGGCCGGCTTTTCCTTTCCTTGCAAAACACCGGGGGCCTTGCGGCCCCTGGAATCGGGTGAAAACGAAATATTCCGGGCTGGCACCAAACTCCACGCCTGCCCGGAACGTCTTGGGTCATTGGCGGTAGGCGACGATATCCTCGATGGCCAGCACCGGCAGGTCGTGTTGTTCGGCAAAGTCGACGATCTGCGGCAGGCGGGCCATGGTGCCGTCCGGATTGGTCAACTCGCAGAGTACCCCCGCCGGATTCAATCCCGCCAGTTGCATCAGATCGACCGTGCCCTCTGTGTGCCCCCGCCGCTGCAGCACGCCGCCGGGCTGCGCCCGCAACGGGAAGACATGGCCCGGCCGCGACAGGTCAGCCGGCTGGGCGTCCTCGCGGATGGCGGTGCGGATAGTGGTGACCCGATCCCGGGCCGAAACGCCGGTGGTCACCCCTTGCTTGGCCTCGATGCTGACGGTGAAGGCCGTCCCGTACTGGCTGGTGTTGCGGTCGACCATCATCGGCAGCTCAAGCCGGCTGACCTGCTCGTCCGTCAGGCAGAGGCAGACGATGCCGCTGCATTCGCGGATGAGCATCGCCATTTGTCCGGTGGTGAGATGCTCGGCCGAAAAGATGAGATCGCCTTCGTTCTCCCGGTACTCATCGTCGACCAAAAGCAGGCCCTGGCCCCGTTGCAGCGCGGCCAGCGCGTTTTCGACCCGCTGTTCGGGGCTGCCAAAGCGGGATAGAAGGGAAGTGGTCTGATTCATGGTGCCTCCTTAAGGATCAGTGACCAGAATCAGGGCGTGCGGGAACAACCGGCCCCATGCCGGTTTGGAATCGGACAGAGCGCCGTGGACCGTCCGCACCGGGACGAATCCCGTGCCGTGCGCAGGCGCAACCCGGCGGTCCGGCGGCGAGTCTGCCGTCAACCTATTCTCTCCCATCCGGACTGTCACCGTCGGCTCCGGCCTTTCACCGGATCTGCTTGACCCTGCTCGATGAGCAGGCGCTCGCGGGCTTGCCTTGCGGCTTACCGCCGGTAGGGAATTTCACCCTGCCCTGAGAATGGCCGCACTATAAAGGAATCGATGCCTGGCAACAATAGGTATTTTCACGCAATTGGCCGGCGGTTTCGCGGTGGCTGAAGGGCGGAAGTGGGCAGGATTGCTGCGGTTGCAAAAAGGGGGAAGGCGGGAGGACGGGTTGCTTGGGCGAGGGCCGTTGCATCGCGGGGAGCGGGTGGTAAAAACAATCCGGGCGGACGCCGCAATCGGTTTCGCCCGGATTGTTTTTGCTGTCGGGAGTGGGAACTTAGAGGCTGCCGTCAACCGTGTCGCGGGGCAGGATGTTTTTCACGTCGAAAATGATTGAGGCGGGCTTGCACATCCGGCTATAGGACGCCGATGAGCCAACTGGAAGTGTTTTTTGAGAAAAATCAAGCGCCTCTTGTTTTCTCCGGCCAGAGCAGGGTATGCAATTGGAGCTGCAGGCGCACGGGCAGCCGGTATGCCAGCAACAATTCGGCCAGAGCCGCCGGATCGAGCAGGGGGCGGACCGGCGAGAACAGGATAGGATGCATTGCCGCCAACCCGGTGCGGGCGACCAACTCCCGCGCCCAATGAAAGTCGTCCTCCGAACTGAGGACGAACTTGATCTCGTCCCGGCAGCTGCGCTCTCGCCGCCCCCGGAGGACTGCGAGGTTATCCGGCAGGTTGCGGTCGGCCATGCCGGAACCCGGACACTTGATGTCCATGATGATCCGCACCGCCTCCGGAACCCGGTCAAGCACCAGACTGCCGTTGGTTTCGAGCAGCACTTCGCGGCCCTCACGGAGCAGAGCCCGCATCAGGGGATAGGCGGCTGTCTGCAGCAGCGGCTCGCCGCCGGTGATCTCCACCGGCACACCGGGCGTTGACGCGGCCCAGGCGAGGATCTCCTCCACGGTCATCGGTGTGCCCGGTTCCTGCCAGGCATAGCAAGCATCGCAGTAAGCGCAGCGCAGATTGCAGCCCGCCAGGCGGACGAACAGGCAGGGCAGTCCGGCCCAGGTCGATTCGCCCTGGATGGAATAGAACAGTTCCGAGACGTGCAGCGGTTCAGTCACCGTAGTAAATCACCCCGCTGGATTCGGTTTCCCGCACCTCGACGCTGTAGAGCCGGTAGCGATCGGTGCGCAGGGGCCGGTCGAGCTCGCGGAAAAGGTACATGGCGATGTGCTCGGACGAGGGATTGATCTCACGGAAGGCCGGGTGTTGGTTGAGGTCGCGGTGATCGAGCTCGTCGACCACGGTGTTGACCGTCTGCTTCAACTGCTTGAAATCGATGCCCATGCCGAGGTGATCGAGCTTTTCGGCCCGCACGGTCACCTTGATCTGCCAGTTGTGGCCATGGGGATTTTCGCAGTTGCCCGGATAGGCCCGCAGGTGATGGCCGCCGGAAAAATGGGTGCGGATGAAAATGTCCATAATTCTGAGTTGTTTTTGATTTTGTGTTATTTTTATTGTTTGATGCCCCGGCTGGCGAAATGCGACTTGCGCATTCGTACGCACATGGTAAACAGGTTCGTTGTCCTGTCGAAAGCGGGATGCGAACGGAATATTGTAGCAGGAACGAGACCGTCTCGCCAGCCCGTTGTCAACACTCTCATGGGGGAGTCAGCCGTGTCGGAACCCAATCTTCTTTGCAATGCAGTAACCGATGATGCCCTGTTCAACGGCAAGCTGATCTGCCGCCAACCCCGCAACGGCTACCGCTTTTCGGTGGATGCGGTCCTGGCCGCTCATTTCGTCAATCCGGGGGCGGACCGGCGGGTGCTCGATCTCGGCTGCGGCTGCGGCGTTATCGGCCTGATCCTGTGCTTCCGCTATCCGGATATCGTGGTCGAGGGGCTGGAGTTGCAGGAGTCACTGGCCGATTTGGCCGAGGCAAACGGCCGGAGCAACGGGGTCGGGAGCCGTTTTTCGGTGCGGCGCGGCGATGTTCGCGCCATTGCCGAGTCGGTGTCGCCGGAGTCCGTTGACGTGGTGGTGTGCAATCCCCCCTACGGCGGGAGGAAAACCGGCCGACTGAACCGGGATAGCCAGGCGGCCAGCGCCCGCCATGAGGTGCAGGGCGGAATCGAGGATTTTGTCCGGGCGGCGGCGTTCGCGGTCAAAAATCGGGGACAGGTGGTGTTCGTGTACCCGGCCCGGCGCTGCAACACCCTGCTCGCCGCCATGCAGGCCCACCGGTTGACGCCCAAGCGGCTGCTGCCGGTCTATTCCTATTCCGAAGCGTCCCAGGCCTGCCTGGTTCTGGTCGAGGCGCGAAAAAACGGCGGCGAGCAGATCGACATTTTGGCGCCGTTTTTCATCCACCAGCACGGCGGCGGCTACAGCCCGGCCATGCGCGCCCTCTACGAGGCTTCTCCGTGCTTGCCAAGGTAATCGGCTGTTCGGTGTCCGGGGTCGAGGGGCTGCTGGTCCAGGTGGAGGTGGACCTGGCCCAGGGGCTGCCGTCCTTTTCCACGGTGGGGCTGGCCGAGGGCGCGGTGCGCGAGGCCAAGGATCGGGTCCGGGCGGCGATCAAGAACGCGGGCTACAGTTTTCCCCAGCATCGCATCACGGTCAACCTGGCGCCGGCGGCGGTCAAGAAGGAGGGCACCGGCTATGATTTGCCCATGGCAATGGGCATCCTGGCTGCGGCCGGGTTGGTGGACGGCAGCGGGCTCGAGCGGACCGCCATGGCCGGCGAGCTTTCCCTGGACGGATCGGTGCGGCCGGTGCCGGGCGTCTTGCCCATGGCCCTGGCGGCTTGCCGGGAGGGAATGGACCGTTTTCTGGTGCCGGCGGGCAATGCCGACGAGGCGGCCATTGTCCAGGGGATCGACGTCTACCCGGTCGAACGGCTGGACCAGGCCGTGGAATTGCTTGCCGGCCGTATCGCCCTGGCGTCGGTGACGCTCGATCCGGCCGAACTTTTTGCCCGCCACCGCGACCGCTATCAGGTCGATTTCGCCGACATCAAGGGGCAGGAGTACGCCAAGCGGGCCATGGAAATCGCCGCGGCGGGCGGCCACAATGTCCTGCTGACCGGGGTGCCGGGAACCGGCAAGACCATGATGGCCCGCCGGCTGGCGACCATCCTGCCCGATTTGACCTTGGAGGAGGCCATCGAGACCACCAAGGTTTTTTCCTCGGCCGGGCTGTTGCCCGAGCGGGAACCGCTGCTGGTGACCCGTCCCTTCCGTGCCCCGCATCACACCGTGTCCGATGCCGGCCTGATCGGCGGCGGCCAGGTGCCGCGTCCCGGCGAGGTTTCGTTGGCCCACAATGGCGTGCTCTTCCTCGACGAGCTGCCGGAATTCAAGAAGCATGTGCTCGAGGTCCTGCGCCAGCCCTTGGAGGACGGCACGGTGACCATCGCCCGCGCCTCGTCCAGCCTCCGCTTTCCGGCCCGGTTCATGATGGTTGCGGCCATGAACCCATGCCCCTGCGGTTTCTTGGGAGACCGCCTCCGGTCCTGCACCTGCACGCCGCTGCAGGTGCAGCGCTACCGTAGCCGCCTGTCCGGACCGCTTCTGGATCGCATCGACATGCATGTCGAGGTGCCGCCGGTGGCGGTGCAGGAGATGCTCGGCCAGCCGGAAGGAGAGCCGTCGGCCGCGATCCGGCAGCGGGTCAACCAGGCCCGGAGCCGCCAGCGCCAGCGGTTTTCCGGCACGGCCGACATCCATTGCAACGCCCAGATGGGCGCCAGGGAAGTCAAGAAATTCTGCCGCCTCGATCCCGCCTCGGCCGATCTGCTCGGCCAATCGATCTCCCGGCTCGGCCTTTCCGCCCGGGCCTACCACCGCATCCTCAAAATCGCCCTGACCATCGCCGATCTCGCCGGCGCCGCCATGCCGGACCAAAGCCATGTGGCCGAGGCGATTCAATACCGACGCCTCCAGTTCGACCTCTAAAAGGGGGGGGGACGCCGAAGCCGTCCCAAGCCTGCTCACACGTTGAGCGCCGCCCTGATTTTTTCCGCCAGTTTCATGGTGGAAAAAGGTTTGGGGAGAAATTGGAGTTGCTGATCCAGCACCCCGTGATGGGCAATGACATCGGCGGTATAGCCCGACATATAGATAACGCGGAGCGCCGGGAAGACGGCGGTCAGGCGGTCGGCCAACTCTTTGCCGTTCATGCCCGGCATGATCACGTCGGTGATGAGGAGATCGATCCGGCCGGGGTACTGCCCGACCAGTGACATGGCCTTTTCGGGCGACGGGGCGGTCAGGGCGTTGTACCCCAGTTTTTTCAGCATGGATTGCCCCAGCGCCAGCAGGCTCGGATCGTCCTCGACCAGCAGGATGGTTTCTCCCCGGCCAGGAGCAACCGCCGATTTGCCTTGCTTCTGTTTTTCTTCGCTGGCGCTGGCAACGGGCAGGTAAATGAAAAAGACCGTTCCCCGGCCCGGCGTGCTTTCGACCACGATGATGCCGGCGTTCTGCTGCACAATGCCGTAGACCGTGGCCAGCCCGAGCCCGGTGCCGAACAGGTCCTTGGTGGTGAAGAACGGCTCGTAGATCTTGTCCAGCAGTTCCGGTTCGATGCCGCAGCCGTCGTCGGCGACCGTGAGCACGATGTAGTCACCCGGTTCGGCTCCATGGTGTTCGGCGCAAAAGGCCTCGTCGAGCAAGGCCCGTCCGGTGCGGATGGTGATGGTGCCGTTATCCTCGATGGCATCGCGGGCATTGACGCACAGATTGGCCAGGATCTGGTCGATCTGGGCCGGATCCATCTTGATCGCCGGCAGGTCGGGACTCGGTATCCAGATCAGTTCGATGTCCTCGCCGATCAGCCGGCGCAGCATGCTCAGAATACCGTTCACGGCCTGGTTGAGGTCGATGGTCTGGGGGACGATGTGCTGCTTGCGGGAGTAGGCCAACAGCTGGCGGACAATGTCGGCGGAACGCAGGGCCGCTTCGTGAATTCTTTTCAGGTCGGCATGGAGCGTCTGGTCGGGATCGGTTTTTTCCAGCGCCATTTCGGCATAGCCGATGATTACCGCCAGGATATTGTTGAAATCGTGGGCCACCCCGCCGGTGAGCCGGCCGACCGACTCCATCTTCTGGGCCTGTCGATACTGCGCTTCCAATTTGAGCTGAGTGGTGATGTCGTGCTTGATCGCCACGAAATTGACGATAAGGCCCTGTCGGTTGAACACCGGCGAGATCGAGGCATCCTCGGTGTAGAGGGAGCCGTCTTTTTTCCGGTTGACCAGGCGTCCGCTCCAGATGCGGCCCGAAGTGATGGTCTGCCACAAATCGTGGTAAAAATCCTCGTCGTGCTCGCCGCTCTTGAGGATGCGCGGGTTGCACTGAATGACCTCGTCGATGGTGTATCCGGTGACCCGGGTAAAGGCCGGGTTGGCATACTGGATGCTGCCGTCCGCATCGGTGATGACGATAATCTCGCCGGCTTGTTCGATCGCCACCTTCAGCCGTTCCAGGTCGGCATCGGCCTGTTTGCGCTGGCTGATGTCGCGGGTGATGGAAATGATGTGGGGCTCGCCGTTCAAGACCAGGGGGCGCGCCGACAGCAGGCCGGTCCCGAGGGTGCCGTCCTTGCGGCGGAACACGGCTTCGAGGTTGTCGCAACTCCCCCGGGTGCGCATGGCCGTGACCATGAGCTGGCGATCGGCGGGATCGTGCCAGATGTTCAGGGCCAGCGAGGTCATGCCGGCGACGTCCTCGCGGGTGAAACCGGTGAGGTCGGTGAATCCCCGGTTGATTTCCACGTACATGCCGTCTTCCAGCCGGTTGATGTTGACGGCATCCGGGCTCTGGTCGAAGGCCAGGGCGAATTTCTCTCGGCTCTCCCGCAGATCTTGTTCGATCCGCTTGCGCTCGGTGATATCGCGAAAGATGGCCTGGTAGGAACCGTCGGGCATGATCTTGCTGCGCATTTCAAAGATAATCGTCGAACCGTCCGGCCGGAGCAGGTTGCGCTCGCTCACCACGGTCTGGCCCTGTCGCAGGAGGTCGAAGCGGAGCGGGGCCTTTTCCATGCTTTCCGAAGTAAAGGCCAGTTCGCTGATGTGCTTGCCGACAATCGCGTCGCATTCGTCACCCAACATGGCGCACATCGAACCGTTGATTTCGGTGATTATGCCTTCGCCGGTTCCCAGCACGATGCCGTCGACGGCCAGTTCGATCAGCCCCCGGTACCGCTCCTCGCTTGCCTGGACCGCCATTCTCGCCTGCTTTGAGGCGGTGATGTCGATGGCGGTGAAGGCAAAGCCGGCGTCCGGATTGTCCGCGTCGACCGGGGTTGAACTCAGGAGCACGTCGAGGCACGATCGGTCCTGGCGCTGCCACTTGGTTTCGATCATGGCGGAGCCGGATTGGCCGATCTGGCGATAGGCCTCGACCGCGACCGCCTCGTAATCGGCATCGTTGGTATAGAGAATCCGGGCATCGAAACCGATCAGTTCTTCGGGGCGATAGCCGGTCATGGCGCACAGACGCACGTTGACCGTCAAAATGATTCGGTTGCGGGCAACACCCATCCCGGCGGGGGCGGCCTGAAAGACATTGGCCAGGAATCGTTCGTTTTTTCGGAGGATGTCCCGTTCCCGTTCGTAACGGTTGAGCTCCCTGCGGGAGACGAAAAAAAGCAATAACGCGGTGGTGGCGACAAACAACCATCCTTTGATGGTCAGTACCTGGAAAAGGGTGCCGCTGTCGTTGATCAAGGCATATGCGGCGCGGTCGGAAAAACTTATCCACAGGACGGAGACGGCGAGATAGATGAGCGCAGCCTTGGCGGCGATTCGGTTGGCGGTGGACAGGGGGCGCATGGCATTGTCGGGTGCAAAGAAAAGGTGCTCGAAAAGGTGGCGGATAAAGCCGGTTGCCGCCCCGCATACCTATACTCGAGACCAGGATAAAAGTACAGATTTTCAACTATGGTTGTGCGGTTCCCGCGTAGGCCGGCGGTGTGTTCCGCTGCTGGGTGGCCGCAGGGAAACGAGAAGGGAAAAAAGACATGCAGCCGGTGATCCGCCCGGGGGCGCAAGCTGGCAAGGGCCGAAAGTCCGGACCGGCCGCTCGGGTCGAGCGCCGGTCCGGAGCAATGGTAGGGCAGGGCGGATTATTTATGGCACACGGTACACTTGGCCAGTTCCGGTTTGGTTTTGCTGTGGCAGTCGCGGCACAGGGCATGGGCCGCATTCTTGAAGGTGTTGACCTTGTCTGGCATGCCTGCCTTGCTGTTGTGGCAGGATTCGCACTTCTCGATCTTTTGTCCTTCGCTGTAGGCGACCCGCTTGCCGTTTGCATCCTTGCTGTGATGGCAGGCGGCGCATTCTAGTCGTCCCTGATGGGCCGCGTGGGGAAAGCGGGCCGGCTTGGGGATGGGAGCGGGGTCGATGGTCGAGGTCAGGGTCATCTCCGCCGGGCCCTTGTCCGCGGAAACGGCCAATCCCGCCATGCCCAAAGTGCAGCAGCCTAGCAGCAGCACGCCGTACAACAGTGTTTTTTTCATGTTTTTTTCTCCTTGGTTGCGGTTGAACAGTCAATGAAGGCCACGGTCGGCAACGGCCGCCGCGCCCGTCCCACGCTTCAATCATCCGTGTGCAGGATGACCGAAAACCCGTTGAAGATTGCCCACACCTGTTCGCCGGCAACAAAACCGGCGGCCTTGCTTTCGCTGGTGGAGACGAGGGCGCACAGTTCGGTGTGGTCGTCGAGACGGACCACGCATTCCGAATTTACCGCGCCCCGGTTGATGCGCGCGATTTCACCCCGCAGGCGATTGTCGGCGCTGCATCCGGTGAGGCGGTGCCCGCGTTGCAGCATGATCCAAGGCGCTTTGACCTCGGCGGTGATCAATTGTCCCAGTCCCAATCCCAGCCGGTCCAAGCTCTCGCGGGTGATGATCGAGGCCACTTGGTGGCCACCGAGGTTGACCAGGGTGATCCGGGCCTGGACATCGCCCCGCTCGATGGCGACGATCTTGCCGAAAAAAGAGTTCCGGGCGCTGGTCTTCCGCGACGATTCCCGCTTGATGAACAGTTGCATGGCCTGGCGCAGCTCTTCCTCGGAAAACGAGGCGTGGACCGCGGTCAGGCTGGGGGTCGCATGGCCCAGCAATTTTTGCACCGCAGGCAGGGGGATGTTGCCGCGCATCAGTTCCACCGCCCGCGCCCGGCGGATCATCTCCGGCCCGCCCAGATGCTTGGCAAAACCGCATTCTTCGGCGCGTTCATAGAATTTTCGACGGACAAAGGCCGGGTCCACGGCAAAACCGTTGGCCAGGGTCCGGCGGAATTCGGGGTCGAGCAGGACGGCCTCGATTTCCCGGCCCAGCGGTTCGGCAATGGCGATGGCGCGGGCGCAGGGTTCCTCGGTTTCGCAGTCGCGAATGCAGACCGTCTGGCCATTGATGTCAACGAAGGGATCGAGTTGGAGGATTTCGTTGAGCTTGGCGCCGGTATAACGGATCAGAAGAAAAATCAGCAAGATGCGGCGGCGGGAGAGTCGGATGTCCCGCCTCGGTGAGTTGTCGGCCCAAGCCCGGAACGAGTGCTCCAGCCGGGCCAACTGGACGGTGTCCAGACAGGGTCCATCCTCGGGCAGAGCCGGTTGGCCGGCTTGGATCGAGTCGTTAGGCATCGGGTCGGCGGCGGAGGCGGCAAAAACCTTGCTCATTGGGCAGGCTCCGAAAAAAGGTGCGGCGCGAACGCGGTTTCAGGCTCGCTTGTCCTCTTCCGGTTGTCGAAGGCAAGGTCGGCACCGGATCGAACCGTGCGTTTCGCGTCGTCGGCGAAAATTGTCGATGTGCCCGGCATCGGTATGCTCACGGTACGCCCCGGCAGGAGTCACATGGTCGCCAGCAGCTGTTTCACCGCCGCGGTCCGGGCTGACAGGTTGGCCGGAATCTCGTGCTCGGCAAAGCAGCGGACCTCGGCCACGGCTTCCAGGCTGGCCAGAACCCGGCAGAGGGTGCGGCAACGGTCGGCAAAGGCATGGAAGGTGATCATGATTCTTCCTTGCGGTTCGCCGCTGGCCTGGGGATTGGAGCCAAAGCCGATGAAGCTGTCGATTTGGATGCCCCGGCCGGAGAACACCGAGGCGATCGCCGCGGTATCGCCGGCATGATCCCTGGTGATCAGCACCATCAACCAGACAGGGGTTTCATTCGTCATGGGGCCACCATTCGTTGATTTTTTTCCGGATCGCCTCGGCGGAACGTTCGATCAGGGCGCGTTCGGCGGGTGTCATTTCGTCGCGGTCCGGCATGACCCGCAGGACCGTGCCCGCCAGGAGCAGGCGGCCGCCACAGGGCCCGCGAAGGCCGTTTTCTCCCTCGTGCATGTATTGGGCCGAGATCTCCACCCGGCGTCCCTCGACCACCGCCCGGACCAGTTCCACCGTGGCCGCCGCGGTGGCGGTCTGGGTTTTGGCGGCGGTGTAATGGATGGCAAAGGGCTTGAGCGGCACCCGCAGATCGGGCGGCAGTTCACTGACATAGTGCAGTGCCTTGACCGCGCCGTGCTTGGGGTCCGAACCGATCATCCCGATCAGGATGCGCTGGTGGTGGAGCAGGGCCTCCGGATATTCCTCGGTGCGCAGGCCCCGCCGCAGGGTCGGCTCGATCAGCCGCCATTCAGCCTCGGTCATACCTTGGATGCGGACCGAACTCCACACCGGCACCATGCCGTTGCCGTGTTCGCCGAGCATGAAACCGCGCACCCGTTGCCGTCGGATCCCCAAATCCGAGGCGATCTCCCAACGAAAACGGGACGAGTCGGAAAAAGCGCCCATGCCGATCACATGGGTGCGAGGCAGGTGGCGGGAGAAAATGGCCACGCCCAATTCGACCGGATTGGTGACGATGATCACCACCGGCGGATCCTCGCGGCGGGTGCGGGCCAGGGATCTGGCAAACCGTTCGAAGGTTTCGACATTGGCCCGGGCCAGCATGTCGCGCGAGGCCTGGCCGATTTCGGCGGGGGCGGTGGAAAAGGTCTGGCCGCCGGTGATCACCACCACGTCACCGATGATGTGCTCCGGATCGTTGGTGACGTTGAGTTCGGGGATGATCTCTGCGTAGGCGTCTTGGAGATCGGCGCGAAAACCGTTGAGCAGGTGCGGTCGCTGGGAGTGGGGATTGCTGCCGACCAGTTGCAGGATTTCCCTGTTTTCCAGCAGCCGTTGCTGCACGATCTGGGTGACGATTTCCCGGCCGCATCCGCCGCTGGCCCCGACAATGCTGACGTCCATGCAGTTTCTCCGGCTTCAGTGAAAAAGGAGTGCCCGGGACGGTCGTTGCCCGGAAAAAACGAAAATATATTGTACCGGGACAGGCGGGCTCGGCAAGGTCTTTTTTGGCGGCAGACGCCCAAGTTTCCGCAGCAAGGGTGTGGTTGAAAGAGGGGAGGGGGGACACCGGCGATCGCGGCCTTTTTAAATTTGTTTTGCGGAAATCGGTCGAGCTGGGGTCTCTCAATAGAGCCAGGTATGGTGTTGCTCTGACAAAACAGCATCCTTGGATATTGTGGACGGTTGCCGTTTCCTTCCCATAAAACAGCAAACAACAAGACAAAGCAATCGATCGGTGAATGTTTTTTGAAGGGCCTGCGGCCGAAATCGCGGCTTGTGCCGGCAATCCCCGGCATGGTTCGAAAGACGCATCCGGCATCGCAACGACGCGTCGACCTGCGGCCCAGGTTTGTCTGTCCCAAACGACAAAGGTATGGTGCTACGCTGATTCCAGTTGCATCAATTGATAAAAATCGCCTAAATGGGGAAGCGTGAATCGCAGACGTTTCTTCGCGGCACAGATTCGAAGCCTTTGGGCAGGATGCTCGATCAATTGGGTACGGCCGACTCGCGGTGCCGGCACATTTACTGGTGTCACTGTGGCAAACAGCAGCGCCATCCGCCCGGAACTCCCAGATCGCATGGTGTTGACAACTGCGGCCCCATGCGTAAAAGTACCACATAAGGTGGTGGTATTGACAGCCCTGCAAATGGGAGGAATACAGGACAGGGAACTGTTTGAGCAGCTTACAAAAAGTGAATTCTGCTTGCCAGATTTCAGCATGGATGCAATACTGTCGCACAAGTATAAAGAATTTTCTTTAGAGGGCCGGACATGACGACAGCAGGGCCATTGATTTTCACTCCGAACAAACGCAAGGATGTGCGAGTGATCTTTACCCGGACCGTCAAGGTGTTCTGTCAGGGAAAGCTCCACGGACAATTCCCGGCAAGGAATCTCAGCCTGGGAGGACTTTTCATCGAAGGGGTAACCGATATCCCCGTGGGCCAGGACTGTCGTCTGGAACTTTACGAAACCGGGCTCCGATCGAGTCTCATCCTCAAGTTCAGCGGCATGGTCCGCAGAAAAGTCGAGGATGGCATCGGGGTCAGTTTCACGGGCATGGAAGACGACAGTTTCATGTTTCTCCAAACCATGGTGTTGTACTCGTCTGACGACCCGATAGGGGTAGCCGAGCATTTTCTTGAGGACTTTGTCCCGAAATCCGCATCAGCCTCCTGACCTTACAATAAAAAAAGCCGATGAAGCTTTTCCCCGCACTTGGGGGAGGCTTTTTTTGCTTGCTGGACAAGCCGGTCCATCGGGTAAGATTTCCGACATGACCGCTGCATAATGATGAACCAAGAACAACCACACACCCCCGCAATCCTTCGCCTTGTTGGTGGGCTAGGCGATCGCATCCTCTACATCCTGACCGATCTTGGCAGAATGGGTATTTTCCTGTGTTTTTCCCTGCTGGGACTGTGCAGGCATCCTTTCCGTTTCAAGGAATTGCTCAAGCAAATCGGGTTCATCGGGGCTGGATCGATCACCGTCATCTTTTTCACCGCACTTTCAGCAGGGATGGTCTTGGGATTGCAAGGATATTATTCCTTGCACAAGTTCGGGGCCGAAGGAATGCTGGGCTCCGCGGTCTCCCTGACCCTGATTATGGAACTGGGGCCGGTGCTGACCGCACTGATGGTGGCGGGCCGGGCCGGTTCGGCCATGTGTGCCGAGATCGGCATCATGCGGATTTCAGAGCAGATCGATGCCCTGGAATGCATGGCGATCGATCCGTTCCGGTATTTCATCTCGCCGAAATTTCTGGCGGCATTGATCTCTGTTCCGTTGCTGACGGCAATTTTCGACGTGGTCGGCATTTTTGGCGGATATTTGGCGGGTGTTAAACTGATGGGTGTCAATGGCGGCGCTTTTTTTGCCGGCATGGAGCAGAGCGTCACCAACCACGACCTGAGATTGGGCCTGATTAAATCGTTTGTGTTTGGCCTGTTGCTCGTCTGGATATGTACCGGACGCGGGTATTTTGTCCAAAAAATTCGAGGAGCCGGTTTTGGTGCCGAGAGCGTCAGTACCGTCACGACCCAGGCGGTGGTCATGTCGTCGATAGCGGTTCTGGTTTTTGACTATCTGCTCACCGCGGTTTTGTTATGAGCAACGGGGCGGACGAGATTATTCCGGCTGACGAACCGGCAGCCATTCGTTTTGTCGAGGTGAGCAAGTCGTTTGGCGAACGAGGACGGCGCCATCGCGTGCTTGACCGGGTCAGCTTCTCGGTACCCAAGGGCAAGACAACGGTGATCGCCGGCGGCAGCGGCCAAGGCAAAAGTGTGATTCTCAAGCTGATTCTCGGCTTGCTCAAACCGGATTCCGGTCAGGTGCTGGTTGGCGACCGGGATATTACCGCCATGGGATACAGGGCCTTGCAGGAAGTGCGCATGCTGTTCGGCGTCCTTTTTCAGGGGGCCGCCCTGTTTGATTCGCTGACGGTTTTGGAAAATATTGCCCTGCCCCTGCGGGAACGGACGAAATTTACCGACCACGAGATCCGGCAGCAGGTCGCCGCCACCCTTGAGCAGCTCGAACTGGCCGGTCATGAGGAAAAATTTCCGGCCCAGCTCAGTGGTGGCATGAAAAAACGAGTCGGCTTGGCAAGAGCACTGCAACTGGACCCGGAAATAGTGCTGTTCGACGAACCCACGACCGGGCTCGATCCGGTCATGACCAGGGAAATCTATGAACTTTTCATCCGGACGCAGCGCAGGCTGGGGTACACGGCGGTGATTGTCAGTCACGACATCCCCCAGGTCTTTACCCTTGCCGATCAGATTATTTTGTTGAATAAGGGGGAGCTGGATGTGTTTACCGATGCCTCCCGGATACCCTATTCCACCAAGCCCAACATCCGCGAGTTTGCGCGGCAGGTCATGGGTCAGGTAGCGGACGGCGAATAGAGGAGGAGGAAGATGGGCAACTCCCGCGTGGAAATATTGGTTGGCTTTTTTCTTATCTGCGGATTTCTCGCCTTGGGTTGGCTGGCGCTGAAGTTAGGCGAGGTTCCTTGGGTGACGGATTCGAAATCCTATACGATCAATGCGGAGTTCGACAATATTGCCGGCCTGAAGACGGGTGCCGACGTACAGATTGCCGGAGTGGTCGTGGGCAAGGTCCGTCATCTCGCGTTGAACAAAGACAAACAGGCCGTGGTCACCATGCAGGTGGATCGTGCCATCGCCATCCCGGTTGACTCCGTGGCCTCGGTCAAATCGCAGGGAATCATTGGTGACAAATATATCCAGGTCACCCTTGGCGGGGATGAGAAGTCCTATCCACCAGGAGGTACCATTGTCGATACCGAATCGGCCGTGGACCTGGAATCTTTGATCTCAAAATTTGCCTTTGGACAGGTCAAGTAATGATGAATAATCCCCTCGGTTGCACGGAAAGACAGATCAGGCGCCTGTGCTTGCTGTTTGCGATGACGGCCATGATGTTCTCCGGCCATCTTGTCGCCGCGGCGGAACTCTCCGGCGAAGTGGCTTCTTCGGAAAAATTTGCCGGAGCAGTCGATTTCCTCAGCGATGAAAGCTATGAAAAGCCGACGTCCGACGTGCAGGTGTCGGATCCCATCGAGCCCTTCAACAGGGCCGTGTTCACCGTGAACGACAAATTTTATATCTGGATGCTGGAACCGGTGTCCAAGGGATACAGCAAGATTGTGCCTGCCGACATCCGGGGATGCATCGGGAATTTTTTCTACAATCTCGGGGAGCCGGTCCGCTCGGTCAACTGCCTGTTGCAGGGCAGATTCCGCGATGCCGGCAAGACCCTGGGCCGTTTTTTCATCAACAGCATCTGCGGTGTTTTCGGCTTGGCCGACCCGGCCGGGGATGAATTCGAAATTCCTCCGATTTACGCCAGCTTTGGCGAAACCCTGTCGGTCTGGGGCGTCGGGGACGGCTTCTATCTGGTGGTGCCTTTGCTCGGACCTTCGACTCTGCGGGATTTTTCCGGCACCGTGGTCGATGGAGTCGCCTCGGCCACCTATACGCCCTGGAACGACGATACCCTCACCACCGCCACCGCCCAAGGCGCGAAAACCGTCAATCGCACTTCGTTGCATCTCGGCGAGTACGTGGAAATCAAATCCATGAGTTTCGACTCGTATGTGGCGTTTCGCAACGGCTACTACCAGATGCGGAGCAAACAGTACGATCACTCCACATCTTCGAAGTGAAGAATCAATGAAACAAACCAACGAATCAATCCCCTGATGCATGGTGCAATATGCAGCGTAACATTTCAATCGCCTCGTTTTTTCAAGTAAGCCTCGTCTCCCTGTTGCTTGTTGTGGGCAGCCATGCCGCTGTGGCGGCGTCGCCCGATCCTACCGAGCAGATCCGACCGTTTCTTGCCAAGGTGACCGCGACTCTGGCCGAACCCGGACTGAAGAGCAAGAGCCGACAGGAGCAGAGCGACCGGATGATCAGTGTGATCCGGGAACGGTTTGATTTTCGTGAGATGAGCAAGCGCGTGCTCGGTCAACAATGGCGGAATCTTTCAGATAAAGAACAGTCAGAATTTGAAGATCTGTTTACTCAATTGCTGCAATACGTCTATGTCGATAAGATCGATGATTATTCCGGCCAGCAAATCCAATACACCTTGCAAAGAGTCAAAGCCGATCGTGCAGAGGTGCAAACTCTGTTGGTCGATAAAAACAAATCCATTCCCGTCTTTTATATCATGATCTTGCGGAACGATCAGTGGATGATCTACGATGTTGTGGTCGAAGGAGTGAGTCTTGTGCGCAACTATATGGAACAGTTCAATGAAATTCTGCGTAAGGATGGATATGCCGGGTTGGTCAAGCAGCTCAAGAATAAAATCACCGAGTTGGAAAAGGGTTTCAATAAGAGCTGAAACACGTCTCATGAGGTCGCGATTTTCTGCGTCTCTTTCTCCGTGCCCCATTGTTCACTCGTCGTGGTGAGCAATCGGGGCGTATGTGCTGGTTTTCCCTAAACAGTTCAGGTTTGTCTTTTTGCTTGGCGGAAAGTATTTTTTTTTGTATACTTTTCCGTTTGCCCGTAAACAGGGGCTGATTGACGAGGCCTGTTGGCAATGCTGATCCGGTTTGCTGAAATATCCCCCCACGGCAGTCATTACGACGTCCGGACAATCGAAGGGCTTGACGATTTGCCTGGGCTTGTCGTTGATCTGCTTGAAGTTCGTTGCTCCCTTATTCGGAAAGACGATACGAAGGTTGAGCTGCAGGGGCGGCTGAAAAGTGCCTTGACGCTGGAATGTGATCGCTGTCTTTCGCCGTATCAGCGGCAAGTGGATGTTGCCTTGCAAATGCTGTTCGAAGTGGAAACCGATGCGTCCTGGCAGGTGAAAGATCTGGAATACAGGATACCCGATCTGGATACAACCGTTCTGGATGAACCGGTTATCGATCTCGATGACGCCATCCGGCAGCAGTTGTATCTTGCGCTTCCCATGAAAAGCCTTTGTTCGGAGCAATGCAAGGGCATTTGCGCCAATTGCGGGGCAAACCGTAATCTTGTTTCATGCGGATGTGCCGATCGGTGCGAGAGTTCGCCGTTCGCGGTTCTCGCGCAATTGAAAAAATAGCGAAACTATCCAAAAGCCGCTTGTTCTTACCGAAAAATACAGGTGACGGGCGTTTTGGGATCAATGGAGGAATGCAATGGCTTTACCCAAACGTAGACATTCTCATTCGCGGACCAGGCTTCGTCGGTCGCACGATGCCCTGACCAAACCAAGCGTCGGGCAGTGCCCGGAATGCGGCGAGCCCAAAATGCGCCATCAACTGTGCGGTGGTTGCGGCATGTATAAAGGGCGCAATGTCCTCAATCTCGAGGAAGATCTGAATTAGGCGCCGTTGTGAGGATAGCCCTTGACGCCATGGGTGGCGACCGAGGGGCAGAGATGGCGATCCAAGGCGCACTTGCCGCGGTTCGAGAGAAAAACGATCTCCAAGTCATCTTGCTGGGCCCCCGTGCTTTGTTGGAA
Organism: Desulfobulbus sp.; assembly: GCF_031547805.1. GTDB lineage: Bacteria > Desulfobacterota > Desulfobulbia > Desulfobulbales > Desulfobulbaceae > Desulfobulbus. The sequence goes on from NZ_JAVBRQ010000029.1 coordinate 64,083, forward strand.
GAACAAGTTGCTGGCCATTCGTCGGGTTGTGATGGGTTTCGGGAGCGGATAACGATTCATCACGCCCCCGAGGTTATCACCATGGACGATTCACCGGTCGAGGCCGTCCGCAAGAAGAAAGAGGCGACCGTGATGGTCGGCTTTGATCTCGTCAAGAGCGGAGAGGCGGACGCTTTGGTTTCTGCCGGCAATTCCGGTGCCACCATGGCGGCGGCCATCAGAAAGCTTGGTCGGCTGCCAGGGATTTCTCGGCCGGGAATTGCCAGTTTTTTTCCAACCGTGAAAAAACCGGTGATGCTGATGGATATCGGCGCCAATGTCGATTGCCGTCCCCAGCATCTCTACCAGTTCGCGGTCATGGCCTCCTCCTGCTCGCGTCTGTTGCTCAACTATGATCGACCACGGGTCGGCTTGTTGAGTATCGGCGAGGAAACGGGCAAGGGCAACGCCCTGGTGAAGGAAACCTACGATCTGCTGAAGCAGAGTCCGCTCAATTTCATCGGCAATGTCGAAGGTCGCGACGTCTACAAGGGCGATGTCGATGTAATTGTTTGCGACGGGTTTGTCGGCAACATTTCCCTGAAAATAAGCGAAGGGCTGGCCGATGCGGCCATGCAGATGCTCAAACGGGAAATCATGAAAACCTGGCGTGCCAAAATAGGATATCTGTTGATCCGCGAGGCCTTTGCCGGATTCAAAAAGCAGGTTGATTACGCCGAATACGGCGGTGCTCCGCTTTTGGGTATCGATGGCACGGGCATCATCTGCCATGGCGCCTCCAATGCCGTCGCCATTCGCAATGCCATCGAAGTTGCCGCCAACATGGTGCGCAACCGTGTCAACGACGCCATTGTGCATACCCTTGGCGAATACGCTGCCTGACAGCAGATTGTTTTTACATGACAAAAGCCGTTATTCTCGGAACCGGTTCCTGCCTGCCGGAGAGAACACTCTCCAATGCCGACCTGGAACGGATAGTCGAGACCTCCGACGAATGGATCGCCAGCCGTACCGGCATTCGCAATCGCAGAATTGCCGGCCCTGGCGAACAGAACTATCAATTGGCGACCAAGGCCGCGCGCCGGGCGCTGGCGGTGACCGGCATCGAGCCGGAAGAATTGGATCTGATCGTGGTTGCGACTATTTCCTCCCACATGATCATGCCGTCGACCGCCTGTTTCGTCCAGGCCGAGTTGGGGGCGGTCAACGCCTTTGCCTACGATCTCAGCGCTGCCTGCGCCGGATTCACCTACGGCCTCGATCTGGCAAGCAATTATATCCAGAATCGTCCGGAAATGAAGATTCTGGTGATCGGTGCGGAAACGCTTTCGGCGCGGATCAACTGGGAAGACCGGAACACCTGCGTGCTTTTCGGGGACGGCGCGGGAGCGGTGATCGTTACCGGCGCCAACGACGGAAGAGGCGTGTTTGGCAGCAATCTGCGTGCTGACGGTAAGTTGTGGCACCTGCTCTGCATGGACGGTCCGGAAAGCTGCAATCCCGACTTGCGCCAGGAAGAATGGCAAGGGTCCTTCATTCGCATGAACGGCGGCGACATATTCAAGCATGCCGTGCGCTCGATGGAAGATTCGGTGACCAACCTTTTGCGGCAACACGACCTTACCATCGGCGACATCGACCTGATGATTCCCCATCAGGCCAATATCCGTATCCTCAACAATCTGCGTGAACGGCTGGGAATACCCGAGGAACGGGTGTTCGTCAACCTCAGTCAATATGGCAACACCTCGGCGGCCAGTATTCCCATTGCCTTGGACGAGGCGCACAGGCAGGGGCGAATGGCCCGTGGGGATATTGTGCTGTTATGTACCTTTGGCGGCGGTCTCACTTGGGGATCGCTGCTCTTGCGCTGGTAAGTGACGAAGGAGAGAATTCGTGGATTATTTATTCACTGAGCAACAACAGATGATTATCGATACCGCTCGGGAAATAACCAATGAGAAAATCATCCCGGTGCGGGCCGAACTTGACGAGAAAAATCAATTTCCCCGTGAAATTCTTCAAGATATTGCCAAGGCTGATTTGTTCAGCATCTTCGTGCCCGAGGAATACGGCGGCCTGGGCGGCGGCTGTTTTGAGATCGTATTGGCCATGGAAGAGTTGGCGCGGGGCTGCGTCGGGGTGGCAACCAGTTTTGCCGCCAGCGCCTTGGGCATTTTTCCGGTTATGATTGCCGGCAGTGACGAGCAGAAGCAAAAATACCTGCCGGAAATCGCCAGCGGCAGCCGCTGGGCCGCCTTCGGCTTGACCGAGGCCAATGCTGGCAGCGACGCCTCCGGTATCCGGACTACTGCCGTGGAAGATGGCGATTTCTGGGTGCTGAACGGGACCAAGCAATGGATCACCAATGGCGGCGAGTCGCAGATCTATAGCATTGTTGCCCTGACCGATCCCAGCAAGGGTGCTCGTGGCGCTTCCATCTTTGTGGTTGAGGACGGAGATCCCGGTTTTTCCTATGGCAAGAAGGAAGACAAAATGGGCATTCGTTCCTCCTCTACGCGGGAACTGATCATGAAAGACTGCCGCATTCCCAAGGACAGGCTGGTGGGACGACGTGGAACCGGCTTCATCACGGTCATGAAAACGCTCGATATGTCCCGGCCCGGTATCGCCTCGCTGGGGATCGGGCTGGCGCAGGCGGCCCTGGACGAGGCCGTGACCTATGCCAAACAGCGGGTCCAGTTCGGCCGGCCGATCATTTCCTTCCAGGCCGTGCAGCACATCCTGGCCGACATGGCCATCCAGCTTGAAGCCGGCCGGGCGTTGGTGTATGCCGCGGCCAAGCATATCGACAATCATCCCAAGGATATGTCCAAGGCCTCTTCCATGTGCAAGGTCTTTGCCACCGACATGGCCATGAAGGTCACCACCGATGCCGTTCAGGTGCTGGGGGGCTATGGCTACATGAAGGAGTATCCGGTGGAAAAAATGATGCGCGACGCCAAGATCCTCCAGATCTACGAGGGCACGAACCAGATTCAGCGCAATGTCGTCGGCCAGGAACTGAACAAAGAATACTCCTGAGCGACGGATTCATTATGAAGATATTTGTCTGTGTAAAACAGGTCCCCGATGCCAAGGATGTCCGGCTTGACCCGAAGACCAACACCCTGGCACGGGAAGGGGTGGAATCGATCATGAATCCCTATGATCGCCATGCTTTGGAAGAGGCGGTGGCGATCAAGGAAAAACTGGGGGGAACGGTGACCGTGGTGACCATGGGGCCGCCCCAGGCCGAGGCGGTGCTTCGCGAATCCATTGCCTGTGGTGCCGACGAGGGAGTGCTGATTTCCGACCGCGCCTTTGCCGGTGCCGATACTTGGGCCACGTCCTACACCCTGGCCAAGGCGGTGGAGACCTTGGGCGGCTTTGATCTGATCCTGTGCGGCAAACAGGCTATTGATGGCGATACCGCCCAGGTCGGTCCTGGCTTGGCGTATCGTCTGAACCTGCCGTACGTCGCCTGTGTGCAGAAAACCCGCCAGGTGTCCGCCGAGGCCATCGAGGTCGAACGGATGATGGACGACGGCTATGACGTGCTCCGGCTGCCGTTACCGGCCCTGCTGACCGTGGTCAAAGATATCAACGAACCTCGGGTTGCTTCCCTGAAAGGCAAAATGAAGGCCAAGAAGGCGGAGATCCAACAACTGTCCGCCGCGGATATCGGTGCGGACCCGCAATGCATCGGTCTTGCCGGCTCCCCGACCCAGGTCGTGCGAGTTTTTTCGCCCGAACCCCGGGGCGACCGCCAGATTTTTTCCGGCAGTGTCGAGGAACAGGTGGACCAACTGGTGGCCTGTCTCAAGGCGCATCTCTAAACGGCACACGTTTTATTTTCATCAACCGGAGTAGTGGTTCATGCTGTTAATCGATAGCGACAAGTGTACCGCCTGCGGCGTTTGCGAGAGCAGTTGCGCCTTTGGGGCTATCAGCGTCCAGGCGGATTGCGCCGTGGTCAACGATTCGTGCACGCTTTGCGGCTCGTGCGTGGAAAATTGTCCCGAGCAAGCCTTACGGATAGAAACCGCGGCAAAACGTGTCCAGGCCGATTTGGGCGAATATGCGGGCATCATGGTCTTTGCCGAATATCGCCACGGCAAGATTGCACCGGTCAGCTACGAACTTCTGGGCATTGGCCGCAAGCTCGCGGACCAGCGCGGCGTTAAGCTCAGCGCCGTTCTGCCCGGCGGTTTCGTGAGCGATCTGGCCCAAAGCCTGATCGCCGCCGGTGCCGATATCGTGCTTTTGGCCGAAGACCCCATGTTGGAGCAGTTTCGCGAGGATCTCTATGCCAAGGTTCTGGAGTCGGCCATCCGCGAGCGCAAGCCGGAAGTGGTTCTGGCCGGTGCCACCGCCATCGGCCGCTCGGTCATTCCCTATGTGGCCACCGCCATCAATGCCGGTCTGACCGCCGATTGCACCCGCTTGGAGATCCGCGAGGAAGATGGCATGCTGTTGCAGACCCGGCCGGCCTTCGGTGGCAACATCATGGCCACCATCGAATGTCCGCAGACCCGGCCGCAGATGGCCACGGTCCGGCCCAAGGTCATGGCCCCTGCCGAACCGGACGCTGCCCGCACGGGTGAGGTGGTTTCTCTCCAACTTCCGGCGGAACTCCTGCAATCGAGGGTGGAAGTGCTCGAAACCGTGGTCAACACCGAGGATCAGGTCAATATCCAGGAGTTCGAAACCTTGGTTGCCGGCGGCCGTGGACTGGACTCGGCCAAGGGATTCGCCTTGATCCGGGATTTGGCCGCCGAGTTGGGCGGCGCGGTGGCCGCTTCCAGGGCCGCAGTCGATGCGGGCTGGATTCCCTATCCGCATCAGGTGGGCCAGACCGGCAAGACGGTCAGCCCCAAACTGTATGTCGCCTGCGGCATTTCCGGGGCGGTGCAGCATGCGGTCGGCATGCAATCGGCTGAAATTGTGGTGGCCATCAACCGGGACAAGGATGCCCCCATTTTCGACATCGCCACCTATGGCGTGGTCGGTGATTTGTACGAGGTGGTGCCCCGCTTGATTCAACGTTTGCAGGAGATCAAGAAATGACACTCGACGGAAAAATTGCCTTGGTCACCGGCGGCAGCCGGGGGATCGGCCGAGCCATCTCGGTGCGGTTGGCTGCCATGGGTGCGACTGTGGGAGTGAATTATGTGGCGAATCCGGCCGCAGCCGAAGAAACGCTGCGCCAGATTGAAGCCGCCGGCGGCAAGGGATTCATGGTCCGCTTCAATGTGGCCGATGCCGAGGCGGTTCAGGAGAGCATCAAGGAGATCATTGCTGCCCATGGCCAGGTCGACATTCTCGTCAACAACGCGGGCATTACCCGCGACGGCCTGGTGGCACGCATGAAAGACGAAGAGTGGGACAGTGTCCTCGATACCAATCTGAAGGGCGCGTTTCTCTGCGGCAAAGCCGTGATGCGCGCCATGATGAAGAAACGATGGGGCCGGATCATCAACATTTCGTCGGTGGTCGGTTTTGTCGGCAACGGTGGCCAGGTCAATTACGCCGCCGCCAAAGCGGGGCTGACGGGCTTGACCAAGTCAATGGCGCGGGAGTTGGCAGGGCGGAATATAACCGTTAACTGCGTGGCCCCCGGATATATCGTCACCGACATGACCGACGGCCTCACCGAAGACGTTCAGGAAGCGCTCAAGGCCCAGATTCCCCTCGGGATTTTGGGTACGCCGCAAGATGTTGCCGCGGCGGTCGCATTCCTGGCGTCGTCTGACGGAAGTTACATCACCGGTCAGACCTTGCATGTCAATGGCGGAATGTACATGGGCCATTGACAAAAGATGTCCGAGTATCTACATATTCGGACATTGTTTTGCCTAAGAACAACAAGACTACGTGAGGAGAAGAACAATGGCTGTTGAAGATAAAATGATTGATATTATCGTCGAGCAACTCAGTGTTGATCGCGACAAGGTCGTGCCGGGCGCTTCGTTTGTCGACGATCTCGGTGCCGATTCCCTGGACCTGGTCGAGCTGATCATGGCCATGGAAGAGGAATTTGATGTCGAGATTCCCGATGAAGAGGCGGAAAAAATCGTCACCGTGCAGAACGCCATCGATTTTGTGAACAAGATCCAAGGGTAAGACGGGGAAAGAGTGTGAAACGACGGGTCGTTGTTACAGGGATTGGCTTGGTCACGCCGCTCGGGATTGGAACCGAGCAGACGTGGCAGGCGCTGGTTAACGGGCAGAGCGGAATCGGACCGATTACCCGCTTTGACGCTTCCGATCAGGCCTCGCAAATAGCCGCTGAAGTGAAGGGGTTTGACCCCGAGGCGTGGTTTGAGAAAAAACAAGCCAAGAATCTCGATCTTTTCGTGCAATACGCGGTAGCCGCCGCGGACATTGCCTGGAAAAGCAGCGGCCTGTCGATCACCGACGGTAATATCAACCGGGTTGGGGTCATCACCGGTTGCGGCATGGGCGGGTTGCCCACCATTGAAGAATACCATGGGGTATTGGTCAATAAGGGCCCCCGCAAAATTACGCCGTTTTTCATCCCGAGGGTGATCCCCAACATGCCCTCGGGACATATTTCCATGCGACTGGGTTGCAAAGGCCCCAACCTGTGCCTGACCACGGCCTGTGCGGCCGGTACCCATGCCGTGGGCGAGGCCTTTCGCCATATCGCCCATGGCGATTGCGATGCGGCCGTCACCGGTGGAACCGAGTCGGTCATCTGCCCCCTGGCCGTAGGCGGTTTCGGCGCCATGAAGGCCCTTTCCACCCGCAACGACGAGCCCTCGGTCGCCTCCCGGCCTTTTGACCGGGATCGGGACGGTTTCGTCATCTCCGAAGGGGCCGGCATGATGGTGCTGGAGGAATTGGAGTCGGCCAAGCGGCGGGGCGCCACCATCTACGCCGAGATTATCGGTTATGGCCAGAGCAGCGATGCCTACCACATCGCGGCGCCGCCCGAGGATGGTGAAGGGGCGGCTCGGTGCATGGCGGCCGCCTTGCGGGATGCCGGCCTCAACCCCGAAAGTATCGATTACATCAATGCACACGGTACGTCCACCCCGCTCAACGATAAATGCGAAACCTTGGCCATCAAGACCGTTTTTGGAGACCACGCCTACAAATTGGCGATCAGTTCCACTAAATCGATGACCGGCCACATGTTGGGTGCTGCCGGTGGCATCGAGGCGGCTTTTACCGTATTGAGCCTGCACCATGGCCTGTTACCGCCAACCGCCAACCTGCACAATCCCGATCCGGACTGCGATCTGGATTACGTACCCCTGGTCGCCAGGGAGCATAAAATTACGACCGCCATGTCCAATTCTTTCGGCTTTGGCGGCACCAATGGCGTGGTGATTTTCCGGCGTTTTGCCTGATCATCAGGCCAGGAGGAGGGAGCATGAACATCGCGATTGGTTGCGACCACGCCGGTTTCGACCTCAAAAAGACGATTGTCCCGATCGTCGAGCAGGCTGGGCACACGGTTATTGATCTGGGCTGCTCTTCGGAGGAATCGGTTGACTATCCCGATTTTGCCAATAGGGTCTGTGTGGCCATTAGCGAGGGGCGTTGCCAACGCGGTATTTTGATCTGCGGCACGGGTATTGGCATGTCAATCGCCGCGAATCGTCACCGTCACATCCGGGCGGCGCTCTGTCACGAATCCTTCACCGCCCGCATGAGCAGAGAACATAACGATGCCAATGTGTTGTGCCTGGCCGCCAGGGTAGTGGGGAGCGCCCTTGTCCAGGAGATTGTCAAGGTCTGGTTGGCAACCGAATTTGCTGGCGGCCGTCATCTCCATAGGATAGAAATGATGGGGTAGCGATTTTTTTTGAGAGACAGTTCGAACCGGCACGCTTTTTTGTAAAAGCTGCCGGTTTTTTTATTGCAACGGTGCCATTCTTCCGGTGAAAATAGTGCGGGGTATGTCATGAAATGTCCCTATTGCGGCCATCTGGATAGCCGGGTGATCGATTCCCGGATCAACAAGGACAAGACCATCACCCGCCGCCGTCGGGAGTGCGATGCCTGCCAACGGCGATTCACCACCTACGAGCGCATCGAGTTGACCTTGCCCATGCTCATCAAAAAAGATGGCAGGCGGGAACCGTGGGACCGGGGCAAGATCGTTGCCGGCCTGGAAAAGGCGTGCGAGAAACTGGCGGTCAGCATGACCGACATCGATGCCTTTGTCGATGCCATCGAACAGAAACTGCAGGACTATGGCGGCAAGGAGATTCCCACCAGCCAGATCGGCGAATGGGTGATGGAGGCCCTGCCGGCTCTGGATGAGGTCGCCTATGTCCGTTTTGCCTCGGTTTACCGGCAATTCAAGGATGTCAACGAATTCATGGACGAATTGAAGCTTTTCCTCGGCGAGAAGGGAAAATACTGAAACCGGACGCGCCATGGAAAAAGAACATATCCACTATATGGAATTGGCCCTGGACCAAGCCCGCAAGGGACTGGGCCGCACCTCGCCGAATCCTGCGGTCGGGGCGGTGATTGTCAAGGATGGCGTGGTGGTCGGCCGCGGCTATCACAAAAAGGCAGGCACCCCCCATGCCGAGGTCAACGCACTGGCCGATGCCGGCCCTCGGGCCGCTGGGGCAACCATCTACGTGACCCTGGAACCCTGCAACCATGCCGGTCGCACTCCGCCCTGCACCGAAGCTATCCTCCGCAGTGGCATCGCCAAGGTGGTTATCGGCATGGCTGACCCCAACCCCCATGTGGCGGGAGGCGGGAGCCAATATCTGGCGTCGCGGGGGATTGAGGTGCACAGCGGAGTGCTTGAACAGCAATGCCGGGCACTGAATTATCCGTTTATCAAACATACCGCCACCGGCCAGCCATGGGTACTGATGAAGGCAGGGCTGAGTCTCGATGGTAAAATAACCTTCCGACAGCGTCATGGGGAAGCAATCACCGGGCCTGAAGCGCAACGATATGTGCATCGACTGCGCGATCAGGTCGATGCCATTCTGGTCGGGGTGGAAACCGCGATCATCGACGATCCCAACCTGACCACCAGGATTGAGGGAGGGGCAGAAACACGCGATCCATTACGCGTCGTGCTCGATACCGTCCTGCGGCTGCCGCCGGAGGCTCGCATGCTGCATCAGGCCTCAACGGCTGAAACCTGGATTGTTTGCGGTGAAGATGCGCCTCGAGAGCGGGAAGCTCGCCTGATCGACCAAGGGGCGAAGATATGTCGCGTTGCGGTGAATGCCGAAGGGCGGGTGGAATTGTCAGCCACGCTTTGCCTGCTGGGTACACACAACATCACCTCGTTGCTGGTTGAAGGAGGTGCCCGCGTGCATGGCGCCTTTTATGATCGGCGCTTGGTGGACGAGGTGGCCCTGTTGTACGCGCCATTCATCATCGGTGATGGCGGCACGCCTCTGGTGCGTGGCTACCGGTTGGAGGATGGTCGTGCGCATGCGCCGTTTTTGCGCGATGTCTCTGTCCAGCTGCTCGGCAGCGATATCCTGGTCAGAGCCCTGACCGAAGCCTCTTGTCACGATTGAACAAGGGCTCTGATTCCCTCCCACTTTCGCTGCAGGATGTTGCTGTCGGCGAAACGAAGTCGTACCTCCACGCTTTCATCTTCAAAAGAAGTGCTTGGTACCAATGCTACCCCATCCGGCAGGGAGATGGTGTCGGCAAAGCGTTGGAAGCCTTTTTCCATTTTTGTTCTTTCCGGCCATACCAATGCAGCCAGGTGCTGTAGAAGCCCTTGCAGTTGTTGCGGAAGGTTGTCCTGGATGTGGTCCTTCTGTTGCCACGCGCCCAGAAGGTCGTCGACGGAACTGTTGTGGCGCAAGCACAGCTCAACCACCATTTCAACCAGCTTGAACTGTTTCGAGCCGCCGGGGCGGTAGGTCTCGATCAAACCGATTAATGCCGTCTGGTCGGCCAAGGAAAGCTGTTTTATCAGCTTTCCGGTTTTCGGGGCGAGAATCCCCCGGTGGATGGCGCGCACAGCGGCAGGTGCCAGATGAAGCAGGGTGGTGAGTTCTTCGACCAGGTAAGAGTGCGGTTTGTAACCCATCAAGGGAAGCAGGGGCAGCAGTGCGTTGCGGTCCAACAGCTGGCTGGCCTGGTTGAGTAGATGTGCTTGCACGATCGGACTCGGCTGGCGGAATGCGACTTGTTCATGGAGAATTTGCAGGGAAAAACGGAGGATTGCCGGCGTATTCGAGGAGAGAATACGGCAGAGGGCCGATTCAACTTCCAGAAATGAAAGAGCCCGATGCATGGGGCAATCCGCCAGGAGCAGGTAGTGATCGGGTGAATCCTCCCAAACCAGCAAAGGGGTTGTCTGGCCGAACAGTCGGAGGTGGTCGGCAAGTGCTCCATCGGGCGACTCATCAAAGAGGGAGAGAAGAAATGGGTCGGTGCATTCAATGCACCGATTTTTGATTGTCTGAAAAAGGGCGGGTTCGAGAGGCATTGCAGTTCACAAAAGAAACAAACCGGTTACAAATGCGGCGGGCCGGGTAAATAAAAATCTGATTACCACTGAACTTCAGCCGGCATTTTTTTTGGTGGTATGACGCTATTTGTCATACCAGCTATGGCATAGTGCTCCCAACCTTCACCTCAAAAGGAGCACGGCATGGCCAAAAATACCATTCAGTTCCAAA
>NZ_JAVBRQ010000034.1:0-18846 GCF_031547805.1 Desulfobulbus sp.
GCTGTTGCCCGACAATCTCCCACGGAGCCTGTAATCCAAGGCCCAATGCAATGATATCGTTGCCATTCATGATCTTCTCCGCTCATTTGCTGTGGATTTGATCTCTATATACATCAAATCCACACCAAATGACGAGGAGCCACGAAATATCGTTACCACGTACTGTGGTGGGCGACCTTGGCCTCCGAGTTCGTGAACTTGTCCGCCACGTGTGAACGGTATGAGGTTCAGATTCTTCGAGAAGTGGTAAGTAAAGATCATGTCCACATTTTGGTGTCCGCTCCTCCCCATATCGCTCCATCTGCCATCATGAGATGGGTGAACGGGCGGACTTCCCGAAAGATATTTGAAAAATTTCCCCACGTGAAGAGACGCTATTGGGGGCAGCACTTTTGGGCACGCGGCTGTTTTTGTGTGACGGCAAGCGAACTGACTAAGGAGATGATCGAAGAGTACCTTTCTCATCATTTTGAACCCAAACCTCATGACGGTTTCGATGTCGAGCCTTGAACCGGCTGCGCAGTCTGCCGGTATTGCTGGACTTTCAGTACGCGATTTCAAACCCACCGACTTTAAGTCGGTGGTTGTTTAGTTTTGGCGTTACCACGTTGGAGGTGTAATAATTGGAAACAGTTTGTTTCCGCTAAGTATAATAGTTGTTTTTTACACTGAATCAATCCTTATCCAGCAAATTTTTGCAGTAGTGGATCCTTTGAAAGTTAAGGTTAATCTATTATCGGTAACTTCAACGATTGTATCGCGTGTTATCCATAATTTTGAGGAGCTGAGGGATTCTGCAGAAATCAAAGCTGCCCCTTCTACTTGTACTCCTTGAATCGTATCTGGAGCAGTTGGATCGCCGACAGTTACTGTAACGTGATACTTGCCGTTCGGGACTGCATATTCCCAGACAGCTGTTGGAGTAACATGGATAAAAGTATCGTAGGCCTGATCGGGAGACAGTGAGCTGTTTCGATCTCGTAAACCCTGCGTCCCAGGAGGAACAGTCCACCCGTATCCTTTCGTGCTATCAAAACTATCGCCGCTGTCACGGATATATCCATCTGGGATGGACGAAGAAACTGGTTGAAAATTGACAGCAATTTTAACTGGAGGGGTTAAATTAATAGTTAATTGATATAATGAAACGGCACCATTATTATCAATTGCAGTGAGTGTTATTGGATAAGACCCGGTGGTACCGTATTGATGCGTTATATTTTCTCCACTTCCTTTTGAACCGTCCCCAAAATTCCAATGTAATTCAGTGATGTTGCCATCTGGGTCGGTTGCAGTGCTGGCATCAAAGGTAACCATTTTCCCGCTGATTGTATAGGTAAAGGTGGGTATCGGTGGTTTATTGCTTGCTTGGCTGTCAGTGATGGTGACTCTTTTGAGGCTTCCGGAGAAGTCGGCAGCAAAAGTTTGGGATATTGCAAGCATGACAAAAAAGAGAGTAGTAGTGGCTGTTGCCTGCGAGGCTTTGATGATGGAGGTAACGGAGGTTTTCATAGTGCTTCTCCTTGAATTTATTTTATAGCTATGAAGTTATCGGGTGTGTTTATTCTGTGATCTTTTGGGGGTGGTCAATCTGCATGCTCGTTCAGGTTGGTTTGATCCTTAGGTGGAATGGCGCAAGTCATTTACCACAAGCAAAAGAAGACAATCTTATTTTCGGTTGTGCTAATCTTTGTTGAAGAGCATCGTGTCGTTTCATGGCACATAAAAGATAGTGTTAGAAGTGCTCTCGGGGCTGCCAGTTGTATTTATTGCTTGAATTGTGAAGGCGATTTGACCGGTTGGCTTGGTTGTTTCACAACTAAGCTGTCGGTCAGAGGGGCTGTCGCTTGTGCAAATCACTTCACCATTAATCAAGACTTGAAACCCCCTGATCGCGCTTTCCTTGACCGAGTCGAATTCCCAGTAAAATGTCGCCAGTGTCTTCTCCGACGGCTGATCAAGCGCAATGTAGCCGACGGTTTCCGCAGGATGAGCTACTTCCTTGTCTTTAGATTGTTCCTCCTCCACCATTATTTGAAATCCTGCGGCGGTTTGGCTCTTGACACGTAGAGCAGATGTATCGAGATCGTTGGAGGTTTGCATATCAGCAAGGAGTAGAGGTGCTTGGTTGAATCCACTTTGATATTTTCCACTATACCAAACATTTGTTACTGAATTTGCCGTCTTCCCTACCTCGTACTGCAAACTGCCGATGGTGCCGGTGCTGAGTTCCCAGGCGATATAGTTGACCGTCTCGGTGAGATGCGAGTTAGTGTTTTGCTCTTGCTCTCGATAGTAATAGGAAAAATTTGATGCCGTGATGTTTTTGATCCGACCGCTGACAGTATCCGTTTCATTCATTGAGGCTATGTTCGCGAGCACTACCGGAGCCTTGGCAAAGGCGGTGGTAAAGGGGACTGTTTTGAAATTAGTGGCTCCTGTGAAGCTACCGGCTTCGACAGCAGCGCCACTGGGCAGGGTGTAATGCCCCCTTTCCATGACCAGGTAGCTGATAGTTTCCTGCGGATGAATGCCATCCAAGTAGTTCCATTCTGTCAGCTTGATGTCAAAGCCGGTTTTGTTGACATTGCGGATGCGGACAGTGCAGGGCTCGCCATTGTTGAAGCTCGGTGGCCCGGCGACCACAATCGGGTTGGTGAACGATGTGCTCAGTGGAACGCGTATCCATTCGCTGCTCACAGCTACCTCGCCAGTTTCAATTTTCACCTCCGTTGGCGGCGGTGGCTCGACGTTGGTGGCAATGGCGACACTGCTGATACCGGTTGCCCCCTTGTCATCCGTTACCTGCAAGGTGGCGGCAAATGATGCCTTTAATGTGTAGGTATGGCTGACCGATTTGCCGCTGGCCGTACTGCCATCACCGAAGTTCCAGATATAGGTACTGATCGTACCGTCGCTGTCACTCGAACCGCCTCCATCGAAAGTTACGGTAAGTGGCGCCAAACCGTTGGTCGGAGTCGCGCTGATGACCGCTTGGGGTGCTTTGTTGACAGCCACGGGTGCGCTAACGATGACCGGGGTATCGATCCGGCCGCTTTGTCCCTTACTGTCGGTAACGGTCAGGGTGGCGGTGTAGGTGCCTGCCGAGGTGTAGGTATGGGCGGCGCTGGCGCCTATACTTGAAGCTCCGTCACCAAAACTCCAGCTGTACGAGGCAATGGAGGTATTGGTGGCGGTCGAACCGGATCCGTCGAAACTGACCGTGAGGGGCGCTGGTCCCGTTGCTATCGAGGTGGAAACGACAGCGGTCGGTGGTGTGGGCTCAACGACTGCAGGACGGGATGCCGTAATGGCGATGGTTGTCGTGTTGGTCGCACCGGCACTATTGACGACGGTCAACTTGGCCGTATATGTGCCTGCTGTGGCGTAAGTGTGGCTGGCTGACGCGGTTGTTGAAGTCGATCCGTCGCCAAAATCCCATTGGTAGCTCGTCACGCTTCCGGTTGACGCGGAGGCGTCGAAAGTGACCGGCAATGGTGCCGGGCCGGCAACGGTATTGGCGGCGATCGCAGCCTTCAATTCCTTTGTGATGGTGTCGGTGCTGCCGGTGTAGGTGAGGGCGTTGGAAAAGCTGGTTTCGATGTCATTGGTATCTATCGAAGTCAGCGTATAAATGGCTGGAGTGGTCATGAGGTCGGCGGTACAGGTCAGTTGCCGCGCGTTTGGATCGTTGATTTGGCAGATCAGGTTTGAGTTTTGGTAAATGCGAAATCCCTTGATACTGCTTGTTTGATTGTATTCCCAGGAGAAACTGAGCTGTTTGGTATTGAACAACTCTGGATAGGCTGTGGGGTCAAAGACCAGGAGGTTGGATGGGCTGCTCTCACTGCCGTTGGCAGTTATCTCGACCACGCTGAAAGTCATAGTGTTATGGATGAGATCCGCCTTGCAGGAGATCGTGGTAGCGGCAGTATTGGTTGTCTCGCACAACAGAGCACTGTTCAGGTAAATCCGGTAACCTTTGAGATTGGTGGTGTCGGTTGGCGTTGCCCAGTTGAAGGTGAACAGCTTGCTACCCGTTGTTTCCAAAGCCTCGTGAGGTGTTTGATTTGGCGGAACTGTCGAAGGGATCGTTGGGGGATCGGGTACGGGAGATGCAATATCGGCTTCGGTTACGGTCACTTCAATAGGGTCGGAGTGTGGGCTTTCGGTTTCGTCGGCAAACGTGACGGTTAGAGTGACGCTGGTTGTGGTGCCCACAGGTAACGACGTCGGGCACTCCATTGAGATGGCGTCGGCATTCTCGCTTGTGCAAAGGAGTTTACCGTTTGCATACACATGGAATGCAGTAATGGATGGTATAGCCGGAGGAATATATCCCCATTCGACGCGAATGGACGGTGTTGCCAAGGCTAGGCCGGGCACAATGGAACTGAGCAGGAGAAATAGACGGATAATCCGAGTATACATTGTTATCACCGCATGAGAAGAAGCAAAAACTCGAATGTCTTTGCAGGGAAGGTGCACGATGCGTGCCATGCGTTGTGTTTAGTCATCGGTCGAAAAATCAATAAGATATGGTGCAAGGTGAATTTTGACCAGTTGCCTTGATTACGTTTTGGTAAATTGACGGAATGGGGGAAACGTATGTCAGCGCACGTGCGATATCGCCCACTTGGTCCATTCATACTGGGCCGTCGAGAGATCATTCTTCTTGTTTTCCACGAAATCGGCCAAAGCCAAGGGAGAATCGAAGGTGATGGAATAATAGCCGTCGGCGTGGGCGCCACGACCTAGCAAGGTAGTCTTGCCGCTTTGGTCGCGTCCGACCATCAGGTCATGGTTCTTGTAGATGGTGGTGGTGCCGGTATGAGTGATGGTACCGTACTTGGTCTGGACATAGAAACGGTACGTAAAGCCGGCAACAGCGATGATCAGGATCAAAGCAACGGCCGAGGTGATTTTGGCGTACCGGGTGTGGCGTTGGGGATTGAAGATGTCGCTCAACGATATCGGCACGAATTTCTTGATTGCCTGTTGGATGTCGGTTTGCCGTGCCAGACAGGGCTGGACCGCTTTACCGGTGAAATTCTCGATATCGGTAATGGCCTCGATATCCGAGGGATCGGCCATGGCAACCCGAAGAATTCTGTCGCTCTCAAGACACAGGGGGAGGACATCGTATTTGGAGCAGAGGTAGCGGGGGAGCACTCCTTTCGCCGAAGCGTCGTATTCCTGGGCAACGCTGATGATCGGCGAATCGAACTGGGTAGAGAGCGTTTCAAGCAACTGGTCGCTGGTGATGGTGCCCATTTTGACCAGAATCCTGCCCAGCCTGCGATTTCCGCCGACCTGCATTTTCAGGGCACGATTACAGTCTTCCATGGTAATGAGGCCGGCATCGATCAGGAGTTCGCCTAAACGTTTTTTTTCTGACATGGTCATGCTCCGGAAAAAAGCAGTGAATAATTGAACCTGTTGCGCGCATGCCGGTTCGCCTCACCGGCCGTGCTCCAAGCCTTTTGTTCAAGGGTGACAAAGGCTCTTCTCGCCCCGGCCAGAACGCGGCGGTCGCCGCGCTGTCACGTCTGCGCAAGAAGTTCAGTGAGAATCATTTTTGATGACGCTATTGTAACGTGTTTTGAGAGAATTGCGAAGAAAAGATAGGGCGAAAAACACGAAATTTTGGGATGAAGGGGGATGCTTCGGGCGAGGCGGCGAGGCGGCGGGAAGAATATCCTAGGAGTACAATATCTTCCGCTGCAAAAGGGGATTTTCCGGACCTGGTAGAAAAGCGTAGATCGAAATATCGAAGGCCGGGCACCCGCACGCCAAAAGTCGAAACGGCGGCGGGTGCGGTCGGGACATTATTCGCCTGTCGTGATTTCAGGTTTGATTTTTTCGATGATTTTGCCGCCGATCCCTTTTACCTTGGCAAGATCGTCCACTGTCTGAAATTGTCCATTTTGAGTGCGATAGGCGACGATGGCCTCAGCTTTGGCCTTTCCTATCCCGTTGAGGGTTGCCAATTCGTCCGCAGTGGCGGTGTTGATGTTGACCTTGGCAAAGGCGGCGGCTGCGAAACAGAAAACGAACATAAGGGCCAGATACAATTTTTTCATGCGATCTCCTTGGGTGAGGTGATGAGAAATGAAACTTTTGATTCAAGTATAGGTGCAAATGACTACACGAGTCAAATTGGAAAAAATATTATCTCGTTGGGTTGCGCAAAAATATTGCCGAGAGCTTTTGGCGGGATGCTGCCAATCATCGGGGAAGTGTGGCCTCTGAATAAAATGCATACGAGTATCCGCAGAATTTGAGAAATCTGAATATACGAAAGGAAGAGGCCGTCGTTCGATCCGGCCGAGGCACAAACATGGGATATTTTCGACAAGTAGTGGAACAGGCTCGCCGTCGCTCCCATCTACTTATGATGGTGGCGCTGTTGGTGGGCGCGCCGTTTTTCTTTTTGGGCGGGCCGGGATACCATTCGTCCCGTTCCTTTCAGGCGACTTGGGACCTGGGGCATCTTTTCTACTTTTTGGTATTCACTTTTTGGGCGCATAGCCGTTGGAGCAGAAAAGGCAAGCCAATTTCCCCGTTTTCTATCTTTGCCGCGCTATGCATTCTGGTTTTGCTACTCGGGACGGCGGTGGAGTTTCTGCAGATGTTCGCCGATGGTCGCTCACCGGACAGCTTCGATGTTCTGCGCAACCTGCTCGGCTGTCTGGTCGCCTTTGCCTTCTGTATCCGGCCGCGGCTGTTTGCGGTGCGCTGGCGGCAACGCGTTTTTCAACTCGGGGTGTCCCTGTTGATCGTCTTGGCTATCTATCCGCTGGCACGGGCGGTCTATGACGAATCTGCGGCTCGTCGCCAGTTCCCGGTATTGGCCGATTTCGAAACGCCGTTTGAATGCGATCGCTGGGAAAATGCCGAGCAACTGCGACGGGAGCAGGAATATGTCCGTCATGGCAGCTGGGCGGCCCGGCTCCAGCTCACGACCGCAACGTATTCTGGAGTTGCCCTATTCCGTTTTCCCCGCGACTGGCGCGATTATCGCATCCTACATTTCAGCGTCTACAATCCCGGCCAGACTCCGCTCCAGCTTAATAGTCGCATCCATGACACGCACCACGGGAAGCTCGGCATGGATTTCGAGGATCGTTTCAATAAGGCCTTTATCCTGGTCCCCGGATGGAACGATCTGGCGATTTCGCTGGACCAGGTCAAAACGGCGCCTCGGGGCCGAGCCATGGACATGGAACATATCGAAGGTTTCGGCCTGTTTGTCGCCCGGCAGCCCCGGCCGCAGGTGATTTATCTTGATCACATCTATCTCGACAGGTAATACCGTGAACAGAATCTATCATCCCCGGTCCTTTGTCTCGCTGCTGCTCACCGGCTTTATTTTTGTCGCCCTGCCTTTGGTTGTGGCCCTGGGCAGTGCGATCCAGATTCTCGACGGACTGGTTCAGCAAAGCGCGGTGGCCGTGTTTCGCTCCGCGGGCCGGGTGGACAACTGCCGCAAGGTGGCGGAGTTGCTCAACCGCGAGGAACGCTCGGCGCGGCTCTTTTTGGTGCTGGGCGAAACCGAACACCTCGAGGATGTCACGGCCAGGCATCGGGAAATTGAAGAACTGCTGGGCCAGTTTGCCGGGCTGAATCCCGGCAGCGAACTGATCGGGTTACTCGAACAGCTCCAAAACAAAGAACGGCTCCTGATCGAGAAGTTGACGGATCTTTCCGGTACGGCGACGGACAGAAAAAGCAGGCAGGAAAAGGCCGTTACCGGCTATAGCGAGATCGGGTCGCTGGTGGAAGAACTGGAACGGTCGAGCAACGGCTTGATGATTAAGGAAGTCGACGCCCTCAAGGAGCGGGTGCAAAGCAACAAGAATGCCCTGACCTGGCAGATTTCGGGATTGATCGGCTTCAGCGTGCTGCTGGTGGTTTTGTTCATGTCCCTGATCAACAAGCCGGTCAGCCAGCTGGACCGGGGCATCGAACGCTTGGGCGAGGGCGATTTTTCAACCCCGATCGTGGTCTCGGGCCCCCGCGACCTGGAGACGATCGGCGAGAAGCTCGACTGGCTGCGCAAGCGGCTGAATACTCTGGATCGGGAGAAAGTACGGATGCTGGCCCACATCTCCCATGAATTGAAGACGCCCTTGTCCTCGATCAAGGAGGGCGCGGGGCTGCTCAAGGATGGCCTGGTCGGCTCGCTGAGCGACCAGCAGATCGAAGTGGTGGGCATTCTCGACAATAACTGCAGCAAGCTGCAGAAACTCATTCAGAACATCCTCGATTTCAACATGGCGCAGGCCAAGGAAGTACCGCTTGATTTTCAGGATGTCCGGATCGATGCCCTGGTGGCCGACGTGACGGAGGATCACCGGAACGCCATGCTGGCCAGGAATATTCATTTAAAGACGGAATTGCTGCCGGTGCAGGTCAATGGCAATCCGCAGCAATTGAAGACGGTTCTCGATAATCTCCTTGCCAATGCCGTCAAGTTCACCCCGGATGACGGCGAGATCGGCATTATCATGCGACGGAAGGGGCAGATGCTGCGGCTACTTGTCGAAGACAGCGGTCCCGGCATCAGCGAGGAGGATCGGGCCCAGATTTTTCTTCCTTTTTTTCAGGGGCAACAGAAGAATCGGTCCGTGATGAAGGGGTCTGGCTTGGGGCTTGCAATAAGCAAAGAATATATTCAGAACAGCGGTGGGACGCTTCGACTGCTCCCCAGTGAACAAGGGGCGTGTTTTGAAGTGGTCATGCCGTGTAGTAGGGATGAAGCGCCATGAGGAGAGCATATTGGGTGAGTGTCTTGGTAGCTGGATCGATGTTGAGTGGTTGCGCCGGGCTTTGGCGGGAGCCCGAACCGCCCAAGGAAGTCATCAAGTATCAGGAGACGGCCACGGATGCCATCCTGGCCTGCGTCGCCGAGAACAAGAAGTATTCCCGCAAGGAATTCAACAGCGCCTATAAGGCTACTCTTGCCGATGCGAATCGACCCGATAATAATGCCGCCCCATCCGCCTTGGTGTGCCTGAGCCTGCATCAGCGGGCAACCTACAAGCAGTTCAAAGGGGGAGTGGAGGTGCTTGGCCGATATACCAAGGCGCATCCGGAAAGCACACCCAGCCTGCGAGGCCTTGTGCAGCTATTGCAGCGGCTGGATCAGGAAAAGATCGGAAAATGGGCGCAAAGCAGCAAAAATTTAGATGTGAAAGAAGAGCTGGAAACTGAAAACAGGGATTTGTTGGAACGCATCGATACCCTGGAAAAGAGCTCAACCGAGGATCAGGCCCGGATCAAGGGCTTGCAGCAGCAGATTGAACAGCTGAAAAACATCGAAAATATCATAAAAAACAGGGAACGGTAATATGGGGCGTCAATACAAGATTCTATTGGTTGACGACGAGGCCGATCTGCTTCGTTTGTGGAAACTGCGCCTTGAAAGCAAGAACTACCAGGTCGCGGTCGCATCCAGTGGCGAGGAGGCCCTGGCAACCTTCTCCGCCTTCAAACCCGACGTGGTGCTTACCGACCTGCGGATGCCGGGCATCGACGGCATGGCCCTGTTCGAGGCGGTCCGCTCGCTCAACAAGTCGGTGCCGGTGATCATCATCACTGCCCATGGCTCCATTCCCGAGGCGGTCGAGGCCACGCGGCAGGGGGTCTTTTCGTTTTTGACCAAGCCGATCGAAGGGGCGATCCTGCTCCAGGAAATCGCCAAGGCCATCGAGGTGACCTGCGGCGGCAGCGGAGACATCGCGGAAAACCGCGATGAATGGCGGCAGGACATCATCAGCCAAAGCGCGATCATGGAAGAGCTGCTTTCCCGCGCCAAGCTGGTGGCCGAAACCGATTCCACTGTGCTCATCCGGGGGGAGAGCGGCACCGGCAAGGAGTTGCTCGCCATTGCCATCCACAAGGCCAGCCAATACCGGCAAGGCCCCTTCATTCCGGTGAATTGCACGGCAATCCCCGAATCCCTGCTGGAGTCCGAACTGTTCGGCCATGTCAAGGGATCGTTCACCGGCGCCGTCAAAAGCTATGCCGGACTGTTCCAATCAGCGGATAACGGCACGCTTTTCCTCGATGAAATCGGCGACATGCCCCTGCATATCCAGGTCAAGCTGTTGCGGGTACTCCAGGATCGGCAGATCCGCCCGGTGGGCAGCCCCCGGCCGGTGCCGGTCAATGTGCGCATTATCTCGGCCACCCACAAGAACCTGGAGGAGGCGATCCGCGAAAACACCTTCCGCGAAGACCTGTTCTACCGGCTGAACGTGGTCAGCTTGGAACTCCCCCCGCTGTACAAACGCAAGGAAGACATTCCCCTGCTGGCCGAGCATTTCGTCGGCATACTCACCAAAAAGAAGGACGGACAGGAAAAACGGTTCACGCCCGAGGCCATGAAAATCCTGGTCGAGGCCGAATGGCCGGGCAATATCAGGCAGTTGTACAATGTGGTCGAAAACGCCGTGGCCCTGGCGACCTCCTCCCTGATCACCGAGGATTTGCTGTTCGACGCCATCAAGCAGCATCAAAAGAAGATCCTGCCCCTGGCCGAGGCGCGCCGGCAGTTTGAGCAGCAATATCTCATTCAGTTGCTGCAAACCACCCAGGGCAACGTCTCGCAAGCCGCCCGTCTGGCCCAGCGCAACCGGACCGACTTTTACAAGTTACTGAATCGGCATCATATCGTGCCGTCCCTGTACAAGGATTGAGATTTCGTTTCTGCTGTTGCTAAAATGCGACGCAAATTGCGCGTTCCCGAGGGGAGGGCGCAGAAACGGGGGGATTTTTCGTCTCTAAAAAGAGACGGGCGTTACCAGGGCGGCTGGCAGGCGGGACAGAAGTAGGTGGCTCTACCCGCCAGGGCGGTCTTGACGATGGCTAGGCCGCAACGCGGGCAAGGGAGATGCTCGTGGCCATACACCTGGAAGTGCAGTTGGAAGTAGCCGGGATGGCCGGTGGCGTTGAGAAAGTCGGCAATGGTGGAGCCACCGGTTGCGATCGCCAGTTGCAATATCCGTTGTGACTCGGCCATAACCCGTTGCCAGTCGGCCAGAGCCAGCCGCCCTGCCGGGGTCGCGGGGTGGATGCGGCTGGCAAACAGAATTTCGTTGGCGTAGATGTTGCCGATGCCGGCAATGAGCCGTCCGTTCATGAGCAGCGACTTGACCGGCGTTGTTTTGCGGTCCGCGAGCCGATGCAGATGTGCGGCTGTGAATTCGCTGCCCAGCGGCTCGATTCCTTCCCTGTCGGAAAAGGCGCTCTCGGCGTTCTCGGCCGCTTCCGCCGGCCAGACCATCACGGCCCCGAATCGGCGGCTGTCATTCAAGCGCACCTGCTTGCCGTTATCCAAGGTCAGAATCAGATGATCGTGCCGATGGCGCGGCGTGTTGCCGTCAAGCAAGCCCAGTTTGCCGGTCATGCCCAGATGGATAACCAGGACCGCGCCGCCGTCGAGCCGCACCAGCAGATATTTGGCCCGGCGGTCAATGGTCAGGATGCGGTGCTGAAGGATGTGCTCGTGCAACAGGCGGCGCGGCATCAGGGTCCGCAGCCGGTGGCCGCTGACCGCGATGCCGACCACGGTCCGACCGGGCAGCTGGTCGAGCAGGCCCCGGCGGGTGACTTCCACTTCCGGCAACTCAGGCATGGGCGTCTCCCGTGGCGCAGGCCAGCAGGTGGCCATCCACCTCGGCCAGGCGCACCGTGGCGGTCATGGACTTTGGTTGGGCGATGCGGCATTGGGCTCTCCAGCCCGATGTCTCTTGATCGTGTTCGAGCCGCGTCAGGCGAATCCGGCCGAAAAACGACGGGTGGTCGGACAGCAGACATTTCTTTACCGCCTCCTTGGCGGTCCAGATCAGGCCGAGGCCGGTAAGGGGAGCAAGTTCGGGATCGATCAACGCCAACTCCTCTTCGGACGCAAACCGTTCCGCCACCCCGGCGAGTTTCGACGTCAGCTGCTGGATGTCGACACCGCCGCTTCCCGCCCGGCATGCCAGGGCCGCCGCATACCCATGGCTGTGGGAAATGGAGACGGCCACCTCCGGACAGTCCGCCGGCACGCGCTCGAGACAGGGCCGGCCGTGGGTGTCGGCCAGGATCGAATATCGGTGCCACGCGCAGGGCAACGCCTCGGGGGCAAGCAGCCGGTGCAGGCAGTATTTGGCTGCCACGCGTCCGCCCAACCATTCCACTTGCCGCTTGGGATACCGGAATCGCTGGAACACTTCCTGTTCGGACGGCGTGAGCAGAGGCGCAAGCGCCCCGGTCTGCTCGATCAACGGGGGCAGGAGCCGTAAATCCAGCAGGGCCAGGCGGCAACGGCTCGGGGCAAGCATGCGGTACCGCTCGGCCAGGCACTCCAGATGGGCCAGGAGGAGGTGGCAGGTTTTGGCGGAGCTTTCCGGACAAATGCTTGTCATGGCACATGAATCCGGTATAATCGGCCGGCCGCCCCCGGCGCCCTTCTCTGCGGGCCGCCTCCGGGTTCCCGGTCCTGGCCGGGCAAGGGGGGCCGCAGCCGGGACAATCGCAATTTTTTGTTCACGATTTTGGACACAAGCCTATGCCAACATTGCATGATTTGACCTTTTTCGACCTGGTGGTCGCCGCTCTTTTTCTGCTCTTCATGGTCCGGGGCATCTGGATCGGCTTTGTGCGGCAGCTGGCCGCTTTTTTCGCCCTGGTCGGCAGTTATGTCATTGCCGGGCAATATGCGGACAGGATTCTGCCCTGGACGGAGCGCTTCGTCGACAATCCCAAATTAACCTTCTTCGTCAGCTTTGCCATTCTTTTCGTAGTCTCGGCCCTGGTCTTTACCCTGATCGGCAAGGTGCTGCACCGTTTTCTCCAGATCACCCTGATGGGCTGGCTGGACCGGCTGACCGGGCTGCTGCTCGGCTGCGCCAAGGCCGTTCTGGTCGCCTCGCTGCTCTACATGCTGCTGGCCTCCACCCTGTCGACCACCAACGAGATGCTGCGCAAATCGTATTCCGCCCCCTATCTCAAGCAGAGCGCGGAATGGTTGCGCTCGTTCGTCGACGATCCCCGGATGCGCGGTTATCTGATGCAGAAGGAACCGGCCATCCTCAATGACCTGCTGCCGGAGAAGCCGGCGGACCGGAAGCCCGAACAGAAGAAACCGGCGCAGACCTGAAGCGTTTTCGTTCCCCGCTTCCGCTCGGTTGCGCCCACCCCGCCGCCTGTGCCAGGCTCGAACCGTTGCGTGGCCGATCCGGCTGCGAGCCAATGTGTTTGCTGAAGTGGATGGACCGTCTGGACGAGGCTTAGGTGCGCGATCGTTGGCCGGCTCGGGCAAGACCAGCAGGGCGAATTTCACGTCCAGCGCATCGTATTCCGCCCCAGGGGTAACGTACGGTTTGGGAAAGACATGAACGGTTTCGGTCAAGCGGCTCGCGGTCGATCCCGGAGCGCGCTTGTCGGCGCAGAGGCACCGCCACCACGATTGGATGCGTTCTGAAAACGGCCGAGCCACGGGCCGGCGGTTATCTCGGCGGGGACGACATCGTCGGTTTCGACGAAGAATGCGGAAGGGGCGGGCGTGAACGGTCCGGACAAAGAACGACACAAACCAGGTTTGTCCGCCTGACTCGGCCTTATGCGGCCGGCATGGGATGTTTGGCTATGTCCAGGGCGTGCAGCTTGTGGAACGCGGTGACATAGCTGTCGAGGATGCGTTTGTCGTTATCGGAGACATGAAAGAATTCGACGCCGCTGTGGTGCCAGCCCGCGTCGCTTGCGGAATAGACGATCCGCCCCATCACATCGATCAACTGGTCCTTCAACCCCAGCGTGATCATCACCTGCTGCCCTTTGGGCAACGGAATGTGCGTTTCCATCAAAATCCCGCCCTTGCTCACGTTCAGGGTTCTCGCCATGGAATATTCGCTTGGGCGTCCCTGGTCGTCCACAACGAGGTAGTCTAGCAAATTCAATGATTCCGGGCGAATATATCGTCTGCGTTCCTTTGACATTCCGTATCCTGTCGGTCGGCGAGCAAGACTTGCGGGGTGGTCTTGCGGCGGTTCGGCAAGAGTGGGGCGAAACCCGCGTCCACCAGTATCCTGCCATGCCCAATGCTTAAGTTGGGTGAAGAGTACAGCCTGGATTTCCGTTTGTCAATCAAGGGTATGGCCCGAAAGCGGGGCGACATTTTTGTTTCTTGCTTGGGGGGAAATGCCAAAAATGTATCGTTTCTTACGGTTTCCACGAGATGTTTCTTGGGAAAGTTATTTGATATTAAATTGTTGTAAAATAAAAATTTCCCTGGCCTTGAATTTGAATATTCATCGGCAATGGAAGGGGTGGTTGCCAGTCGATGCCGTTGGCTTGTCGAAAGGCATTACTTTTTTGTGGGTCAATGAAAGAATATTTGCTTAATCGCCACCTCTTTGTTAAATTATTTTTGTAATTGATACAAAATTGTTAATTCTGGAGGCGCGATGATCAACGGCGCGGATACGGCGTTCATCCTGGCGGCTGCGGGGTTGGTGCTGCTGATGACTCCCGGGCTGGCCTTGTTTTATGCTGGCATGGTGCGAAGCAAGAATGTTCTGGGAACCATCATGCAGAGCTTCATCCTGATCTCGCTCGTTTCGCTGGAGTGGGTGTATCTCGGGTATTCCATGTCCTTTGGTCCCGATATCGGCGGGCTGGTCGGCAGCCTGTCCTGGGTGGGACTCAAGGGGGTCGGCACCGCCCCGAGCGAGGTCTATGCGACCACGATTCCACATCTGGTGTTCATGGTGTATCAGTGCATGTTCGCGGTGATCACCCCGGCCCTGATCGCCGGCGCCTTTGCCGAGCGAGTCCGTTTTCCCGCCTTTGTGATCTTCAGTCTGCTCTGGGCCGTTTTGGTCTACAACCCGGTTTGCCACTGGATTTGGGGCAGCGGCGGCTGGCTGGCCAAGTTGGGCGTGCTCGATTTTGCCGGCGGCCTGGTGGTGCATGCCACCTGCGGTGCGGCCGCCCTGGCGTCGGTCATGGTCATCGGGCCGCGCAAGGGATACGGCCAGACCAACTTCATGCCCCACAACCTGCCCATGACCATGCTGGGAACCGGCCTGCTGTGGTTCGGTTGGTTCGGATTCAACGGCGGCAGCGCCCTGGCAGCCAACGAAGTGGCCGGCACCGCCTTTGTCGCCACCCATTTCGGCGGCATGGCGGGCATGATGATGTGGACGGTCATGGAGTGGATCAAGTTGGGCAAACCCACGACCTTGGGCGCTGCCTCCGGCGCCGTCGCCGGCTTGGCCACCATCACCCCGGCCGCGGGATTCGTCGGGCCGAACGGGGCGATCGCCATCGGCCTGGTTGCCGGCGTGGTCTGCTATCTGGCGGTCAACCTCAAAAGCCGATTCAAATTCGACGACTCCCTCGATGTGGTGGGCATTCACGGCGTGGGCGGCGTGACCGGCACCATTCTCCTCGGGGTTTTCGCCACCAAGACGGCCAATCCGAACGGGGTGGACGGCCTGCTGGCCGGCAACGGGGCGCAGGTGGTGCATCAGCTGGTGGGGGTCGGCGTGGTTTGCGTGTACGCGTTTGCGGTCAGCTGGATCATCCTCAAGGCGGTGCACGGGGTCATGGGACTGCGGATCAGCGAGGAAGCCGAGCACCAGGGGCTCGACTCTACCGAACATTCGGAGACCGCCTACAACTGAGGCATCGGGCCGTTATCGGTCGAAGAGGCCGGGGCTGCTCCTGTGGAGAATGCAATGAAAAAGATCGAAGCCATCGTCAAGCCGTTCAAGCTCGATGAAGTCAAGGATGCCTTGAACGGCATCGGCATCAAGGGGATGACCGTGACCGAGGTCAAGGGCTACGGACGGCAGAAGGGGCACACGGAGATTTACCGCGGATCCGAATATGTGGTCGATTTCGTTCCAAAAATAAAGATGGAGGTCATCGTTGCGGACGAGCAGGTGGACCAGGTGATCGAGACGATCCTCACTGCGGCCAGGACCGGCAAGATCGGTGACGGCAAGATCTTTGTCCTGCCGGTGGAGCAGGTCGTGCGGGTTCGGACCGGCGAAACCGGCAGCGAGGCGGTCTGATGGCCCAGACGCTGCGGACCAGGCAGGAAGCCTTGGTCGAGTCCTGGAGGGAAGGGCTCAGCGGCCAGGAGATTCTGCGCCGTTCCGCGGCATTGGTCGACGCCTACGTCGCCGACCGCTTCGAGAGCGCCCAGGCGGTGCGACAGGCCAAGGGCGCCATCGCGGTGGTGGCCCTGGGCGGATACGGCCGCCAGGAGTTGTACCCCTATTCGGATATCGATCTGCTCCTGCTCCACGACCGGCGGTCGAGGAAATCGATGCAGGCAGTCGCCGAGGCCTTGCTGTATCCGCTGTGGGACGAGGGATTCGAGGTCGGCCACAGTGTGCGCGGCGTCAAGGATGCCATCCAGTTCGCCCTGGACGATTTCCATTTCCGGGTGTCCCTGCTGGATGCCCGGTTGATCGCGGGTTCGTCCGCATTGTTCGACGAATTGCGCGCCGGTTATGCCCAGAAAGTGCAGGATGGCCGACGGCTCGATTTCGTCCGGACCATGGAGGTCTTCAAGCAGGAGCGTTGGCGGAAATTCGGCAGCCACGCCTATCTGCTCGAACCGCACATCAAGGAAGGCAAGGGCGGGCTCCGGGACATCCAGGCCATGGGCTGGGTGGCCAAGGGCGTGTTCGGCCTGCAGGATCTCGACGCCATCCAGTCCTCGGGCATGCTGGAGGCCGAAAACCGGCAAGCCTTCGAGCAGGCCTGGTCCATGCTGCTCAAGATCCGCAACCGGCTGCACCTGCTGTGCCGCCGCAAGAACGACCACCTGATCTTCGAGTATCAGCAGGAGGTGGCGCAGGCGTTCGATTACCGGGACACCGAGGGCATGCTCGGGGTCGAGCATTTCATGCGGGATCTGTACAGCCACCTGCAGACCGTTTCGGTGGTCACCGATCTGTTTTTTGAGCATGTGCACGAGGTGCTGGGGCTGACCGCCGGCTCGGCGTCGGAACAGCAGTTGGAGCGGGGGATCGTGCTCCGCGGGGGCACCGTGCGACTCGCCTCGCTGGAAGAACCAACGGCGCGGCCCCTGCTGCTGATGCGGCTTTTTCTCCAGGCGGGCCGGGCCGGAGCGCCGCTGCACCACCGCACCCGCCAGAGCGTGGCCGGCCATTTGTCCCTGGTGGACGAGCGGTTCCGGTCCTCGAAGCGGGTCGCCAAGGCCTTTTTCGAGTTGCTGACCCAGGTGGAGCCGATTTTTCCGGTACTGGAGGCCATGCTGGCCACCGGGCTGCTGACCCGCTACCTCCCCGAGTTCGCCGGGGTGGAATCGCTGGCCCAGCACGATCTCTATCATCTCTACACCGTTGACCGCCACCAGTTGCAAACAGTGACCGAACTGAAGGCGCTGCAACGGGAACAGCCGGAGCTGTTCGCCGAAGCCGGCCAGCCCGAGGTGCTCTATCTGGCCGCGCTCGTGCACGACATCGGCAAGGGCCGCCGGGCCGACCATTCGGTCCTCGGGGCGGAAATGGCCGCCGGCATCGGCGCCCGGCTTCATCTGGACGAAGAGGGATGCGCCACCCTGGCCTTTCTCGTTCGCCACCACCTCTATCTGCCGGAGAACGCGTTGCGGCGCGATTTCAGCGACCGGGCCTTCATCCGCCAGGCCGCGGAGCTGATCGGCAATATCGAGCGGCTCACCATGCTCTACCTGCTGGCCATCGCCGATTCCAAGGCCACCGGCCCCTCGGCCTGGTCCGAGTGGAAGGCGAGTTTGCTGGCGGAGCTGTATTTGAGTCTCAAGGCCTGCCTCGGCGCCGAATGCCATCTCGGCGGATTCGGCCAGGAGGAAGAGGCCCAGGGCGTCAGCTGGCTGCGCGAACAGATCCTGGCCCGGCTGGACGGCGCGCCGGTACGGATGAATGTCCAGAATCTGCCGGCGGATTATCTCTTAAGTTTCAGCCTGCCGGCGGTACTGCACCACCTCCGGGTGCACGCCGAAAGGGCGGCGCGCCTGAGCCAGCAGGTCCTGCTTTTTCCGGAAGCGGGCGAGCGCTCCTGGTCGTTGCTGATCATGGGGCCGGACCGGCTCGGCCTGCTGGCGAAATTCTGCGGGGTGCTGGCCCTGCACCACCTGACGGTGCTGTCGGCCCAGATCTTCACCTGGCCGGACGGCACGGTGGTCGACACCCTGGAAGTGACTCCCGCCCTCCAGCGGAGTTTCGACGAGATGGACTGGCAGGCGGTGGAGCGGGATCTCAATCTGGCCGTCAATTACCGGCTGGACGTCGGCTATCAGCTCCACGCGCGCGGCTACCTGCAGCTGCATGGGGCAAACCGGCCGGTGCAGCAGCTGGAGCGCAAGGTGGTCGTCGACAACCGGACCTCGCCGTCGTACACGATCGTCGAAGTCTACGGCGGCGACAACCGGGGCGCCCTCTATCAGCTGACCCAGACCCTGGCCGATTTCGAGCTGTCCATCCACCGAGCCCGCATCGCCACCGAGGTCGAACAGTTGATCGATATTTTTTACGTGAAAACCGGGGCCGGGGACAAGCTGACCGATGGCGCCACCATCGACCGGGTCCGCGCGGCCCTGATGCAGGTGATCGGCGAGGACACCGCCGATGCGGCCCTGGCGGCCTGAATGCGGCCGGCCGTTTTTATCCATGTCTCAAGTTTCGGGGTTGGCATGACCGAGGAAAAATCGACAGGCAACCTTTTGAAATAATGTCGTTTTAACGTGAAAAGCCTTTTGCTTTCCGATACATTGGATTTGCGAAAATACCTAATGATATCAAAAAGAAAAGGCTCAGATGAACCATACTCAATGCCACC
>NZ_JAVBRQ010000033.1:0-90923 GCF_031547805.1 Desulfobulbus sp.
CTGGAAGAGGCACGGAAACTGAGGAAGACAAAACGGTTTCGGGCACCATCGGCAACCCCGATGCTCTCTCGAGACAAAGCGGCTCCTTCGGAGTCCTTACTGCAAACGGCTCGATTGTCCTTTTCCAGCTGAGGCGGAACAGTTCTATGTGATTGAGAGCAAGGGGCAGAACATTCCAGCCGAATTCCTTACCCTGGAGCGGACCATTGATTTCTTCAAGATCGGTTTGAAGAGCGGCTTCAACGAGGGCATTGCCCTGGTGCTGCTGTTCCCGGTGTTCCACTTCTACCTCTTCCCTTTTGTCTTTCTCCATCTCGACTGGTTCAGCCATCTGCTTTTTGGCTGCATTCCTTATCTGCCCCTAATCATCAATACCCTCATGTGCAGCTATATCAGCCGCTACTTTGTCGGCAACATCACCCGCAAAGCGGTCAACTCCCTGCTCTCCGGCCGGGCGCTCTCCCTGCTGCTCAAGGCCTTTCTGGTCTATGTCATCTATCTGGTGCTCTTCCGCTTGAGCACCCCGGAGAACATCGGCCGGCTGGCCAGCCAATTCGGCGTAAAGGCACACGAAATCTACCACGGCTTCTTTGCCATCAAGCCGCACCTGGTGCCGCTGGCCACCAAGAGCAGTCTGCTCATGGTGTTGGCGGCGGTGTTTCCTTACGGATCGGTCTATCTGCTTGACTGCTGGCATCGCCACCGGATCAAGCGCAACATACAACGTATTTCTGCTTAACAACCAACGGAGGTTCAACCATGGAACGCGAAGAGAAGAAACAACGTCCCTCTTGGCAGGAGATTGAGGAGAGGAAAATCAATCTGGTGAAGGAAAAAGGCTCCCGGGTCATGCGGGTCAACTCGCCGATTGGTTCGACCATGTTCAGTATCCTGCGGCAGTTTGACATGGCCTATGCCAATTTCAAGGGCCGGTTGGGAGAGATGGGTGGCATCACCTATGAAGAAGGGGCTGCTTTGATGGAAGAAGGGCGGGAGATCGTCATGGCCTTTTCTGATTTCACCGCACGGCTCAGCCGAAGGGTCAATTTCCGCTACTATGCCCCCAATGAAATCAAAGACTATCTGGAGTTACTCAAAGCTCAGGAGAAGAGCGAAGAGGCTTCGCGTGACGCAGAGGGGGCGGTTTCGGCCGAGTCATGACCCACCAAGGCAATTGCACCTTGCCTTGGTGGGCAAGGTCTGCTATTTCGCAAGCTATGACAAGAATTTGCGGGATTTCTCTTCCAAAGGAGCAGCTATGAACAAAACGGAGTTGATCGACAAGGTCGCCAAGGAAAGCGACTTGAGTAAGTCAGCCGCCGAGCAGGTGGTAAACAGCGTCTTTTCAGCCATCGCAGAGGCGATGAAGAGCGGAGACAAGGTCACACTGGCCGGATTTGGTACCTTCTCCACGGCTGAGCGAGCTGCCCGTGAAGGACGTAATCCGCAATCGGGAGAAAAGATTGCTATTCCAGCTAAAAGGGCAGTGAAATTTAAACCTGGTTCGAAGCTTGTTGATGTTATTCAATGCCCAGAGAATTGATTCGGTCAACAGCTTTCAATTTATGTTCGTCGAGAAGGTGGGTGTAGCGTAAAACCATCTGTAAGGTGCTATGTCCGAGTATTGCTGCCAAGGTTCTGATATCGGTGCCTGCCATGAGCATGTGGCTAGCGGCAGTATGGCGAAGGTCATGCATGTGCAAGAGTGGCAATTTTGCACGTTCCCTGGCTCTGTCAAATGAAGGCCTGAACCTTGAAGATGGAATGTTTTGGGCGTGCTGGCTTTTTCCTTCTCCTTTGAGAAAGACGAATTCATTGTCAAAGGCAGTTTTTTTCAGATCTTCAAGGGCTGTAATAACAGTTTTTGTTAAAGGGACGGTTCTTGGTTCATTTTTCGTAATATAGAGGGTCAGGGAGCGTCTATCGAAATCAATCTGGTGCCATTTCAACCCGGCAGCTTCACTTGGGCGCATCGCCGTGTGGAGCAGAATCAACACGTAAGGATACAGCCTTTTGTTGCGACTAGCCTTGCATTCTTTGAGCAAACGCACAGCCTCATCTTCTTTGAGAAAGAAAATCCTCCCTTTCGGAACCTTTGGGCGCTCAATGGATTTGACAGGATTTTCAACAGGTAATTCCCATTCTTTGCAGGCTTTGATGAAAAGATGAGAAAGAAGAGCCAGTTCCAAACGCACCGCATACGCAGATACTGATTTTAAACGTTGGTCCCGATATTTTGCGACAACGGATGGTGTGATATCGGGCAATAACGTGTTCCTGCCAAGTTTTTCTTTCAAAAGTTTTGCTATTCTTCTTTCCCGTTCCTGTGTTGTCAGGGCTTTTTGGGAAGTAACTGTTTCCAGATAGCGGTCAAAGGCCTCGTCTAGCGTACGATGAGCACGGCGCGGATCTTTGAACCGTTGGTTTTTCATCTCCGCTTCCATTTCTGCCGCCCAGGTACGTGCTTCTCCTTTTGTGTCGAATGTCCTGCTTATCGACTCGTATCCTTTGACGCGAACAGTAATGGTGTATGTCGTTTTCTTTTTCCCTTTTCTTGTGAGGATTCTAGCCATTTTGCCACCCTCGTTTTTGTTCCATTTTTGTTCCACTTCTTTCGTCAAAATATAGCAAAAGAGAGCACGAGAAAGCAAAAGGAATTTGTAAAGGAGGGGAGGGGATGAGAAAATAAAAGGGCTAACATCTCTCTATTTTCAAGATGTTAGCCCTTGTTTTCTTTTGGTACCCGGAACGAGAATCGAACTCGTACAGCCAAAGGCCGAGGGATTTTAAGTCCCTTGCGTCTACCAGTTCCGCCATCCGGGCAGGGTGGCGTTTTTATACACTCCTGCCCCTTCTTTGTCAAATTCCATTTGGGCGAAGCCACTGAAGTTCCGGTAGGTTACTGTGGATTCCGGATCACGGGTGTGCTATGGTGCGGCACAATCTCGGTCAAGGTGCCCCCAATGATGCAACCAACGGAAAGTCTACGAAAAATCCTCTTCATCGCGGCGACCTTCATCTCGCTGGTCCTGTTCGGCACCGCTGGCTACATGTACCTGGAAAGCATGGATTTTTGGACAGGGCTCTACCTGACCATCATCACCGTGTTCACCGTGGGGTACGGGGATTTTGTCCCCGTCCATTTATCGGGCCGAATTTTCACCATATTTCTGGTGCTCACCAGTGTCAGCTTCGTCTTTTACATTTTCTCCAAGATTACGGAGACAATGGTCAAGGGCGAGTTGCAGGGCCTGTTCAAGAGGAGAAAGATGAACAAGGAAATCGCTCGGTTGCGGGATCATTACATCATCTGCGGCTTCGGCCGGATCGGCAAGGACATCTGCAGGATTCTCCAGGATCACCGCCGTCCCTTCCTGGTCATAGAAAAGGACGTGGAAGAAATCAAGATCCTGGGGGAAATGGGCTATTTGTGGCTGCAAGGGGAGGCGGCGGACGACGAAATCCTGGAAGCCGCCGGCATCGACCGGGCCAAGGGGCTGGTGACCGCGGTCGCCTCCGACGCCGACAACCTCTACATCACCTTGACCGCCCGCGGCCTGAATCCCGCCCTCTTCATCATGGCGCGTTCCAGCGGCGGCAAGGGGGTCCAGACCAAGCTCAAACGGGCCGGCGCCACCAAGGTGATCTCGCCGTATTCGATCGGCGCCCGCCGCATGGCCCATCTTATCGTCCGGCCAACGGTGAGCGACTTCATCGACCTGACCATGCGGGCCGGCGAACTCGAACTGATGATGGATGAGTTGCGGGTCGGTCCAGATTCCCGCCTGGTTGACAAAAACCTGATCGAGTCGGAGATTCGCAAGAAATATGACGTGATCGTGGTGGCGATCAAGCATGAAGACGACACCATGCTGTTCAATCCCAAGCCGAGTTCGGTGATCCGGGTCGGCGACATCCTCATTGTGCTCGGCGCCACCGAACAGATCCTCGGCCTGTCCAAGGAGATGTGATCCCAGCCCCACGGGAGGGGGCTTCAGCCCTCGCAGAAGCTCATGCCGCCAGTTGCCGTGCCGTTTTTCGGCGTTCAGACCGCCCGGACGATGGCCAGCATTTCCCGCACGGCATTCTCCAGCCCCACCAGCACCGCCCGGCTGACCACCGCGTGGCCGATGCTCAACTCGTCGATGAAGGGCAGGGCGGCAATGGGATGGACGTTGCGGTAGTCGAGGCCGTGGCCGGCATTCACCCGCAGCCCGGATTCGTAGGCCAGTTCGGCCGTCTGTTCGATCAGGTTGAACTCCCGCTCTTGCTCTTCCATGCTCCGGGCCTCGCAGTAGCGGCCGGTGTGCAACTCGACATAGGTGGCGCCGGCATCGAGCGCCGCCTGCACCTGGGCCGCGTCCGGATCGATGAAAAGCGAAACCGGAATACCGGCCTTGCCCATCTTGGCAATGGTCTTGCCCACTTTCTTGGCATTGGCCAGCACGTCGAGCCCGCCCTCGGTGGTCAGTTCCTTGCGTTTTTCCGGCACCAGGGTGATCATGTCCGGCAGCACTTCCAGCGCGATATCGACAATCTCGGGCACATTGGCCATCTCCAGGTTAAGCCGGGTCTTGATTGTCTGTCGCAAAAGCCGTACGTCCCTGTCCTGGATATGACGCCGGTCCTCGCGAAGATGGACGACGATCCCATCGGCTCCGGCCAGCTCGCAGAGCGAGGCGGCCAGCACCGGGTCCGGTTCGTTGCCGCCCCGCGCCTGGCGGACGGTGGCCACATGGTCGACATTGATGGCGAGAAAGGGCATGGCAGCACTCCTTGGTTGCTGTAATTGCTGGAACAGTACTTTTTCCTCTTCCCACATGCGCACGGCTTCGGCTTCCGAACGCTCGTGATCGTAGCCCGCGAGATGAAGCACGCCGTGGATGATCAACTCGGTCAGCCGGCTGTGCAGGCTCTTGCGCTGTTCGGCCGCCTCGCGCCGGGCGGTGTCGACCGAGATCAGCACGTCCCCCAGTTCGTTTTCCGGCACGACAAAGCCGTCGTCGCCGCCGGTGGCCGGGAAGGAGAGGACATTGGTAGGCCCCTTCTTTTGGCGGTATCGCTCGTTGTAGGCCGCCATTTCCGCATCGTCGAGAAAGACTACGCTGACCTCGGCCCGGTCCAGCTCCAGCAGGTGCAGCAGCATGTCGCAACGCTGGCGGATCAGGCGGCGGTTGAGCGGCAGGGGGGCGACCACCGGGGAATAGGTGCAGTGGACCGGCATCTCAGGCCTCGCTTGGCGTGCGCCGGCGCCGGACGGCGTCCTGCTGCTCGTAGGCCTGGATGATCTCCTGGACCAGGGGATGGCGGACCACGTCGGCCTTGGAAAAGTGGCGGAAGGCTATGCCCTTGATCCCGGTGAGGATCTTTTCGGCCTGGATCAGGCCGGATTTCTGCGTGCCCGGCAGGTCGATCTGGGTGACGTCGCCGGTGATCACCGCCTGGGAGTCGAAGCCGATGCGGGTGAGGAACATCTTCATCTGCTCTCGGGTAGTGTTCTGGGCCTCGTCGAGAATGATGAAGGCGTTGTTCAGCGTGCGGCCGCGCATGAAGGCCAGGGGCGCGACCTCGATCACCCCGCGCTCGGTCAGCTCCTGGGTGCGCTCCTGGCCCATCATGTCGTTGATGGCGTCGGTGAGCGGCCGCAGATACGGATCGACCTTCTGGGCCATGTCGCCAGGCAGAAAGCCGAGTTTTTCGCCGGCCTCCACTGCCGGGCGGGTCAGGATGATCTTGGCCACCTGCTCCCGCGCCAGCGCCGAAACCGCCATGGCCACGGCCAGATAGGTCTTGCCGGTGCCGGCCGGACCGATGCCGAAGACGATGTCGTTTTCCCGAATCGCCTCGATATAGAGCTTCTGGTTGACCGATTTGGGCGAAATCACCCGCTTGCGCGAGGTGATGCAGACCTTGTCGAGAAAGATCTCCTCCAGCCGGGCCTGGGGAGAGGATTCCAGGATCTTGACCCCGAAGGCGATGTCTTGGCTGAACACCGGATACCCCTTGAGCAGCAGACCGTACATCTGCTGCAGGGTGGAGGCCGCCAGCTCCACGGCATGCGTCCGGCCGCTGATCCGCAGGCCGTTGCCGCGGGCGTTGATCGTCACGCCGGTGGCCTGCTCGATGGTCAGCAGGTTGCGGTTCAACTCGCCGAACAGCTGCTGGACGATGTGGTTGTCGGCGAAATCGAGCTCCCGCGAGGTCTCGGCGTTGAGGGCGGCGGAGGCCTTCACCTTACTTGGCTCCGCCGGCTGATCCCAGGGCCTCGTTGACCATTTTCTGGAGATTTTGTAGCGAGCGGTCTTTCGCCGGCTTGCTGTTGATGAAAATCGAGGGCGTGGCGTTGACATCGGCGGCCATGGCATCGCTCCGGTCCTTGGCCAGCTGCGCCTGTACTTCCGGGCTGACCAGATCGGCACGGAATTTATCCATGTTGAGGCCGATCCGTACTGCGGTTTCGTCGATGGTGTTCGGCGTCCAGTTGGTGGTCTGGAACAGGGCGTCGTGCATTTCCCAGAATTTTCCCTGTTTCTGGGCGGCAATCGCGGCCAGGGCCGCCGGTTCGGCAAAGGAATGCATGGGCAGCGGCATGTGCTTGAAGACGATGCGCAGCTTGTCCGGATTTTTGGCCAGCAGTTCGGCCAGCACCGGTTCGAGCTTGCCGCACCAGGGGCACTCGAAGTCGGAGAACAGCACCAGGGTGACCGGGGCGTCCACCTTGCCCCGCACCGGCGCGCCGACGATGTCGATCTTCTGGCTGAAGCTGATGTCGATCGCGCTGTAGGTATTGGCCTTGCCGTTCACCAGGTACAGGGTTTCGCCCCGGGCGGCGATGTCGATGGCACTGACATGGGGATCGACCGGCAGCACGCCCAGTTGGGTGCCGTCGGGGGTGAAGATATAGACTTTCGCGTCGGCGGTCAGGATGAACACCTTCTTGTTGTCCAGGGATTGGGCGATATCGATCGGCTTGGCCGGAACGGGCCAGGAAGCCTGGACCGACCAGTTGAGGTCTTCGGCATTATTGATTTTCTTGGCTTCCTGGGCCTGAACGGCCAGCGGCAGCAGCAGGGCGGCGCAAAAGGCGATTTTTTTCAGCATGGGGTCACGGTGTCCTTGGCGTGAATGGAATGAGTTGACGATGTGGCCGGTCGGAGCCGTTTGGGGTGCAGGTTCCCCGGCGGCGCACCTGGCGATATGCCCGGAAAAAGCGTTTCCCACTATACTGATCGCATCGAGAATGCGCAAGCGGCAAGAAGGACGGGACTTTTTCTCACCGCATCGGTGTGTTGCCGCCCATCTTCAGCCCGTGGCCGTCCGGCGTGCACCAGGGATGGGGGTGGGGCCGGCAGCGGTAAAATACCGGGCCCGGACTTTGATTTTCATGTGATCTCGTTGAAAACGTGACATTTTCACAAACACTACATATGGGCTTTATTGTGCTTGATAAGCGCTATATGTTGTGATAATGTGCCGGACGACGTGGGGGAGCCCCTGGCCTTCGCCGTCGGGAGACAGAAGACGAGACAAGAAGAATTGAGGAGGAAGAGGCCACCATGACCAAGAGCATACCCCGGCAACAACTGACCGATACCGCGGAAACCGTGCTTGAACGACGCTACTACCTGAAGGATGCGACCGGCAAGCCGCTTGAAAATTGGGAAACGCTCTGCCACCGGGTGGCGAATGCGGTGGCCCTGGTCGACAGCGACCAGCCCGATTACGAAGGGCTGGCCGACCGCTTCTTCACCATGATCTACTACCTCGATTTCCTTCCCAATTCGCCCTGCCTGATGAACGCCGGCACCGATCTCGGCCAATTGTCGGCCTGTTTCGTCCTGCCGGTGGAAGACTCGATGGACGGCATCTTCACCTCCATCCGCAACGGCGCCCTAGTGCATAAGACCGGCGGCGGCACCGGATATTCCTTTTCCCGGGTGCGGCCCAAGAATTCGGCGGTCCGTTCCACCCAGGGCGTGGCTTCGGGCCCCTTGAGCTTCGCCGCGGTGTTCGACGCCGCCACCGAAACCATTAAGCAGGGCGGCAAGCGGCGCGGCGCCAACATGGGCGTGCTGCGGGTCGATCACCCCGATATTCAGGAATTTATCGTTGCCAAGCAGGACCAGACCCGCTACACCAACTTCAATTTCAGCGTCGCCATCACCGACCTGTTCATGGACGCGGTCAAGAACGACCTCGAATACGATCTGATCGATCCCTCCAACGGCAAGATCGTCGACACCTTGCGCGCCCGCGAGGTTTTTGACAAGATCGTCGACCTGGCCTGGCACAACGGCGAGCCCGGCGTGCTCTTCATCGATGCCGCCAACCGCGACAACGCCACCCCGCAACTCGGCAAGTTCGAGGCCACCAACCCCTGCGGCGAGCAGTGGCTGCTGCCGTACGAATCCTGCAACCTGGGCTCGATCAACCTGGCCCAGTACGTGCGGGAGGGAGGGGTCGACTGGCAGCGCCTGGGTGACACCACCCGGCTGGCGGTCCGCTTCCTCGACAACGTCATCGACTGCAACCGTTTTCCCATCCCGGAAATCGCCTCGATGACGCAGAAGACCCGCAAGGTCGGCTTGGGAATCATGGGCTTGCACGACATGCTCATCCAACTGGGATTGTCCTACGGCAGCGAGGAAGGGCGCCAGGCCTCGGCCGAGGTGATGGCCTTTATCCGCCGGGAGGCCGAGGCCGCCTCGGTCGAATTGGCGGCGTTGAAGAGCCCGTTCCCGGCCTACGACCCGGAGATCAACGAATACCCGGCCCGCCGCAACGCCGCCCTCACCTCGATCCAACCCACCGGCACGGTGTCGATGATCGCCGACTGCGCCTCGGGATGCGAGCCCTATTTCTCCATCGTCATGATCAAGAACGTCATGGACGGCGACCGGCTGTTGATGGTCAACAAGCTGTTTGAACGGGTGGCCAGGGCCGAGGGCTTTTATTCCTCCGAGTTGATGGAAAAGGTGGCCACCAGCGGCACGGTCATCGGCCATGCCGAGATCCCGGCCCAATGGCAGGAGATTTTCCGCACCGCCCAGGATATCAGCCCGGAACAGCACATTTGTATGCAGGGCACGCTCCAGAAAAACGGGGTCGATTCCTCGATCTCCAAAACCATCAACCTGCCCGCCTCGGCCACCCAGGACGACGTGCGCACTTCCTACATGCTCGGCTTCGACCTGGGCTGCAAGGGCTTGACCGTCTACCGCGACGGCTCCCGCGACCACCAGGTGCTCAACACCGTGGCCTCCAGCCCGGACAAAACCGCCCTGGCCTCCGCCGAGGGGCTGGTGCGCAAGGCCACCCTGCCCGACGAACTCAGCGCCAAGCGCTACCGGCTCAAGGACATCAACCAGGAAACCATCTATTTGATCGTCTGCTTCGACGAAGACGAAAAACCGATGGAGGTGTTCGCCAAGTTCCCCTTCGACAACCGGGTGGATCTCAAGGACAAGTCCACCATGTGGACCACCACCTGCCGTCTGGTGTCCCTGGCCCTGCGCTATCAGATTCCCATGGACGAAATCATCAAGCAATTGGACCGCTCTTCCGGCCACATGCTCGATCTTCCGGCCCAGCTGGGCAAGCTGCTGAAATCGTTCATGGCCGCCACCCAGCACGGGTTCGCCTCGATCTGTCCCGAATGCCAGGGCAAATTGGTGTTCGAGGAAGGGTGCGAGGTTTGCCGGGACTGCGGCTACTCGAAGTGTTCGTGATCGCTCGATTGGCTGCGCTTTCGCAGAGATGGTGACGCGAACTCCGGGACCGGGCCTCGCTGCTGCCGCCGGCGCAGGGAGGCCCTATGGCCCAGGGGCAATCTATTCGGTACGGCAGTGCGTTCTATTTGTTTTCGCTTGCTCGATCGGGGAGATTTGCTTGTTCGATCGTCTTGAAAAGTTCTGCGGAAAGACGTTGAGCGGCATTGATTTCATCGGTGGTCATCTCCGATGACAGTATTTTTTTATCGCGCAGGGCTGGCTCGTTGCCGTTAAGAGCGGCGATCTCGTACCAGGCATACCCTTTTTCCTTGCTCTTTTCTGTACCTAGACCATTGGCATACATGGTTCCAAGATTGGCCTGCGCCAATTGATGTCCATGTAAGGCGGATTGTTGATACAGGGCAAATGCGGCCTGGTAATCCACCGCGCCTCCCAAGCCATGGAAGAATAAATAGGCGAGATCGTTCTGAGCCCGCGCGTTGCCGCTGTCAGCGGCTACTTTGAACCATTTTCTCGATTCTGCATGATTTTTAGGGATGTTATCACCTTTGAAGTATTCATACCCTATGATGTTCAAGGATTCGTTCGAGTATTTTCCTTTTTTTGCCGCGCTCACCAATAAATAAATCCCTTCTTTTTTGTCGCATCCCGCCTCTTTTCCGCGATACATATTCAATCCAACCGTGAATTGAGCATTTTCATCGCCAGATTTTGCCAGATGCATTTCTTGCTCGGAGGAGTTGCATTGTAATTTTGCGGAGGTATTTTTCTTGTACTGGGATTTCTTGCTCTCTATATTTTTTGGTGTGCTTTTCTGATAGGGTTGTTTGTTTGGTTTATTGATTTCATTCGGGTCCGGAGACCTGTACACGTAAAATTCTTGCTTGGAGAAACAGATAACAGGACTTGCAAGCAATATCAGAACGATTAAATATGCAATTGTATTTTTCGGCATAACTGTAACAAGGTGAAAAAAATCTTCGATTCAGTGCGATGGCCAACACGGTCCGCAAGCTGGAGGGCAGAGGGCATGGCTCGCCGACGATAAAAAGTACTAAGATAAATTACATCCAATAAATCAGCAAGATGTAAGACGGGCAAGGCATCGGCTAGGCCTTGGCCGCAAAAAATGTTTTTTTGTCACGACCGAGGAAAAAGCTCTTCACCGGGCTGTTCGCTGCCTGGCCGGCGCGAACCACCACAAAATCGCGTTCGCTTGCCAGGGGCAATCATGTCCTCCCAAGATGAAATTTTACGAAAAATATAATTATTTTAGATAATAACTTTATGAAAAGTCGGGTGGCATTTCTTCGGTAATGTCTTTTTTTACATTTTTTTCGGGCATTGCCGGGCCGTGCGGACGATCTGCAACCGGGATAAGGGCACTGCCTCAAAAAAGTAAAAAAAATACCTTGAATTTTCAGTGAGTTCGGAAATCCACGCAAGGGGATAAAACAGGTTTGCCTTGCAATATATCGAATTTCTGTTATTTTCTCACGTCTTGATAGCGAGAGCCATTGTTTGACTTCAACTTGAGAGAAAACTTATGCGGACCACCAAGCTCGTTTTTTTTGCAGTAATCGGCTTGGCGATGCTCGAATTTTCCCTTGGACATGTACGTAATTCCGTGGCGGCAACCACGGCGCCCAAGACATCGCACGCCTCTCCGAAAATCGCCTCTCCGGCCAAAAAAATCGCCAAAAAATCCCGCGCAGTCGTTCAATCGCACAAGTCAGGTTCAAGCCTGAATGGTGTGGCCGTCGTTTATTCCGACCGCCTGAACGGCCGCAAGACCGCCAGTGGGCAACGGTTCAGCCAGAAACAATTGACCGCGGCCCACCGAACCCTGCCCCTCGGCACGAAAGTGCGGGTCACCAATGTCCGGAACCAGCAATCGGTCGATGTGGTGATCAATGATCGCGGCCCCTGGCATGCCGGCCGCATCATCGACCTCTCGGCCGCGGCGGCCGCGCAGGTCGGGATGCACAGGACCGGAAAAGCCCTTGTGAAGCTGGAAATCCTTGCCGAATCCGCGGTAAACAACTCCTAGGCAGGCGCAGCCGGGCTGTCCGGCTGTCCTGTCCTTTTCTGCTGCCCACCTCTGCCATGCACATGACGCGGATGTTCATCCCCTTCCGGCCGTTGCTCCTTGCCATCGTTGCCGTTGTTCTTACCGGCTGCGCCGACAGACAGCCGGCCGGACAATGGGACATGGATTCGAGCGTCCAAGATATGTTCGAATCCGGCACCGTGCTCCCGGACCACACCTACTACTACCTCGGTTCGTCCGGAGCCCCGGATTCCATCATCGCCATTGACCGCCGATTTACTTTGCGGACCAGGGTTTGGGCCCAGATTGACTTGACCGCGTCCAAACTGAACGAGTGGCTTCAGTGGTTCCGGACCGATCATTATCCCCCCGACTGCGAATTTCGCGGCGGGGTCATCCTCACCCCCGACGGACAACGGGCGGGTTTTTGGTATTCCCGCAACATTGTCAATATCGTCCGCATGCCCGAACCGGGCGTCATCGAAGTCTACCAGCCCCATTCGCCTTCCGGCATGACCTGCGGCCAGGAACGAGGCGGCATGTTCCCTGGCGGTATGCTCTAGACCTTGCCGGAGAGCCGCAGGGTCACTGCAGGCAAGCCAAGCGATCGAGCACGTCGAGATTGCCGAAGAAGTAGCCGGCAAGAACGCAGATGGCCACCCATCCGGTTCCCCCCAGAACACTGTAGGGAAAAAACACCCGCAGCCGCATTTCGGCCATGCCGGCCACAAAAGGGACATAGGTGCGGAGAAAGGGGACGAAGCGGCACAAGGTGACCGCCTTGGTCCCGTACTTCTCGAAAAAGTGATGTGCCCGGTCCAGATTCCCCTGATTGAAGAAGTATCCATGCCTGCCGGCGAAGGCCTTGTGGCCGAACCAGCAGCCCATCAACCGGTTGAAATTGTCGCCCAGAATGGCGGCGAGGGGAAAAAGGACCAGCACGATTTCCAGGTCCATGGCGTCGCTGGCGCAGAGCGTGCCGATGGCGAACAACATCGAATCGCCGGGTAGGAAAGGGGCCACCACCAGTCCGACCTCGCAAAAAATGATCAGGGCGATCAGACCGTAGATAAGCACGCCGTGGTGCTGCACGAGGACGGTGAGATGCTGGTTGATGTTGACGGTCAATTCGACCATGTGCCGGATGAGCTCCATGTTCCTCCCGAAATGCTGGCCGTCAATGCGGTGGTGCCCAGAGGGCGGCCTCTCCGGCCGAAGCGATCCGGAAAAAGCATGAACGATAAGGATGAGGACGATATTCATCGCGCCTGCCCGGGGCAATAAAAAAGTGATCTATGGGACAAAATGATTGCTGGCCGGCTCGCTTGCCTGCCTTGCACGAATATGTGTCCGAGCGGGCGACGTTCAAGATTTTCCCGGAACGGAGCTACCGCCGCTGGCTGGCCTGCCGTGCTTATGCAAGCGAAGTTGCCGTCAATTTTGCTTGCACCGCGTTTTTCTCGCTGCTGCCATTAACCGGGCCGGCCGACTGCGGTTTTGCGCCGTCTCCTGAGAAAAATATCGGTTGCCTCGGTTGACAAGCTGCGGCCCTGCGTTATGATGTGCCCCGGATTGCCCCGCAGGGAATGATCGCGCTCTGCCGACTTGATTGCCCGTGCCCATGTCCATGAACTCGTCTACCATTTTCGGCACCGCCAGGTGCCTTCCTCGTCTCTGCCCGTTTCCGGGCCGTTGTCGCGGCAATCGTCCGCCACCCCCGCCCGCCTGATCGCTTGACTCAAGGTGCCATTGCGCACAGTTTTTCGTTTTACAGGAGATCGCCATGATCCAAGTCGACCATCTGACTCGAACCTATGGACCGCATACCGCGGTCGACGACGTTTCTTTCACCATCGGCGCCGGCGAGATCGTCGGGTTGCTCGGCCATAACGGCGCCGGTAAAACCACGATCATGAAGATGCTGACCGGCTTTCTCGAACCGACCGGCGGCACTATCCGAATCGACGATTTGGAAATGGCCGGCAACCGGCGGGCCATCCAGTCGCTTATCGGCTATCTGCCGGAAAACTGCCCGGTGTATCCGGAAATGACCGTGGCGGGCTACCTCGAGTACCAGGCGGTCCTGCACGGGGTCGGGGCCGAGCGCATGGGGCCGCTGCTGCGCGAAACCTTGGAGCGGACTGCTCTGACCGACAAGGCCGGCCAGCAGATCGCCACCCTGTCGCGCGGCTACCGCCAACGGGTCGGCGTGGCCCAGGCCATCCTGCATTGCCCGAAAATACTCATCCTCGACGAACCCACCAATGGCCTCGATCCCACCCAGATCCAGCACATGCGCGGCCTGATCAGGGAATTGGCGCGGGAATCGACCTTGCTGATTTCCACCCATATCCTCCAGGAGGTGCAGGCGGTGTGCGACCGGGTGATCATCATCCAGCGCGGCCGCAAGGTCGTGGATGCCCGCCTGGACGAATTGAGCGCCAGCCAGCGGCTGCTGGTGACCACCGACGGACAGGCCGGGGCCGAATCCCTGCTGGCCCAGGTGGACGGGGTGGTCGCGGTCGAGCCGCTGCCCGCCGAAAACGGCAGCCGCTGTTATGCCGTCTCCGGCGCCCTGTCCGCGCACGATCTGGCCCCCGCGGTGGCCGCCGCCCTGGTCGGTCAAGGCCGGCCATTGTACGGCCTTGCCCCGGAATCACGTAATTTGGAAAAAATATTCAGTGAAATCAGCATGACCGGAGGAAGGGAACAATGAATACCCTGCGCAAGGTCGCCCGTCGGGAGTTGGCCGTCTTTTTTGCCACCCCCGCCGCCTTTATTTTTTTCGGTACCTTTCTTGCCGCCACCCTGTTCATCTTTTTCTGGGTGGAAACATTTTTCAGCCGCAATATCGCCGATGTGCGGCCGATGT
Organism: Desulfobulbus sp.; assembly: GCF_031547805.1. Classification (GTDB taxonomy): domain Bacteria; phylum Desulfobacterota; class Desulfobulbia; order Desulfobulbales; family Desulfobulbaceae; genus Desulfobulbus. The sequence continues at coordinate 14,654 of NZ_JAVBRQ010000033.1, forward strand.
TCGAGTGGATGCCGCTGCTGCTGATTTTCCTTTCGGCGGCCATCACCATGCGGGTCTGGTCGGAGGAGCACCGGGCCGGTACCCTGGAGCCGCTTCTGACCGCGCCGGTGGGGCTGCCGACCCTGGTCGGCGGCAAGTTCCTGGCCTGCATCGCCCTGGTTGCCATCGGCCTGCTGTTGACCCTGCCCCTGCCCGTTACGGTTTCCCTGCTCGGCCAGCTCGACTGGGGGCCGGTGTTCGGCGGCTATCTCGCCAGTCTGTGCCTGGCTGGCGCCTATCTGGCCATCGGTCTTTTTGTCAGCGCCCAGTTCAACAGCCAGATTGTCAGCCTGATCGTCACCACCCTGGTCTGCACCGTGCTCTACCTGGTGGGGTCCAATACCCTGACCTCCTTCTTCGGCAGCCAGGCCGGGGACATCCTCAAACTGATCGGGGCCGGTTCCCGCTTCGCCTCCATCACACGGGGGGTGATCGACCTGCGCGATTTGGTCTATTACCTGAGTCTGACCGGGATGTTCCTGTCTCTGAACGTGTACACCCTGGAGCGGCAACGGTGGGCCGGGAATCCGGCGAACACCGCGCATCGCCGCTGGCGGGCGCTGACCGGGCTGCTGGTGGCCAACTTTTTCCTGCTCAACCTGTGGCTGGCGCCGCTGGGCATGCTGCGCGCTGATTTGACCCAGGGACACATCTACTCGATTTCACCCGCCACCCGTTCCTATCTGGCGCGGTTGCAGGAACCGCTGTTGATTCGCGGTTATTTCTCGGCCCAGACCCATCCGCTTCTCGCCCCTTTGCAGCCGCAACTGCGCGATCTGCTGCGCGAGTACGAGGTGGCCGGCAAGGGCCGGGTCAAGGTCGAATTCGTCGATCCCCAGGAAAAACCGGAGTTGGAGCAGGAGGCCGGCGAAAAATACGGCATCCGGCCCGTTCCTTTTCAAACCGCCTCCCGCTACCAGACCGCGGTCACCAATTCCTATTTCGATATCCTGGTCAAGTACGGCGACGAGTTCGTCACCCTCGGTTTCCGGGACCTGATCGAGGTCAAGAGCGAGGGCGACACCAAGTTGGAAGTGGAGCTCCGCAATCCGGAGCACGACATCACTCGGGCGATCAAGAAAGTGCTCTACAGCTACCAGGGCGGCGGTAACCTCTTTGCCGGTATCGGCGGTCCGGTGGCGTTTCACGGCTATATTTCGCCCGATGGCAAGCTGCCGCAGCAGTTGGTCGAACTGAAAAAATCGCTGAACGCGGTCCTGGCCGATTTCAAGCAGCAGGCCGGCGATAAGCTGACCGTCGAGATCGCCGATCCCGATGCCGGCGGCGGCCAGCTGGCGGAACGGTTGGGCAAGGAATTCGGCATGCGGCCGATGATGGCCGGGCTGCTGTCGCCCCAGACCTTCTGGTTCTACATGACCTTGGAGAGCGGCGGCCAGCAGGTGCAGGTACCCTTGCCCGCGTCCCTGGACAAAACGGCGTTGAAAACCGCGATCACCGCCGGACTGAAGCGTTTTTCCAAGGGCATGCTCAAAACCGTGGCCCTGTACACGCCTCCCGCCAATCCAGGCATGGGTCAATTCGGCATGCCCAGCCAGAGCAATACCTTTCAGCTGCTGCAGGGCTTCATCGAACAGGAGCACCGGCTCAAACCCGTCGACTTGAGCACCGGACAGGTGGATCCGGAGGCGGACATCCTGGTGGTGGCCGCTCCGGAACGACTCCAGGAAAAACAGGTGTTTGCCATCGACCAGTTTCTCATGCAGGGTGGTACCGTGGTCCTGGCCACCGCGCCCTTTGACGTGAGTCTCCAGGGGCGGATCAGCGCCGAGGACAAGAAAAGCGGACTTGCCGACTGGCTGGCCGGCTACGGCATCAAAATGGAGCCGACCCTGGTGCTCGATCCGCAAAATGCCGCCTTGCCGGTACCGGTGGAACGGCAGGCGGGCGGCTACACCATCCGCGAAACCCATCTACTCAACTACCCCTATTTCATCGATATCAGAAGTGACGGCATGAATCGGGACAGCGGCCTGCTCACCGGCATCGACCAGCTGTCCATGACCTGGGCCTCGCCGATCGAGGTGGATGGCGAGAAGAACAAGGGCCGCCAGGTGGTGCGGCTGCTGGAGAGTTCGAAAGGGGCCTGGCTGTCCGATTCCATCGACATTCAGCCCGATTTCAACCGCTACGGCCAGGACGGTTTTGCCCAGGGCCAAGCCGCCGGCCGGCAACTGCTGGGGGTGATGGTGGAAGGCACCTTCGATTCCTGGTTCAAGGGCAAGACCTCGCCCCTGATTGAGGAAGCGGCCCAGCAGGCTGAACAGGAGAAGAAACAGCAGGCGATTGCCGCCCAAGCCGACCCCAACAAGAAGGGGAAGGAGGCCAAGGCGGAGCACGCCAAGCCGGACGTGATCGGCCGGGTACTGGAACGCTCGGCGGATTCGGCCCGGATCATCTTGATGGCATCCAACACCTTTTTGACCGATACCAGCCTCGATCTGGCCTCCGGTGCCAGCGGCAGCCGCTATCTCAATCCGCTCCAACTGGTGGCCAATTGCATCGACTGGTCGCTGGAGGACCGCGACCTGCTCTCCATCCGGGGCCGTGGCCATTTCGCCCGGACCCTGTTGCCCATGGACAAGGAGGAGCGGATGCTGTGGGAGTATCTCAACTATGGTCTGGCGGCCGTCGGCCTGCTGGCCGTCTGGGGACTGCACCGGCTGATCCGGTCCAGGTCGCGGCGGCGTGAACTCATGTTGATCGCCGGGAGGGCATGACAATGAAACGACTGATCGTGGGATGCTTGATCCTGCTGTTGGCGCAGATCGGGCTGTTGGCGGCAACCCGCCTCATAGACCGCACCGGGGCGGCGCGGTCCGAGAAGGAGTCCCTGCTGGCCTTCAAGGCGGCCGATATCGACGAGGTATTGCTCGAAGACGGTGAGGGGCACCACCTGGCACTGAAAAAAGACAAGGACCGGTGGTTGTTGCCCGAGGCCGAGTCGTTTCCGGCGGACTCGGCCCGGGTGCAGGATTTGATCGACCGGCTGGCCGGCATGCAGCGCGGCTGGCCCGAGGCCACCACCGCCGAGGCGGCCACGCGCTTCAAGGTGGCGCCGGATCGCTATGTCCGCAAGCTGAACCTGCTCAAGAACGGGACCGCGCAGGCCATTGTCTATTTCGGCACCTCGCCCGGCCTGCGCAAGATGTACCTCCGGGGCGACAACGATCCGGAAATCCAGTCCCTGACCCTGTCCCCGCATGATCTTGAACTTAAGACCGACAGCTGGATCGACACCAAGATCCTCCAGCTCAAGCCCGAGCGGATCAAGCGGATCGAACTGCCCGGTCTGCGCCTGGAACGGGGGCAGGAAGGCCTGCAGCCAGCCGATCTCAAGCCCGATGAAGAGGTGGTCAAGGATCGGCGCGACGCCCTGGTCAATCGTTTGGCAGGGTTGACCGTCACCGGCCTGCTCGGCACCGAGGTTAAGCCGGAATACGGCCTGCAGACGTCGGTCCTGAAGTGCAGCGTGGAACTCGACCACGGGGAGACCGTCGAATACGTCTTCGGCCAGCCGCAAAAGCCGGCAGGCAAGGATGCGCCACCGGCCGACCTGTCGTTTGTGCTCAAGGTTTCCAACCAGGGGCAGCTGTTCCGGGTGGATGCCTGGCAGGTGGATGAATTGAAAAAAGCGGTTCGTTCCGCCCTGGTGCGGACCAAGACGCCGGCACCGGCCGCCTCGGCCGCGCCGTCTCCGGTTCCTGTCGGGCAACCGGCCGTACAGGCGCAATAGAGCTTCGACAGGGATGGAGGCCGCACAACGACCGGTGCGGCCTCCATCCTGTCTGCCGCTTGCATTCTTGAGAGTTATTCTACTGAAATTTCTTGAGATTTCTCCTCGCTACGTTCGTCGAAACGACCAACAAAGAACGTTCGGGACAAGGATAACAACACTGGCCAGGGTCATCTCGAACGCAGTGAGAGATCTCATTTGCTCGACCGGTTTTCCGGAGCGTCAAGAACATCGCCGATTGCCGGAAAGCGAGCTTGGCTGAGGTTCGATCTATCGGATACGTTTAAGAGAGCCAGCCGAGGGTGGCGCCCGTCAGGACCAGATAGCGGGCGACTTTCGCGCCGCCGGCAATCGCGATGAAGACGGGCAGAGGCTCGCGCATCACGCCAGCGGCTACGGTTAGGGGATCGCCGATGATCGGTGCCCAGGACAACAGCAGCGACCATCTGCCATAGCGCCGGTACCACTGCCGGGCCTGGTGCAGACGGTGTTCGCTCACCGGAAACCAGGAACAATGGCGGTACCGTTCGATGCATCGGCCCAGCCACCAGTTGCACACCGCGCCAAGAACATTGCCGCAACTCGCCACGGCCAGGAGCGCGGCAACCGAATAGTCGCCGGTGAGCAGCAGCCCGACCAGGACCGCTTCCGACTGCATCGGTAAAACGGTGGCGGCCAGGAACGAGGCCAGAAAAAGGCCGGTCAAGGCGGAACAGGCAAGCATGGGCCTCGCGTTGAGGGGGGGAGAGCATGGGACAAACGCCATGGCGTGGCCCCGTGATGGTTTCCGGGCACTCTACTTCCCCAAACGAATTCATGCCACGGGATGAAGGACCGAGTATGGAAAAAGCCGCAGCTACCCGGAAATTTGTATGGCCGCTGCCGTCATTGGAGGTATAGAAAACAAGACTCTCCGCATTTGGTCCGGCCGCCAGTATCTTTTCTTGTTCTGATTGCCATCGACTTCAGCCAGGTTCCCTTTTGAAAACTCGGCATTGTTCTTTTATGGCTGCAGGAGGCGGTTGAAAGAAATGAGATCTCTCACTGCGTTCGAGATGACAGTGGCCCAGCGTGTCATTGCGACGAACGCAGAGAGGAAAAATCTCAATGAACGAGGTAAGTTTCGTGCAATCGCCACAGTCGCCATCATCTGGTTCGTCTGCATGTGATCTCCGGGTTCGGCTTGGCCGGCGCTTTCGCAAGCAACAGGAATTTTCCGCTGGATATTCACCTCTGTATTCGCGGCTGTTCGGTCTTGTGGCGGATTGGTTGGCCGCCGATCCGGGCGACGATCCCCTGGCGGATTGGCTGGTGCAGGCCGGGGCGGGCCGTTCCTCGTTCGATGTGCCCTTGCTGCTGCTGGCAGGTCTGCATCGGGATATCCTGAACGGCCGGCCCGAGACAGCCGAACTGGCGCACTATTATCCGACCTTGCAGGGCACCCGGTTCATCGATGACGGGCTTGCTCTTTGCCTCCGGGCAGCGGTTGCGGCCAGGCAAAAGGCCTTGGCCGAATTCATCGCCACTGCCCGGGTGCAGACCAATGAGACCGCACGCGGGCTCTGCTGGCTGCTGCCGGCAAGCATGACCGGTTGGCCGGCGCTGCACCTGGTGGATTTGGGTGCCAGCGCCGGGCTCAATCTGGTGGCGGACCGGCGGCATTTCCGGGTCATTGACGGGAGCGAAGGGCACACCCTGCTGGAGCTTGGCAGCGACGTGCCTCCCCAATTCACGGTGCGCAGCGAAGGCATGCCGATGCCGCCACTCCAGGCGGTTTGTCCCGCGATCCGGTCACGGATCGGCTGCGATCTCACCCCGCTTATTCTCAACGCACCGGTGGAAGAACAAACCTTGGCCGCTTTTGTCTGGGGCGATCACCCCGAACGGCTGCGTCAACTCCGCGCCGGCATAGCGGCGCTTCATTCGGTTAACCGTTCGCAATCACCGGTTTCCCTTTTCAAGGCCGACCTGCCTGTCGACCTGCCTCCTTTTCTGGCCGATCGGGTCGATCGGCTGACCGGTTCCCCCGTCATACTCTACAACACCTATCTGACCGCCTATTTGGCCGACAAGGGGGCTGCACTCCGATCCATCGTAGAGGCCTGGGCTTCGCAACACCCCTGGCCCGTGCTCTGGCTGCAATGGGAACCGCTGCGGGACGGGCCGGCACCGCCGGAGTTCGGTTGGCTTGGCTGGACCGCCGATCTGTGGGAAGATGGCCAGCATCGGCATTGGCATCTTGCCTGGGCCCATCCTCATGGCACCCGCATCGCCTGGATGCCGGCGATGGCCGATTGGCTTGCTTGCTGGCGAAAGAGAAGGCAGCAAAACGACAGGTGGTGATGCAGGCCCTCATCTCGTTGAAGGTTGGGACGGGTAGGAGCAGGGAAAGGGGCGGGGAGAATCCAAGCGCGGGCAAAATAAACGGATTGCCACTCAAATTCAGCCGATTTCATCCCTGAAGATATTCAGCGGAAATTTTTTGAGATTTCTCCTCACCGCGTTCGTCGAAATGACCAACAGGCAACGTGCGGCACCGAGACAACCTGGGTCGGTTGTCATCTCAAACGCAATGGGAAATCTCGTTTGATCATCTGGCTTTTTGGAGCGTCAAGAACGCCGCCGGTTGTCGGAGAGGAGGAACCTGGCTGAAGTCACGATGGTAATCAAAAAAAATCCCCGGCCGGAAAATCCGGCCGGGGATGAACTCCATTCTAATTGAGTATTGCTAATTAGAATTTGAAGCGAACAGAAGCAACCACGTTGTGACCGTTGATGCTGTCGGCGATGTCGGTATCAGCAACACCCAGGTACTCGTAACCCAGGTCACCGGCGATCTGATCGGTGAAATTGTAGGTGATACCAGCGCCTGCCTTGTAGGCAAAAACGTTGTCGCTACCACTCAAGAAAGGCCGATTAATGCCATTGAAATCGACGTCAAGATCATATTTTGCATAACCAACACCGGCCATGAAATAGACCGAAAAAGCATCGTATACCGGCAATTCGTAGTAACCATTGAGGAACACGGTGGTCACATCCAGGTCACCACCCATCGTCAGGACATTTCCGTTCGCGCCAACATAGGATGCGTCATCCAAGTCTGCTCCCTGCTTGGCCAACTCGACCTCAGCACGGAATTTACCCAGAGCCTGATACATGGCGAACTCGCGGCCAAAGGCGATGGCGCCGCCGAAACCGGCATCGCTATCAACTTCGTTGGCGAAGTTTACGTTACCCATACCGGTGATATCCTGCTGCATCCAAGAAGCACGTACGCCAAGACGTACATACCATGCATCGGCGAAAGCCTTCTCAAGATCGGTGATCCGGGTCTCATGGTTCTGCAGCTGCTTGCCGTGGGCGCTCAGCTGCTCATTCTGCTGGGCCTGGGAAGATTGCAGGTCGTCGATCTGCTTCTGGCATGCTTCCGGACAACCGGGGCCCATTTTCTTGCCGGGGCCGCCTGCCAGAGCTACGCCTGCGGTCAGAACGAATGCGGATGCCGCCATGACACTCAATACTTTTTTCATATTCCTGTCTCCTGTTTTTGGTTGATGATATGTCTGCATGGGCGTTATTGCCCGAGAAGTAAAAAAACTACCGTGAAACCTGAGTTTCTCTAGTTGATTCCCAATATAACAAAGGAATATGAGGCTGGCAATACCCTGGAAGCAAAAAAATACAAAATTTTGAACGCCACGGAAAATATTTTTTGATAATATATTGTTTTTATTAAATTAAATTTAATTACGGCAAAGAAAAAAAATTGGACTTTTTGCACAATCGGAGGTGCAGTGGGGGCAAAAATTCAAAAAACATGGTCGGCGCTCCCCCTGTAACTCGTCTGTAAGCGACAAAACTGCGGTACAAGGATTGTCTTGGCCCACTGTTTCTCCTCCATGCAAAAAGGATGGGGTTCCGTGTTCTCCGGTTGCCGGGCAACCGTGCCAGGCTTCCGGTTGCTTGACGAAGGGCGCAAGGTCCGCTAAAAGGTCGGGCAGGGTGCGTATGCACATAACGAAAATAACAGTAATCCCTTGAGAGGACGTGTGATTGTTGCAACCGGAATAGAATGTCTTAGCCGCGGAGGCCATCCTTCCCTGACCGGCAAGCGGCTGGGACTGTTGGCGAATCAAGCCTCGACCGACCGGCATTTTACCCATGGCCGCGATCTGGTCCGAGCGGCCTATCCTGGCCAGTTGACGTGCCTCTTTTCGCCCCAGCACGGTTTTTTCAGCGAAAAGCAGGACAATATGATCGAGTCCGACCACGGGATCGACGCGATGACCGGCCTGCCGGTGTATTCGCTCTACGGCGAGACCCGCAAACCCTATCCGGCGATGTTTGCCGACATCGATGTCCTGCTGGTCGATCTGATCGACGTCGGCACCCGGGTCTACACCTTTGTCTGGACCGTGGTCCATTGCCTGGAGGTTGCGGCCGCGACCGGGGTCAAGGTGGTGGTGCTCGACCGCCCCAATCCCATCGGCGGCCATCTGGTCGAAGGCAATATCCTGCGGCCCGATTGCGCCTCCTTTGTCGGCCGATGCGCCATTCCCATGCGCCATGGCCTGACGCTCGGCGAGTTGGCCCTGCTGTGCAACCGGGAATTGGCGATCGGTGCCGACCTGGAGGTGATTCAGGCGGAGGGCTGGCGGCGCCATATGTGCTTTCCGGCCATTGGCCAGCCTTGGGTTTTTCCTTCGCCCAACATGCCGTCCTTTGCCACGGCCCTGGTGTATCCGGGGCAGGTTGTCTGGGAGGGGACCAATATTTCCGAGGGGAGGGGCACGACCCTGCCCTTCGAGCTTTTTGGCGCGCCGTTTCTCGATTATCGCCAGGTGTTTGACGCCCTCCGCGCCACCGACCTGCCGGGTTGCGTCCTGCGGCCGCTCAGGTTCGAGCCGACCTCGGGGAAGTGGATGGGACAGGCTTGCACCGGTTTCCAAATCCATGTGACCGATATCGACGCCTTCAGGCCGTACCGCACCAGCCTGGCCCTGCTGCAAGCCCTGTTGCGCCTGTATCCCGGACAGTTCGCCTATAAGCAGCCGCCATATGAATATGAGTTCGAGCGGCTGCCCATGGACCTGATCGTCGGCGATCGGGTCGTGCGCGAGCACTTGGAAGCCGGGATGCCGGTGGTCGAGTTGGAGCGCGGATGGCAGCGGGAACTGGACGAGTACCAACAGCGGTGCCGCGCTGTTTTGCTTTACGATTGAGGCAAAGTGCAGTATTTTTCCTTGCTTCTGGCGATGGAGCAAGTCATGGAAAAATATAGGTTGATCCCCGTGTTTTTTCGATAGGATTTTTTATCCGGAGGAATGTGCACGTGCCCCGCGAATGTAGCTTGCGGCAACTTGCCGAACTGGTGGGCGGCCGGGTGGACGGTGATCCCGATCTGGTCGTCCGTGGCCTCAATGGCATTGAGTATGCCCAAGCCGGCGAGATCACCTTTGTCCTCGACCGCAAACACCTGCCGTTGCCGGAACAGTGCCGGGCCTCGGCCTGCATTGTCCCCGCCGGCGTCGATTCCCTGGCCATCGCGGCCATCGTGGCCGAACAACCCGCGGTGGCCGCCGCCCGCATCCATGCCTTCCTGCTGGCCGAACCTTTCCGGGCTCGGGGCGTCCATCCCTCGGCCGTGCTGGGCGAAGGGTGCACCGTTCCCGCCGAGGCGAGCATCGGCCCCCTGGCGGTTCTGGGCGATCGGGTGGTGCTCGGCGAGCGGGTTGCCATCCATGCCGGGGCGGTGATCGGCGACGATACCGTGATCGGCGACGACACCGTCATCCACGCCAATGTCACGGTGGCCGAGCGATGTACCATCGGCAGGCGGGTGGTGCTCCATCACGGGGCGGTGATCGGCAGCGATGGCTTCGGTTTCGCCACCGACCGCATGGGCGTCCATTACAAAAAACCGCAGGTGGGCACGGTCCGGATCGACGACGATGTCGAGATCGGCGCCAATTCCTGCGTCGACCGGGCCGCCTTCGGGGTGACCTGGATCAAGTCCGGGGCAAGGATCGACAACCTGGTCATGGTCGGCCATAACGTGGTGGTCGGGGAGAACTCGATTCTGGTGGCCCAGGTCGGGATCGCGGGCAGCACCACCTTGGGCCGCAACGTGGTGCTGGGCGCCAAGGCGGGGGTTGCCGGGCATCTGCATCTGGACGACCAGGTCATGGCGGCGGCGATGAGCGGCATCCATAACAACCAGCCCAAGGGGGCGATGGTTGGCGGCATTCCGGCCATTGAGGTCAAGAATTGGGGACGCGCCTCGGCCGCCTTCGGCAGATTGCCGGAAATGGTCAAGGAACTGCGACGTTTGCGCAAGGAAGTGGACCGGCTCGGCGCTTTGCTTGCATCCACACAACATGAGGAACAAGAATGACGACATCAGCGTCCGATCTGCAACTACCCATCGATGTCAAGGGCATCATGGCGATCCTGCCGCACCGCTATCCCTTCCTCCTGGTCGACCGGATTGTCGAGGTGGAACAGGGCAAGAACATTGTCGGCATCAAGAACGTCACCATGAACGAGCCGTTTTTCCAGGGACATTTTCCCGGAGAGCCGGTCATGCCCGGGGTGCTCATCCTGGAAGCCATGGCCCAGGTCGGCAGTATTCTGGTCTGTCTGTCCGACCAGGAAATGATCGGCCGTCTCGCCTATTTTGCCGGGGTGGACAAGGCTCGTTTTCGCCGGATTGTCCGTCCGGGCGATCAGTTGGTGCTCAAGCTCGAGATGCTCAAGCAGAAGGGCAAGGTGATCAAGATGGGCGGCCAGGCCCTGGTCGACGGCCAACTGGCCACGGAAGCCGAATTGATGGCCAGTTTCGCCTGATCCGTCCAGGCCATTTTGGGCGGCCGTCACGCCGCCTTTTCTTTTATATCAGGATAGTTCGCCATGCCCATACATCCCACAGCGGTCATCGACCCCAAAGCGGAACTCGACAGTTCGGTGATCGTCGAGCCGTATGCCGTCATCGACGGTCCCGTCAAAATCGGGCCGCAAACCCGAATCTGTGCTCACGCCGTGGTCAGCGGCCACACCACCTTGGGAGCCGGCAACACGATCGGCTCGTTTGCCACCGTCGGCGGGCCGCCCCAGGATATCCATTACCAGGGCGAGCCGACCGAGCTGATCATCGGCGACGGCAACCAGATCCGCGAATACGTTTCCATTCACCGGGCCACGGTCAAGGCCAGCGGCAAGACCCGGATCGGCAACCACAACATGATCATGGCCTACTGCCACATCGCCCACGACTGCGTCATCGACGACCACGTGATCATGGCCAACGTCGCCACCCTGGCCGGCCATGTCGAGATCGGCAGCCACGCCAACCTGGGCGGCCTGGTGGCGGTGCATCAGTTCTGCCGCATCGGCGAGTACGCCTATATCGGCGGCATGTCCGGCATCGGCCTCGACGTGCCGCCCTATGTGATCATGGAAGGCACCCGCAATCAAATGCGCATCGCCAGCATCAACAAGATCGGCCTGCGCCGCGCCGGCATGGACCGCGAAACCATCAAGCAGCTCGAAGAGGCGTTCCGGGTGCTGTTCCGGTCCCCGGAAATCCTGCTCAAGGATGCGCTGGTAAAACTGGAGGAGGAGATGCGCGACTGTGCCCAGGTGCAGAACATGGTGCGCTTCTTCCATTCCAGCAAGCGCGGTGTGGTCAAGCGCACCCTGGATGACTGAAGCAAACGATGCCGCCCCGATCGGATTGATCGCCGGCGGCGGCCAGTTCCCGCTCCTGTTCGCCGAGGCGGCCCGGGCTCGGGGCCGCAAAGTGGTGGCCATCGCCCATGTCAATGAGACCGCGGCCCAACTGGAAGAATTGGCGGATGTCACCGTGTGGGTCAAGCTCGGGCAGCTGGGCAAAATCATCTCTTTTTTTCATCGGGAAAAGGTCCGGGAGGCGGTTTTTGCGGGCACTATCACCAAGACCCGGATTTTTCACGATATTCTTCCCGATTTTAAGGGATTGACCCTGTGGGGCAAGATCGACCGGCGCCAGGATGACGCCATCCTCCGGGCCGTGGCCGCCAGCTTGGAAGAGGAGGGCATCCGGGTGCTGGCGTCCACCTGCTATCTCGATCACCTTTTTTTCCCCCAGGGCGTGCTGACCCGCAGGAAACCCTCGGCCGAGCAGATGGACGACATCCGCTTCGGTTGGGCCGTTGCCCGCGAAGTGGGGCGGCTCGACATCGGCCAGTGCGTGGTGGTGCGCGGTCGCAGTGTCCTAGCAGTGGAAGCGATCGAGGGCACCGACGCCACCATTCGCCGGGGCGGCACCTTGGCCGGTTCCGGGGCAGTGGTGGTCAAGTTGAAAAAGCCGAACCAGGATTTCCGTTTCGACCTGCCGGCAACCGGAGTGACGACCATCGAAACCCTGGCTGAGGTCAAGGGGGCGGTGCTGGCGGTGGAAGCCGGACAATCGTTGATGTTCGACCGGGCGGCCATGGTGGCCGCGGCCGACCGGGCGGGGCTGGTGGTGGTGGGATTGAGCGAGAACGGGCAGGGCGAGCTGACCTATTGATCGGATCAGGGCTCTGCGAAAAAGGCATCGGCACGGGCAGGAGAAGAGATATGGCGGAAATGACGCGAATTAGCGAGATCTTGCGGCGACAACCCCTGGGAGAAGCGGTCGAGGCCCAAGGTTGGCTGCGGACCAGGCGCGACTCGGGCAGCCTCACTTTTCTCGAACTCAACGACGGTTCCTGTCTGGCGAGTCTTCAGATTCTCGCCGAGGAAGGTCTTGCCAACTACGCGAGCGAAGTGAAAAAACTGAGCACCGGCTGTTCGCTCCGTGTTCGGGGCAGGCTGGTGGCCTCGCCGGCCAAGGGCCAGCCGGTGGAGGTCCGGGCGGACTCGATCGAGGTGCTCGGTTGGGCCGACCCCGAAACCTATCCGCTGCAGAAAAAGCGGCACAGCTTCGAATTCCTTCGCTCCATTGCCCACCTCCGCCCCCGCACCAATGCCCTGGGCGCGGTGGCCCGAATCAGAAGCACCCTCAGTTTCGCCATCCACCGCTTTTTCCGCGAGCAGGGATTCATCTTGGTGCAAACCCCGATCATCACCACCTCGGACTGCGAAGGGGCAGGCGAGATGTTCACGGTCACCGCGCTGAATCCGGCGCACCTGCGGCAGGACGACCCCTTTGCCGACGATTTTTTCGGGCGCCGGGCCGGTCTAACGGTCAGCGGCCAGTTGCAGGCGGAGATTTTTGCTCTGTCCCATGGCCAGGTCTACACCTTCGGTCCAACGTTCCGGGCGGAAAATTCGAATACCAGTAGGCATTTGGCCGAGTTTTGGATGCTGGAGCCGGAGATGGCTTTCTGCAATCTGCGCGGCGACATGGAGATGGCCGAGGCCATGATCAAGGCGCTGATCGCCTCGGTGCTCGCCGAATGCGGCGAGGATCTCGCCCTGTTCGACCAGCACGTGGCCAAAGGCCTGATCGACAGGCTGACGCAGGTGCGCGATTGTCCATTCGTCCATCTCACCTACACCGAGGCGGTGGCGGAGCTGCAGCGCGCCCGCCGGGAGTTTGCCTTTCCGGTGCAATGGGGTGCCGACCTCCAGGCCGAGCACGAGCGCTATCTCTGCGAAGAAGTGGCCCAGGCGCCGGTGATCGTCACCAATTACCCGGAGGCGATCAAACCGTTTTACATGCGTCTTGACGACGATGGCCGCACCGTGGCGGCGATGGACATCCTGGTGGCCGGCATCGGCGAACTGGTGGGCGGCAGCCAGCGCGAGGAGCGCTATGAAGTGCTGGCCGGACGGATGGCCGCCGCCGGGCTCGACCTGGAGCAGTATGGCTGGTACCTTGACCTGCGCCGGTTCGGCTCCGTGCCCCATGCCGGTTTCGGGCTTGGCTTCGACCGGCTGGTGCAATTCGTCACCGGCATGCAGAATATCCGCGACGTTATCCCCTTTCCCCGGACCCCGGGGAGTGCGCCCTGCTGATTTTCCCTTTCAAAGGAGTTCGCCATTTCGACCGTCACCGGCAACACCCACAGCCTCAAACCCAAACAACTGCGGGACCTGGAGCGGCTTGCCCAGAAAAAGGTCGCGGCCGATGAAATCGTCGGCCGGGAAACCGCCCGTTCCCTGGCCGCCTTGTCCGCCGCTTTGAATCGCCAAATCGGCCTGCTGATCCATCGGTCCGGCCGGATCGAGACCGTGATCGTCGGCGATTACGACCGCATCACCATTCCGGCCCTGGCCCATGTGGGCGCCTCCGGCGGCCGCCTGCGCGGCCTGCGTTGCGTGCACACCGTGTTGGGCGGGGCTGCGGGAGCCAGCGAGGAAGACATCATGGATCTCGCCTGTTTACGGCTTGATCTGATGGCAGTGCTCACCATCAAGGACGGCCTGCCGGAGCTGCTGCACGCGGTGCACCTCATGCCGCGTCCGGTCGACGGACGCGACTGGACCGCGCTGCCGCCGGTGCATCCCGCCAACCAGTCGCAGTCCTGCATTGCCCTGATCGACGCCCTGGAAGAGGAATTCGTCCGTGAACGGCCGGTGCGCGAGGTCGACCGGGGCAAGGACCGCGCCATCCTGGTGTCGGTGACCACCGGCTCGCGGGACGAGGCCGAGGAATCCATGACCGAGCTGGTCGAGCTGGCCCGGTCCGCCGGGGTCGAGGTCTTGGCCAGGGTGATCCAGCGGCGCAAACATATCCATCCCCGCTTCATTCTCGGGCGCGGCAAGCTGGTGGAAATCGTGCTGATGAGCCTGCGGCTGGGCGCCAACCTGCTCCTGTTCGATCAGGAGCTCAGTCCCTCGCAGATCCGTTCGGTCACCGACCACACCGACCTGCGGGTCATCGACCGCACCCAACTCATCCTCGATATTTTTGCCAGCCGGGCCCGTTCCCGCGAAGGCAAGCTGCAGATCGAGATGGCCCAGTTGAAATACATGCTGCCCAAGCTTACCACCCGTGACGACGCCCTGTCGCGCCTGACCGGCGGCATCGGCGCCCGTGGGCCCGGCGAGACCCGCCTGGAGATCGACAAGAGGCGGATCAACGACCGAATCACACGCCTGGGCAAGGAGCTGAAGGCCGTGGGCGAGCAGCGGTACCATCGCCGCAACCGCCGGCGCAAGCGCGACGTGCCGGTCATCTCCCTGGTGGGCTACACCAATGCCGGCAAATCGACGCTGCTCAACACTCTGACCAAGAGTGAGACCCATGCCGAGGACCTCCTGTTCGCCACCCTCGATCCCACCAGCCGCCGGCTTCGCTTTCCCGAGGACATGGAGGTCATCGTCACCGACACCGTCGGTTTCATCCGCCACCTGCCGGCCGATTTGCTCAAGGCCTTCGAATCGACCCTGGAGGAGCTGTTCGAGGCCGATGTGCTTCTCCATGTGATCGATGTTTCCAACCCGGCCTGGCGGCAACAGGTCGCAGTGGTGGAAGGGCTGCTGGTCGAGTTGGGACTGGCCGACATCCCCTGCCTCAAGGTATTGAACAAGATTGATC
Organism: Desulfobulbus sp.; assembly: GCF_031547805.1. Taxonomy (GTDB): domain Bacteria; phylum Desulfobacterota; class Desulfobulbia; order Desulfobulbales; family Desulfobulbaceae; genus Desulfobulbus. The sequence continues at coordinate 29,956 of NZ_JAVBRQ010000033.1, forward strand.
GGCTGCCGCCGGAAGAGCAGGTCCAGGTGGCACTCAGCGGGGAAGGGGTGGGGATTTGCGCCCTGGACGAAAAGACGCTTGAGCCCTTGCTGGTGCGGGCGCAACAGGTGGTGCGGGGGACAATGGGCGTGGCCGGTCCGGAACGGATGGAGCAAAACGACAATGGCTCCGGCCATGAAGCGCAATGAAAACGCCTTCGCCGATCCCCTGCGGCCGAGCGTAAAAAAAAAGCGCGGCGCGCCGTTACCTCCGGCTGCGCCGCGCACGATGGGATGTGGCGGTTGTTCTTGGTTGGCTTGACCCGCTGCTAGAATTCGTAGCGGATTTGCAAGCTCCCGGTCATGCCCTCGCGGGTGCCCACATAGGCCTGTAGCCCCATGTCAAGGGACAGGGACGGGTCATTGGTAGGTATGATGTGCATCCCAACCTCACCGATGCCGGTGCCGCCCGCGAGTTCCGGCGCGTCGATGGCGTAGCCGAAGGTCGCGGCACCGGCTTCGCCGTCAAACTCGTGTTCGTAGGCCACACCCACGTAGTGGGTGAAGGTTATGTCCTCCGCATAAGCGAAGCGGGTGCCCACGCGCACACGGTGCGAATCCGCATCGTCGAACGTGATGGGCTCACCTGTGGCCAGGGCGACATCATCGCCCTGCACCCGCGTCCAGAAGTATTTGCCGTACAGATCGAGCGACATCGTATCGTTCAGGTACGAGATATAGCCCAAGCCCGCATGCAGGCCGTAATAGCCCGAGTCGGAATCGTATCCGCCCGCGCGGTTGCCCGCGACATCGCCCAGATTGGCATTGTTGTACTCGTTGCTGACGGTGCCCGCCCGGAAGCTGGCCTCGGTATAGACATGGCCTGGCCCGGCCTCGGTGAAATCCAAGCGGCCAATAATGCCGCCGCCGAGGTGGTCAACGTCGCCATCGCCATTGTAGTCGATGCCCGAAAAGGCATTGTAGGTGTCGTACGAACCGCTGCCGTATTCAAAGAAGGCGCCCACGGTCAGGCGTCCGGGAATGAGATCCACGCCTCTGGAGAGGCCGGTCAACAGGGAAATGCTGGACATTTCTATGTGCGAGCCGGTGTCGTATTCCGACCAGCCGCCGGAAAGAGCGCCGAAGATGCCGATGCCGTTCTCGGTTTCCTGGCTGGACAGCACGGCGTCCCTCATGCCTTGTCCGGCCGCCAGGTCGGCGCCCTGATTGACCAGGGCCAGACCGGAGAGGAAGCCTTCGGCCAGGACCTTGGCCTGCGGGCGGGCTTGCACGCTGGCCACTGTCGCGGTCAGCATGTTGTTAGCGGTGCCCAGGTCCCAGAGATAGTTCAGGGTTGCGCTGTGCTGCCCCTGGGCCTGGGTTTGGGTGAAGCCGGCGGTGTCGAGGGTTCCGGCGCTGGCGTTGATGAGCGTCACTTGATCACCGGGCCGCAGGGGAGCCGTGTTGCCGTAGGTGCTGGCGGTGACGGAGGAACTCCTGCCATTGCCGTCGCCCAGGGCAGCCGTGCCGGTCACGTTAAGCACCGGGGTATTTTGGGTGACGGGGAAGGTAAAGTTGTAGTGTTGGAAATTCTGCACCGATTGCACCGCGCTGCCGCTGTAATTGAATACGTTCAGGGTGTTGCCGCTGAAGGCGTCCATTCCCGGCTCAGGGGTGACGTAGCCGACGAAGCCGCCGTAGAGGTCCGAACCGCTTAGGTCGGGTGCGCCGCTGATGGTCACGGCATTGCCGGTGGCCGAGCCGGTTTCACCATTGCCATCGATCCGGCTGAAGCCGCCGTAGATGCTCGCATCCACTGTGCCGCCGTTGATGGTCACCGTGTTGTTGTTGGCCTCGCCGGACATACCCGCGCTGTTCGTATCTGCATACCCGCCGTAGATGCTCCCGGTCACCGTGCTGAGGCCGCCGATGGTGACGGTGTTGCTTGTGGCCTGTGCCACATTGGAATTACTCCATGCAGAGCCACCGGTGATATCCCTTACCTGGGTGTCGCCGCCGATGGCAACGCTGTTGCCCGAGGCTTGCGCGGCGCCGGTGTCGCTTTCGGCATAGCCGCCGGTGGTGCTAGACGTGACAGACGTGATCTGGGCGTTGTCACTGATGGTGACGCTGTTGCCCGAGACCGTGGCGGTGCCGGCGTCGCTATAGGCATGTCCGCCGATGACAAACGTGATTTGGGCGTCGCCACCGATGGCAACGCTGTTGTTTGAGGCCGTGGCGGTGCCGGAGCTGCTCGAAGCATCTCCGCCGAAGCTCTGATCCACAATGCTGAGGCCGTTGATGGCTATGGTGTTGTTTGAGGCCGTGGCGGTGCCGGAAGTGCTCTCGGCGTTCCCACCAGTGGCAGACGCGATCTGGGCGTCGTCGCTGATGGCAACGCTGTTGCCCGAGGCCGTGGCGGCACCGGCGTCGCTTTTGGCAGCCCCGCCGAAGCTCCCCTCCACAGTACTGACACCGCTGATGGTCACCTTGTTGTTCGAGGCCGTGGCCGTGCCGTCACCGGACTGAACACCGGCATAGCCGCCAGTAACCAGCCCGTCGAGCGCCATGCCGCTTACTACCGTGCTGTCGATGATGGCAACACTATTGCCCGTAACCGTGGCAGCGGAAGAACCGGAAATCATGCTGTAATACCCACCGTAGACTTCCCCTTCGTCCACCGTGCTGTTGCTGATGGTCACATTGTTGCCGGCGACCGTGGACGCCGATCCACCCATGACGGTAGTACCGGTCATGGTGGTACCCTCGATGAGGACCTGATTGTTGGTGACGGCATCCGAATCAACAATATTGATCGCGCCAAAGACATACTGCGCTCCGTTGCCATTGGTGACCGTCACCCTGTTATTGGCAAGGCTGGGGCTTTTACCCGTGGCGTCGCTACCACTGGGAGCCACTGAATTAGTAATGGGATCTGGGGAGCCACCGGGATTGGGGATGTCTTGCAGCATGGTCGTGTCGCCGTCATAGACAACCTCTTCCGCCCAAACTGGAACGGTGACGGACGAAAGCAGGGCAAGGGCTGAGGTTGTCCTGCTCAGGGCACGGAACAATGGTCTGGCCATACGCGAAACTCCTTCATCGATGTTGAGGTTGGAGAAAAAGAAAACGGCCCTGTATCCCTTCGAGGAGACACGACCGTGAGTGGCGAATCTGGATGGTGCTGCGAACGAGTCTGGTGGGAACAGTCTGAAAAGAAAGGGAAAAAATGGATGGCATGCATAATTGCAGTTTCCGTGGAACACTCGTGCAAGGAAAGGTTTTCCATGACCATTGTTGTTTCTTTTCTGTTTGCATTTTGACAAGATGCATTATTGCATAAGTAATTTTCTCTGTAGGGCTCAAAAAAGCAAGCAATTTTGCTAGTGGGTAAAATTTTTTGTACGCGGCTTACGCGAACATTGTTCCGCAAAGAGTATCCGGCAAGTTGGTGAAAGCATCGGCATCGAACACAAAAGCACAGTATGTAGAAGGGGTGACAGGTAGATACCGCATCTTGTGGGGTGGAGAGCATAGGGGAAATTCTTTTCAGAACCCTGCCTTTCAGTGGTGCCCAACAGTTACCGAATTGAAATCGAATAGTTTGAAATCGCGGAATTGAGATCCTGGCGATATGGACAGGTCGTGCGGCCGGTTCGTGCAACATCGAATTGCCGGAACCTTACCCGTCGCATGGTCGTTGATGGGAAAAATTCAGGAGGGCTGACGCTAAAATACGGACATGGTCCTTGCTGACGCCGCCGCGCCGGGTGCAAGGAGGTGTTCGGGGGGCTCAAAACTGCACCTGCAAATGGAGCCGGCATGGTGCTGCGCGGCAAAACGCCGGGGTTGGTGCACCAGGAGCTGCCGTCCGAGAGCTTTGCGCATTTTCCAGAGCACCTTGATCGTGATGCGCTGCGCTACTTGAGAAAATCGTCCGAAACCACTTTGGCAACCATCAGAGCAGCCTGAACTCGGGCGATGCAAACGCAAGGTGGGCAAGTACAGTCGAACCCATCGCAGAGGGCTGTGTCACCGGAGGCATCAACCTGTTCCCGGGTGGCGATTTAATGGCATGGGAGGTGGAAGGGGAACTTTATCCCCTTGCTTTCATTCTTGTCCAAGAGACAACAGGGGACTTACTTCGTTCGAAGTGACAAGATAATGCGGCTTAACTTTGCAGAAAAAAGCCCAGGGCTTTATCCAAGTCGGCGTGGTTCTTGAATTCGCAGCCGACGACATTCTTCCGCACCGATTTGATCACCGCCTGTTTTTTCAGCACGGTTTGCTTTTTGTCGTTGAGCTGGATTTCAATCTGGATTTCCTGGTCCATGGCAAGGTTATGCATACCGGACACCGTGAATTCCGCCCCTCCCCGCGAGAGATTGGTCACCTGGATCATGCCGCCGCCCGAGTTTTTCGGGCCGATGATTTGATAGGTGCCGGGCAGGTTGGTCTGCTTGCGAAAATTGCAGCGGAAATTGAGTAGGACCGGAAACGACGCACTGCAACCGCACCGCACGGTCATCAGGTGCGGTGTCGAGCGGTACGCAGAGGCGGAAAAATGTTTGACCGTACCGCATGCCGGGCAGGTCAGGGTGGCCGTGTTATCGGCGCGAACGTATACGGTCAGGGGCTTCATGGTCGTCAATCATAGATGATACAGGTAAATCGCTCCAATTCCGCCTCTGTTTCCGGGTCAAGGTCGGCGGCGACTTCATGGATTTGATATTCCTTTCGGCAACCGCTGCACTGCAAACGGACCTGACGGCATCTTCGCAGCACTTTCAGCGGCTGGCCGCATTCCCTGCACTTCACGTTGTCTTCGCCTTGCCGATGAGTTGTTCGCGGGTAAAGACCGCCTTGAGGGGATATCCCTTGGCCGCAAGTTGTTCGGCTCCGCCTTCCTGCCGGTCGACAATGGTCGCCACCAGGCCCACCCGAAACCCTTCGTTTTCCACCCGTTCAATGACTTTCAACAGGGTGCCGCCGGTGGTGACCACGTCTTCCACCAGCGCGACCAAACCGCCCGGTTTGAGGTTGCTCTTGCCCTCGATAAAATTGCCGGTACCGTGGCCTTTGGCCTCTTTGCGGACGATGAAGGCCGGAATCGGGGCCTTGTCCAGATAGCTCACCAGAGAAACCGCGGTGACCAGCGGATCGGCGCCCAAAGTCATGCCGCCCACCCCGACTATGGGTTCCGGGTGTTGACGGATCAGTTCGAAGAGGAGACGGCCACACAGGTAGCTGCCTTCGGCATCCAAGGTGGTTTGCTTTCCATCTACATAAAAATCCGATGTTTTTCCCGATGTCAGGGTGAATGTGCCCTGTCGGTACGATTTGTTCAGTAAAAGTTCTTTCAGTCGTTGTCGTTCGTCCATGGGGAGAGTCCTTATAGCTTGAGTTAAAAAGAGAATACCTTCTTTTGCTGTTTTCTCAAAAGGAATTCTCCGTGTCATCATGCCGGTTGTATGGGGGGGAAAATCGATCCTGAACGATCCGCGTCTTCCGGCTTGCATTTTGTTGCGCCGTCGTGGATACTGGCTCCATATTGCGGCCTGTGGCATAACCCATTGACGAGGATGAACAAATGTGCGGAATAGTTGGCTATGTAGGACCCAGAAGAGTTATCCCCATCCTGCTTGAAGGCTTGAGGCGTCTTGAGTATCGCGGATACGATTCCGCCGGTTTGGTATATTCCTTCAACAATCAACTGGTGCGGTACCGGGCGAAAGGCAAATTGAGCAATCTCGAGGCCGTGGTCGACGAACATGTCGGCGTTGCCAGCGGCACCGGCCTGGGCCATACCCGCTGGGCAACCCATGGCGCCCCCACCGAAGGCAATGCCCATCCCCACACCGATTGCACCGGTGAGTTGGTCGTTGTCCACAACGGCATCATCGAGAACTACAGCGCCCTGAAAAAGGAATTGACCGACAAGGGGCATATCTTCACCTCGGAAACGGATACCGAGGTCCTGGCCCACCTGATCGAGGAATGCCTCAAGAACACCAAAGATCTGGTGGCCGCTGTCCGCTCCGCGTTGACCCGGGTTGAAGGCTCCTACGCCATCGGCGTGCTCTGGGCGCATGAGCCGGATATGCTGGTCGCGGCCCGCAATCATAGTCCCCTGGTCATGGGCGTTGCCGCCGATGCCTGCTATATCGCCTCGGATATCCCGGCCCTGCTGCCCTTTACCCGCGAAGTCATTTTTCTCGACGACCGGGAAATGGCGGTGCTGCGCAAGGGGAGCTACACGATTCAACAGGTTGACGACGGCTCCGAATTGACCAAGCCCGTTTCCCTGATCGACTGGAATGCCTCGATGGCGGAAAAAGCCGGATATCGGCATTTCATGCTCAAGGAGATATTCGAGCAACCCCAGGCCATTCTCAATACGGTCAGCGGCCGGATTGTCCCTGACACGGGATTTGTCGATCTGCCCGAAATCGGTCTTGACCCCGCATCGCTCGAAAACATCGATCGGATCGCCCTGGTCGCCTGCGGCACCTCCTGGCATGCGGCCCTGGTCGCCAAGTATTGGATCGAAAAATGGGTCGGCATTCCGGTGGAAGTGGACATCGCCTCGGAATTCCGCTATCGACGCCTTCTGGTCAACGAGCGGACATTGACCATTGCTATTTCTCAATCCGGAGAAACCGCCGATACCCTGGCGGGCATCCGCCGGGCCGCGCAACTGGGCTCCAGGGTGCTGACGGTCTGCAACGTGGTGGGTTCCACCATGACCCGGGAAGCCGATGGCATCATCTACACCCATGCCGGCCCGGAAATCGGCGTGGCTTCGACCAAGGCCTTCACCTGCCAGCTGGCGGCGCTGTTCCTCCTGACCCTGTATCTCGGCCAGACACGGAAGACTATCGACCCGATCACCCAGAAGAAATTGGGCTTGGCATTGATCGACATCGCCGAGGTGATTGCCACGGAACTGCCCCGGTTGCAGATGGAAATCAGCGAATTGATCGAGCAGTACTACGAGGCAAAGGATTTTCTGTTTGTCGGGCGGGGGCTCAACTTTCCCATCGCCCTCGAAGGAGCCCTGAAACTCAAGGAAATTTCCTACATCCACGCCGAGGGCTATGCCGCCGGTGAATTGAAGCACGGCCCCATCGCCCTGATTGATCGGGAAATGCCGGTGGTGGCCTTGGTGCCGCGGGATTCGGTGTATCTGAAGGTGGTGTCCAATATCGAGGAAATCAAGGCCCGCCAGGGGCGGCTGGTGCTCTTTGGCACCAACGGCGACGAGCACCTGTCCGCATTGACCGAAACGGTTTTGTATCTTCCCGAAGTGGTGGAAGATCTCAATCCCTTGCTCTACACTATCCCGGCCCAGTTGTTGGCCTACGAAATCGCATACCGGCGCGGCTGCGACGTCGACCAGCCGCGCAATCTGGCCAAGAGCGTGACCGTGGAATAGGGCGTTCCGAGCGCGGCCTTGATGGCCGCCATGTTGTTTCTGTGTGTGTTTTGCCTGAAGGGGACATGTTCCCCTTCAGGCTTTTTTTTTCTGATTACCATCGAACCTCAGCCAGGCTCGTTCGCCGGCAATCGGCGGTGTTCTGTACGCCCCGGAGGCCGGTCGAGCAAACGAGATCTCTCATTGCGTTCGAAATGACCATGCGGCCGGCGTTCTCCTTGTCCCGAACGTCCTTTGTTGGTCGTTTCGACAAACGCATTGAGGTGAAATCTCAAAAAATTTCAGTAGAATACGCACCCCCCCTCTCCAGGATGCAATCGGTTGAATTTGAGAGGTAATCACTTTTTTTTGCCCAAATGTAAAGTTATCCGAAATCGCCGGCTATCACTTGGGACGGCTGTTTTCGCATGCGAAATCGGACGGACTGGTTACTTGGACTGCGGTTTATCTGCATTCAAGAAAAGCGGCTGTTGGGTTTACCGGTTTTGGAAGTGAAATAACAATGCCACGTTGTTCTTCTTCTTGCATACATTCATGAATGTATGTATAAAGCCGTGAGCCATTTTCCCAGGGGGTAGCGCAGGGGCGCTGCCTGTTGCGGCCGGGAAGTGCTTTAAGATAAATTTGTCGTCATTTAGCAGGGTTATCGATGATGAATGTCGCGAAATCGTTCAAGATGCTGATGGTGTGCGGGTGGATGGTCGGAGTGCTCACGGCGGTCGGATGCAAACAGGCTGCCCCTCCGGAGAAGGCGGCGGGGAGCAAGGGGCCGCCTGAAGTCGGGTTCGTTGCCGTCAAGCCGGAATCGGTCACCTTGACCACGGAACTCACCGGTCGGATATCGGCGCAGATGGTGGCGGAGGTCCGGCCACAGGTTGGCGGTATCATTAAAAAACGGCTGTTTGAGGAGGGCGGTCGGGTCAAGACCGGCGAGGTCCTCTACCAGATCGATCCCGCCACCTACCAGGCGGCCGTGGCCAGTGCCAAGGCTGCCTTGCTCAAGGCCGAGGCCAATGCCTTTGCCTTGCGGAAAAAAGCCGAGCGCTATCGTCAATTGGTGAGCATCGATGCGGTCAGCAAGCAGGAGTACGACGACGCCACCGCAGCCATCAACCAGGCCGAGGCGGATATCGAAAACAGCAAGGCCGCCCTGGAAACGGCCAAGATCAATTTGGCCTACACCAAGGTTACCGCGCCGATCGACGGCGTGGTCGGCCGGTCTTCGGTCACGCCGGGCGCCCTGGTGACGGCGAACCAGGAGTCGGCCCTGGCCACCATCCAACAGCTCGATCCGGTCTTTGTCGACGTCACCCAATCGAGCGCCGAAATGCTGCGGCTGAAAAAAAGCCTGGCAAGCGGCGAATTGAAAGGCGGAGGCCAGGGACAGGCCCAGGTTCGGTTGGTGCTCGAAGACGGCTCCGCCTATCCGCAGGAGGGCATCCTTAAATTCAGCGAGGTGTCGGTGGACCAGACCACCGGTTCGGTGACCCTGCGTGCCCAGTTTCCCAATCCCGAGCAATTCCTGCTGCCCGGCATGTTTGTCCGTGCCATTGTCCGGGAAGGGGTGCGCGAGCAGGCCATGCTGGTCCCCCAACGGGGCGTGAGCCGGAATACCGCCGGAGTGGCGACCGCTTTGGTGGTCGGGGCCAATGAGACGGTAGAGCCGCGCACGATCAAGACCGAGCGGGCAATAGGCGACGCCTGGTTGGTGACCGGCGGTTTGCAGACCGGCGACCGGGTCATTGTCGAAGGACTCCAGCGGATCCGGCCGGGGGTACAGGTCAAGGCCACGCCGTTTGCGTCCCAGACCGAGGCCGCCAGCAGTACCGCCCCGACGGCCAAGCCCTGAGGAGTAGCCGACCATGTCCCGGTTTTTCATCGATCGTCCCATTTTCGCCTGGGTCATTGCCATCATGACCATGCTGGCCGGCCTGTTGTCCATCCACCGCCTGCCGGTCTCCCAGTATCCGGCGATCGCACCCCCGCAGATCGCCATCAACGCCACCTATCCCGGCGCCTCGGCCCAGACCGTGCAAGACACCGTGACCCAGGTGATCGAGCAGAAGCTCAACGGCATCGACAACCTGATCTACATGTCCTCCACCAGCGATTCGGCGGGCGCGGTTTCCATTACCCTGACCTTCAAGGCCGGAACCGATCCCAATATCGCCCAGGTCCAGGTGCAGAACAAACTGCAGCTGGCGGTGCCGCTGCTGCCCGAAGTTGTCCAGCGCCAGGGAATCGCGGTGGTCAAGTCGACCAGGAACTTTCTGTTGATCGTCGGCCTGGTCTCCGAAGACGGTTCCATGGACCGCAACGACCTGTGCGACTACATGGTGTCCAATATCCAGGACATCGTCAGCCGCCTCGACGGCGTGGGCGAACTGATGGTGTTCGGCACCCAGAATGCCATGCGGATTTGGGTGAACCCGAACAAACTCACCAATTATCACCTCACCATCAACGATATCGTCACCGCCCTGGAGGCCCAGAACGCTCAGATATCCGCCGGCCAGCTCGGCGGTTTGCCGGCGGTCGAGGGCCAGCAGCTCAACGCGACGATTACCGCCCGCACCCTGCTCCGGACCGCGGAACAATTCGGGTCCATCGTCCTGCGGACCAACACCGACGGTTCCGTCGTCCAGCTTAAGGATGTGGCGGATTGCAAGGTCGGCACCGAGGATTACAGCCTCCACTCGTTTTACAACGGCAAACCCATGGGCGGCATGGCCATCCGGCTTGCCTCCGGGGCCAACGCCCTGGATACCGGCAACCGGGTCAAGGACAAGATGCTTGAATTGTCGAAGTATTTTCCCGCCGGCATGAAAGTGGTCTATCCGTACGACACCACGCCTTTTGTCAAGATATCGATCAAGGAAGTGGTGCATACCCTGGCCGAGGCGGTGGTGCTGGTTTTTCTGGTTATGTTTCTGTTTTTGCAGAATTTTCGGGCCACAATCATCCCCACCATCGCGGTGCCGGTGGTCCTGCTCGGCACCATGGGGGTACTGGCTGCGGCCGGCTATTCGATCAACACCCTGACGATGTTCGCCCTGGTCATCGTCATCGGCCTGCTGGTCGACGACGCCATCGTGGTGGTCGAGAACGTGGAGCGGATCATGTCCGAACAGGGGATGTCGCCCCGCGATGCCACCATCAAGTCCATGGGCCAGATCACCAGCGCCCTGTGGGGCATCGCCACCGTCCTGACCGCGGTCTTCCTGCCCATGGCCTTTTTCGGCGGCTCCACCGGCGTCATCTACCGCCAGTTTTCCATCACCATCATCGCCGCCATGATCCTCTCGGTCATGGTGGCGATGATCCTCACCCCGGCCCTGTGCACCACCTTGCTCCGCCCGGTCGACCGGGGACATTCGGCCGGAGGCCGCGGCTTATTCGGCCGTTTTTTCCGCTGGTTCAACCGATGCTTCGATGCGGGCCGAACCACCTACGAGGGCATTGTCGATCGTTCCTTCGGCAAGAAATGGCGGTATCTGGCCTTTTACGGGGTGATCGTCCTGATCATGGTCTATTTCTTCCTGCGCCTGCCCACCTCCTTTTTGCCCGACGAGGATCAGGGGTTTCTCATCTGCCAGGTGCAACTCCCGGCCGGGGCGACCCAGGAACGGACCCTCGACGTGGTCCGGAAGCTGGAGCAGCATTTCCTGGCCCAGGAAAAGACTGCGGTGGAGTGCGTGATCACGGTGACCGGCTACAGTTTTGCCGGCCGCGGCCAGAACATGGCCCTGGCCTTTGTCAAACTCAAGGATTGGGGACTGCGCCAAAGCAAGGACCTGAAAGCCCCGGCCATCGCCGCCCGGGCCATGAAGGCTTTCGGGGAGTTCCGCGACGGCCTGGCCTTTGCCTTTTCGCCGCCGGCCGTCATCGAGCTGGGCGTGGCCAACGGGTTCGACCTCCAGTTGCAGGACCGTGCCGGCCTGGGACATGAAAAGCTGATGGAGGCACGGAACCAGTTGTTGGGTATGGCCACCAAAAACCCGAAGCTGGTCGCGGTCCGCCCCAACGGCCAGGACGATTCGCCCCAGTTCAAGCTGGAGATCGACGATGTCCGCGCCGGCGCCCTCGGGGTCACGGCCCAGGATATCAACCAGGCCCTCTCCACGGCCTGGGGCGGTTCGTACATCAACGACTTCATCCAGAACGGCCGGGTGAAAAAGGTCTACATCCAGGCCGAGGCCCGGTACCGCATGCTGCCGGAAAACCTGAACAACTGGTACGTCAGCAACAACAAGAAGGAAATGGTCCCGTTTTCCGCCTTTGCCACCGCCCGCTGGCAGTACGGATCGCCCCGGTTGGAGCGCTATAACGGCATTCCCTCGGTCGAGATCCTCGGCCAGGCCGCGCCCGGAATCAGCACCGGCGAGGCCATGGCGGAAGTCGAGGCCATGGTGGCCCAGCTGCCCAACGGCATCGGCTACGAATGGACCGGACTGTCCTACGAGGAAAAGAACGCCGGTGCCCAGGCCCCGGCCCTGTACGCCATTTCGCTGTTGGTGGTGTTCCTCGCCGTGGCCGCCTTGTACGAAAGCTGGACCATCCCCTTCGTCAACCTGCTGATGCTGCCGTTGGGACTGGTGGGCGCGGTCACGGCCGTGACCCTGCGGGTGTTGCCCAACGACGTCTATCTCCAGATCGGGCTCTTGACCACGGTCGGCCTGTCGACCAAGAACGCCATCCTGATCATCCAGTTCATCAAGGAACGGATGGGCAGGGGACAGGAACTGGTCGAGGCGACATTGGCAGCGGTGAAGATCAGGCTGCGGCCGGTCATCATGACCTCGCTGGCGTTTTTCTTCGGCACCCTGCCGCTGGCCTTGACCAAGGGAGCGGGGGCGGCCGCGCAGAACGCCATCGGTACCGCCGTCACCGGCGGCCTGCTTTCGGCCACCTTCATCGACCTGATTTTCATTCCCTTCTTCTTCGTGCTCATTTCACAGCTGTTCGGCCGGAAAAACAAGCAACAGATCACGCCGGTCCCCTCGTCCGGCAATGGAACGGAGGTGCGCTGAGATGCAACGAACCCAGCGGATTTCGATCGCCTTGTGTCTGGCCATCGGCTTTGCCGCCGGTCTGGCCGGTTGTTCCACCTTGGCCCCTTCCTACAGCCGCCCCGCGGCCCCGGTTCCCGCCACCTGGCAGACCGGGGCCGATGCCCCGGAGAAGGCACCCGGGCCGGGGCAGCAGGATGCCGCCGCCATCGCCTGGCGGGATTTTTATCTCGATCCCCGGCTGCAAAAGATCATTGCCCTGGGGCTTGAGCACAACCGCGACCTGCGGGTGACGGCGCTCAATGTCGAGCGGACCCAGGCCCAATACCGGATCCAGTGGGCCGAGCTGATGCCCAAGATCAATGCCAACGGCGCCGCGGAATACCAACGACAATCGGCTGATTTTTCCAATACCGGCGAGGCAAAGGATCTCCACCAGTACACGGTGGGGCTGGGGGTCACCTCCTACGAACTGGACCTGTTCGGCCGGCTGCGCAGTCTCAAGGATCAGGCCTTGGAGCAGTACCTGGCCTCCGAGCAGGCGCAGCGGAGCGCCCGGATCAGCTTGATCGCCCAGATCGCCGCCGGCTACCTGACCCTGGCCGCCGACCGGGATTTACTCCAGCTGGCCCAGGAAACCCTGAAGACCCAGCAGGAGTCGTACCAACTCATCCAGCGGCGGTTCGAGGTGGGGGCCTCTTCCGAGCTCGATCTGCGCCAGGCGCAGACCCAGGTCGAGTCGGCCCGGGTGGACGTGGCCCGGTTTTCCACCCTGGTGGCCCAGGACGAGGACAACCTCAATCTGCTGGTCGGCGCCAGGGTTCCGGCCGAGCTGCTGCCCGCCGGATTGACGGACCAGGTGGCCGCGCTCGAGGGGATCACGCCGGGGTTGTCTTCCGAGGTGTTGTTGCAGCGGCCCGACGTCCTTCAGGCGGAAAATCTGCTCAAGGGCTATAACGCCAACATCGGCGCGGCGCGGGCGGCCTATTTCCCGCGGATCGTCCTGATCGGCACCCTGGGTTCCGGCAGCAACGAGCTGTCCGGCCTTTTCACCACCGGTTCCGGTTCATGGAGCTTTGTGCCGCGCATCGATCTGCCGATTTTCGATGCCGGTGCCCGTGCCGCCCAGCTCCAGGTGGCTGAAATCGACCGCGACATCGCCGTGGCCCAGTACGAAAAGGCCATCCAGTCCGCCTTTCGCGAAGTGGCCGACACCCTGGCCCAGCGCGGCAATGTCGACCAGCAGCTGGCGGCCCAGCTGGCCCTGCGCGATGCCACCGAAAGGCGGTATGTGCTGGCCCGCGAGCGTTATTATAAGGGGGTGGACAGTCATCTCAACGTGCTCGATGCCCAACGCTCGCTGTACAGCGCCCAGCAGGGCCTGGTCGACGTGCGTCTGGTTCGGCTGACCAACCTGGTTTCCTTGTACAAGGCCCTGGGAGGGGGATTGAAGACCGGTAGCTGAGGCCTCGCCGCATCGGCCCGGCACTGGCAAGGAGGGGGAATATGGCCAGAAAAACGAAACAGGAAGCACAGGCGACACGGAACAGTATCGTGGATGCGGCGGTCCGGGTATTTGCCGTCAAGGGAGTGGCGCGGACCTCGCTTGATGACATCGCCCGGGAGGCCGGGGTCACCCGGGGAGCCATCTATTGGCATTTCGCCAACAAGGCGGATCTGCTCAACGCCCTGTGGGATCAGATCATGCTGCTGTACGCGCCCATGACCCAGGCGAGCGAAGCCGAGGACGAGCCCGACCCGCTCGGCAAGATGAAAGACCTCTACCTGACCTTCTTCAGCGGCCTGGTGGAGGATCAACGCCAACAGCAGCTGTTCCGGGTGCTGTTCGACGACAGCGGTCGCAGCAAGGAGAGCGAGGCCATGCGCCTTCGCCACATCCAGATACGCCGGGAACGGCTGCACGGCATTCAGATTACCTTGATCAATGCCAAGGCCAAAGGGCAATTGCCGCCGAATCTGGATGTCCGGCAGGGCGCGATCAGCGTGCTGGTCTTTATTTACGGTCTGATCGCCAGCTGGATCACGACTCCGGAAATGTTCGACATCAAAAAAGAGGGCGAGCAGTTCATCGAGGGCATGTTCCAGATGCTGCGAACCGGTTTTCCCGAGAACGGATAGCTGGAATCGCCCTGCTGCAGGCTCGCAGAACGGTCCAGTCCTGCCCGCCGTTGTCCGGTCCCGCTTCGTTTCATTTTCCCGCATAAAAAAAACAACGCTCGCAGCCCTCATCCCCAGTCTCCGCCAATAGGGTGAGCCCGGCTGCGGCGAGCGCGCGCCGGTCCGGCGCAAGCCGGAATTGCTTGCGAGAGTCGGCCGAGACTAAAGTCCCGGAATGCCCACTTGCTGAATACGGACCGCGTTGAGCCCCTCTTCGTAGGCCGGCAGGGCGCCCAGGGTGCGGGAGAGGCGGAAGGCGAGGGCGTAGCACAGGACCCGGATGGGATAGTCGCGCGGCAACTGTTGCAGATAGGGCTGCACGGTGACAAAATCCGTGGCCCCGTACTGTTGCATGATAAAGCGCAGGCCGCCGTTCTTGGGGCCGATGTTGTACGCCAGCAGGCCGAGGAACAAGTCGCCGCGCATCTGGGCGAGATAATGCGTCAGGGTCGCGGCGGCCAGATAGCCGTTGTGCCGGTGGTCGCCGGGCTGGGGCTTGACGACCTTCAGTCGGTCCGCCGCTGCCTGCATGGCGGATTCCGGGATCTGGGTGATCTGGAACAGGCCCTGGCCCCCGTCCTTGCTGTCCCTGGGCAAAAAGGACGACTCGGCGGCGGCGATGCCGTGGAGCAGGTCGGGATCGAGCCCGAAGGCCGACGCCGCGGCATCGATTTCCCGGTCAAAGGGCTTGGCCCGGTCGATGAGCTGCCGCAGCTGAACGGTGTCCAGACGGCGATAGGCGGCAAAGACCTGGTGGGCGAGGGTGACGCGGCCGGCCTCCTCCTTGCCGCCGACCAGAATACGGAACTGGCTGATGGCAAAGAAAAAATCGCCCCGAAGCGTCATGATGCCGGAAACCAGGGCCAAGGCCAGGGCGACGAGTGCGGGCAAGAATATTTTTTTCTGCCGCAGCCGGGAGCGTAGCCGCATCCAGCCGATCAGCAGCAGGGCGCCGGTCAAAATCAGGCCCAGCACGCCGAGGGTGAACGGCAGCAGGTGCGAGAAAAAGCCCGTGCCGGAAAATCTGGCCGCCGCATACCCGAGCAGCACGACGATACCGGTGAGGGTGGTCACGGCCAGGCCGAGGATTTCGAGCGAGGTCCAGACAACCAGCCGCTTGGTCGAGATGGCCGGCTTCTTGCCCTTCCGTTTGCGGCCGGATTTGCCGGTTGCGGGCCGATTGCGCTTTTTACCCGGTGTTGTTCGCCGTTTCGGGGACGCAGCCGGGCTGCCCTCCACCGGTGGCGGTGGCGTTTCATTCTGTACTGGAGGGGTAGACAAACTTTTCTCCTCGGTGGAAGCTCGCACAGCCAGGATTCGCCGCCTCAGGCGGGCGACACAAAACCGGCGGCGTGTGTTGCCGGTGTAACAAAAGCAAGGGGGATCGGTCCGCACCCTCGCCGCAATCAATCCCGCAAGAAACCATTTTGGGCCGTTTGCTGTCAATCCTTCTTCATGGAGAACAGGTATGGAGCTTTTTACCGTCAACCAGGAAACCTGCAACCGCGACGGCATTTGCGCCGCCGTCTGCCCGATTGGAATCATCGCCTGGCGCCAGGGAGAGTTGCCGGCCCCGGCGCCCGGAGCGGAACAGGCTTGCATTCGCTGCGGCCACTGCGTGGCGGTCTGCCCCACGGCCAGCCTGCGCCATCGGGACATGCCGCTGGAGACCTGTCCGCCGGTCCGGCCGGAGCTGCGGCTTGGGCCGGAGCAATGCGCGCATTTCATCCGTGCCCGGCGGTCGATTCGAACCTACAAGGAGCGGCCGGTGGAACACGAAAAGCTGGCCCAATTGATCGACATGGCCCACTACGCCCCGTCGGGGATCAATTCCCAGGGCGCGCACTGGCTGGTGATCGGCAACCGCGAACATCTGCATCGGCTCTCCGGCATGGTCGTCGAGTGGATGGGCTGGGTGCTGGCCGAAATGCCCGAGCTTGCCCGGGGAATGCATGTGCAACAGACCATCGAGCAATGGCATGCCGGCCGGGATGTCATTCTCAGGGGCGCGCCGGTGCTGATCGTCGCCCATGCGGACAAGGAGCACCGCATGGCCGCGTCCACCTGCACCATTGCCTTGACCACCTTGGAACTGGCCGCCACCAGTCTGGGGCTGGGCGGCTGCTGGGCCGGGTATTTCAACGCCGCGGCCACGGTTTTTCCACCGCTGCAGGCGGCTTTGGATCTGCCGGAGGGGCACCAGTGTTTCGGCGCGATGATGATCGGCTATCCGAAATTCGCCTACCATCGCCTGCCCACCCGCAAGACGCCGCCGATCGACTGGCGGATGTAGGCCGCCGCCTTGCCTGTCAGGAAAGAGATGGCGCTGCTTTTCCAGTCATTTTTTCGCGGCAGGTATCCTCCCGTCTTGGGGCGGGTTTTTCCCGGACCGCCTGCCGTAAATTCCTAGCCGGTTGCGGGAAGCGGTTGCGCGGCGGGCGGCGATGGTTATAAAAGGAACAACTTATTTTGTTCTTTTCAATCAAGCCCGAGCAAAAAGGAAATCGATGCAACCCGAGCAAAACGGTCTTTCTTCGGCCAGTAACCCCGCCAGCAAGGCCTGGCATACCATGGACGCGGCGACAGTGCTGCAAGCGCTTGCCAGCGGCGAAGCCGGGTTGAGCGTGGACCAGGCCGGCGAGCGGCTCCGCCTGCACGGCCCCAACCAGATCAAGCGGAAGCCGAAGGACAGCGTGCTGCAGCTGCTTTGGCGGCAGATCAACAATCCCCTGATTTGGGTGCTGCTGGCTTCGGCCGGGTTGGCGATGCTGCTGGGCAAGCTCACCGACGGCCTGGTGGTGCTGGCGGTGGTGGCGATCAACGCCGTGATCGGGTTTATCCAGGAATTCAAGGCAGGCCGGGCGATCGAGGCCCTGTCGAGCATGGTGCCCCAAAACGCGACAGTCATTCGCGACGGCAGGAACATGATGGTCCCGGCGGTCGAACTGGTGCCCGGCGACCTGGTCCTGCTGGCGGCCGGCGACAGCGTGCCCGCCGACATGCGCATCGTCAGCCTGAAAAGCCTGCAGGTGGAAGAGGCCGCCCTCACCGGCGAATCGGTGCCGGTGGAGAAGTCGGTGGCCCCGGCCGAGGCGGGCGCCGTTCTGGGCGATCGGACCTGCATGGTCTACAGCGGCACCCTGGTCACCTCGGGCACGGCCACCGCAGTGGTGACCGGCACCGGCATGGGCACCGAACTGGGCCGGATTTCCGACATGCTGGAAAGCACGGTGGACCTCGAAACCCCGTTGACCAAGAAGTTGGGCGAGGTCAGCACCTGGATCACCATCGGCATC
Source organism: Desulfobulbus sp. (assembly GCF_031547805.1). GTDB lineage: Bacteria > Desulfobacterota > Desulfobulbia > Desulfobulbales > Desulfobulbaceae > Desulfobulbus. The sequence goes on from NZ_JAVBRQ010000033.1 coordinate 47,852, forward strand.
GTGCTCATTTCCGCGGTCATCCTGGCCATCGGGGTCAAGCGGGCCTTGGACATGGGGATTCCGCTGGGCGCTGCCCTCAAGGATACCCTGGTGTTCGCCATTGCCCTGGCGGTCGGCGCCATCCCCGAAGGCCTGCCAGCGGTGGTCACCATTGCCCTGGCCATCGGCGTGCAGCGCATGGCCCGGCGCAACGCCATCATCCGCCGTCTGCCGGCGGTGGAAACCCTGGGCTCCACCACCGTGATCTGTTCCGATAAAACCGGCACCCTGACCTGCAACGAGATGACCGTCACCGAGTTGGTGACGCCCGGCCATGTCTGCCGGGTCAGCGGCGCGGGCTACGATCCGAAGGGTGATTTCACCGTCGACGGCGGGACCGTGGCCCGGTTGCCCGAGGCCTTCGACCGGTTGCTGACCGCGGCGGTGCTGTGCAACGATGCCACCCTGGCGCAGGAAAACGGCCAGTGGACCATCACCGGCGATCCCACCGAGGCGGCGTTGCTGGTGGCGGCGGCCAAGGGCGGCATCACCTCCGAACAGGTAACATCCCGCTTTCCCCGCCTTGATGCCATTCCCTTTGCCTCGGAAAATCAATACATGGCCACGCTGCACGGAGGCGAAGGGCCGATGGTTGCCATCAAGGGTGCCCTGGAAGCGGTGTTCCACCGATGCCGCCAGGCAAACGACGACGACCTGCACCGGCAGATGACGGCCGAGATGGAGCGCATGGGCGCAGACGGCATGCGGGTGCTGGCCCTGGCCACCAAACCCTGGCCGGCGGAAAAGGACCACCTGGCCGAGGAGGCGGTGGACGGAGAGTTCGATTTTCTCGGCTTGATCGGCATGATCGACCCGCCCCGGGCCGAGGCGGTCGAGGCGATCGACGCCTGCCATCGGGCGGGGATCGAGGTCAAGATGATCACCGGCGACCACCGGATTACGGCCCAGGCCATCGGCACCCGCCTTCATCTGGCCCCTGAGATCCGATCGGTGACCGGCGCCGAGCTGGCCGATATGGACGAGGAAACCCTGGGGGCAACGGTTCGCACCACCCACATCTTTGCCCGGGTGGCTCCGGAACACAAGTTGCGGCTGGTCAGGGCCCTGCAGGCGGACAACCACGTGGTGGCCATGACCGGCGACGGCGTCAACGACGCGCCCTCGCTCAAGCAAGCCAACATCGGGGTGGCCATGGGCATCACCGGCACGGCGGTTTCCAAGGAATCAGCCGACATCGTGCTTGCCGACGACAATTTCGCCAGCATCGGTGCCGCAGTGGAAGAGGGGCGCCGGGTCTACGACAACCTGATCAAGTCGCTGGCTTTCCTGCTGCCCACCAACCTCGGGTTGGCCCTGATCCTCATTTACGGCATCATGTTCTTCCCCTTCGACCCGGCGACCAAGGTTCTGCTCCTGCCCATGCTGCCCACCCAACTGCTGTGGATCAACCTGGTCGCCTCCGTGGCCCTGGCCCTGCCGCTCGCCTTCGAGGTCAAGGAGCCCGATGTCATGATCCGGCCGCCGCGCAACCCCGCCGCCCCGTTGTTCAACAGCTTCGTGGTGTTCCGGGTGGTGGCCGTTTCCGTGCTGATGACCTGGGGCACCATCGCCCTGTTCAACATGGAGTACGGGCAGGCGCTGGCCGCCGGCATTTCCCCCGAACTGGCCCTGGCCAAGGCGCAGACCATTGCCGTCACCTTTGTCATCTTCTTCCAGATCTTCTACATGATCCACTGCCGCTCGCTGAAGGACAACATCCTCACCATCGGCATGTTCAGCAACCCGACCATTTTCTGGGGCATCGGCGTGATCCTCGCCCTGCAGGCCCTATTCATCTACCTGCCGTTTTTTCAGCAGGTGTTCCGGACCGAGCCGCTGTCGTTTGCCGACATCGGCCTGACCGCCGCCGCCAGTTTTCTCATTTTTCCGGCGGTTTCCCTGGAAAAATGGATTCGCACCCTGGCCGGCCGCAGCAAGTAACGGCTGCCGCAAGGCGCGGCCAGGTGTCCGGGAATGTGTTGCCCGCGATCTGAACATGCTCTGAACATGCGCCGCCGTGCGTCCTGTCGCGTGGCCGGGCAGTCGGCGGCGCTGCCATGCTGAGGGGGGCCGTGGCCCCGCAACCCCTGGGATGTCGTTATGGAGGCTGCGTTTGCCGGTGTCAAGGTGTTGGACGTGTCGCGTCTTTTGCCAGGTCCGTTTTGCTCCATGCTGCTGGCCGATTTCGGGGCCGAGGTCATCAAGATCGAGGATCCCGGAGGCGGCGACTACATTCGGTGGTGGTCGCCGTTTTTAGGGAAGAACAGCGGCTTTCACGCCGTCCTCAACCGCAATAAAAAATCCCTGACCCTGAATCTTAAACATCCGGAAGGCAAACGGATTTTCAAGCGGCTGGCCGAGACGGCCGACGTGGTCCTGGAAGGGTTCCGGCCCGGGGTCATGGATCGGCTGGGTTTGGGATATGAGGTATTGCGGGCGCTCAATCCCCGGCTGATCTACTGCGCCATCACCGGTTACGGCGCCGATGGACCGAGGGCGCTCCGGGCTGGACACGATATCAATTACCTGGCCTTGAACGGCGTGCTTTCCTACAGCGGGCACCAGGGCAACCCGACCCTGTCCGGGGTGCAGGTCGCCGATCTGGGCGGCGGCGCCCTCTATGCGGCCTTTGCCATCGCCACCGCCCTGTTTGCCCGCGAGCGGCTGGGGGAAGGGCAGTACATCGATCTGGCCATGGCCGACGGCGCCCTGACCTGGCACTGCCTGCGTTGGGGCAAATATCTGGCCGACGGCCTCGTGCCCACCCAGGGCGACGATTTTCTCAACCACGGCTTTGCCTGCTACAATCTCTACGCCACCAGGGACGGCCGCACCATGTCGCTGGGAGCACTGGAGCCGCGATTCTGGCAGGTGTTCTGCGCAACCGTGGGCCGGCCCGAGTGGGACACGCCCCGATATTTCGAGCCCGGCCCGCATCAGCGGGATTTGCAAGGCGAGGTGGCGGCGCTGTTTCTCACCAGGGATCTATGCGAATGGACGGAGCTGTTCGCCGGCGCCGATTGCTGCTGCGAACCGGTGCTCAACCTGGACGAGGTTTTGGCCGACGAGCAGACCCGGCAGCGGCAGATGGTGGTGGAGATGATTCATGAAGCCTGGGGCGCCTACCGGCAGCTGGGTATTGCCCCCAAGCTGTCGCGCACACCGGGCACCATTCGCGGGCATGCACCGGAGTTGGGGGAACATACCGCCGGGATTCTGGCGGCAATGGGAATCGATGCCGCCGCGCAGGCGCAGCTGCGGGCCGCCAAGGCAATTTGAAGCGATCTGAACCAAGCCCGGCAGCGGCGCGGCAGGGCGGGTGGGACGGTCAGCGGCTTTCGCGCGCGAGGCGGGGTAAAAGGCGGGGGACGGTCACATCCCCACCGAGAACATGGCCTCCAGGTCGTGGCGGGAGTAGGCCTGGAAGGCGAGCATGGTCTCGGTCTTGGCGATGCCGTCCAGGGCGAGCAGCTGCCGGGTCACCAGGTCGGCCAGGTCGTCGTTGGTCTTGACCCGGATGATGGCGATCAAATCGTATTTGCCGCTCACCGAGTAGACCTCCGAGATCCCGTCGATGGACTGCATGTTTTCGGCAACCTCGTTGATCCGGTTGCGTTCGGCATTGATCAGAATGATTGCTGTAACCATCGTGGCCCCTTCAAGCTCCGATCCGCATGGCGGTCGGAAATCGATATCTTGCGAAAAAAACGGCCGGGTACGGCCACCCGGCCGGAACCGTTTTGCTGCCCAGGCTCATTCCTCGTAGGAGATGCATCCGGCCGGACAGGAGCCGACAGCTTCCTCGATACACTCCTCGTCTCCGCCTTCTTCCAGAAGGACATAGGCCTTGCCCAAATCGATGTCAAAGCCGAAAACATCCGGGCAGATTTCCACGCAGGCCTCGCAGCCCAAACACTCTTCCTGGTCGATTGTCACTTCTTTTGCCATGCTTTTCCTCTTGCAGCGTTAAAAAAACAATCCCCGGCATCGAAAAAAACACCTTGCCGCTATGCTTCGGGCAGGCAAACTCCGGTCAGCCGGTACGATCGGGTCACAACTTCGCGGTTTTCAAGTCAATGGTCAACTTGTATTCCGAAGGATCCTCACCCTGTTTGACGGTGAATCCCAGCTTCTTGCCGAGGGCGAGCATGTGGCGGTTTTCCGCCAGAACCGTGCCCCAGACAATCTCCATGCCGCGCTCCCGCGCTATTTCCAGGCATTGCAGCAGCAGTTTCGCCCCGATGCCCTTACCATGCCAGGGATCGCCGATGAGCACGGAAAACTCGCCGCGCCGGCCGTCGGGTTCGCCGACGATGTTGGAGACGCCGAGCATCCGTTCCGTGCCCTCCTCGTCGTTCAGGGCGACAAAGGCGATTTCCCGGTCGTAATCCACCTGGGTGAAGCGGGCCAGGATCTCGGACGAGAGTGTCTTGACCACGCTGAAAAACCGGTAATAGATGCTGGTGGGGGTGAGCGAGTTGAACAGCTCGACAAACAGCGGCGCGTCCTCGGGCTTGATCGGCCGGATGAACAGCGGCATCTGCATGTCGGTGAGGTCATGCCGTTCCAGGTGTTGGGGGTAGGGGCTGATCACCAGGTGGTGGTTGTTGAGGTTGTTGGTCTGCTCCTCGTTGCGGCGGATGCGGATGCGGGCGTCGACCGCGCAGGGATCGCCGTTTTTGACCAGCACCGGGTTGATGTCCATCTCGACGATTTCGGGGAAGTCGATCACCAGTTGAGAGAGCCGCACCAGCAGCTCTTCCAGTTTTTCCAGGTCGGCCGGCTGGGTGTTGCGATTGCCGTCGAGCAGCGGCATGATGCGGGTGGCTTCCATCATCCGCCGGGCGAGCAGCCGGTTGAGAGGCGGTAGTCCCAGGGCCTTGTCGTCGAGCAGTTCGGCGTAGACGCCGCCCGAGCCGAAGCAGAGGACCGGGCCGAAGTTATCGTCGGTCTTGCTGCCCAGCAGCAGCTCGAAGTCGGCTTCGGCAATAAAGGGCTGGAGCGAGACGCCGGTGATCCGCGCCTCGGGGTTGTGCGCCCTGGCACCGATCATGATCCGGCCGAAAGCCCGGCGGATATCCTCTTCGTTGCGCAGGTCGAGTTGCACGCCGCCCGCGTCCGATTTGTGGCTGATGTCCGGCGATGCTAGTTTCATGGCCACCGGCATGCCCATGTCGACGGCCAGGGCCACCGCCTCGTCGGCCGAAGCCGCCAGCATGGTCGGATTCACCGGGATGCCGTAGGCGGACAGCACCTCCTTGCTCTGGATCTCCGAAAGCAGTTCGGTTTCCTGCTCAAAACACTCGTAAATGGTGCGGAATACCTGGTCCCGGTTGAAATACAGCTCGGGAAGCTTGGGCGGAGCCTGGGAGAGCAGCTCCAGGTTTCGGGTGTACTCCACCATGTAGAGAAAGGCGCGCACCGCCCGCTCCGGGGTCTCGTAGGTGGGAATGTTCGCCTTGTTGAGGATGTCGACCGCCGAGGCGATCTGGCGGCCGCCCATCCAGGCCGCGAAAATCGGTACCCGCTTGCGTAGCGTCAGCTTGACCAGCGAGGCAGCCACCTTCTCCGGGGAGGTCAGGTCCTGGGGGACCATGATGATCAGGATGCCGTCGAACTCCTTGCTGGCCAGGCACAACTCGAACACCGAAGTATACCGCTCCACCGTGGCGTTGCCGAGGATGTCGATGGGATTGCCCCGGCTCCAATAGGACGGCAGGAGCTCGCCCAGCTTGGCTGTGATCTCGTCGCTCAAGGGCGCGGGCTCCAGGCCGTATTCGGCCAGGGTGTCGGCGGCCATCACCCCGGGGCCGCCGCCGTTGGTGATGATCGCCAGCCGCGTGCCCGCCGGGCGGGGCTGCTTGGCCATCAATTCGGCGCAGTCGAACAGGCGGGCCAGCGAGGGCACCCGCACGATGCCGGCCCGCTTGAAGGCCGCGTCGTAGACCGCGTCCTCGCCGGCCATGGCGCCGATATGGGTGGAGGCGGCGCGGGCGCCGATCTTGCTTTTGCCGGCCTTGAGCACGATGATCGGCTTGATCCGCGACACCGCCCGGGCCGCGCTCATGAATTTGCGGGGGTTGGTCAGGTTTTCCATGTAGAGCAGGATGGCCTTGACCGAGCCGTCGTTGCCCAGGTAGTCGATCAAATCGCCGAAATCGACATCCAGCATGGAGCCGATCGAGACGAAATGGCTGAAGCCCATGTTTTCCTCGGCGGCTCGGTCGAGGATCGCCGCGCAGATGGCGCCGCTTTGGGATATCACCGCCAGGTTGCCCTTGGCCGGCATGTCGCCGGCAAAGGTGGCGTTGAGGTTTTTGGCCGGCCGGATGACCCCCATGCAGTTGGGGCCGATGATTCGCATGCCGGAGCCTTCGGCCGCCCCGTGGATCTGCTCCTCGATGAAGGCGCCTTCCTCGCCCAGTTCCTTGCCCCCGGCGGAAATGATAATCACCCCCTGGGTACCGGCCCGCACGCACTGGCGAACGATCTCCGGCGCGGTGGCGATGGGGGTGGCGATGATCGCCATTTCTGGAGGCGACTCCACCTCGGTAATGGTGCGGTAGGATTTCAGTCCCCGGACTGTGTCGTGTTTGGGGTTGACCGGAATGACGGTGCCGCCGTATCCGCCCTGGACGAGATTGTCGATCAAGGCGGCGCCGATGGAACCCTTCCGGTCATTGGCGCCGATTACCGCAATGCTTTTCGGGTCAAAGAATTGTTCCATAGGGCGGTCCTGGTCCTGTCTCGGGTTGATTGCTTCCGGTTACGGGGCGTGCGTCGGTTTGCGCCGGCGGCGGGGTCGACGCCGCTTCACACCTCACCTACTCTTTCTGTCGGCGCTTGACAAGCATTTTGCGGGGAAAATAAACAGGGACGATGCCACAAACGGCTGCTTCGATTTGCAGGCATGAATAAGTAAAAAAACGTACAATTTGCATGCGCGGCGTATAACTTCTTGACGCGGAACTCGTTCTTTGACAAGCTCATTGGAAAGAGCTGTATCGATTGCGTTTGGGCTCCAAGGTTTTGTTCCCTTTCTTACGAGCGATCCGTGCCGAAGAAGATATTGGTGGTCGAAGACGAACAACTTGTCGGACTGATGCTCGCCGAAGAGGTCAGGCGCATGGGGTGCGAGGTCACCGCCGTGGTGAGCTCCGGACAGGCGGCGGTCCGGGCTGTCCGCCACAACCCCCCGGATGCCGTTTTGATGGACATCAGCCTGGCCGGCGTGCTGGACGGCATCGAAACCGCCCGGATCATCAAGAACGGCCAGGATATCCCCATCCTTTTCTTCACCGGCTACCACGACCGACAACTGCTCGACCGGGCTCGCACCGTCTGCCCGGCGGGTATCGTCGACAAGCTCGACTCCCCTGAAAATATCCGCGCGGCAATCTCCTCCCTGCTCCGTTAGCCCGCCACCGGCCTTGGCGCTTGTTTTTTCGCGATGGATCGATCCGGAATTCGGATGGCTCCCATGAAGAATCGCCGGGAATTATTCTGTTTTTTCTGTTACAATGGCCTGACGAAAAACGAACGTTGTTCCGGTCTTCACCACACGAGGGAGTGCGTCCATGATCGTTGGCATACTCAAGGAAATCAAGGCAGAGGAAAATCGCGTCAGCATGACTCCGGACGGGGCCGCGGCCTTGGTGGACCGTGGCCACCGGGTTCTGGTGGAACGCGGCGCCGGGATGGGCAGCGAGTTCGACGACGCCTTGTATGAGCGGGCCGGCGCGGTGATCGTGGACAAGCCGGACGAGGTGTATCGCCACTCCGAGATGGTCCTGCATGTCAAAGAGCCCTTGCCGGCCGAATACGGGATGATTCGGCCAGGGCAGGTGGTGTTCACCTATTTTCATTTCGCCGCCTCGGAGGATCTGGTCAAGGCGATGATGGCGAGCCGGGCGGTGTGCATTGCCTACGAGACGCTCACCGATCGCAGCGGCGGCCTGCCCCTGCTGACTCCGATGAGCGAGATCGCCGGGAGAATGGCGGCCCAGGAGGCGGCCAAGTGCCTGGAACGCAATCAGGGCGGCCGCGGCATTCTCATGGGCGGCGTGCCGGGCGTGGCCCCGGCCCGGGTACTGATTCTCGGCGGTGGCACGGTCGGGGCGGAGGCGGCGCGCATTGCCTGCGGTCTCGGAGCAACGGTACACCTCCTCGACACCAGCCTGCCCCGCCTGCGCCATCTGGCCGAGGTGCTGCCCGGAAACTGCATCCCGATGATGTCCTCGCCGACCACTATCCGCGAACTGGCCCACCAGGCGGATGTGGTCATCGGCGCGGTCCTTCTGCCCGGAGCCAAGGCGCCCAAGTTGATCACCCGCGAACTGTTGGCCGGCATGAAGCGAGGGGCGGTGGTGGTCGATGTCGCCATCGATCAGGGGGGCTGCTGCGAGACGTCGCGGCCGACCACCCATGCCCAGCCGGTGTACGAGGTGGACGGCATCCTGCATTATTGCGTGGCCAACATGCCCGGTGCCGTGCCTCTGACCTCGACCCTGGCCCTGACCAACGCAACCCTGCCCTATGCCCTGACCCTGGCCGACAAGGGGTGGCAACAAGCTGCCCAGGACGATCCCGGCATCGGCGCGGGCATCAACATGGTGGACGGCCGCGTGACCTGCCAGGCCGTTGCCGATGCGTTCGGGCTGCCCTACAGCCCCTTGACCGATCTGCTGCGGCGCGGCGGGATGTCCTGAGCGCGATAATTGCGGCAGGGAAGGTACTCGATCGCTACGCACAACCTTGGTTGGCCGTTTGGGCAACTCGATCAATCTCCTTGAATTCCTTGCACTACCCGCCTGATCGACGGCCGCAAGGCCCGGTTCGCGCCTGATTTTCCCGGTTTGAACGGGTGTTATTGCCGGCAGTTCCTTGCCAGGACCGCCTGCTGAAGTTACGTGCCCACGTCGGGTGTGTCCTGCTAATTTCTCGAAAAATATCCACATGTTGTCGTTTGGTTGATTGACGCGCTGCTTCCGCTCGGCTTGGCGTATCGCAATCATTTATTTTGTCCCATTGTTATCCGACGTATAGCGTACCGCCGGTTGGAGGATGGCCAAAAACTTGGCACGCTCGATGTCGATCAGCGAGATCGGTTCTGGCCGGTGACAAGAATGGTCCATCCCTGCGGCCGATTTTTGGCGAATGCGATCCGGCGTGGAGTGAGATTTTTGAAGTCGATCCGGTGCGGTTTTTGTTGGCTGAGCCCGATGCATACCCTGGCGGAGCGTCGGTGGGCAATCCGCGGTTTTGCCGTCGGCAATGAACCTCCGAAAAGCATGGATCGGAAAGGATGGCAGCCGGTTTGGATGCGGCAGGATTATCGGTTGAGCTGAACGGATCTTTCGATGTATTATTGTAATATTATTAAATAATTTTATCGAAAATTCCTGTTGTTGAAAGTTTTTTTTCTACGTATATTTATGTATTAAAAGATCGGTGCATATCGTTGCCATTGCTGTCGGCAATATCCTGCGGAGGCAAAGGGGGGAGGCGATGCCGGAATTGGAAAAAACAGCAGTGCGTGGCCCGGATGAGCGCGAGCGGTTGATAGGGGAGTTGCGGTCGCACCGGATCGAACTGGAAAAGCAGAACGAGGAGTTGCGACTGGCTCGGGCCGAAGTCGAGGCCGGGTTGCAGAAATATTATGAGTTGTACGATTGCGCTCCGATCGGCTACTGCACCGTCGATGCCGAGGGAATGATCCGGGAGAGCAATCTGGCCGGCGCGCTGTTGCTCGGGGTGGATCGGGTTCGGCTGCTCGGCGGCAAGGTCGGCGATTTCGTCACCGAGACCTCTCGCGACGGCCTGGTACGTTTTCTGGAGCGATCGTTTTCCCCCGACAACAAGGCGGTCGGCGAAATCAGGGTGCCGGACGGCGAGGGCAGCGAGCGCTATCTCTACCTGGAAGGTTCTTCCTTCGAGACCGTCATCGGCGAACGGCATTGCCGCATCGCCATGATGGATATCACCACCTCCCGTCAGAACAGTATCGAGCTGGAGCATTACCGCTATCACCTGGAAGAGCTGGTCCAGCAGCGCACCTGCGAGTTGGAGGCGGCCAATACCCTGCTGCGCGAGCAGGCCGAGAACATGAACTCGATCTATCAGGCCCTCGACAGCATCGGCCTGATTGTCTGCCATTTGGAGGAGGACGATGCCCGGATCGATATTTTCAGCGCCGGCGCGGAAAAACTCTTCGGCTACAATCAAAAGGAAGTGATCGGCCGGTCGCTGCGTTTGATTGTGCCGCCAGAAGGCAAGGCGGCGATGGCCGATCAGGTTGGGCGGCTCCGCCGGGGAGTGGCGATGCAGTCTTCCGACATGACCCTGACTCGGCGTTCCGGCGTCCGTTTCCCGGCGGTGGCCTCCATTCATCCCTTTGCCCGGCACGCCGGCCGGTTCACCAGGGCGGTGGGGGCGTTTCGCGATATCTCCGAACTCATGCTGATCCACGAAAAGCTGCAGTCGATGAACGATGAGCTGGAGTTGCGGGTCAAGGAACGGACGGCCGAGCTCCACGAGTCCAATGTGGCGCTCAAGGTGCTGCTGAACAAGCGGGAGGAGGACAAAGTGACGCTTTCCGGGCAGATCCTCGCCAACAGTGCCAAGCTGGTCGAGCCCTATCTGGAGCGTTTGCTGTCCAGCGGCTTGAACGAGCAGCAGCGGATGCTGGTGGAAATTCTTCGGGCCAATATCGAGGAGTTGACCGTGCCCTTTGCCAACGCGATCTCTTCCAAGTTGAGCCGGTTGACGCCCGCCGAGATCCAGGTGGCCAACCTGGTGAAACTGGGCAAGCGCACCAAGGAAATTGCCGAAATCATGCGACTGTCACCGGGCACGATCAGCATTCATCGGAAAAATATCAGGAGAAAGCTCGAACTGACCCACAAAAAAACCAATCTGCAGACCATGCTCTCAACCACTTCCTGAAACCCGGTTTGCCGGCCGGGCGGGAAGGGCATGAGAAGAGACGGGGACCATGGGGAGGTGCGTATGCACGAAGCGCTTTTCTACCGGCGGCTCGAGGGCGGCCAAGTGGCCTGCGGCCTTTGCGCCCATCGTTGCCGGATCGATGTGGGCAGGCGAGGGCTGTGCGGAGTCCGCGAGAACCGGGACGGCCGCCTGGTCAGCCTGGTCTACGGCAAATTGGTGGCCCGGAACATCGATCCCATCGAAAAGAAACCGATGTTCCATTTTCTTCCCGGCAGCCGTTCCTATTCGATCGCCACCGTGGGCTGCAACTTTCGCTGCCGCCATTGCCAGAACGACCGGATCGCCCAATATCCCCACGCCCATGACGGCGCCATTCCCGGAACAGCGACGACACCCGGCGAGGTGGTGGTCGAGGCCCTGCGGACAGGTTGCGCCTCCATCAGCTATACCTATGTCGAACCCACGATTTTCTTCGAGTTTGCCTACGACTGCGCCCGCCTGGCCAGGGAGCGGGGGATTGGCAACGTGTTTGTCAGCAACGGCTACATGACGGCCGAGGCAATCCGTTACCTGGCGCCAATACTGGATGGGATTAACATCGACCTGAAGGCGTTCGCCGACGGGTTCTACCGCAAGATCTGCGGGGCCAGGCTAGCGCCGGTGTTGGAGAGTATCCGGCTGTTCCACGAACTCGGGGTGCTGGTCGAGGTCACCACCCTGATCATTCCCGGCCTCAACGATAGCGAAGAGGAGCTGCGTGCCATTGCCTGCTTTCTGAAAAGCGTGTCCGGGGATATCCCCTGGCATGTCACCGGCTTTCATCCCGCATCTCTCATGCTCGACCGTCCGCCGACTCCGGCCACAACAATCAATAAAGCCCGCGCCATAGGCATGGAGGCAGGCTTGCGCTTTGTCTATTCGGGCAATGTGGCCGCTGCCGGCGGCGAAGATACCCATTGCCGGGCCTGTGGCTTGACGCTCATCCGCCGTCAGGGCTTCAGGAGTCAATGGGCGGGGTTGAAAGAAGGTCGCTGCTCCGGTTGCGGTGCATCTATTTTCGGGGCGTGGGGCGATTTGCCGCGTTGATTGTATGTGGTTGCGTAAGGAAAACCGGCGGTCAGGGATGAGACAACGGTGCCGAAGGTTTTGTCTTCGCGAGGTAGGGCCGTTTCAGGCCCACGTTGGGTGGGTTCCAGGTCAGTACGAACGCGTCGCCGAAGGTGGGCAGGGCAGGAAGGAATCCGGGAACCAGTTCATCGAGCGAGCCTGGATAGCGATGGTGGTCTGTGTAAAAATCGTTGACCGCTTTCTGCACCTTGAGTGCCTGTCTGAACATCTCCATTTCTTTATAACATCGTTTTTTTATCCTTTCGTCATCGGTAGTTCGCACCATGACTTGAAGGGAGATGATCGCCGCGTGCAGTTGACCGCCTTGGGCGGTGAGAATCGCGGCCAAGCGGCTGAACATCGGCGGCGCTTCCGGCAAAAGACTAGCCTGTCGGAACACCTCGGCGGCTTCGAGCGGTTTGTCCAGGTAGCGAAAGAGGTTGAATCCTTGAAAAAAAGGATAAATCAAGTCAGTAGGGTAAGCCTTCTTGGCCGTTATTAAGATATCGTTGGTTGCTTGCGCCATCTCCGGACTCACATTGGACAGGTTGGCCTGGGCAAAATAGTAAGGATCAATGAACTGGGGATAGAGAGTAGTAATCTGCTGGTAATTATGCGCCAGCGCCGGGGCATAGGTGTTGGGGTCGGTTCCGGCTTCAACACCGCCAAGAAAGACCGAGGATTGGACGAATAAAATTTCGCTCGTCAATTGACGGAGGTAGCCGGTGGTGGCGCGCAGGAATGAGGCGGTCGGTATCGGCTGTAAATTGACGGGCCGATCTAGGAATAGTTTCTCCTGGGCAAGAAAAACCAGACTATAAGCCACCATCAGGACAACAAGCGGTAGATGGCGAATCGTCTTCATTGTAAATCCCTCCGTTGATAGACCAAGGCGGCGGCCCAAAGCACTATTACCAGATACAGCACCAGTATACCCAGATCGGTGGTGAGTCCTTGGACAACATTGATCGTGCTTTCGCTGGTGATCAGCTCCTTGAAATCAAACCGGCTGAAATCGGGAAACAGGGCGGTCATCCCTTGCAGCAGGGTCGGCAGAATTGAAGGCAGGTCCGGCCGGTTGGCGAAGCTGGCTCTGACCACCGGCAGACCGGTGCAGATGAAAGCGTAGGAAACCGTCAGTAGCAGCACCGGAAAGCCTCCTCGGACCAGTCCGGAAAAGAGCATGATGATCGCCAGAATCATCAACTCAATACAAAACAATCCTCCCCAGGAAAGAGCGTAGTGAAGCGGGGAAAGATGCTGGAAGTAGACTGAAGAGAGAGAGCTTTTGATCAGGAGCAAAACCCCATAGCCAAGCAGGCCCAAGGCAAAATTCAGCAACAGCAGCAAGACCGCCAGGCCGAGAAAAATGCCCAACACATATTGGGTGCGGGAAATGGGCCGGGCCAGGAAGGTGTGGATGGTCCGCCGTTCCTCGTCCCAAGCCATGACCTGCACGGCATGGAACAGGAGGAAAAGCAAACCGGTCAGCCAGCCGACCGAGAGGATGAAATCCCCCGAGGCCCTGCCGATATCCCTGGGAATGAAATCAAAAAACACCAGTCCGCCGGCCTCCAGGCCAAAAGAAAGGAAAACAAGTCCGATTAAGGCGTGACGCCGCAGGCCGTCAAGGCACACCAGTCGGGCAAGTGCACAAATTTTACGCATCATGCTGGCCGTCCTTCATGGAGTTGATGAGATAGAGAAAGGCTGCCTCGATGGTATCTGCCTGCTGTTGGATCAACAGTTCGTGCGGCGGACCGGCAAAGAGGGTTTTGCCTTTATGGAGGACGAGCAATTTGTCCACCAGCCGGTCCACATCGCCCAAGATATGGGAACAGAAGAGGATGGTTTTGCCTTCATTTTTGAGTCGTTGAATCAGGTCGATGATCTGTCCTCGGCCAATGGGGTCGAGGCCACTCATCGGTTCGTCGAGAATCAAGAGTTGCGGGTCATTCAACAGAGCCAGGACAAAGTTGGCCCGTTGCTGCATGCCCTTGGAATAGGTGCACAGCCGTTTGTGGCGGGCTTCCCACAACCCAAGAGTGTTCAGCAGGGATGCGCTGCGCTCTTTCCAGACCTCGGCGGTCATGTCGCAGGTGGCGGCGGTGAAGCGAATCAAGTCAAGGATAGTGAGGTTAGCGGGAAAGGAAGCCGTCTCCGGCAAATAGCCGATACGATTGCGTAGCCCCAAGTCTGTGACCGGTTGGCCAAAGAGGGTGATCGTCCCGGTGTCGGGGCGAATGAAGTCCATGAGTAAACGAATGGTGGTAGACTTGCCCGCACCGTTGGCCCCGATCAGACCTAAGGTTTCACACTCCGGGAGCGCGAAGGAAACATCCTGTAGGGCGAAAGACTCCTTCTTGAACAATTCCTTATTGTAGCACTTGGTGATGGTGTCGAAGCGAATCATAGATAAAAGAAAGAGAGGTTTGTTTGAAGAATTGCAAGGTTACAGTCATGCCAAATATGCTGTTCTTACCATGAGGAAAAAGTATAGCTTAACGTTGGAAAAAACACCAAAAAACGCGACCCCGAAGAAGAGGTCGCGTTTTTTTGAAGATTGTTGCGGATCAGATCGAGATGGTAAGGTTATTTAACCTGCCACGCCTTCCCTCCAGGGCCATTTTCGCCAGCAAAAACATCCTTAGTCGGGTCGGGCTCTGGTACATCAGCGTCCTCTAAGGCCAGGGTGGGCGCTTCTTCACGCAAAATTTGATAGATCGCTTCAGAATGGCTGTCTTGACCAAAATAGGTGTTGCCGTTCAAATGTTTGGAGACCATGGTAAACACATTCGCACGCGGGGTGGCCGTATCGACCTCCGGAACGCTAGCAGCAAGGTGTACGCCGTTGCTCACGCCGATTTTCATGCCTGCAGGTTCCGCACCAGTGGTACCCGGCGTAATACTGATTGCGCAGGTTGTTGCTGCAGGATTCGGTCCTACACAAATCTCACCAGCACCGCCCGCCCGGCCAGTAGCCCAAACGATGGGCGTGGCAACTGTTTGGTCTGAGTCAGTGGAGGCAAAAGATTGAATATCCGTGAACAGGCCGGCCTCTGCTGTGGCCAGATTGCGGATGTCGCTGACTGCGGCGGAGTTGAAGCCGCGAATACGATAAGCCGCGAACTGCGGGATGGCGATGGCCGCCAGGATACCGATGATGGCGACAACGATCATCAACTCGACCAGGGTGAAACCTTTTGCATTCCGTACGATGTTCTTCATTGTGTTTTTTCCTCCAGGGAAATGAGTTATGGGGTACAGCTTTGTTTATGTTGTTGCCCCGTTATTCCATGAACCATGCCAGAATGAGATTTGATACGGGCGTTTTTATTTTTTATTGTTAAAACAATATATTGTAATTGAGTTTTGTTTTTGGGCACTCATTTCGAGTTTTAAAAAACAGGCTTATGACTGGCAAACGATGACAACTTGAGCAAGGCGGCTGACATTTTTTGTCATTAATCGCTGGCGGCGTGGGCTTGATTGAGGTGGCAAACAGGGGTGGTGCGAGGTATGTTTGATGCAATTCTGCTGTTATTTTGCTGGATTAGTTGATTGGCACTTCGTGCTCCACGGACAGGAAAAGAACTGGCATGATCGGATGAAGGATGCACATATCCAGTCCATTTCCATTCAGGCCATGCCATTTCCATTTCAAAACACGGTATATTTTTCGGTCATTTCGACGAGCGTAGCGAGCGCCGGTTGGCAATCTAACACGTTGAAACAGCATCTTTGTAAGAGATTTTTCCTCTCTGCGTTCGTCGGAATGACCAGCAGGGAACCTTCGGGACATTGATAATGCAGGCCATGTTGTCATCTCGAACGAAGTGAGAGCTCTCGTTTGATCAACCGGCTTGCCGATGACACCGAGCGTAAAGAACACCGCGATTGCAGGCGAACGAGCCTGGCTGAAGTTCGCTGGCAATCAGATTTGGAAATGGAAGAAGAAAGAGCAAAAGGCAAGAATTGGCAAAAAACGGCTGCAACGATGACCGCGCTTGTGGGGAAGCTCGGCTTTCCGTGGAGTGGCGTGAAGTGACGTGATGCCTCAAGGGGGCTTCCCAGTGAAACGAATCAAACTTGCCATGGGTTGTTCGCTGCTGCTCCTAGTCGGGGTGAGCATGGGAGTGACGAATTTTGTCATTTTACCGTTCTGGGCCAGCGATGTCCTGGTTCGTGAGGGTCGGTCGCTGCAACGTTTTCTTGCCGCCGTTTCCCTTTCTGCCAGTGAACATGTTTCCCAATTGCCGCCTCCTGCGGTGCAATCGTTTCTAAGCGATAATCCGGAAGGCTGTATCTATTGGCAGGGAACGTTCTACCCGCACCAGCCGACCGATCACGCACCCTGCCGGCAAGAGCTGCCAGCGCTGCTCATGGCGGCGGAACAGACCAAAACCATGCAAACCTCCCGCACCGCCATCACCTTGTTGGACCTGATCGAAACTGAATACCTCTATGTCGCCTTGCCCGATACCCCATTTGGTGTCGTGGCCGCTGGCCTTCCGCTGGCCCAGGCACTTCGCTCGCTCTGGGCCAAGGAACAGGTGATCGCGGTCTACCTGGTGTTCAATGCGCTCATCCTGGCCGCCCTGGCTTTTTTTCGTTTCATGCGGGCCTATGTGCTGCCGATCGATCGGATGGTTGAATCCGTTGAAAATTACCAGGGCGACGGCCTGCAGGCCTTGCTTGCCGAAAAATCGGCCAATGAGCTGGGGCAACTGTCCCGTTCCATCGAGGCCATGGTTCAGCGGATTGAGGCGGATAAGGAAAAATTGACCCGGGCCGTGGGGGAGCTGGCAGCCAACAATACCTTGCTGCAAAACAATCAACGGGAGATGATTCGGACGGAAAAGCTGGCTTCGGTGGGTCGGTTGGCCGCCGGTCTTGCCCATGAGATAGGCAATCCGCTCAGTGTGGCGCAGGGATACGTGCAACTGCTCGGCATGGGCCAGTGTTCGGAGCAGGAGCGCGACGAATACATTGGCAAGACCTTGCAGGAACTAAAACGAATGGACACGCTGATTCGCCGGTTATTGGATTATGCCCGATCCGGCCGAGGCATGGCCACGCGATTCGATGTGCATGACGTGCATGCCGTGCTTGCCGGAATTGTCGAGGACCTTGCGGGCCAACCCTTTCTCAAGGGAATACGGCTCGAATGCGACTTGCGCGCCCAATATCGTGACGTGGTTGCGGATACCGAGCAACTGCGGCAGGTCATCTTGAATTGCGTGCTGAATGCGGTCGACGCCATCGATGCCGCCGGTCGCCGGGCCGCCGGCCGGATAATCGTTGCCACGGCGCAAGGGATAGGCACGGACAACGACCGGCCCTCACTGTGCATCACCATTGCCGATAATGGCACGGGTATACCGGATTTGCTGCTCCAGGCAGTGTTCGATCCCTTTTTTACCACCAAGGAACCAGGGGCCGGCACCGGTCTGGGGCTCTCCGTGTCGTTGACTCTGGTTGAATCGATGGGGGGACGGATGGAGGTGCACAGTCGAGACGGCGAAGGCACCACGATGCGGATCATCCTTCCCCTGGCGGCTGGGGAGGATGCGACCCGGGCGGACAACATTCAGAGAACGATGGAATCCGCGTCGCAATAGCGTCTATATAATATAGGAGCCATGGTGCAAACAATTCTGGTGATCGACGACGAAGCCAACATGCGGCATTTGTTGAGCGCTTTGCTGACCAAGCAGGGATACAAGGTCGATGTCGCGGGCAATGGGGCCGAGGGACTCGATTGGATGAACCGGGGGCAATACGATTTTGTCCTTTGCGACTTGAGAATGCCGGTCATGGATGGCATGGCGTTTCTGGAGCGGGTGCGAAGCAAGGGTTGGGGCGCCACGATGATCATGATGTCTGCCTATGGGACCATCGATCAAGCGATCGAAACGGTCAAGCAGGGGGCGTATGACTACATCTCCAAGCCTTTCAAGCTCGAGGAAATCCTGCTGGTGCTGCGCAAGGCTGAGGAACGCGAACGGTTGCGTCAAGAAAACAAGCAGTTGAAGGAGAGGATCGAGGCCATTGACAGCCAGCGGGCTTTTGGCGGCATGGTGGGCAAGAGCAAGGCAATGCAAGAGATCTTTCGGCTGGCCGAGAAGGTGGCGCGGCACAGCACCACGGTCCTGATCACAGGCGAATCCGGGACCGGCAAGGAGCTGGTGGCCAAGGGAATCCATGCGGTGGGCAAGGGGAGCGAGGCGCCGTTTGTGGCGGTCAATTGTGGTTCCATCCCCGAAACGCTCTTGGAAAGCGAGTTTTTTGGCTATGCCAAGGGGGCCTTTACCGGAGCCGAGCGCGACAAGAAGGGCCTGTTCGAAGAGGCGCATCATGGCACCCTCTTTCTCGATGAAATCGGTGAGTTGCCGCTCGATCTCCAGGTGAAGCTGCTGCGGGTCTTGCAAGAGGGGGAAGTGAGAAGGGTGGGCGAGGGCAAAAGCCGGAAGGTGGAGGTGCGGGTGCTGGCGGCAACGAACAAAGAGCTGTCCGACTTGGTCGGCCAAGGCGAGTTCCGAGAAGATCTCTACTATCGTTTGAACGTGCTCAACATTCATATTCCGCCGTTGCGGCAGCGGATGGAAGACATGCCGAGCCTGTGCCGTTTCATGGTCCACAAATGCACGGCTCGTTTGGGGGGCGACATTCAGGAGATTTCTCCGGCAGCCATGGAGCTGCTGATGCGGCACGACTGGCCGGGCAATGTCCGTGAATTGGAAAACGTCCTGGAAAGGGCGCTCATTCTCGCGGATAAGCAAACCATCCTGCCGCAGCATCTGCCGGAACAACTGGGAGGGCGGCAGGAACGACGGCGGATCGACGATGTCCTGGGAACCTATTCGTTGAAAAAGGCCAAAATTATTATGGAAAAACAGTTAATCGGCCGGGCAATGGAGGCGACAAAGGGCAACAAAAGCAAGGCGGCGCAGTTACTGGAACTGAGCTATCCCGCCTTACTGGCAAAGCTGAAAGAGTATGAATGTTAAGAAATATTACAATTGAAGGTCTCGGGTGGAAAATAAGTTTATAATGCGATGGTATTTTGAAGCGGGCCGAAGAAAGCGTCATTCTGTCACCGTTCTGTAATTTGCAGTAATATCGATATAAAAAAATGAAAACATTTTTTGGACTGTTTTTTGCTATGATGCATGAGAAAGCCGTGTCCTGGGAAATGACGGCGTTTGAATTCCGCGCTTGCCTTGGTTCTAAAAAATATCGATAATGTTTTAAGATTGTTGCACTACGCAACAATGCTCTGACTACCGGCCGGCTCTTTGCTTTTTCTCTATCGCCTCTTGCGCGAGACCGGGCCGGTGCAGAAAAATCCGGTTCGTCGGTTTGTCGAATCTGCGGCCCAGGCCGGATTGAAGAGGAAAGCGTGGCGTTGTATACCATGCCTTCGACGGACGATGGAGAAGCATGTGGAAGTGAAAAACGATTCGATCTTGTGCGCAAAGTTGAAACGAACTCTGGGGGCAATCGTTCTCATGTACAACAGGAGTGCTGGAAGCATCATGAAGCATCATCGAAAAGTCAAAATGATGCCATCGGGATTTACTTTGGTTGAATTGATGACGGTCATTGCCATACTCGCCATACTCGCCGCCGTAGCCCTCCCCTTGCTCTTTTCCGCGCTGCCCAATTATCGGCTACGGGCCGCCGCAAGGGAACTGATGATAGATTTCAAGAAGGCCAAGGTCGAAGCCATCAAGCGGAACAAGAATGTGCTCATCCAGTTCACCCCCGTTGTCGGCGCGGGACCTGGCGGTTCATACGAACTCTGTGTTGACAGCGACAACAACGGTGCCTGCGATGCCGGTGAGGCCATTGCGAACATTAGCATGCCCAAGGATGTCCGCCTGACCGAAACCAATTTTACCAGCAACAAGGCCGGCTATAATTCGCGTGGTCTGCCATGGAACAATCAAATAGGACGCGTCACCATGAGCACGGTCGACGGCAAGAGGACATACCTGATTTCCCTGTCTATGGCCGGCGCTGTCAGCATGTAGCGTGATGCCATGACCTTTAATTCAACGAGCAACCTTTCGATGGCAATGGCGAACCAGATCAGCACGGATAAGTTGAGGAAGCAGGGAGGGTTTACCCTGGTCGAATTGTTGATCGCCATGGCTGTCGGCGGTGTGGTGATGGCAGCAGTCATGACGTCCTTCATGTCACAGCACGAAACGTATCTTGCCCAGGACGAAGTCGTGGAAATGCAGCAGAACACGCGGGTCGCCCTGGATATGCTGAGCCGCGACATCCGCTCCATCGGCTACGATCCCGTCCGATTGGGGGCCGGTCTCACCACCACCGGAATTCATGATGACAACGGTACGGCCGCCACCCTGGCCTTCACCCGGGACGATGGCACGGGCAAGCTGGAAACAATCGAGTACTCCCTGATCGACGCCTTTGCCTCTGCTTCCCCGCCACGGAATGACGGCAGAGTGGACGATTTGGCGCGCGAGGAAACAAAGGCCGGTAAACCCAGCAGCGGCAGGCAACCTGTCGCGGAAAACGTTAGCCTGCTTGAATTTCGCTACCTCGATGCGAGTGGCTATCCGACTTCCAAGACGAACAACGTACACGCTATCCAGGTTTCGATGATGGTGCAAGCTGCCAATCCGGCAACCAAATCGCCGCCGGCGCAGCAGACCTACACCACTCCTTCCGGGGCTGTCTGGACATCGGATAACAGCTATCGGAGCATGTTTCTCACAACGACCATTCATTGCAGAAATCTTGGGTTCTAATCATGAAAGCATCTCCTTCCATGCCAGCGATCGCTTCGCAACAAGGTTTTACGTTGATAGAGGTGCTTATCGCCATTGCGATATTGACCATCGGCATTTTGGCCGCCGGTACCATGCAGCTCAGCGCGCTTCGCGGGAATTTCCAGGCAAAGCAATTGCAGATGTCGGTTGTGTGGGGAAGCGACCGCCTGGAGGAATTCATGGGCAAGGCCTATGACGACGCTCAGTTGAAGGAAAAAAAATCTGAACCAGAAGTGATAGCCGGGTTGAACTACACGGATGTCGGAGTCGAATCTGCCGATTACCACGAAACCGTTGGCCAAAGTTCCACCGTGTTTTGGAATGTGGCGGAAAATTATCCGATTTTCGGCTGCAAAACGATCCGGGTGATTGTCCGCCACAACGACCAGGGAATCGTAAAAACGATCTCCATGGATTTTATCAAATTAAAACCTATTTGATCGCGACCGAGCCAATATTATGCAGCAAAATACAACGCTTTCCGCAACCACGAACAACGAAAAGGGATTCGTCCTCGTCGGTGCCTTGCTGATTCTGACCTTGCTGGTACTTATCGGCGTTTCGGCTACCACCAGTTCGATGCTTGAATTGCAGGTGTCCGGAGCGGAACGTATCCATTCGGAAACCTTTTTTCAAGCCGACTCGGGAATCCAAGTCGCCGTCCGTCTCATTGAGGAAAATTTGGCGGTCACAAGCGGTTTCACCAGCTTTTCCTCCAGTGACATTTTAAAGGACCCGGATGCCGTCGCCAACAACACCATCGTCATCGCTACCAAGACGTTGAGCAGCAACGGAGACGACCGGATGCCGACCAACACCGACCGCGACATCGGCTATTACCCGAACGGATTCGATCCGGTGACCGCAACCACCGACCTGCGAACCAATATCACGGTCTCCGGCTTCACAGACTCCGTGGAGGGATTTTCCATGGGCATGGGCATGGGATACGAGGGCACCGGTCGACGTGAAAGCGGCAAGATCGTCTACACTATACACTCCCAGCACATCGGAAAATCGCAGAGCGAGACCAATATCGAGGCCAGGTGGAGGCATATGATTGGGCTTGAACTGGAAGGCCGGTTGTAACGATTGAAATTGTTTACGGATGCAAGCCTGTTAAAGGAGAAAGGATGAAAACTGCACGAATCTTGCTTCAAACAATGGCCGCTTTGGGCCTGGCTGCCGCGGGCCTGTTGCCGGTTTGGTCGTTGGCCGAAGTAACCAACTCGACCAACAGCAATTTTGCCAGCGTGCCCATGAATCTCACCAGCAATGACGCCACCCCGCTGGTGATGCTCAACATGTCGCGCGACCATCAGTTGCACTACAAGGCTTATACCGATTACGCGGACCTGAATGGAGACGGCGTGCCGGAAACGACCTACACCGACAACATCGAATACTACGGCTATTTCGATACCAAGAAATGCTACGACTACAGTACCGGCAACAACCGTTTTGTCCCGGCGACGCTCGCCACCGGAACGAACAGCCACTACTGTAGCGGCAAATGGAGCGGCAACTTTCTCAACTGGGCAAGCATGACCCGGATGGACGTGGTGCGGAAGCTGCTCTACGGAGGCAAGCGCTCCACCGATACCAGCACTTTGACCGTGCTCGAGCGCCAATTTCTGCCCATGGACGCCCATGCCTTTGCTAAGTATTACGACGGCAGCGATGTCAGCGACTTGACACCCTTTACCAATATCAACCTGACGCCGGCGGTGGGTAGCGGAAAGACCGTAACGACTAGTAATAATATTACTAAGGAGACTCCCTTAGCCGTACCCAACAATGCCGCCGCCAATATAAAGTTCAAGACCTCCACACTTGCACTTCAGATCGGCGACCAGGTTAAGATGGAAGCTGCCTGTGGCTGGATGATCGGTGGCGTGTCAACTATCGAGAGTACCGGTATAACCATTGCTGTTCCCAAGGGCAGTTCGGCGAGAAATACTTCTCAATCCTGTCTGGATTGGACTGTGACGAATCTGAGCCAGACCGGCATTTCCTTCTGTAATCTGACCACCAGCACCGGTGGCAATCTTTCCCAAACTAATACCGGCCCACCGTTGCTCCGGGTTGCCAAAGGCAATTATGCGCTCTGGAACGCCAACGAAGGGAAGCAGTGTTATTGGTACGATGAGAATAAAGTCCCCGTTAACGGCAATCAGGCGGCATTCTCCGGCATCAACGCCAGCTCGGCCAATCCTTCTCGATCCTATGGTCTGGGGACCGGCAGCGCACAGGGAGAATACATCGTTCGGGTCGAGGTGGGCAAGGCGGGCCTGTTCGGGGAGGAAAAACTCAAGAAATATGGCACCTCCACCTATAAGCCCATCGGCCTGTTGCAGACGTACGGCGATACGGACCAGCTTAGATTCGGCCTGATGACCGGTTCCTACAGCAGAAACGTTTCCGGCGGCGTGCTCCGCAAAAATGTCAGCAGTTTTACCAATGAAGTCAATCCCAACGACGGCACCTTCGTGGCCAACGCCAAGGGTATTGTGCACAATCTGGATCGATTGCGCATGAATAACTACAACTACAGCAGCGGAAATTATCTCTCCAACGACTTCTGCAACTATCAGCAGGTTGGCTTTGAGATACCAAAGGAAAAGGATGTAAACTATAGCACGTCAGAACAGGGTACGCTTGCCCAGCAAGGAAAATGCAGTTCCTGGGGCAATCCGATGTCGGAGATTTATCTCGAATCCCTGCGCTATCTCGCCGGTAAAAAGGAAAATGCGGAGGACAAGGATCTTAACGGAAGGGACTGGGCTTATAGCTACAAGAATTTGCTCAACTCAGCCCGGGACAGAGACAGCCCCTTGGGCCTGACCCTGGCCACCTGGGAAGACCCTCTTTCGTCGGCTAATTACTGTGCTCCGATTAATGTCATCAATTTCAATGCCAGTGTCTCCGGATACGATGACGATCAAATGTCTAAATCATCGGAGATATCGCCTTCGCAGACGGTCCAGGCGTTGACCAATGCGGTGGGCGTGGGGGAATCCCTTAATGCAGCGGGGGCACAGTGGTTCATCGGCAGTAACGGCACCACCACCGACAGTTTATGCAGTGGCAAGCCGATCGGGGCGGGATTCGGCGCTTTCGCCGGCCTGTGTCCCGAGGCACCGACCCAGAAAGGCACTTACCTGATGGCCGGACTGGCCTATTACGCCAACACTCATCGCATCCGCAACGACCTGCCAATACACCCCTCCAGGCAGAATTCGCGGGACCTCATGGTCAATACCTTTGGCGTCGCATTGGCGACCAATGTCCCCAAGATAGAGGTTAACGTGAACGGTAAAAAGGTCACCATCCTGCCGGCCTACCGGCTTGACAGGAGTTCCGCAGGAAATGGCCCTTTTGGCGGCGGCACCCTGGTCGATTTTAAAATCATCGAGCAGACTCCCACTTATGGGAAATATTATGCCAACTGGGAAGATAGCGAGATGGGGGGCGACTATGACCAGGACATGTGGGGCATCATCGAATATACGGTGGACCTAGACACGAATGAAGTTACCGTCACCACCGCCGCGATTGCCGAGTCCACTGGCGCGGGCCAAGGATTTGGCTATGTCATCAGCGGTACGAACAAGGATGGAGCGCACTTTCATTCCGGCATCGAACTATTCGACTTTACATACACGCTACCAAATGGGACGAAGGAGGTAGAATGCACCAACTGCCAAGTGGGCGCTGCGCCGACATCCCGGACGTATAAGGCCACGGGATCCTCGGCGGGCCTGCTCAACGATCCTCTCTGGTATGCGGCCAAATGGGGCGGATTCATCGACAGCAACAACGACGGGATCCCCCAGCCGGAGGAGTGGGACAAAACCAACAACCGGACCGGGGAGCCGGGCAGCGATGGTCTGCCGGATAACTATTTTTACGCTTCCAACCCCTTACAGCTTGAAAATTCGCTCAACCGGGTTTTTTTGGACATTCTCAAACGCGCCTCCTCGGGCACGGCTGCGGCGGTGGTTTCCAATAACGTCAACGGAGTGGGGGCTTTGTACCAGGCCTTCTACGAGCCGGCACGCCAGGACAGCAATGACCATAAAGTCGAGTGGATCGGCACGGTGCAGGCTCTTTGGATGGACAGCTACGGCTACATGCGCGAGGACAATGGCGACGGCAAGCTGGATGGATACCTGACGGATCCGAGGGTTGAATTTTTTTACGACGACTCCGCCAACCGCACCAAGATCAAACGGTTCGTCAGCACCAAGGACGACAAATACACGCCGCATTACATGCAGGGTAAGGTAACCGCCTACAATGACGTGAGTGGCAGCCTCACCTTCACGGTTGAGGAAATGAGCGGCACTGCGGGTAATGTCTTCGGCAATTGGACGGTGTACAATCTGAGCAATGGCAAGATTGATACCAGTGCGTCGCTCGCGACCATGGGTAACGCCACTGTCACAACTGTCACGGTCACGCCGGCAATGAGTTGGTTCAATGTCGGCGATACGATCAGAATCGCCCATGACGAGTTCGTGCTCGATGCCTTGGAGAATCTCCACACCTTGTGGAATGCCCGAAAACGGTTGAGTCAGATCGTCACGCCCGAAACGCAAAGGGCCTTTGCCGATCCGGCCAGCAGTGGACGGTTCATCAAGACCTGGATCGATACCAACGGCAACAATGTGGTGGATTCGGGAGAATTTGTCAGTTTTGAACGGGGGACGTGGGGCAATGCTGTATACGGTTATTTTGACCTGGCCACAACCGCCGATGTGAATAATGTCATCGACTATATCCGGGGTAAGGAGATCAGCGGCTTTCGCAACAGAACCATCGATTACGACGGCGACGGACTGACCGAAGTGATTCGTCTGGGAGACATCGTCAATTCGACGCCGACCGTCGCCAGTCCGCCCCAAGGGGGGAACGATCTCTTGTACAAAGATACGTCCTATGCCGTTTTTAAGAACAAGTATGCCAAGAGGCGGCAGGTGATTTACGCCGGCAGCAACGACGGCCTACTCCATGCGTTCAACGGCGGATTCTACGATTCGTCAACCAATTCGTATTTGATCAATGGCACCGACCATAAGGGGATTGCCGCCACAGCCCACCCGCTGGGATCGGAAATATGGGCATATGCTCCCATGAACCTCCTGCCTCATCTCAAGTGGCTCACAAAGGCCGACTACCAGCATGTCTATTATGTGGATGGCAAGCCCAAGCTTTTTGATGCCAAAATTTTTACGAATGATGATGACCACCCCGAAGGATGGGGTACGGTGCTGGTTGTGGGCATGCGGTTTGGAGGTGGACCGATAACCGTGGACACCAAGGCCGATGGCTTGGCGGCCGATCCAACCCCGGAGGATAACCGGGAGTTCCGGTCCGCCTATATCGTCATGGATGTCACCAATCCTGAAGCAGAGCCTAGGCTTTTGGGGGAGATCCAGGTTCCCGACAGAACCTATAGCACCTCCTATCCAGCTGTTTTCATGATTAAGGATAAAAATGTCGCCTACGATGCCAATAAGTGGTTTCTTGCCTTTGGTTCGGGACCCAATGACCTGCACTTGGCGAAAAACAGCAACAGCGCAAAGCTGTTCATCTTTGATCTCGGTGAGTTGGCTCAACCGGGCTCCAGCGACAACGGTACGCTCCCCACTGACTGCGCCAGGGTGCCGGTCGCAGCCGGCAGCTCGATGTATATTCTTTCTTGCGATACAAAGGTCCCGGCGAGCTTGACCGGCGATCCGGTGGCCGTTGATTGGAACCTCGACTACAAGGCGGACAGTATCTACTTCGGTACAGCTGGCGATGCCATGGCCACCAGTGGTCGGCTGATGCGCATGGACATCAACAATCAGAGCATGTCGAGCAACTGGTCGGCTCCCACCACGCTCATTGAAACCTCCCAACCGGTGCTAGTGCCTCCGCTGGCATCTTTGGACTCGGCCAAGCAAAAATGGGTCTTTTTCGGGACCGGGCGCTTTTTCGTGTCCGCCGATCAATCTAGCACCGCCACCCAATCGATTTACGGAGTGATCGACAAGGGGACCCCGGTGCAAAAAAACAATCTGCTCAACGTGAGCAATGCGCAGGTGGGAACCGATGGCTCCGTCTCCGGTGTCGACGCCATTTCGGCCTTCAAGACTTTGGAAGAAGCCAATAAGGGGTGGTATGTGGACCTTCCTCCCATTCAGGGAATAGCCGGCACGGTTCCTTCGACCCGGGTGATGACTCCCCAGGTGTTGGCCGGAGGCGTCCTGTTCACTACCGCCTATCAACCAAGTCTCGATGAATGCACTGGGGAAGGAAGCAGCCGGCTGTATGGCTTGTATTACAGAACCGGTACTGCCCATCCGTCTGCGATTTTGGGTACGATCATAGTCAATGGCAAAGAGGTCGCTCGTTCCTTCGTGGAGTTGGGGCCAGGGTTTGCCTCAATGCCCTCGCTGCATAGTGGGGCGGAGGCAACCGGCAACGCTGTCTCCATCTTTACTCAGCAGTCCACAGGCACGATTGGACGCAACGAAGGCAAGACCGTCTACAACCTTCGCAGCGGAATGGAGGCGTGGAAGGAAAACTGAAGCAACCGATATCGGCAAGATTAGCGAAAGCGCAATCGACCTGACGATGCGGTGAAACGATCAACAAAAAAACAAACCCACCTCCGAGATGGTCCGATGGCACTGACCGGCAGGTGGGTTTCGTATTTTTGAGTTTTATGCGCCTTCCATTCATGGGAGCGATTGTTTTCATCATTTTCCCTGATTATTTCCATGAGTTTTTTTTCTTGACTTCCGATGCTCTTCTGAATAAATAACGGCAAAGACTGAATGCTGGTTCAGTCTTTGCGTGTCGGATCGAAACCGGCCATCTGCCCGGAATTAAAGCAGGTTAAATGTTCTCACAAAGAATACAACCAGAGAGGAAAAACGTATGAGCTCGAAATTGGTAGCACCCCACGGTGGAAAAGGTCTTGTTTGCGCCTTGCTTGAAGGTGCGGCTCGTGAAGCAGAACTGAAGAAAGCCGCTGGGTTGAAGCAGATTGAAGTTACCGATCGCGCCAAGGGCGACCTGATTATGATGGGTATCGGTGGTTTCTCCCCGTTGAGCGGTTTCATGACCAAGGCCGACTGGAAGGGTGTATGTGAGAATTTCCAAATGGCGGATGGTACCTTCTGGCCCGTGCCGATCACCTTGGATGTCTCTGCAGCCGATGCCGGCGGCATCAATGTCGGCGATGAGATCGCCCTGGTCAACAAGGGTGTGACCTATGCAACCATGAAGGTCACCGAGAAATTCGAAATGACCGAAGCCGACAAGCGTTGGGAGTGCGAGAAGGTTTTCAAGGGAGAAGGCGAAGAGTCTGCAGCCGATAAGTTCTGGGAAGTCGCCCCCAAGGATCATCCCGGCGTCATCATGGTGCTCAACCAGAAAGAGTTCAACCTGGCAGGTCCGGTCAAAGTTCTGTCCGAAGGCGAGTATCCGAAAGAATACCCGGGCATCTATCTGAAGCCGGCCCAGGTTCGCGCCATGTTCGACGAGCGTGGATGGGCCAACGTTGCCGCTCTGCAGCTGCGCAACCCGATGCATCGTTCCCACGAATTCCTGGCCAAGATCGCTATCGAAGTGTGCGACGGCGTTCTGATCCACAGCTTGATCGGTAACCTCAAGCCCGGCGACATTCCTGCCGACACCCGCATCGAGGCCATCAAGATTTTGATCGACCATTATTTCGTCAAAGAGAACGTCATCAACGCCGGTTATCCGCTGGATATGCGTTATGCCGGTCCGCGCGAAGGCCTGCTCCACGCCACATTCCGCCAAAACTACGGCGTCAACAACATGCTGATCGGTCGCGATCACGCTGGTGTTGGCGACTTCTACGGTCTGTTCGAGGCTCAGCAGATTTTCGATCGTATCCCGAAAACCGGAGATCCGGCCAAAGACCTGCTCTGCAAGCCGATGAAGATTGACTGGACCTTCTATTGCCATAAGTGCGATGGTATGGCTTCCCTCCGTACCTGCCCGCACACCAAGGATGACCGCGTCATCCTGTCTGGCACCAAGCTGCGCAAGGCTCTGTCCGAAGGTCAACCGGTTGTCGACCACTTTGGACGTGACGAAGTCCTCGTCCTGCTGCGTAAGTACTATGCCGGTCTGACCGAGAAGGTCGAGGTCAAGATGCAGGGCGCTGCATCCGGCTCGAAGATGTAATTCGTTTCAGATCAGCTGAAGTCTTTTGTACCGGGAGATGCCGCCTTGAGCGGCATCTCCCTTTTTTTATTGCAAATCAATAGGCGGTACGGTAGGCACGGGAGCATGCGGTCGCATGAACCACAGAACCAACGGCGAGGACACGGTGGAACAAACGATTCAGGTGGGCTTGGAGGAACGGAGCTATCCGATTACGATCGGCACGGGCATAAACCGCCACATTGGCAACAGGTTGCAGGAGATGGGGCTTGCCAAGCGCTATGCCATCATCAGTGATGATCGAGTGGCATCTTTGTATGGCCGACAACTCCAGGAGATACTGTATGAGGCCGGTCTTGCCTGCGAGTTGATCACCTTTCCGCACGGAGAGGCAAACAAGCGACTCGATACCATTGAGCAGCTGGCGAGCGAGCTGGCCGAACGGGGATTTGACCGCAAGGACGGCCTGGTTGCCTTGGGAGGCGGCGTAACCGGCGATATGACCGGATTTCTTGCCTCCATCTATATGCGTGGCATTCCGTTTATTCAGATACCGACCAGCTTGTTGGCGCAGGTGGACAGTTCCGTGGGCGGCAAAACCGGCGTCGATCTTCCCCAGGGCAAAAATTTGATCGGCACCTTCTATCAACCGCGGGCCGTTTTTATTGACACAGAAGTGTTGAAAACTCTGCCACGGGACGAGTTTATCGGCGGGATGGCCGAGGTGATCAAATACGGAGCCTCGATCGATGCGGATTTTTTTTCCTGGCTCGCGCACAAACAGGAAGCCATCCTCGGGCTCGATTCCCCGGCGATCGCAACGATGATCCGGCGTTGCTGCGAACTGAAAGCCAAGGTGGTGGAACAAGACGAACGGGAAGGGGGCCTGCGCCGAATCCTGAATTTCGGCCATACCATCGGGCACGCCGTCGAGGCTGCGTCGGGATACCAACTCAACCACGGGTTTGCCGTCGCCATCGGCATGCGGGCCGTGACGGAATTGGCCGCGCGCATCGGCATGACCGATTCGTCGACCGTTGCGGCGATAATCCAATTGTTGCAGGCCTTTCACCTGCCGACCGATATTCCTCCTGAGTATAATCGCGCCGCCTTGCGGGCCTATTTGAGCATCGACAAGAAAACCGTTGGCGGCCGCATTTTTTTCGTTCTCCCCGAGCAGATCGGCAAGGTCCGCATTACCGATCAGGTCGAAGAGGCGGATATTGCCGCGGTGCTGGGAGCGCGGTAACGGGTCTTCCGCCCATTCCGATTGCTGCGGGTTGTCTCGCATTTTCCCGTTGAGCCGCCGGAGCACAGCCCGCTGCTTACAATTCGATGCCGTGGAGTTTCATTTTTTCCCACAAATTCTTCCGGCTGATGCCCAGCTGCCCGGCGGCTTTGGTCCGGTTGCCGTCGCAATGGGCCAGCGCATTGATGAGGCATTGTTTCTCGGCGCTGGCCATGACCACGTTGAGCGGCATGGATGCCGTCTCGTTGACTGCTGTCCGTAAGGCATGCAGGTCGGCGGGAAGATCGCTGCAATTGATCTCCGGGCCCGGCGACAGCACCGAGACCCGTTCGATGATATTTTTCAGCTCACGGACGTTGCCAGGGAAATCGTAACGTATCAGACTCTGCATGGCTTCATTGGACAGCGTCAGGTCCATGCCGCGCTTGCGGCCGAAACCTCGCAGGAAATGGGCGACCAGCAGGGAAATATCCTCGGTCCGCTCTCGCAAAGGGGGCAGGTGCAGAGGGATGACGCTCAACCGGTAGAGCAGGTCTTGGCGAAACCGACCCTCCCGCACTTCCTCCTTCAGGTCCTTGGCGGTAGAGCAAAGCAGCCGCACGTCGACCCGGATGGTCCTCGTTCCTCCCAGCCGTTCGAATTCCCCCTCCTCGATGACCCGCAACAGTTTTGCCTGCAAGCCCAGCGGCAGATCGCCGATTTCGTCCAGCAGCAAGGTGCCGCCGTCGGCCAGCTCGAAGCGACCGAGTTTTTTGGCATGCGCTCCGGTAAAGGCCCCTTTCTCATGCCCGAAAAATTCCGATTCCAGCAGACCTTCGGGAATGGCGGCGCAGTTGATGCGAATATAGGGTTTGTCGGCCCGGTGGCTGGTCCGGTGCAGGGCATTGGCCGCCAACTCCTTGCCCGTGCCCGATTCTCCGCTGATGAGCACGGTGGAGTCGGTCGGGCCGATTTGGTTGATCAGGGAAAAGATGTTGCGGATTGCCGTGCTGTTGCCGATCATATCTTGGTATTCCTGGCTGCAGCGCTCCTCCAGCGAGGCACAACGCGCCCGGACCGTCTGGATCTCGAAGATGCGGTTGATTCGAATGATCAGATCGTCCATTTCAAAGGGCTTGAGGATATAATCGGCAGCGCCTTGCCGCAGGCAGGCAATGGCATCTTCCACCGAGCCGTAGGCGGTCATCAGAAACATGTCGCTGAACGGCGAATGCTTGCGCGCCCGTTCGAGCAGTTCCATGCCGCCCATGCCCGGCATGCGGATATCGGAGAGGATCAGGTGATAATGCTTCTGGTCCAACCGGTTCAAGGCCTCGTGGCCGTTGATTGCCACATCGACCTGCCATTTTTCACGTTTCAGGCGGTCGCGCACGGTAATGCGCATGATTTCGTCGTCTTCAACCAACAGGATTTGTTTCATGTTTGTTTCTCGGTCGTTGCTGGGACACCCTCCGGCGAGGGCAGGCAGTGGCGGTCAATGGGCAGGGTGACGATGAAGACCGTGCCCGCACCCGGTTGGCTGCGAACATCGATCCGGCCGTTGAGTCGCTGCACCGCCGCCTGGGTGACGGCCAGCCCCAGGCCCGTGCCCTCACCGACTTCCTTGGTGGTAAAAAAAGGATCGAAGATCCGGTCCTGAATTGCCGCGTCAATCCCCGGGCCGCTATCCTCGATGGTGAGAAGCATGGCCCCGTGCTCCTCCAGGCTGGCAACGCCGAGCCGTCCGCCTCCGGGCATGGCCTGGATGGCATTCAAGATGATGTTCATCACGATTTGTTTGACGAGTTCACTGTCGATACAGCAGAAATCGGGGCAGCGTAGATCGAGCTTGACCTCGATATCGCGTAGCCGATGGCCCAGCAGCTCCAGGCAATCGACCACGATGGCATCGATATTGGCCTGGTGCAGATGCAGAGGCGCGGCCCGGCCGTAGTTGAGCAACTGGCGCATGGTCTGCTCGATCCGTTTCAACCCCTTGTGCAGCAATTCGAGATAGCGTTTTTGCAGGTCGGCATTGTCCGGTTCTTCCTGCATGGTCTTGACGCAATTGAGCATGCCGGCAAGCGGATTGTTGATTTCATGGGCAATGCCGGCGGTCAGTTGACCGAGAGCCGCCAATTTTTCGGCTCGGAAGCCTTTTTCGCTGGCCGTGGCCAGGGCCTGCTGGGAAATGGTCAAGCGCTGGCAAAGGGCCTTGAAACAGACGCCGAGACTGCCGATTTCATCTTGGCTGACCGGCAGCTCGAGCGATTCGACCTGCCGGTCGGGAAAGGCGGCCATGGCCGAGGCAAGTTGGCGGATCGGCCGGGCGACCAGGCGGTTGAACAGCAGGAGCATGACCAGGGCGGCCGCCAGTACGGAGAACAGACCCAGCAAAAGCAGGGTGCGGTTGTTGTCGTGAATGACGGCAGCGGCCCAGGTGATGGGGATGGTGATGGAAAGCGCGCCCCGGATGTCGCCCGGGCGGTAGCCGTGCTCGCTGTGGCAAGTCAGGCAGGAGGTCTCGGTCACCAGCGGCGCGGTGTAGCGGAGCACCGGGCCGCCTGGCTGGCGTTCAAGGGCCAGCCGTTCGCCCGTGCCCTGGATGAAACTGATCAGGCTGTCCCGTTCAAACGCGTCCGGGGCGTTGTCGGGATTGACCGGCCGCAAACTGGTCACCCGGAACCAGCCCATCCCGGTTTTGGCCGCATACTCGGAAAGTTCCCGGGTCACCATGGCCGGATTGCGCTTGACCAGGATCAGGCCGTTTTCGGTGGTCATCACCGGCTCATGGAGAAAGGCATTGGGCCGGGTCGTTGCCGACTGCATCAGAAACAGGCCCTGATGATCGGCCACCCATTGCCGGGTGAGCAAGATTTGTTTGTAGAGCATGCGGGCCTGTTGTTCGGCCTGGCCGATGATCAGCCGGTTTTGCAGATCGGAAATGTAGACGAGCAGCGCCCCGTAGGAAAAAAGCAGGATGGTGACCACCGCGAGGATGAATTTTCCTTTCAGCGTCATGGCATTGTCGGGTGGTTAAGATGAGCGGGGCGTACATTGCGCGGCTGTGCAAGCCTTGAAGGATTCTAAGATACCACATTCAGCGGCCGATTGCTACCTATCGGTAACATCTGTATGGGCGTGCCACTGCTGTCTTGTCTCAGAGAGCCGACCTCTATCGGTCGAGCCCGGTGTCGTTCACTTTTCCCTGTATTTTTTTACAGAATTCCGTAGAATTAAACGATTCAATCAACCCGATGTCACCGGTGAGGAGCTTGCCGGAAGGAGAAGCTATGGGACGAAAATTGGTCATCGTGATGGTGGGACTGCCGGCGCGCGGTAAATCGACCATGGCGCGCAAACTGGGCCGCACGTTGGAACTGGATGGGATCAGGGTGCGCATTTTCAACAACGGCGAACTGCGGCGACAGCTCGACACCAATTCCAACACCTCCTCCTCGGAGTTTTTTTCGCCGGCCAATGTCCAGGGCCGCGAGATGCGCGAACAGATTTCGCGGATGAATATCGAAAAGGCCCAAACTTTTTTGGCCGACGGGGGCGAGGTGGCGATCATGGATGCCAGCAATGTCACCCGGGAGCGGCGACAGACCATCGCCGCTGCCTTTCCCGGAGTGCCGCTCTGCTACCTCGAGTGCCTCAATGCCGACGAGGAGGCCTTGGAAGCCAATTTGGAACGCAAGGCCCGGCTGAAGGAGTTCAGGCACCTGCCCCCGGAAAAGGCCTTGGAAAGTTTTGTCAAGCGGATCGCCTACTACGAGTCGATCTCCGAACCGCTCGATACCGAACCTAACCGCATTCTGGTGGATTCCTTCGACAGCTGCATCCTCCAGGAACAGATCACCGAGGTGCTGCCCTACTACGACCGGATCCGCGACATCATCACCACCAGGGTGGTGCGCAACCTCTTTTTGGTCCGCCACGGCGAAACCGTCTACAATCGCGAGGACCGCATCGGCGGCGATTCCGAACTTACCGACAAGGGTCTGGAGCAGGCCAAGGCCCTGGCCGAGCATTTCGCCACTGTCCGTATCCCCATCATTTTCACCAGCAATTACACCAGGACCCTGCAGACGGCGTCGCCGATCGCCGAACGCCAGGATCCCTGTTCGATCATTGCCCTGCCGGAATTCAACGAAATCCATGCCGGGGTCTGCGAAGGGATGACCTACGAGGAAATCCGCCAGAAGATGCCGCACGTGGCCAAGGCGCGGGGGCCGAACAAGTATCGCTATGTCTATCCCGGAGGAGAGGGCTACAAGACCATGGAGGAACGGGTGCACCGGGGTTTGAAAAAGGTCTTTTTTCTCAACAACTACGACGAGAATATCATGATTGTCGGCCACCGGGCGGTGAACCGCATGATTCTCTCCAGTTTCCTGTCACGCCAGGAAGAGGAGATTCCCTACATCTACATGCCCCAGGATTGCTATTACCATATCCAGATCGACCCGCATAAACGGCTTTTCGAGCTCATTGCCTACCGGAACGTTACCTCCGGTTGGTAGAAAGGCGGCGTTTACGACGCAAAACGGCTTGCCGGGCCAGGCCGCGGCTACTGCAGGGCAGTGGTGTCGTCGTCGGTAAAGCCGTGTTGAACGCCATGCTGCCGTTCCTTTTCCACGAGTTGCTGCCTGGCCTCCTCCTCGGAGATGCCAAGGGTACGCGCCAGTTCGGCCAGGTCGTAGCAAGGGCTGCCATCGGAGGTGAAGCGTCGCGGCCTGAGTTCGGGAAATTGGACCTTGGTGGCATGGGTACTGGCCTGGTGGAGCAGGGCGCGGATCTCCGGCGGCCCGTGCAGCAGGAGCCACTCGACCGCCGAGGCCCAGAGTTCGCTGTCCACGGTTGGGTGCTGCATAACATGCATGGCCGATTCCACGGTCCATTGCTGTTCGAAGGGAATCATGGCTGCATCTCCTTGGCCTGAGGGCCGGGGCAAGCGGGCGTGCCTGCCCAAAATCAGGGCGGATGCCGTCTGCATCCCGGACGTATTTTTCCTTTGGGTTCACTTTCGCTGCCACTATACTATTCCCAGTGATTGCTACAATCTTTTCGGGAGAAGAAGTTTATGGGCTTCAATAACGTCATTTTGCTGGAAGCGCTGGAATGGTTCGACGAGAGCGGCCAGGAGCTGCTGCACCGCCTGCCCGAGCAAGGATCGGGAGAGATCAAGTACGGGGCGCAGCTGACGGTGCGCGAAAGCCAGGCTGCCATCCTGTTTTACAAGGGTAAGGCCTGCGATGCCTACGGACCGGGCCGCCACACCCTCAAAACCGGCAACATCCCGATCCTGACCAAGCTCCTTTCCGCACCCTGGGGCATGATCAGCCCACTTCGGGCCGAGGTGTTTTTCGTCAACCTCAAGATCTTTCCCGATCTCAAATGGGGCACCAGCGATCCGGTGGCGTTTCGCGACGCCGAGTTGGGCCTGGTCCGCCTTCGCGCCCACGGGGTGTTCAGCATCCGGGTGGCCCAGCCGCTGCTCCTGATCAATACCCTGGCCGGCACCATGGGCCGGTACACCACCGAACAGGTCGAGGAATACCTGCGCCAGATGATCGTCTCCCGCTTCAACGATTACCTGGGCGAGCATCTCACCACCTTGTTCGACCTGCCCGGCCGGTTCGACGATATCGCCGAAGGGCTGGAAAAGAGCCTGGCCCGCGATTTCTCCCGGCTCGGCCTGTCCCTGGCCGGTTTGTACGTGACCTCGATCACGCCGCCGGCCGAGGTGCAGCAGGCCATCGACGACCGGTCACGGATGAGCGTGATCAAGGACATGGACAGATTTGTCCGGATGAAGGCAGCCATGGCCATGGAAAAGGCGGCGTCTGCCGGCGGCGAGGCCGGGGCCGGACTGGGGTTGGGGTTGGGGATGATGATGCCGGCCATGTTCGCCGGCCTCCAAACGAATGCCGGCCGGAAGGAGGCGGTCCGGGAAGTGGCTTGCGAGGAATGCGACAACGCGATTCCGGCCACAGCCCGCTTTTGTCCTTTTTGCGGCCACCAGCAAATCATCAACCAACACTGCGCCAACTGCGGCAACAACCTGATGCCGGGTGCCAAATTCTGTCCACTGTGCGGCCATTCGGTGGACGAGCGGGCGCGCGAGCAATCCTGCCCCCATTGCCGCGCCGACAACCTGCCCGGTTCCTTGTTTTGCAACCGCTGCGGTGAACGGCTCGGATAGCAACCCGGCCCGTCCGGGGATCTCGGATGCGGGCGGGCGGCAATGACCATCCGGATCGAACAGAGCTGCCCCCAATGCGGGGCCGGAGTCGAGTTCGTCGAAACCGACCACATCCTGACCTGCAGTTATTGCGGCATCAGGAGTCTGCTCCAATGCGGCGGCCCGTTTCGCTATGTCCTGCCCATGGCCGGCAAGGCATCCTCCACCGGCCTGCTGTTGGCTCCGTATCTCCGGTTCAAGGGCACCATTTATCTGGTGTCCTCGGAAACCATCGAACACCGGGTGGTCGATACCACCCAGGCGGCCAACCCCTCCCCCGGTCTGCCGCCTTCGCTGGGGCTGCGGCCCCAGGCCATGCCCCTGATCCGGGTCATCCCCGAGGCAGGCAACCTTTTCCTGCCTCAAACCTTGAAGGCCGGCGCCATTGTCGAAAAAGCGGCGGCGGTCGGCAATTTTGCACCGCCGGCAGGCGGGATCTTTTATCACCGCGCCTATATCGGCGAACATCTCAGCTATATCTATCTGCCGCTGGTGATCAAGAAGCAGGGGATCTATGACGGTGTGAACGGCAACCGGCTGATCGGGCTTGCCGACACCGCCGATGGCAGCCTGGACGGCAGACCGTTTGCCGATGGATGGCGGATTCGGTTCGAGGCGACCCTCTGCCCCCAATGCGGTGCCGGTCTGGAGGGAACCGGCGATTGCCGGGTGATGACCTGCGCCACTTGTGCCTCTGCCTGGGAGGTCGGCTCCACCGGTCTGAGCAGAATGGAGTGGCAGATGCAGCCGACCAAGGAGGGGGCCGCACTGTTTTTGCCGTTCTGGCAGGTATCCGCCCAAATTCCGGCCCTGCGCATTGCGAGTTTTGCCGATTTTGTCGTCCGCAGCAATCAGCCGTTCCTGCCCCGACCGCAGTGGGGGGACAAAGCCATGAGCGTGTGGGTTCCGGCGATTCGGCTGCGACCGAAAGTCTTTCTCCAAGCCGGCCGCCAGGCCACCTTGGGGCAATGGCGGCTGGCGCCTGTCCCGGCAAAGGTACGACCGAACCAGTTCCCGGTGACCTTGCCGTCCTCCGAGGCCCGCCAGGCGGTCAAGCTGATACTTGCCGCGGCCACCGCCAGCCCGCGCCGAATTTTTCCCCTGCTGCCGCAAGTCCGGCTGGCCGAGGTGGCGATCCGGCTGGTGTATCTGCCCTTTATCGATCGCGGCCACGATTGGGTACAGCCGGAAACAGGCGTAGCCGTCGACAAGAATATCCTCGGGTTCAGCCGGTCGCTCTAGTTTTGACAGCCGTCCGGCCCCGTGGTATAGCTGAAGGCCAGCCACATGGGCGCGCTTTTTCTTTATTGTGGGATCTGGTCAGATGATGAGCGAACACGAACGGTGGATGCGAGTGGCCTTGGATGAGGCCCGCCAGGCCTTGGCCGCCGGGGAATTTCCGGTGGGATGCGTCATGGTCGCCGGCGGACGGATTGTGGCCCAGGGGCGGCGGCGCAATAGCGCCGAGGGGAGCCGGAACGAGCTCGACCATGCCGAGGTGGTCACCTTGCGGCGACTGGTCGCCGACCAGCCGGGCCTGGATCTCGGCACGGTAACGGTCTACTCGACCTTGGAGCCCTGCCTGATGTGCTATGCCACCATGCTGCTTTCCGGTATCCGCACCTTTGTCTGGGCCTATGAAGACGTGATGGGAGGCGGCGCCAACCTGCCCCTGTACATGCTCAACACCCTGTACGCCCAGATGCGGGTCCACCTGCTCGACCGGGTGCTGCGCGAGGAGAGCTTGCGGCTGTTCCAGCAATTTTTCCGCACCGGCACCTATTGGCAGGACAGCCTGCTGGCTCGCTACACCCTGGCCCAGACCACCGAGGTGACCCCGTGACCGCCCTGCCGACCGCCCGCACCGTGGGCTTCCAGCCGGGCGAGCGCAACATCTTCTTCCATATCCTCACCGCCTGCAACCTGGCCTGCCGCCATTGCTACATCAACCCTGCTCAACACGGCACAGCCACCTTACCGCTGGCGACCGTTTGCCAATGGCTGAAGCTGTTTGCCCGGCCCGAGCGGCAGACCAATCTTATCCTTTTGGGCGGTGAACCCACCCTGCACCCCGACTTGGCAGCCATCATCAGGGCCGCCAAGTCGATGCGGTATGCGGTGACCGTGGATACCAACGGCTATCTTTTCCACGACCTGCTCGACCGGGTTAGCCCCCGGGAGCTGGATTACTTGAGCTTCAGTCTCGACGGGCCGGAAGCGGCGATCAACGATCCGATCCGAGGGGAAGGGGTATTCGCGGTTTGCACCGAGAATATCCGCCGGGCTGTGGCCCACGGCTTCAACACCAGTTTGATCTATACCGTGTCCAGCCTCAATATCGACCATCTGCACCGCATGCCTGGCTTGCTGGTCGAGTTGGGCATCCGCCGCTTCTTTATCCAGGTGATCGGCTTGCGCGGCAACCCGGCGGTCAACAAGCCGGCGGCCGGGGACGCCTGGCAGGTCGCGCCCGAGCAGTGGCTGGCCATCGTGCCCGAAGTGGCCGCAGCTGCGGCCAGCCTGGGTATCCACGTCATCTATCCCAAGGTGTATCTCGATCCGGAGGAAACCTTTCAGTGCGCCGGGGTCGTGGCCGACAATTTCTTTGTTTTTCCCAATGGCCGGGTGTACCGATGCCCCCTGTGCGAAGACCACCCCATCCACAGCCATTTGATCGAGGATGGCCGGCTCGTTTACCGGGAAGGCCTCACCGAGGACCGGTTCTTTCCTCTCGACATCCCTGAAGGCTGCGTCATGAACAAACTGCTCCAGCCCGACAACATCCAGTACCATCCGGACGGCAGCCCGATCCATCGCATTTCCTGCTGCCTGCTCAAGCAGGAGATCAATCCGCTTTCCTGAAACCGCGCCGTCGCTTTTTCATTGTTCATTTTCTCCGCCATAAGAAAAGGAGGGACTTAAGGACCCTCCTTCTGTGCCTCGGTCGCCGGACCGGCTCAAGTCTTGAATCTGGGGCACCTGGCCCACCTTCATTTCTTTTTCGCGTAGTTTGCAGTCTCAAGCAAGGCAGAGATCCAACCGGATCGCGGTGGCTGCGAATATACTCTTTACGGCAACACTATACTGTGCTCGTCGCGGGAGATGTGAGGAGTAAAGTGTTATTTCGTTGATAGTGGGGAGATTGTTGCATGTTATGGTTTTAAGTACTGCGACAGCATCTTCATGACTTCATCCATCATTATGGGTTTTCCTAAATGATCATTCATGCCTGATGCCACGCATTTTTCTATATCTTCTTTGAACACATTCGCGGTCATGGCTATGATGGGTATCGTTTCAGCTTGAGGTGTTTTGAGTGCTCGAATCATTTTTGTTGCTTGTAATCCATCGATATCCGGCATTTGTATATCCATGAGAATTAAATCGTATCGATTTGGATTTGCGGCGAATGCTTCAACTGCTTCCTTGCCGTTTCTTGCCGTATCTATCGTAATGTTTGTTTGTTCGAGTAGTGTAGTTGCAATCTCAAGATTGAGCTCCACATCGTCAACAAGGAGTATAGTCTTATCTGAAAAGCACCCGTTATATTCATTTATTTCATTTGATACGTACGAGTAGTTCTGCCCAATATTCGTTGTTAACGCGTTATCTTCAGGAATTTCAAGGCGTGCTGTAAAGAAAAAACTTGTTCCTTCCCCAGGTTCGGACTCCACCCAAATATCTCCACCCATCAGCTCCAATATTCGTTTTGAAATGGCCAAACCCAAACCGGTTCCGCCATATTTTCGAGTTGTCCCTGCGTCTGCTTGTTGAAAAATATTGAATAATTTTCCCTGCTCCTGTCTAGACATCCCTATACCGGAGTCTTTTACATGCATTTGGATAACGTATGCATTGTTTTCCATGCTCAGTAGCTTGGCGTTAAATATGATACTGCCGTTTTTTGGCGTAAATTTTGTTGAATTCGATAAGATATTGGTAATTACCTGTGCCAAACGCTGATCATCGCCAAGTAATGCGTTGGGAATTTCTTTATCAACTTCAACGGAAAAATACTGCTGTTTCTCGCTGATTTTAGGTGCGATAACGCTCGTTACCCTGTCAAGCATTTGGTTAAAATTAAAGACTATACACGATAGCTCCATTTTTCCGGATTCAATTTTTGATATATCCAGAATATCGTTTATAACACCGAGCAGGTGCGATGAAGCAATTTCGATCTTATTAAAGGCATAATCCTTGCGTTCCAAGTTCTTTTCATTCTTTCCTATGGCCGTCATCCCAATGATTGCATTCATTGGGGTACGGATCTCATGGCTCATGTTGGAAAGGAAGGCACTTTTGGCTTGGCTGGCGGCCAATGC
The DNA here is from genome assembly GCF_031547805.1 of Desulfobulbus sp. Taxonomy (GTDB): domain Bacteria; phylum Desulfobacterota; class Desulfobulbia; order Desulfobulbales; family Desulfobulbaceae; genus Desulfobulbus. The sequence continues at coordinate 88,739 of NZ_JAVBRQ010000033.1, forward strand.
TTCCTCGCGTGATTGCTTGAGGTCGGTTACATCATGAAACAGCAACATGATGCCATTGTTATGCTGCTGTTCGTCTTTCATGGGAACGAGCAAGCCTGCAAACTCTTCCGTTGTGCCGTCTTGGTTGAAGCAAAATGTCACATCGACAGAAAGTGGAGCATTTGTCTGCATTACATTGCGATTTTGCGCCAACAATTCTTCACAGGAGATGGTATCAAGAAAAGGAGAAAGAACTTCTGCCAAAGTATGCCCCAGGACATCTGCCGCAGTCTGATATCTTGCTTTGGCTATGAAATATTCTGTGCAAAATTCGACGCGCCCTGTTTGTCCTAAAAAGAGAATGATGCTGGGAGAATTGGCAAGTAAAAGCGCCAGGTACCGTTCTCTCTCCCGTTGAATAAAAGTGCTTGCCTTTTGTTGGTTTAAAATTGTGACACTTGCAATTTTCTCTTGAGCGATGGCATGTTGTAAATGAACAATTTCACGACGAAGCTTTCTGTTTTCACGCTCAAGCTGTACTAGCCTGGCTTTTGTGTCAATCGTTTCGTCGTGTTTGCCGGAATCAGTTTCGTCCAATCAATCACCTTCTATCGAAAAAAACGTATTATAGAACGCAAGCGCAAAATGTATAATTATGAAAGCGATTGCGAAGTTTTCCGTCCTGACCAGGCATGGGGCAAATTTCACCGCCTGAATACCCCATCATAAAGGGTTTTCCACTGACTGCTAGTTTTTCTTTTATCAGTCGTAGTTCTTTTTCTTGTTCGGGAGCAAGCATGATGTAACGTGTGACACATGGTAGGAGTAAAGTTGCTTGCCGATCTTTGCAATCCAATATCTGCTTCAATCCAATTTCTGATGATTCAGTGATACCTTGCGCATCAATGCTTCCCACGGCAACCGAGGTGCCCACAGGCATTTTCCCTCCTGTTAAAAGCGTACCGTCCTCAAACATCGTGTAAAATCCAAGCGCTACTGGAACATCTGCATCGTCATAGTATATCATCATCGGTGTGGTCGTAATATTTTCCTTGTTTATTATCAATCCAACATTAGCTAAATATTCCAACACGGGTAAATCATTTATTTCGTGTAAAATTGCTCCGTTGCTTTTGGTAATAATGGCACGTTTATTTGCAATGTTGCATTCTGGTATAGAGGAAACAATAAATCTCGGCTCAATAGGACCATTTAAAAACATCATGGCTACGCCGTTTCTCAGATTTTTACCGTTGCAAATTGTCTGTACCGTTTCGTAATTGAAATCAATGTTGTTTGTGATGGATCCCCATATCGGTATACCGTGACAGGCTTCATCCATGGCAGCCACCACTTCATAGCCAGACACTTCCCGAATATAGGGCATAAAGGAAAAGATCATCGATGGATCGCTTGTAACCCTGCTTCGTATTTGTTTGTATAATTGATCAACTTCGATTGAATAATTATTTTCATTAATTCCATTGGTAATTCCGACTTCAAATACGACTTCATCGCTGGTGAGAACGGTAAGATTGAGATCATAAAGGCTGTATCCATGTTCATCTGCAGTGGCCATGGATGTCATTCCGATAATATTAAAAGGTAATTCTTTGCAAAGAGCTGCAACTACTCCGCTTGAAACAAAATCAATATGGCAGAATATCAACCCGCCTGAATTTTTTTTCAACGATGAAAAATCGATTTGGCTTTTTATCTCACTGATAGCATCGTTAATTTCATCAATCTCTGATGTGCGAGCAGTATACATTGTAATCATTGTCATGCCTTCTCTGTGATATGGTGAAAGGGGTTTCTCCATGCTGCCTGCGAATACACCTTTAAAAAAAATCACAGAATAATAATGTTGTGTTGCGAAAAATACAAGAGTCGGTTGCTCGCTCTGCCGCCAGTCCATCTCCATCGCGCAGCTGTGCAGGAATTGCTCCCTGCTTTTTATAATAAAATTTGCGTACAAATATCATCTGGGTAATTGGTCAACTGAAACATTCGATTGCATCGTGTTTTACCGTTGTCCTCCTATTTCGTGGACCGTTTAATGTCGTCTCAAGTTTCGGTTTTGCCGTAGCCCAGGAAGAATTGACGCTCAACCTTTTGAAATAATGTCGTTTTAACGTGAAAAGCCTTTTGCTTTCCGATACATTGGATTTGCGAAAATACCTAATGATATCAAAAAGAAAAGGCT